>NZ_JADOVJ010000001.1:4307500-4998750 GCF_015752315.1 Nocardioides luteus
GCGCCCCGCGGTGCACCTCGCCGGCCAGGAACCAGCGGCTCACCATCGCGAGGTCGCGGGCTCCGCCCTCGACGAAGAGCGTGGGGGTGCTGCCCTCGAGCTCGACCAGCCGTCCGTCGCGGACGCCGTCGGCCAGGCTCCGGGACACCTCGACCGGGATCTGGCTCGCGGCCTGGCGGTGCAGCACCAGCGTGGGCGCCACGACCCGGTCGAGCAGGTCGCTGACGTCGAGGCGGGCCGCCTCCGCGAACCAGTCGCGGGCGACCGCCGGGGTCGTGGCGGTGCGGAACGCCTCGGCCACCCGGCCGGCGTTCTCGCCCGAGCCCCAGCCGAGCCAGGCGGTCGCGGCGGCATCGGCGAAGAGGTCCCAGTCCTGCTCGACCAGCGACAGCAGCGCCTGCGTCTGCGCCGGGCTCATCGCGTCGCGCATCCGTGCCGCCCCGCCGAAGAGGAGCATCCGGTCGACTCGCTGCGGGTTGGTGGCGGCGTACGCCACCGCGGTCGCGACCGCGTGGTAGTAGCCGAGCAGGTTGACCCGGTCGGCGCCGACCGCCTCGATGACCGCCTCCAGGTCACGGATGTGTGCCTCGAGCCCGAGGTCGCCGGCCCGGCGGTCGGAGGAGCCGGTGCCGCGGCCGTCGTAGAGCACGAGGGTCAGGTCCTGGCTCAGCCGCTCGTAGGCCATCCGCAGCGCCGGCACCCGCCACTGCGCCCTGATGTTGCTGAGCGAGGGCATCCAGATCGTCACCGGCCCGCTGCCCACTGTCTGATAGGCGATCGCGATGTCGTCGCTGGTCTGCGCGTAGCGCACCTCTGGCTCGCCGGTCACGCCGCCCATTCTTGCGCCTGGGACGCATGAGTAGCGTCGGTGCCATGAACCGAGTGCTCCTGATCGGGCTGGCGCCCGAGGCAGTCGACCTCTCCGACGCACCGATCGACCTGGCCACGTTGAAGGAGCGGATCGCCGTCGGCAACGCGCAGGTCGCCGACGCCGGCTACGACGCGCTCCCCTGCGAGATCGGCACCGATGTCTCCACCGCGTCCGCGCAGGTGCGCGCGGCGCTCGAGCAGCATGCCTGGGACATCGTCATGATCGGCGGCGGGATCCGGGCGATCCCGGCCCACACCGAGCTCTTCGAGGCGATCGTCAACCTGGTTCACGAGCTCGCGCCCGAGGCCCGCTTCGCCTTCAACGCCGGCCCCGACACCACCCTCGAGGCGCTGCGCCGGGTCGCAGACGGCAGGGGCTGACGGCTCAGACCGCGAGCCGTTCCACGGCGGCGTCGTAGAGCGTCTGTGCGGCCTCGGCGGCCGCGTCGGCGGCGGCGACGGTGACCGGCTTGCCGAGGTAGTTGTTGGCGTTGCGGTCCAGGCGCATCACGTCGTAGTGGATGGCTGCGTCCCGCGGGGGCGGGGTGTCGAAGACGGCGGCGAGGAACCGGCCGACCTTGACGTGGCCACCGGCACCGTACGTCGTCTTGTAGCCGTAGGCAGCGAGCATGGCCTCGCCGACGTCGTGGGCCGCCTTGTAGGCGAGGTTGTAGCGGTTCTCGGTCCGGGTGACGTTGGGTACGTCGGCAAGGGCCGACTCCGCGCCGCCGAGGAAGGCGCGGGCCTTCTTCTCGTCGGGTCGCACCGCGCGCAGGGCGCCGGAGCGTACGAGTGCGTCAACCGTCTTCTGCTGCGCCGGCGTCAGCGGCAGGGCCATCCGGTCCTCCTCCGTAGATCTCGATCACCGGGCTGGCCCGGACCTCCTCGAGGAACCCGGTCTGCTCCTCGGCCTCCTCGGGACTCATGATCGTCGGGTTGACGATCCGCCCGACGCTGTCGGAGACCTCCCGGCAGACCTCGTAGACCGCTCGTACGTCGGGCGTGCCGATCACCATCAGGTCGATGTCGTTGGGCGGCGGGCCCGGCTCCCCCTTCGCCCGGGCCGCGAACGACCCGAAGATGAAGGCGCGCTCGATCCCGTCGAGACCCTCGAGGGCCTCCCGGAGCAGCACGGCCGGGCCGGTCACGGTCAGCAGGATCTCCCGCGTCGGCGCGAGCAGCGGGCTCTGCTCGTTGCCCTTCACCAGCCGCGTCCGCCCCACCCGGCGGTCGGCGAGGAGGCCGGCGTCGAGCAGCCGGGCGACCTCGCGGTGCACCGTCGGATAGGGCAGGCCGACGCGCTCGGCGAGGTCGGTCATGCTCAGCTCCTCCCCCGGGAGCAACAGCTCCGAGAGCAGCAGCGCCTGCGCCTCCGACCGGAACAGAGGCGCGAGCACCGGAGCCTGACTTCTCACAAAATGGATAATAACCTCCATTTTGTGGATATGTAACCCCCTACGTGAGCGGGTCGATGATCGCGTCGATGACGACCCGGGCCCAGTCGAGGAGGTCGGGACCGTCGAGGGGCTTGGCCGGGAAGCCGGAGGAGACCGGGCGCGGCACCATGATCGTCTCCAGCTGCGGCTTGACCAGCGACTTCGGGTACATCCGGTTGAGCCGGACGACCCGGGAGTCGGGCAGCGTGACCGGGTGGAAGCGTACGTTCTTGCCGGCCAGGGTGACCTCGGAGACGCCGGCCTGGCGGGCGCGGGCGCGGAAGCGGGCGACCTGGAGGAGCGAGGAGACCTCCGTGGGCGGCTTGCCGTAACGGTCGAGGAGCTCGGCGGCGACCGACTCGACGTCCTCGTCGGAGCGCACCTCGGCGAGGCGCTTGTAGATCTCCAGCCGGAGCCGCTCGGAGGGGATGTAGTCGTGCGGGAGATGCGCATCGACCGGGAGCTCGATCCTCACCTCGTTGAGCTCCTCGGCGGCACCGTCGGGGCCGGCCTTGAACTCGGCGACGGCCTCGCCGACCAGGCGTACGTAGAGGTCGAAGCCGACGTCGGCGATGTGGCCGGACTGCTCGCCGCCGAGCAGGTTGCCGGCACCACGGATCTCGAGGTCCTTCATCGCGATCGCCATGCCGCCACCGAGGTCGGAGTGCTGCGCCAGGGTGGCGAGGCGCTCGTGGGCGGTCTCGGTGAGCGGCTTCTCGCCGGGGTAGAGGAAGTAGGCGTAGGCACGCTCGCGGGAACGTCCGACGCGGCCACGCAGCTGGTGGAGCTGGCTCAGACCGAGGGTGTCGGCGCGCTCGATGATCATCGTGTTGGCGTTGGAGACGTCCAGGCCGGACTCGACCAGCGTGGTGCACACGAGTACGTCGAACTCCTTCTCCCAGAAGTCGACCATCACCTGCTCGAGCTGCTTCTCGTTCATCTGGCCGTGGGCGACCGCGACCCGCGCCTCGGGCACCAGCTCGCGGATCCGGGCGGCGGCCTTCTCGATCGAGTTGACCCGGTTGTGGATGTAGAAGACCTGACCCTCGCGGAGCAGCTCACGACGCACCGCGGCGACGATCTGACGGTCCTCGTAGGCACCGACGTACGTCAGGACCGGGTGTCGCTCCTCGGGCGGCGTGGTGATCGTGGACATCTCCCGGATGCCGGTGATCGACATCTCCAGGGTGCGCGGGATCGGGGTCGCGGACATCGACAGGAAGTCGACGCTCGTGCGGAGGCGCTTCATGGCCTCCTTGTGCTCGACGCCGAAGCGCTGCTCCTCGTCGATGATGATGAGGCCGAGATCCTTGAAACGTACGTCCTTGTTGAGCAGCCGGTGGGTGCCGACGACGATGTCGATGGTGCCGTCGGTGAGGCCGGCCATGACCTCGGCCGCCTCCTTGTCGGTCTGGAAGCGGGACAGCCCGCGCACGTTGACCGGGAAGCCCGACATCCGCTCCATGAAGGTCGACAGGTGCTGGGAGACCAGCAGCGTCGTCGGCACCAGCACGGCGACCTGCTTGCCGTCCTGGACCGCCTTGAACGCGGCCCGCACCGCGATCTCGGTCTTGCCGTAGCCGACGTCACCGCAGACCAGCCGGTCCATCGGCACCGGCCGCATCATGTCCTGCTTGACCTCGTCGATCACGGCGAGCTGGTCGGCGGTCTCCTGGAAGGGGAAGGCGTCCTCGAGCTCGCGCTGCCAGGGGTTGTCGGGACCGTACTGGAAGCCCTTGGTGGCCTGCCGGGCGGCGTAGAGCTTGATCAGCTCGGCGGCGATCTCGCGGACCGCCTTGCGCGCGCGGGCCTTCCGCTTCTGCCAGTCGGCGCCGCCGAGCCGGTCGAGGCTGGGCTGCTCACCACCGACGTAGCGAGTCACCTGGTCGAGGGCGTCGGCCGGGACGTAGAGGCGGTCGGGCGGCGCACCGCGCTTGGAGGCCCCGTACTCCAGGACGAGGTATTCGCGGGTCGCGCCCTGCACCTCGCGCTGCTTCATCTCGATGAACTGGCCGACGCCGTGCTGCTCATGGACGACGTAGTCGCCGGGCTTGAGCTCGAGCGGGTCGATCTGCTTCTTGCGCCGCGCGGGCATCTTCACCATGTCGCGCGTCGACGACTTCTGCCCGGAGATGTCCTCCCCGGTGAGCACCACCAGCTGGTTGGCCTCGTCGAAGAAGCCGTGGGTGAGGCGGGCGTGGATCACGGTGACGGTCTTGTGGACCGGCTTGGCGGTCTCCTCATCACCTTCTGCCAGGCGAGCCGGGACGTCACGCTCCCCCAGCGCCTCGACCGTACGCTGCGCCGTGCCGTGGGCGGGCTGGACGACGACCACGCGGCAGCCGTCGTCGCGCCACCGCTCGATGTCCGCCATCGCCGCGGCGGTGTCGCCCCGGTAGGCCTTCGCGGGCTGCCAGTCGATCTTGCGGACCGGTACGCCGACGACATCGGGATCGGCGAGATCGGACTCACCGTCGTCGAGACCGAACGGGCTGACCGACCACCACGGCTTGCCCTGCGCGATGGCGTGGGCACGTACGTCGGCGAGGTCGCGGTAGGAGGCGGCGGAGAGGTCGATCGGGGCGACTCCGCCGCTGGCCGCGGCGGCCCAGGAGGCACCGAGGAACTCCTCGGCGGTGGCGACCAGGTCGTGGGCCCGGCTGCGGATCCGCTCGGGGTCGAGGAGCAGCACGTGGCTGTCCTCGGGGATCAGGTCGATCAGCAGCTCCATGTCGTCGACGAGGGCGGGTGCGAGCGACTCCATGCCCTCGACCGCGATCCCGGCAGCGATCTTGTCGGTGAGCTCGATCAGCGTGGGGTGGTCCTCGCCGAGCTTTCGCGCCCGGTCGCGGACCTCCGGGGTCAGCAGGAGCTCACGGCACGGCGGCGCCCACAGGCGCTCGGTGGCCCCACCGTGCTCCTCGGGGATGGCACGCTGGTCGGCGACCGCGAAGTGGCGGATCGAGTCGACCTCGTCGCCCCAGAACTCGACGCGGACCGGGTGCTCCTCGGTCGGTGGGAAGACGTCCACGATGCCGCCTCGGACGGCGAACTCGCCACGCTTCTCGACCAGGTCGACGCGGGAGTAGGCGGCGTCGGCGAGCTTCACGACGACGTCGTCCAGGCTCACCTCCTGGCCCTTGATCAACTCCACCGGCTCGAGGTCGCCGAGGCCCTTGACCTGCGGCTGGAGCACGCTGCGGACCGGTGCTACGACGACCTTCAGCGGCCCGTGGGCGCCGTCGGCATCAGGGTGGCGGAGGCGACGGAGCACGGCGAGCCGGCGCCCGACCGTGTCGCTGCGCGGGGAGAGCCGCTCGTGGGGCAGCGTCTCCCAGCTCGGGTAGTAGGCGACCGAGTCGGGCGGGAGCAGGTCGGTGAGGTCGCTGACCAGATCCTCGGCCTCACGCGAGGTCGCGGTGACGGCGAGGACGGTGCGCTCCTGGCGTACGAGACCGGTGACCACGAAGGGGCGCAGCGCCTCCGGGCCGGTGACGTCGAGCGCCAGCATCCGGCCGCCCTTGGCCTCCGCCATCACCTCGCTCAGGGCGGCATCGCGCAGGACGAGATCGGCGAGCGGGGCGAGGATCACGGGTGACTCCAAAGTGATGGGCATGCACGAGAGCCCCCGGCCGGAGAGAACAGGGGGTGCGGCACCAGTCTAGGAGACGACCGTAAAGACGTTTGACTTCGAGCGCGCGCGAAGCCGGAGCGTGGAAGACATGCGATACACGACCATCGGATCAGGCGCCGGATCCCGGCGCGTCAGCAAGCTCGCGCTCGGTGTGATGCGGTTCGGCACCGACACGGACATCGAAACCTCGTACGCGATCCTGGACCGCTTCGTCGAGGCCGGCGGCACCTTCGTCGACACCTCGAACAACTACGCCTACTGGGCCAACGGCACCCAGGGAGGCGAGAGCGAGACCGTGCTCGGGCAGTGGCGCCGCGACCGCGGCGTCGGCGACGCGCTCGTCATCGGCACCAAGGTCGGCGCGCGCCCGACGGACGTCGTCGAGCGGGTCGAGAACGGCTGGGAGAACCAGCGCGACCGCCGCTGGGAGGGCTTGGCCCCGGAGAACGTACGTGAGCAGGCCGACCGCTCCCGCGAGCGTCTCGGTGTCGAGCGGCTCGACCTCTACTACGCGCACGTGCCGGACATGAACGGCGTGCCGCTGGAGGAGTACGCCGCCGGCTTCGCGGCCCTGGTGAAGGACGGTGTGATCGGCCAGTTCGGGCTGAGCAACCACTGGTCCTGGCAGGTCGAGCGGGCGCGGGCCGTGAACCCGGAGGCCGCGCGGCCGAGCGTGCTGCAGTATCACCACACCTACCTGCGGATGCGCACCGACATCCCCGACCGGCGGCTCTCGGTCGACGGCGAGATCGGCGTGGCCGACGCCTCGCTGCTGGCCTACCTGCGGGCGACACCTGGACTCACGCTGGTGGCCTACACACCGCTGCTCAGCGGCGCCTACACGAACCCGTCGAAGCCGCTCGACCCCGCCTACGACCACCCGGGCACGACCGCCCGGCTGGCGGTGCTCGACGAGGTCGCCGCCGAGACCGGCGCGACCCGCAACCAGGTCGTGCTGGCCTGGATGCTCGGCGACGCGCTCCCGGTCATCCCGCTGGTCGGGGCGTCGTCGGTGGCCCAGCTCGACGAGAGCCTGGCGGCGATGGATCTGGAGCTCAGCGAGGAGCAGCGGGCTCGCCTCGACGCTGCTGGGCGATGAGCTCGGCGTCGGGGTCCGTCTCGCCCACGGCCGCCGCGTAGTAGGCGACCTTGAACTCGATCGCGTCCAGATGGGCGGCCGTCTCCTCCAGCTGCGCGCGCACCCGGTCGCGGTGTGCGCGCAGCAGGGCAAGGCGCGCCTCCTCGTTGCCGCCACCGTCGCGGACCATCTCGGCATAGCGACGGATCTCCCGGATCGGCATCCCGGTCGAGCGCAGCCGGGTGATCAGCGTGATCCAGCCGAGATCGTCCTCGGTGTAGGCGCGGTGGCCCGAGCCGTTGCGGCCGACGCCGAGCATCAGCCCGTCGCGCTCGTAGTAGCGCAGGGTGTGGGCGGTCAGGCCGGTCCGCTCGGCCACCTCGGCGATGCTGAGTCCGTTGCTGTGCACCTGCGACGTCATGACTCCAGTGTCCTGGTTGGAGTGCACTCGAAGTCAAGAAGATTCAGAGGGCCGAGCCGCCGGTCACGTCGAGCGTCTCCCCGGTGACCCAGCGCGCCCGGGGCGAGGCCAGGAACCCGACGGCGTCGGCGACGTCCTCCGCCGTGCCGATCCGGCCGAACACCGACAGCGCCTCGGCCTGCGCCCGCGGCCCGGGCAGGTTGATCCAGTCGGCGTTGATGTCGGTCTCGATCACACCGGGAAGCACCGCGTTGACGGTCACGCCGCGTGCGGCGAGCGGCGCAGCCAGGGAGCGGGTGAGGTTGTTGATGCCCGCCTTGGAGGCGGCGTACGTCAGGTGGGTCGGCGCCGCCACCCGGGTGTATCCCGTCGACACGTTGATGACCCGGCCTCCGTCGCGCAGCCGCGGCGCGAGCGCCTGGGTGAGGAACATCGGTGCCATCAGGTTGACCTCGAGCACACGGCGAGCGGTGTCCGGGTCGAGCTCGTGGAGCTCCTGGTTGCCGTTGATGCCGGCGTTGTTGACCAGGATGTCGAAGCCGTCCTCCTCGGCGAGCGCCGCCTCGGCCCAGGCCGCCGCGACGTCCGCGGCCGCCTGCGCGCCGTCCTTCCCGAGGTCTGCCTCGATCAGGACCGCCCGCGCCCCGGCGGACTCGACCAGCCTCGCGGTCTCCTCGGCGGCCGCCCGGTTCGAGCCGTAGTGGATGCCCAGCAGGCCGACGCCGTCGGCGGCGAGACGTACGGCGATGGCGCGGCCGATGCCGCGTGAGGCTCCGGTGACGAGAGCGTTGCGGGTCATCTCGTGCTCATTTCTGTAGTAGTCGCTAAATAACTCGGTACGGGATAATGTAGGGATCACTATGGAAATGCGCAAGGCCTCCCGCGGACGACCGCGCTCCTTCGACGAGGACGCGGTGCTCGATGCCGCGATGCGGGCGTTCTGGGAGCACGGCTACGAAGGCACGAGCGTCGCGACGCTCGAGGCCGCGACCGGCTTGAAGGCGCCGAGCCTCTACGGGGCGTTCGGCTCCAAGGAGGCGCTCTACCAGTCGGCACTCGAGCGCTACGCGCGCGAGCACGGCGCGGTGCTGCGGCCCGACGGACCCGTCCGCGAAGCGGTCGCGGAGTTCCTGCTCGACGCGGCCGACCGGTTCAGCGAGGGCGGGCTGCCGGCGGGCTGCATGATCTCCACGGCCGCGCTCGGGGTCGGCGCCGCTCAGCGCGGGGTCGCCACCCGCCCGGCCAGGATGCGGGCGCAGACGCTCGCCGGGATCGAGCAGCGGCTGCGGCGCGCGGTCGACGAGGGTGAGCTGCCCACGGAGACCGACGCCGGCGCTCTCGCCCGCCTGGTCGGCGCCGTGATCCAGGGCATGTCGGTGCAGGCGATCGACGGCGCGTCCCGCGCCGATCTGCGTGCCCTCGCCACGGTCGCGATGAACGTCTGGCCCACAGCGGGTTGAATGGAGCGGTGAGAACCCGCACGTACCCCGCCGCGCTGGCGGCCCTCGCGCTCGTGCTCGCCGCCTGTGGCGTGGCTTCCGAGGCCGGGCCCGCGCCGAGCCCGACGGTGGACGCATCGAGATCGGTGTCGGCGGAGCCGTCGCCCAGCGACGTACCGTCGTCTTCTCCGGTTGTCCCGAAGCCGGGGTCGGTGCCGCCGCCGTGGCTCGGCACGCGGGTGCTGAAGGAGGACGCGCAGGGCTATGGGATCGCCCGGCCGACGCCGCCGGAGCTGCGTCACCGGGCGTGGACGCTGCCGGACGTCGTGCCGATGCTGCCCGGCGACGGGTTCGCCGCCGAGGTCGACGTCGCCCCCGACGACGTGATCGAGCGCTCGACCTGGGTGCCGGGATGCCCGGTCTCACGCCAGCAGCTGGCGTGGGTGCGGATGACGTTCTGGGGCTTCGACGGGGCCCGCCACACCGGGGAGATGCTGATCAACGCCCGGGTCGCCGAGGACGTCGTCGGGGTCTTCCGGCGTCTGTACGAGGCGCGCTTCCCGATCGAGCAGATGGACATCGCCACGAAGGCCGCCCTGGACGCGCCACCGACCGGCGACGGCAACGGCACCGGCGGCTTCGTCTGCCGCCCGTCGGTGGGCCAGACCTCGTTCTCCCAGCACGCCTACGGCCTGGCGATCGACATCAACACCTTCCAGAACCCGTACGTCAAGGGCGACCGCGTCATCCCCGAGCTCGCCCGCTGGTACCTGAACCGGTCCCGGAAGGCGCCCGGGATGATCCACGCCGACGACGTGGTCGTCAGGGCGTTCGCCGACATCGGCTGGGAGTGGGGCGGCGACTGGAACTCGCTGAAGGACTACCAGCACTTCTCCGAGAACGGCACCTGAGACCCCGCCGACTCGGCGCAACTGTCCCAACATCAACGGCCGACCCGGCACGTCTGCCCCGCAATTCAACGCCGAGTCGGCGCAACTGTCCCAGCGGCCGGTGGGACAGACGCGCCGACTCGACCCTCTATGACGGGACAGACGCGCCGGGTCGACCGCTTTCGGCGGGGCAGATGCGCCGAGTCGGCGGTCAGACGGACTCGGCCGCGGCGAGCTCACGCTTCCACTCGCGGAAGGTCTCCTCGGTGCGGCCGCGGCGCCAGTAGCCGGAGATGGAGAGGTCGGCCTTCGGGACGCCGCGCTCCTTGAGGAGGTAGGGGCGGATGCCGTGCATGGTGACCGCGGCCTCGCCGTGGACGAAGGCGTGGACCCGGCCCTCGAGCCAGGGCAGCTCGCGGATCGCGGTGACAAGGGGCTGCTCGTGGCCCTCGGCGTCCTCGGCGGCGTGGTGGGCGTGGCCGCCGGTGACCAGCCAGGTCACCTCGACGCCGTCGGGGTGGTCGAGGGGCTGCTCGTGGCCGGTGGCGGGGACGTCGATGACCGCGTAGCCGCGGGCGTCGGCCGGCAGCGCGGCCAGGGCCGCACGGATGGCGGGCAGGGCGGTCTCGTCACCGGCGAGCAGGTGCCAGTCGGCCTCCGGGGCGGGCGCGTAGGCGCCACCTGGGCCGAGAGCCGTGAGGGTGTCGCCGGGCTGGGCCGCGGCGGCCCAGGGACCGGCGTAGCCCTCGGTGCCGTGGACGACGAAGTCGATGTCGAGGGTGCCGTCCTCGACCGAGGGGTTGAGCGCGGTGTAGGTGCGCAGCACCGGGCCGTCCGCCTGCGGGAAGACCAGCTTCACGTAGCGGTCGGTGAACACGCTCGACGAGAAGGCACCGAGGTCCTCGGAACGGAAGCTCACCCGGATCATCGTCGGACTCAGCCGCTCGGTGGCGGTGACGACGAGGACGGTCTCGGGCTTCGCGGGACGGTTCATGTAGGCAACCCTAACTTGCTATCCAATCAGCCACGGTGAACCAGCCGCGGTCAGCCCACCGACCGGTTGGACTGCGTGGAGTGCGTCGGCTGGATCGGCCGGGGCTGGGTGGTCTCGACCGGCTCGGCGGGCGCCGGGATGACCGGGGCGGGGCGCTGGGGCTTGCTGACCAGCGAGAGGCTCGGCTCGAGCACCCGCAACAGCGTCTCGACGTGGCCGCGCGCCTCGGTCACCAGCCGCCGGGCCTCCCGCGGCGACCGCTTCCGCAGGTCGACGAGGTCGTCGTCGGCCGGACGGCGGACCCGCCGACGGGCCCTCTGCAGCGGCGCGAGCTGTACCAGCGTACGCAGCCGGGTGGCCGCGTCCGCGTCCGAACCGGCGGGCCCGCCCAGGGCGGTGCGGCCCAGCAGGTCGCCGAGCGCGGCGATCTCGACGAGCGTGAAGGTGCGCTTGACCGCCGACGGCACGAGTCGGGCGACCTCGCTGCGGTGGGAGCGCTCGGCGGTGATGATCAGGTCGGCGCTCTCGATGTCGTCGACGTCGAGCGGGTAGGCCTGGTGCCGGCTCAGCCGGGTGCCGGCGAGAGCCACCTCGGAGGCGATCATCGGGTCCATCTCGTAGCCCTCGAGCGCCTCGCTGCCCGCCGAGATCACGTTGATGCCGTGGCGCGCGAGCCCGCCGATCTGGCCGACACCCTCGCGGAGCATCGCCTCGATCGCCGGCGATCGTCGCACGTTCCCGGTGCAGACGACCAGGATCGTCGGGGTGTCCATGCCTGCCTACCTTCGAGTCGTCTGACGATTCTGGAGCGTGGAACCGCACGTCCACGCGGCCATCCCCCGAACGTGACGAACAGACATTACGCAGTCGGCGTACGGCCCCCGAAACCGACGGGGGATCAATCCCCCATTTGGGGGAACGGGCCGGACACTCGGCCCTGTCATCCCCAGAATCGGGTGAGGATGTGCGATGGCCCCGCGGACCTGCCCTGACGGCGCCACCCATTGCCTCGGGCTCCGCTTCGGCGGATGAGCCGCGGACGAGCAGCCTGGCAAAGACATCGGACGGAGTGACCTGTTGGACCTGCGCGACTATGTCGCTGCCCTGCGCAAGCGCTGGTACATCGTCGCTGTGCTCGCGATCATCGGTGCCGGCGTGGCGTTCGCCCAGGCGCACGCGAGCCCGCCGCAGTACCGGGCGCAGAGCACCGTCTTCGTCTCGATCGCCCGCGGCGCGACCACCCAGGAGCTGGTCCAGGGCTCGACCTTCACCCAGGACATCGTCCAGTCCTACGCCAAGCTGGCCACGATGCCGGTGGTGCTCGACCAGGTCATCTACGACCTCGACCTCGACACCACGCCCAAGGCGCTGGCCGAGCAGATCACCGCGGAGAACCCGCTCGACACCGTGATCATCGAGATCGACGCGGTGGCGACCACCAGCACCGGTGCCTCCGACCTCGCCAACTCGGTCGCCGACGAGCTCACCACCACGATCACCAACCTCTCCCCCAGCTCCAACAAGAAGGCCGCGGTCGAGGTGACTGTGGTCGCCCGCGCCGACCCGCCGGAGGAGGCGTTCGCGCCGCGTACGCGGCTGGCCGCCCTGGTCGGGTTCACGGCCGGCTTCGGGCTCGGCGTCGCGATCGCCGTGGTCCGCGCGCTCCTCGACACCCGGGTCCGGACCGCGGCCGAGATCGAGCAGCTCACCGACGTCGGGCTTCTCGGGGCGATCCCCCGGCGCCGGGGCCAGCGGCGCTCGCGCGGCGCGGTGACCGCCATCGACCCGCACAACGTCGCCGCCGAGGCCTACCGGCGGCTGCAGACCAACCTGCAGTACCTCGACGCCTCCTCGCCGGTCCGATCGATCGTCGTGACCTCCTCGATCGGCGGTGAGGGCAAGTCGACGACGTCGATCAACCTGGCGCTGGCGATCGCGGAGCAGGGCCAGCGTGTGCTGCTCGTCGATGCCGACATGCGCCGCCCGGCGGTCGCCGACTACTGCGGTCTGGAGGGTGCGGCCGGGCTGACCACGGTGCTGATCGGCAAGGCCGAGCTCGACGAGGTCGTCCAGGTCTGGGGCGACGCCAACCTGCACGTGCTCACCATGGGCGAGATCCCGCCCAACCCCGCGCAGCTCATCGGCTCGCCGCGGATGGCCGACCTGCTGGAGGAGGCGCGCGCGAGCTACGACGTGGTCATCCTCGACTCCCCGCCGCTGCTCCCGGTCGCCGACGGCGCGATCCTGTCCCGCCTGACCGACGGTGCCCTGGTCGTCGCCAACTGCCGCACCATCCACCGTCCCCAGGTCCTGGAGGCCATCGACAGCCTCGAGAACGTCGACGCCCGCTGCCTCGGCATCGTCGCCAACCAGGTTCGCGACACCGCGGCGCACACCTACTACGGACAGCCCGAGCAGGGCTGGCTCGCCCGCCTCCTCTCCGGTTTCGTACGTCCCCGGGAACCGCGCCAGCAGGGCTACCCCGCCGCCGGGAGCTGAGCATGGCCGTCGCGACGGCGGTCCGGGTCCGCACCGGGCGCAGCGGGCGCACCGGGCGCACCCAGGTCGCCGAGCGCACCGGCTGGGAGGTGCTGACCGCTCTCCTGGCCGGGGCCGCGGCGTTCCTGGCCGGCACCGACTTCGACCTCGTCCGTGGCCTCACCGTGGGCGGACTGATGGGCGCGGCCCTGGCGCCGGTCTGGATCCGGGAGGCGGGCCGCTATCGCGGGGCGGCGCTGGGCGGCGTACTGCTGCTTGCCTGCTTCGTCTCCGCGCTGGCGCTCACCACCTGGCGCTCGGCGACGCATCCGCCGACCGAGGCGGGTGTGCTGTTCGAGCTGTTCCCGGTCGTCTCGGCCGTGATGTGCGTCGGGGCGCTGCTGTGGGGTCAGCGCGTGCTCTCACCGGGGATCGTGGTGTGCCTCTACGCGCTCGGCTCGTTCATGACCGCGCCGCTGGGGTCCAGGTTCGCCGAGGAGCCGTGGCGGTTCGGGTTCGCGATGCCGTCGACGATGTTGCTCCTGGGGGCCTGCCTGCTCATCCGGCGGCGTCCCCGCAAGCGGCTCCTCGCCGACATCACCGCCCTCGGGGCGCTCACCGCGGTCACGGCGCTGTCCGGGGCCCGGTCGATGAGCGCGTTCCTGATCATGACCGCCGTGCTGCTGCTGTGGCAGCACCGGCCCAGGACCGCGAAGCGCACCACCTCCGCGCTGCTCTCGCTGGTGCTGGTGGGCGCGCTGGGCTTCGGGCTCTACCGGGCGCTCGAGGGTGCGGCGCTGGACGGCTACCTCGGCCAGTCGGCGCAGGAACGCACCCAGGAGCAGACCCAGGCCGCCGGATCCCTCATCCTCGGTGGCCGGCCCGAGATCGGCGCCACGGTCGCGCTGATGCTGCACGAACCACTCGGCTACGGCGCCGGCACCATGGCCACGCCGACCGACATGCAGGCCGCGAAGCAGGGCATGTCCCGGCTGGGCTACGACCCCGACAACGGCTACGTCGAGCACTACATGTTCGGCACCCGGATCGAGGTGCACTCGCTGATCGGCGACCTCTGGGTCTGGTTCGGGCTCGCCGGGCTGGTGCTGTCAGGGTGGCTGCTGTGGCTCGCCACCATCTATCTGGGCCGCAGCATGGCCCACCGCACGGGCACCGCGCTGGGCCTCTTCCTCGCCCTCCAGCTCGGCTGGAACCTCTTCTTCGGCCCGATCATCAGCTCGCTGCCGCCGCTCGCGCTCGCGCTCGGGGTGTTCCTGCTGCAGCGCAAGGAAGCCGATCAGGCCCCGCCGATGCCGCCGCGGCCGCAGCTGCCCCGGCGCCAGGGCGGTCACGGCCAGCGCGCCCGCCGTCGCTATCTCTCCGGAGGTCCGCAACGTGCGTGAGACCTGGATCGACTCCGCGCGCGGCCTGGCGATCGTCCTGGTGGTGCTCTTCCATGCCGTGATCAACCTCGACCTGGTCGGCCTCGCCGGGCCGTGGTCACGGCTGGCCTACACCCTCGACACCTTCCGGATGCCGCTGTTCTTCTTCCTCTCCGGCCTCCTCGCTCCCGCGCTGCTCGCCCGCCCGCTGCGGGAGGTGCTGCGCACCCGCTGCCTGAACCTGATCTACCTCTACCTGCTGTGGTGCCTCCTGCTCGGCGCCTTCCGCGCGCTCCTGCCACACTCACCACCAGGTGGGGTCGCCGCCGTCGCCCGGGTGCTGGTCGAGCCAAACGTCTACCTCTGGTTCCTCTACTCGCTGTGCCTGTTCACGCTCGTGGGATGGCTGACCCGCCGGCTTCCCGCGTGGCTCGTCGTCGGCGCCGCGCTGATCGTCTCGGCGGTCTTCGCCGCCGGGCTGGTCTCCACCGGCGACGTCCCGTGGGACAAGACGTTCCGCTACTGGTTCTTCTTCGTGCTGGCCTCCCGCGCCGCACCCGGGGTGCGCTCGGTCGTCCCGCGGACGCGGCCGGTCCACGTGGTCGGGCTGGGGGTGGCGTACGTGGTGGTGCTGGGGTTCTTCCTCTACGTCGCCGACGACCGGATCATCTTCGTGCGGCCGATGCTGGGCCTGCTCGCGGTGGCCGCCGGCTGCGGGCTCGGGGTGATGATCGCCCGGATCCCGGCTCTCGGCTTCGTACGCCACCTCGGCACCCGCACGCTGCCGATCTACGTCGTCCACGCCTTCCCGATCACCGCCGCCGCGGCCCTGCTCACCGGCCGCGACGTCGACTGGCCGCCGGGGGCCGGACTGGTGGCCGTGCCCCTGCTGACCCTGGTCGCGATCGTGCTCGCGCTGGCTCTCGACCGGCTGATCACCGGCCGCGTCCGGGGCATCTTCGACTTCCCGATCCCACGCTGGACGGCCAAGCGCGATCTGGCGATGCCACCAGCCCCCGCCGGTCGAGGCGGCGAGCGCTAGCGGGCGTACTCGGACACGTGGGAGCCCCAGGCACCGCGGAGCATTCCGAGGCCGCGGAGGAGGGTGCGGGTGCCGCGGGCGTGGTGGGGCTGCGAGCCGGTCAGGCGGCCCAGGAGGAGGCGGGCGGAGCCGCCGAGGACGCGGACGAGGCCGCGAGCGGTGGCTCGCAGCCGGGCGAGCGGGCGGCGACCCGACGGAGCGAGGTGGACCTGCACCCGGGAGTCGGAGTTGCCGATGCGGGAGGCGCGGGCGCGTACCCATTCCCGGGTCGCCCGGTCCGCGGGCACCAGGTCGTGCACCGGGGCCTCGTCGCACCACACGATCCGGCCGCCGGCGGCCGACAGCGTGCGGGTGAAGACGGTGTCGGAGCCACCGGAGAGCCCGAAGCCGAGGTCGAAGCGGAGCCTGCCGACCTGAGTCATGTCGAGTAGGAGGTTGTTGGTCGCCGCGGTGGTGACGACGGTGCCGGTCGGGTGCCGGAGGCGCCGGAAGAAGCCACCCGCCTCGATCCACGGGTCCAGCGGCCCGTCGAAGTGGGAGACCACCGGCCCGACCACGGCCGCGGCGCCGGTCTCCTCCCAGCACGCGAGCAGGGTCGGCAGCCACTTCTCCGAGGGCTGCTCGTCGTCGTCGATGAAGACGACGACCGCCTCGGGGCCGGCCTCGTCCAGCGCCCGGTTGCGGGCCGCGGCGATGCCGGGGGTCGGCTCGTGCACATAGACGACGCGTACGTCCCCCGCGGCTGCCTCCGCCACGGCGGAGGCAGCGCTGGGCTGCTCGTCGTTGTCGATGACGAGCAGCCGCGCGTCAGGGACCAGATCGAGCTGGGTCCGGAGCATGCCGACCGCCTCGGCCAACCCCTCGGGGCGCCGATAGGTGAGCATGCAGACCCAGATCATCTGATCGTGACCGTGACCCAGTCGGAGCGGGAGATGTTGCCGAGCGGGTCCACTGCCTCGATCTTGTACTTCTGCGACGAGCCGCTGGTGCGGCCGGTGTCGGTGAAGGTCATCGCGGTGTGCTTCCAGAACGGGGCCGAGACCTTCACGGTCTTGATCGGCGTGGAGTCGAGCGAGCCACGGTAGAGCTTGTAGGTCACCGCCGCGTTGTCCTTGTCCGGGTTGCCCGGCCACTTCAGCGTGGCCTTGCCTGCGGAGGGCGAGGAGCCGGTCAGCGCCCACTTCGCCCCCTTCAGCGTCGGCCCGACCTTGTTGGGGGCGACATCCTTGACGGCGAACCGCACCAGGCCCTGCTGGGCGACGCCGTTGACCTTCAGGAACTCACCGCCGTACAGCACGTAGCTCGCGTTGGCGGTCACGGTCCAGGTCGACTGCTGGGCGCTGGTGTAGGTGCCGTTGGTCCACTTGGGGTACCACTCCAGGAACTCCGGGCGCGGGGTGCCGGGGTGGTCCGGGTAGCCGTACTTGTCGTCGGCGATGTTGGTGCCGCGTACGTCCTGGGTGATGGCGGTCGAGTGATACCAAGCCCGTGGCTTGGTCTCCGGGAAGCCACCGGAGGTGTCGCAGCCGTGCTTGTGGCTGGCCTGGTAGACCGTCTTGGCGGTCGGCCAGACGGCGTAGGTGTCGCCGTGGCAGTCCTCGAGCCAGGTCAGCTTGCCGGTGGCCCAGTCGGCCTTGAACGAGCCCTCGAGGTTGCCGGAGCCCGCGTAGTTGTAGCCGGTGCCGTAGAAGCTGGTGCCGTCGGACTCGAGCGAGAGGATCGCCGACTCGGTGCCGCCGTTGCGGACCTCGTCGTTGACCGGCAGCGCCAGCGAGCTGCCCGAGGAGACCTCGAGCCGAGCCAGGCCGAAGCCCGGCTTGGAGGAGCCGTTGACGCTGGTGAACGCCCCACCGATCACGATCTTGGTGCCGTCGGAGGAGACCACGATGTCGTTGACGTTGCCACCGGCGACCTTCGGGTTCATCGGCAGCAGGCCGGTGCCGGTGTCGCTGGGCTTGACCGCGGCCACCTTCGTCCGCGCCGTCTTGTCGGCCGAGGTGAACACACCGCCGTAGAAGACCGCGCTGGACGTGGCCGCGACCGCGTTGGTGGTCGAGTTGAAGACCGGCCGGAAGCTCGTCGCCTTGCCGGTCGCGAGGTCGATCGCGGCGGCCCGGTAGCGGTTGACGCCGTCGACCTGGGTGAAGCCGCCGGCGACGTAGAGCAGCTTCTTGTCGGGCGAGAGCGCCATGTCCTTGACCTGGCCGTTGAACGTCGGCGCGAAGGTGGTGATCAGCTTCCCGGTGGAGAGCCGGTAGGCGAGCATGTTGGACCGCGGCGTCTCGCTGGTGCCGGCCGCAGCACCCGCCGGCCGGGCGGAGGTGAAGCTGCCGCCGACGTAGACGATGTCACCGACGATCACCTGCTTCCAGGCGACGCCGTCGATCTGGACGGTGGGAAGTACGTCGGCCGCGACCGTCGTCGGCAGGTCGGTGTCGGTCGGCGCGGTGTCCGCGGAGGCGGAGGTCGTCGCCAGGGTCAGGCTCGTTGCCACGAGCACCAGCACAGCCAGGATCGGCTTCATCACATCTCTCATCGTGGGGGAGGTCTATCGCTGGGGTCGGCCCTTGAAGACCACCACGTCGGCGCCGTTGCCCAGATCGAGCTCGACGCGTACGGGGCGGGCTTCCTCGGGGATCTGGAAGACGTAGACGCCCTTGGCCGACTCACCGTCGGCGACCGAGGCTGGGAACGGCACCTCGCCGTCGGAGGCGACGCTCACCGCCGGGGTGCGCTCGCGGCCGTAGTAGGCGTTGACCACACCGAGCGCAAGGTCGAGTTTCTTCCCGGTCTCGTTCTTCACCTTCACGGTGATCGCGAGCGCCGGACCACCGATCTCACCGGGCAGGCTCGCGGTGGCCTGGACGGAGTCGATCCTGGCCAGCCGCGCGGTGACGCCCGGGGCCGAGGTCGCCTCGGCCTTCAGCCCGACGGTGCGGTTGTCGCCCGACGGCTTCCCCGGCTCGGTCTCCTCGGTCTCGGAGGACGATGCGGACTCCTTCTCCGACGGGGTCGCCGTCGGAGAGGGTGCGGCGGCCACCGTCGAGTCCGACCCGGCGGTGGCCGGGCCGGACGAGCTGCGCACGATGAGCACGACCGCGACGCTCACGAGGGCGACGGCAGCGACAGCTGCCGCGACGTACATCCTCGAACGCGGGACTTGACTGAGCATGGGGGATCTTCCGCGGGCGGGGTCGGACAAAGACATCTGTTCAAAGACGTTGCATTGAAGCCCACGTCCGACGCCCGCGGGGGGATCCGCACGCCTACTCCCCAAGATCGGGTACGTGCGGAGCCAGGCCTACGGCTCGATCACCTTCAGATCGTCGTAGCTGACCTCCACCGGCGTGGTGCCGATCGTCGAGGAGCCGAAGCCGCGCAGCATCACGCCGCCGGGGACCTGGTTGGCCGCGGTCGAGTCGGAGAGCTCGTACGTCCAGCCCGACGGCTCCGCCGAGCCGGCCGGCCACACCTTGGCGCGCACGGTCGTGGGGGCGGTGCCGGTGACCTGGAGGCGGACCTTCAGCCGGTCGCCGGGGGCGACGCTCAGGCCCGGGATGACGTTGGCGCCGACGACCGGGGTGCCGCTGCGTACGAGGTGGAGGCCGACGGTGCCGTCCGGGTTGAACCGGAGCCGCGAGGCGTAGTGGTCGGCGCCGGAGACGCGGGCGCCGAGGATCGACCAGACGTAGCCGGCGTCGGGGAGCCGGGAGACTCCGACGCTCACGGTCGCGTCGACATCGCCGGCCGAGACCTCCTGCAGGCGGGACTCGGTGGTCCCGCTGGCGGTGACCGCGTGCCGGCCGCGACCCTCGGAGACCGAGAAGTTGCCCGCGGTGCCGGTGGTGCGGGTCCAGGTGCCGCCGGTGTCGGCCGCGCCCCAGCCGCTCGTCTCGGCACGCCCGAAGGCGTCCGCGGCGACGATGCCCTCGACGGGCGGCGCCGGCTCGCCGGCGACGTCGACGGTGACCCACTCGGTGGGCGACTGGTTGCCGAAGGCGTCCTCGGCGACGACGCGGTAGCTCTGGGTGGTGCCCGGCGGCGCGGCGGTGTCGAGGAAGCTCTGCGTCGTCTGCTTCCAGAACGCCGCGGTGACGGCCTTCGTGTGGATCGGAGCGTCGGCCGATGCCCGGTAGACCTTGTAGGTCACGGTCGCGTTGTCCCGGTCGGCGTTGCCGGGCCAGGTCAGCCGGACCTGGCCGTCGGCGGGCGAGGTCGCGGTGAGCCCGAAGTCGGCGCCGGACAGGGCCGGCCCGACGTCGTTGGGGGCGATGTCCTTGACCGCGAAGCGGACCAGGCCCTGCTGGGCGACCCCGTCGACCTTGAGGAACTCGCCGCCGTAGACGACGTAGTCGGCGTTGGCCGTCACCGTCCAGGGCGCCTGGTTGGCGCCGGTGAAGGTGCCGGGGGTCCACTTCGGGTACCACTCCAGGAACTCCGGCCGCGGGGTGCCGGGGTGGTCGGGGTAGCCGTAGATGTCGCGGGTGTTGGTGCCGCGTACGGACTGGGTGACCGCGGTGGAGTGCTGGAAGCTGCGCGGGCTGGTCTCCGGGAAGCCGCCGGAGTTGCCGCAGTAGTGCTTGTGGCTGGCCTGGTAGACCGTCTCGGCGGTCGGCCAGATCGAGTAGGTGTCGCCGTGGCAGTCCTCGAGCCAGGTCAGCTGGCCGGTTGCCCAGCTGGCCTTGAAGGAGCCCTCGAGATTGCCGCCGCTGCCGTAGTGGTAGCCGCTGCCGTAGAAGCTGGTGCCGTCGGACTCCAGGGCGAGGATCGCGGAGTTGGCGCCACCGTTGCGGACCTCGGTGTTGACCGGGAGCGCCAGCGACGCCCCGGTGGCGACCTTGATCCGGGCGAGGCCGTAGCCGGGGCTGGACCAGCCGTTGACCCTCGTGAAGTTGCCGCCGATCACGATGTCGGCGCCGTCGGGCGAGACCACGATGTCCTGCACGGAGCCGTTGGAGACGGTCGGGTTCATCGACAGCAGGCCGGTGCCGGTGTCGGTGGGGCTGACGGCCGCCAGCTTCGTACGCGTGGTGTTGTCGGCGGAGGTGAACACGCCGCCGTAGAAGACCGCGGTGGACGTGGCCGCGACCGCGTTGGTGGTCGAGTTGAAGATCGGCCGGAAGCTGGTCAGTGCACCCGTGGCCAGGTTGATCGCGGCGCCCCGGTAGCGGTTGACACCGTTGACCTGGGTGAAGCTGCCGGCGACATAGAGCAGGGATTTGTCGGGCGAGAGCGCCATGTCCTTGACCTGGCCGTTGAAGCTCGGCGCGAAGCCGGGGATCAGCTCACCGGTGGAGAGCCGGTAGGCCAGCATGTTGGCGCGCGGGGTCTCGTTCGTACCGGCCGCGGCGCCCGCCGGACGGGCCGAGGTGAAGCTGCCCCCGACGTAGACGGTGTCACCGACGATCACCTGCTTCCAGGCGACCCCGTCGATCTGCACCGTCGGGAGTACGTCGGCCGAGACCGTCTCCGGCAGCTCGGGGTCGACCGGAGCCGTGTCCGCCGTCGCCCCTCCCGACATGACCAGGCTGCTCACCCCGAGAACAGCTGCGGCCGCCCCAGCCGCAAGCAGACGCCACTCGTGAATCCGCGTCATCATCCATCCCTGCACAAGGCGGCCACCTCGGCCGCGACACGGCAGTGTCGCGGACATCCGCAGTCATCTGCCCGTCAATCGCCCTCCCCATCCCCTGAATCGGGTATGTGTTGGACCCAGACGCCCAACCCGCGCAAACTGCGTGGTGCAGACTCCAGCAACGTCAGTAGGCTGCACAGTCCACAGGAAGGCATGCGTCTCTTGGCTGTCCCGCCCGGCCCGTCCCGGATCCTCGTCCTCGGCATCTCCGCGGTCGCCACCGTCGTCGCGCTGTCCTCCACCTATGTCCTGACCAGGGCTCAGGACGAGGACCCAGCGCCGCGTACGGAGCGGAACTACGCCAACCTGCCGCCCGACGACTTCGGCGGACCGGTGACCTTGACGCCGGCCCCGTCCTCGTCGGCGTCGCCGTCGGCCTCCTCGACCAGCTCGGTCAGGCCCTCGCCCGGCGCGACCCCGAGGACGCGGTCCTCGGACCCGGCGAACCGGTCCGGTGACCGGCCGACCGGGCAGGAGCCGCGCGAGGGCGAGCCGCTGGGTTCACCACCCCCGGGAGCAGGCTCGCCGGGGCCGCGCGACACCGGCGTACCTCCGAAGAAGAAGCTGCGCACCCACCGCGGCGACCTGATCATCAGGACTCCCGGACAGGTGGTCGACGGTCTCGAGGTGCACGGCCGGATCCAGGTCGAGGCGCCGAACGTGACGATCCGCAACACCTTGGTGATCGTGCCGACCGGCTCCGAGACCGCCGGGATCTCCAACAACAACGACCGCGGCGCCGGGATGCTGGTCAGCAACGTCGAGGTGCGGGCCGAGAACGCCGCCCCGGGCGTCAACGGAGTGGTCGGCCACGACTTCACCCTGCAGAACTCGGAGGTCCACCACGTCACCGACCAAGTGCACATCACCGGCAGCAACGTGACCGTGCGCGACAACTGGTTTCACGACAACTACCACTTCGAGAGCGACCCGTACCAGGACGGCGGCGCCTCCCACGACGACTCGATCCAGATCATCGGTGGCAGCAACATCACGATCGCGGACAACCGCTTCACCGGTGCCTACAACGCCGGTGTGCAGATCACCCAGAGCATCGGCGACGTCAGCGACGTCACGATCCGCGACAACTTGCTCGGCGGGGGTGGCTGCACCGTCAACGTCGCCGAGAAGAGCCGTGGCCCGATCCGCGGCGTGGAGATCCGCGACAACCGGTTCCTCAGCGACCAGCGTATCGACGGCTGCGCGATCATCCACCCGTCCTCCACGAAGATCAGCCACTCCGGCAACGTCTGGGACGACACCGGCCGCCCGGTGACGCTCACCCGCGGCTGAATCGCCCGCCGAGCGCACCGCGCACCGTCACCACCAGCGACATCACGTCGCGGCGGATCGGCGGGACGACCAGCAGGAGCGCGTACGCCGCGGACCCGGCCACCACGCAGACCGGCACCGTGATCCCGGGGTGCTGCCCGTGGAGGGCCTGGGCGGTGGCGTACGCCGCGGCCGCGACGGCACCGGCAACCAGCAGGATGCGGGCAGCGCCGAGGTAGAGCGGTCCGACGCGGAGCCGGGTGCGGCGGGAGATCCACCACAGCGACAGCGGCCACTCCAGCAGATGGGCGGTCGCGTAGCCGACCGCGACGCCGGTGACGCCGTAGCGCACGCCGACGAGCACGCAGACGACCTTCAGCACCGAGGCGACCAGGGTGTAGTGGCGCAGCTCGGTGGTCAGCCCATGGGCGAGGTAGACCCAGTAGCCGACGTAGGCCAGCGTCTGGAAGAGGCCAGCGCAGGCGAGCAGGGCGAAGATGCCGGCGACGTCCCAGCCCGGACCGAGGAAGAGGGCGCAGACGGGTACCGCGGCCCCGGCGATCAGGCCGAGGCCCGCGCCGAGGCTGTAGCCGAGCGCGATCTGCCCGCGCTGCACGAACCGCTGGGTCAGCGCCGGGTTGTCGCGGATCCGGCTCAGCACGGGCAGCGCGACCGTGGTCGTGGGGCCGCGCAGCTGGCCCAACGGGTTCATCAGCAGCTGCCAGGCGCGGTTGTAGGTGCCGAGCTGATGGGCGCCCAGGCGGGTGCCGATGAGCACGGAGTCGATGTTGCTGGCGGCGTAGTTGATCAGCTGGGTCCCCGCCAGCGACCAGCCGAAACGCAGGAACTCGCCCATCTCCACCCCGCGTCGCGGGCGGCCGGGGAGCCAGCCGGCGAAGAGCCCGACGGCCACCAGGGTGACAGCGCCCTGGAGCAGCTGCTGGACGACCAGGGCCCAGTAGCCGGCGCCGTTGGCTGCTGCGTACGCCGCGACCCCGAGGGCCAGCAGCGGCGCCAGCGTGGAGGCCGCGGCGAGCCTGGCGAACTGCATCCGGCGGGTGAGGTCGGCGCGATACTGGGCACCCATGCCGTTGAGGACGAACATCCCTGCCAGGGCGGCGGTCAGGGTCGTCAGGGCCGGTTCGTCGTAGAGGGCGGCGATGAGCGGGGCGGCCGCGACGGCGAGGATCGCGAAGCCGAGGCCGAGGGCGGTGTTGAGCCACCACAGGTTGGTCTGCTGCTCGCGGCTCAGCTCCTCTGCCTGGACCGCGGCGGTCGAGAGCCCGAGGTCGCGGAAGATCTCGGCGACCGCGATGACCGCCAGCACCATCGCGACCAGGCCGTAGTCGCGTGGGCTGAGCAGCCGGGAGAGCACCGCGACGGAGGCGACCTGGACCAGGATGCGTACGCCCTGGCCGCCGAGCACCACCATCCCGCCCCGGGCGGCGCTCCTGCCCAGACTCAACCGAGCACCTCGGCGGCGATCTCGTCTCGGTAGCGCTCGGCACCGAAGCGCTCCTCGGCGTCTTTGCGTCCAGTGGACGCCAATTCGGCGGCCAGGGCGGGATCGGCGGCGAGCCGCCGGATCGCTTCTGCCAGATCGTGCACGTCACCAGGGGTCACCAGGAGACCCGTCTCGCCGTCGGTGACGATCTCGGCCAGCCCCTGCACCCGGCTCGCGACCAGCGGCCGCTCGGCGAGCAGCGCCTCGACGGCGACGTTGCCGAAGGGCTCGACCCGGGAGGGCACCAGGACCACGTCGGCCTGCTCGAGCTCTCGGGCAGGCTCGTCGACGTAGCCGAGGAACTCGACGCTGCCGGCGAGGTCGCTGTCGGAGGCGCGGACGCGGAGCTCCTGCTCGAACCACTCGTAGCCCGCGAAGACCGACCCGCACACCCGCAGCCGGGCGTCGATCCCGCCCCGGCGCACCTCGGCGAGCGCTTCGAGGGCCACGTCGGTCCCCTTGCGCGGCGAGAGCCGCCCGACCAGCACCAGCCGCAGCGGCCCGTCCGGCGTCCGGGTGCGCGCCGCCGTGACGGACTCCGGGCCGGGCACCCCGTTGTAGACGACCGTCGTACGCCGCGCCAGCACCTTCACCGTCCGCACGAGGACGTCGCGCGATGCCCGCGAGTTGGCCACCACGCGGGTCGCCAGCAGGAGCGGGGCGGTCAGGGCGAGGCGTACGGGCCTCGGCTGGTCGTCCTCGGCCTCGTGCACGTGGCAGACCACGGGGACGCGGGCCGCGCGGGCGACGAGGATCCACCACGGGATGGTCACGGTGTTGACCAGCAGGCGGCTCGGCCGGACCCGCCGCCACAGCCGCGCCGCACGCACCCAGAAGACCATCAGCGCCGCGGCCAGCCGGACCAGTCCCGTGGGGCTGAGGTAGGCCTTGCGCAGCACCGGGAACGTCATCACCTCGACGCTCGCGCCGGCGGCCTCGAGCAGCGGGATCAGGGGTCCGTGCTCGGGCACGACCACGGTGACCCGCTGCCCCGCCTGGTGCAGCCCACGCACCGTCTCGACCAGCTGAAGATCGGAGCCGTAGACGTCCGGTGACGGGTGGGCGACCAACAAACGCATGATGAGTAAAGGTAGGCCACCCGAACGGCCCGGGCCGAAGGTCCTGGCAAAGTCCTACCCAGATCTGGGGAGCCAACGGCCTCGGTGACCTGGGAGGACCGAGGGTCCTCTAGGGTCCCGATGTCCCCCCCACGTATCAGCAAAGCAGGATCGAGCATGGCCGCGACCGGCGCCGAACGCGCCCCCGGCGGGTTCCGTACGCACCTGCAGGCGCTGGGGCAGGCGCAGAAGCCCTCGCTCAACACCGCGGCCTACTCGCGGCTCGTCAACCGGCCCGCCGGCCGGGTTGTCGCCGCGGCCGCGCACACGCTCGGCGCGACGCCCAACCAGGTGACGGCGCTGAGCGCGACGCTCTCGGCCGCCGGCCTGGCGGTGCTCGCGCTGGTCGAGCCGCGCTGGTGGACCGGGGTCGTGGTCGCGTTGCTGCTCGCCGCTGGCTACGTGCTCGACTCCTCCGACGGCCAGCTCGCCCGGCTGCGTGGTGGCGGGTCGCGCTCGGGCGAGTGGCTCGACCACACCATCGACTGCTTCAAGACGGCCGGTCTGCACCTGGCGGTGCTCGTCTCCTGCTACCGCTTCGGTCCGGACTCCGACGGGTGGCTGCTGGTGCCGCTCGGGTTCGAGGTGGTCGCCGTGGTGACGTACTTCGGGCTGATCCTGATGCCGACCCTGCGCCCCGCCTCCTCCGGGTCGCCGTCGGCGGCGGTCCACGAGAACCCGCTGCGCAAGTGGGCGCTGCTGCCGATGGACTACGGCGCGCAGTGCTGGATGTTCGTGGTGCTCGGGTTCGGGATGCTCATCTGGTGGACCTACGCGCTGGTCTTCGCCTGCAACGCCGCCGCGCTGGCCGTCGCGCTGCGCAAGTGGTGGCGTGAGCTGCGGGCGCTGGACGGCCCCTCGCAGGTGTCGCGATGAGCGACCTCGCCCGGGTTGCCGTGGTCGTGGTCAGCTACGGCGATCCGGCGCTGCTCGAACGGCACACGACCCGGGTCGCCGCGGCGCTCCGGCCCGCCCGGATCGTGGTGGTCGACAACCACTCGACCGACGCCCACCGCGCGGCGGTCCGAGCCCTCTGCGAGCGCGAGGGCTGGACCGGAGTCTTCCCGGGCACCAACACCGGCTTCGGCGCCGGCTGCAACCTGGGCGCCGCGGCCGCGCTGGCCGCGGGCGCCGAGGTGCTCCTCTTCCTCAACCCGGACGCCACGATCGACGCCGAGTCGGCGGTACGCCTCGTCGCCGCCGTCGAGGCCGAGCCGCTCCTGCTCGCCGGACCGACCGTGCTCGGCCCGGACGGGTCGGTCGCCTCTGCGGGACTCGATCTCGACCTCGACACCGGGACCATGCGCCCGTGGCGACGGCGCGCCGAGCATCCGGGGGCGGACACGCTGCCCTGGGTCACCGGGGCCTGCTTCGCGGTCACCCGTGAGCTGTGGGAGCGGCTGGCCGGCTTCGACGAGCGCTACTTCCTCTACTGGGAGGACGTCGACCTCTGCGCCCGCGTCCGGGCGTTCGGCGGCCGGGTCGCGGTCGTCGACGGTGCCACCGCGATCCACTCCGGAGGCGGAACCCAGCGCGCCGAGGGCTCCCGCGCCAAGTCGCCGGCCTACTACTACTTCAACATCCGCAACCGCGCCCTCTTCGCGCGGACCTGGCTCAGCCAGGAGCAGGAGCGGGCCTGGCGTCGCGGGGCGGTCGGGGCTGCGTACGAGATCCTGATGCGGGGTGGACGTCGTCAGCTCCTGCACCCGGTACGCCCCGTCTCCGCCGTCCTCCAGGGACTGCGCGACGGCCGCCGCGACCGGCCGGTCCGGGTCATGGAATCGGTCCGCGAGCTGCGCGCGACGACCAATCCCTACATCGTCCAGCTCGTCGAGACCCTCGGGCAGCGCGACGACACCGACGTGCTCCTGTTCAGCTTCCGGCGCGCCCTCGCGGGCCGCTACGACGTCTTCCACGTGCACTGGCCCGAGCTGCTGATGACGTCGGCGAGCACACGCCTCCGTCGCCTGGCCCGCCGCCTGCTCACCGCCGCGTTCGTCGCCCGGCTGTGGCTGACCAGGACCCCGGTCGTACGCACCTGGCACAACCTCGCCCGCCCCGACGGCCTGTCCCGCTGGGACCACC
Source organism: Nocardioides luteus (assembly GCF_015752315.1). Taxonomy (NCBI): domain Bacteria; kingdom Bacillati; phylum Actinomycetota; class Actinomycetes; order Propionibacteriales; family Nocardioidaceae; genus Nocardioides; species Nocardioides luteus. The sequence continues at coordinate 4,334,779 of NZ_JADOVJ010000001.1, forward strand.
GGCTCCTGGACGCCCTCGAGCGCCGCACCCGGCACATCATCCGGCTCACCGAGCAGACCGCTCCCCCGCTCGAGGTGCCGACCTCGACGATCCTCCACGCCCACTACCGCGACTGGTTCGAGCGGATCGAGCCCGCCGCCGAGGTCACCCCGAACCCGCGGCGTGCCCTCTACTTCGGCCTGATCAAGCCCTACAAGGGCGTCGAGCAGCTTCTGGAGGCGGTCGCCGACAGTCCCGAGGCAGACCTGGACGTACGCCTCGTCGGCTCCCCAGCCGACCCCACCCTCGCCGACCGGGTCCGCGCCGCGGTATCGGCCGACCCACGGATCAGCGCCGAGCTGAGCTACGCCGACGACGCCACCCTGGCCGCCGAGATCGCCGCCGCCGCCCTGGTCGTGCTGCCCTACAAGGCGATGCACAACTCCGGCGCCCTCCTGCTCGCCCTTTCCCTCGACACCCCCGTCCTCGCCCCCGACAACGAGGTCAACCGCCGCCTCGCCGAGGAGGTCGGCGAAGGCTGGCTCCACCTCTTCGACGGCACCCTCACCATCGAGGACCTGGAACGCACGTTGAAGGCGGTCGCGGCCGGTCCGCCCCCTGGCCGCCCCGACCTGTCGGCGCGGGAGTGGCCGGAGTCCGCCGCACTCCACGCCGCAGCCTTCCGAGCCGCCCTGCTCCCCTGAGCCGGGCAACGCCGACCCGGCGCATCTGTCCCGCCACCCACCGCCGACCCGGCGCATCTGTCCCGCCACCCAGCGCCGACCCGGCGCACCTGTCCCGCCACCCAGCGCCGACCCGGCGCACCTGTCCCACCACCCAGCACCGACCCGGCGCACCTGTCCCACCACCCAGCACCGACCCGGCGCACCTGTCCCACCACCCAGCACCGACTCGGCGCGTCTGTTCCGCAGCAGAACGGCGCCAAGGCCGGCGATGCCGCGCCTGCACCTACAGCACAGAACCGGACCGGATGCGTGAGACAGTCACGCCGATTGGGGCGTTCCGTCCGAGACACTCACGCCGACTCGAGCGCTCCAACCGAGACACTCACGCCGACTCGAGCGCTCCAACCGAGACACTCACGCCGACTCGAGCGCTCCAACCGAGACACTCACGCCAACTCGAGCGCTCCACCCGAGACACTCAAGCCAACTCGAGCGCTCCACCCGAGACACTCACGCCAACTCGAGCGCTCCACCCGAGACAGTCGCGCCGACTCGAGCGTTCCACGCGGGACATTTGCGCCGGGTCGGCGGGGATGTGCGGTTCTTTACTAACCTGAAGAACGTGCCTCCTCCCCCAGACCACTCACCGAAACGCCCACCGGTCTGGATCTCGGTGGCCTCGTTCGTGAGCAGCTTCGACCGGTTCGTGGTGAGCCCGATCCTGGTCCTGGTCGCGGCGACGTTCGGGGTCTCGGTGGGGCAGGCGGTGGCGATCGCGAGCGGCTACTACCTGGCGTACGGGCTGTCCCAGCCGTTGTGGGGAGCACTCTCGGACAGGTTCGGCAGGGTCCGGCTGATGCAGGGGGCGCTCGTCGGGGCGGGGATCGCGGGGCTGGTGTCGGCGGCGGCGCCGAACCTGATCACGCTGGTCGTGGTGCGGGTGGTCGCGGGGGCCTTCTTCGGGGCGATCGTGCCGACGTCACTGACGTACGTCGGCGACACCGTCTCCGCCACCCACCGGCAGCGGGCGCTCTCGGACCTGATGGCCGCGATGGCGGTCGGGACCGCGCTGGCGGCGGCCGCGGCGGGGATCACGGGTCAGCTGGCGGGATGGCGGGTCGTGTTCGCGGTACCGGCGATCGTGGCCCTGGTCAGCGCCTGGGGCCTGAGGAGGCTCGCCGAACCACCGCGAGCCACGAACGGCGGGGTCGGAGCCGCCTTCCGGGCCGCGCTGAGCAACCGCTGGGTGATGGTGGTCGGGCTGCTGGTCTTCGTCGAGGGCGGCCTGGTCCTGGGCGTGCTCACCCTCCTCGCCCCCGCCCTGCAGGCCCAGGGCGTCGACGCCGCGCGGGCGGGGCTCGCGGCCGCTGCGTACGGCATCGCGGTCCTGCTCTCCTCGCAGGTCCTCAAGGCGCTCACCCGGCGGCTCCCGCGGTGGGCGCTGATGGGGATCGGCGGCAGCGCCCTGACGGCCGGGTACGCCGTCGCGACCCTGCGCGTCTCGGTGCCCACCATCATCGGCATCGTCATCATGCTCGGGGTCACCTGGGCCTTCCTGCACACCTCGCTGCAGACCTGGGCCACCTCGATCGTCCCGGAGGCGCGCGGCACGGTCGTGGCCTGCTTCGCCGCCTCCCTCTTCATCGGCAGCTCCGTCGCAGCCGTCCTCGCCGGCCCGGCCGCCGACCACAACCGGTGGCACACCCTCTTCACCATCAGCGCCGCGACCGCCGCCGTCCTCACCGTCGCCTGCGTCCTCGCCTACCGCGCCTACGCGGCCCGCGAGGCCGCACCGCGGGCGACGGACGTCGCCACCGACGTCTAGCCATCCCGCCGCATAGGCCTCGCCTTCACTAGGGACGGCCGGTGACAGCTCCAAAGCAGAGTGAAACAGGACGTTGTGGCAATACGTGGCTGCTTTCGAAGCGGTGGACCCCTAAGGTTGGTAACGGAATGTGTAGCGAACACTTTTCAACCACGGCGGACGGAGCTGCAGTACCATCTGGAGATGCAGCGGAGGCAATTGGTCCACCAGGTCATGACTGAGTTGGATTCGGCGACTGAGCGAGTTGATTACCCCGATCATCCCTTGCTCCTCAGAGGACCAGACGTTCTGGCGCTCGCCCGCGGAAGACTGACAGCCTATTTTGTCTACAAGGCGGGCGGGACACGGCCCACGAGCACTCAGGAAAGGTCCCGATTCCTGCTGACTCGCTTGGCATTTCCGCCTGGTACTGGAATTGTCCTCGTCACTGATACGACCGCGACCGTCGACTTCGGACCCAATGACATCCTCGTGGACGCGATCGTGACTATTCGGGAGTTCGCGCAATTCTCTAGATCGAGTACCAGGTTCGAGTCAACTGACACAGCGGACGTGATTGAGGACGTGCGACGATTTCACAGCGCGCGCTTCGCGGAAGCGTGGACTCGCGCGTTCGACGTACCCGAGCCCACCCGAGCCCGATCAGAGAGACCTGGTGATCCCACGTCTGAAATCGCCGCTCGTCGGGACAACCTGAAGCGGGCTCGGTGGATGCAAGTCGACAATGGGGTTCTACACGCTCGGTCGCCAGCAAGGACAGGATCAGACCTCCGGAGGGCTGTGGCTCGCACTACCGTTGCCGCGACATCCCTCGACTACGACCTCACTCTAGGGCTGTCTGGCGTAGCCGAGACCTCAGCGAAACTCAGATCGGGAAACGGGCACCTAGTCATGCATTACTTCCACGACGAACAAGCACCTCGGAAGCCGGCCTTCGACGCCTTCAAACCCCAACGTGCAGCCGCGTTCGCAGGCGTCGAAGCTGTCAGATCTGGGCCCGAATGACCGCGAAGAAGAGGGTTGAAACTCTGCGTCTTCTCATCGGCCAAAATTCGGTTCTGAGCAATTCAGTGAAACTGGTCGCACTGTACGCCGAGCTTAACCGACTACTCGCCATCCGAACAGCAAAGCACGACAGTCGTTGGCTCCTGTCTGTTCTCCACACAACGAGAGCACTAGACACGTCTCTTAGTGAGTTGCGGAACGCGAAAGGTTGGGGCTCAGGAACGAGCCTCAACGACCATCTTACGGTCTTCACGAAACATCAAATCCTGTACACCGCGGAACTCACGGCGTATCGCAACGAGATCGTGTACAAGCGAAACAAGTACATGCACGAAGCAGGCGCCACCCCTGATCAACTGGAGGCCGATCGTATTCTCCGTGAGATGGAGGGTTGTCTCTCGGTTGTCATATCACGCCTGACATGATCCTTAGGTCGACTGATTCCTGAGCCAGCTCGCACGGATTCTGTGTCCGTTGGGGCGATTACACCCGCTGGGCATGTAGTACTGACGACACCCTGGGCGCCTCGACTCAAAGGCACGAACTTGTTCCAGTCGCAGGGAGGCTCGATCTCGATAGACCCGACTATCGACTCTCAAGTCAGCGCATGTGGGCGCGCAGGAGCGCCTCGTACTGGTCGGTGATCCGGCTCCAGGTGAACTCGGCCGAGTGCCGGGCCCGGGCGCCCGCGGACAGGGATGCAGCGAGCTCGGGCTCGGACAGGAGCCGCTCCAGCGCGGTGACGACGCCGGCCTCGTCGGAGAAGTAGAGCGCGGCGCCGTCGGCGACCCAGCGGTTGTAGCGGTTGTCGTGGGCGATCACGGCGTTGCCGCAACCCAGCGCCTCGACCAGCGATGGGTTGGTGCCGCCGACCTGATGCCCGTGGACGTACGCCACCGAGTGGAAGCGCAGGGCCGAGACGATGTCGGTGTCGTAGATCGCACCGAGGAAGACGACCTCGTCGCTCGCCGCCTCGAGGACGGCGCGCTGGTAGGCGTCCGCCGGATCATAGGAGCCCAGGACGACCAGCTTCCGGCCCCACCGGCGGCTGGAGAAGGCCCGGACGACCTCGAGGATGCTGTTCTCCGGCACCGGGCGGGCGATCAGGGTGAGATAGGAGCCCGGCTCCAGCCCGTGGTCGAGCACCGGCCACTCCGGTGCATCGACAACAGGCGGCGCACCGTAGGCGATCGTGGTGATCTTCTCGACCGGCACCCGGGTCGCCAGGTGACGGGCGATCTCGGGGTGGTCGGCGATCAGGTGGTCACCGAGCCAGCAGGCGGCCCGCTCCTGGGTCCACAGGAAGGCCTTCTCGGGGCCGGACCAGCGGGCCCGCTTCCACTCGATGCCGTCCATGTTGATGATGTTGGGGACGCGGCGGGAGCGGAGCACCGAGTTGAGCGCGCCGGTGTTGTAGCCGAACGTCACGCAGACGCTGCCGTCCTGCGCGGCCTCGCGGGCGGCATGCCGCACCGCACCGACGTCGAACTCGATCGTCCCGCGCGGACCGTCGTGACGGGCCGGCACGTGGACGCGCTCGATGCCCTTCCACGAGTCGATGCGCAGGTCTGCGTGCGGCTCGTCGTCCTGGCAGTAGACGACCACGCGCCAGCCGCGGTCGACCAGGTCGAGTCCGATGTTCTCCACCGCGGTCTCGAAGCCGCCGTGGGCAGCGGGCACACCACGGGTGCCGAGCATCCGTACAGTGGGGGTCACGTGGGGTTGACTCCTAGTTCGCAAGGAGCCGACAGCCCCTATTTTCGATATAAGGAGCCATCCAAGGGGATCCGCGCGGATCGCGGTCCCGAACCCGGGTTCATATACCCGAAATGGGTTACGTCGCCGCAGGTCCTCGGGTCAGCACGAACTCCCGGAGCGCGTCCGGGTCGTCCAGATCGACGTACTCGAACCCCTCGACCGCCGCCGGCGCCTCCCCGATCGCGCACATGGAATCGTAGACCTGCACGTACGCCGCCGACTGCGGCCCCCAGTCGAGCACCTTCGCCGCCCGTTCCCGTGCCCGCAACGCCAGCTCGACGCGTAGCTCGGGGTCGTCCAGGAGCGACTCGACGGCATCGGTGAACGCCGTGACGTCCCCGGACGGGACGAAGAGCGCGGCGTCCTCGGCAGAGACCCGCGTCTCGACCAGGTCGAAGGAGACGGAGGGCAGGGCGTAGGCCATGTACTCCATCGTCTTGTTCATCGTCGAGACGTCGTTGAGCGGCGTCTTCAGGTCGGGGCAGAGGCCGACGGCGGCGGCGCTGAGGTGCTGGGCGATCAGCGCGGAGCCGGCCCGCCCGGTGAAGGTGACGACATCGTCGAGGCCCAGCTCGGTGCAACGGCGCTGGAGGTCCTCGAGGCAGTCACCGAAACCCATCAGCACGGCATCGACATCGGTGCGGCCGCGCCGGTGGACGAGCTCCGCCATCACCTCCAGCACCGTGTCGACACCGTCCTGAGGACCCATGATCCCGAGGTAGGCCAGGGTGTGGCGACGACCCGTGGGAGCGGGGTCGTGGGGCCGGATCGGGCGCATCACCGAGGTGTCGGGTCCGCTGCGGACCACGGTCACGTCCGCCGGGTCCATCCCGCCGCGGGTGATCGCGACCTTCCGGTAGGACTCGTTGGTCGAGATGACCTGGTCGGCGGTGGCGTACGTCTGCTTCTCGAGCCAGCGCAGCGCGGCCAGCTGGGCACGGCCGGAGAGCGAGGTCGGGGTGCCGAACCTGGAGAGGAAGAGCTCGGGGTTTAGGTCGTGCTGGTCGAAGACGAAGCGGACGCCGCGGCGCTTCCAGATGCGGGCCAGGAGCCAGTAGGTGTCGGGCGGGTTGCACGCCTGCATGATCGTGAACGGGCGGTCGCGCCAGACCTTGTTGGCCAGCAGTGCCGTGCGGATCCAGCAGTAGACGAACTCGAGCAGGTAGCCGAGCACGCCGCGGGCCTGCGGCGCGGCCCGGTACTTGTAGATGCGTACGCCGCCCAGCTGCTGGCGCCCCGGGTCGCCGGGGCCCTTCGGGCAGATCACGCTGACCTCGTAGCCGCGCGCGACCAGCGCCTGGCACTCCAACCAGACCCGTCGGTCCAGCGGCACGGGGAGGTTCTGAACGATGATCAGCACGTGCGTCTTTGCCACGCCATGTCTCTGCTGGGCTGCGTTGACCATACGAGCAGCGTTGAGGAGTGCGGAGACCCGCTCGCCGGGGACACCCGGCATATCCCCGAATCCGGGGATCGTGATCGGTGACCCGGGTGCCGAGGCGCTCCGCGGCTCCTAGCGTCGCGTGCTGTGAACCCGCTGGCCGAGCGCATCCTCTCCGCACGCACGCGACCTCGTTCGGAGTCCGTGATCGCCGATCGGCGCACCTCGGTCGGCGCGGACGGGCTGTTCGAGGCGGCCGAGGAGCTGCGGCTCGCGCTCGTCACGGCCGCCGGTGTGCCGCGGCCGCTGGTCGCCGTCGCGCTGCCGCTCTCCACCGATGCGGTCGTCGCGCTCGTGGCCGCGATCCTCGGTGACCTCTCGGTCTGCTTCGTGGACCCCTCGGCGCCCGAGGAGCACCGCCGGTCCCTCGTCCAGGCGCTCCACCCCGACGTCGTCCTCGACCGGTCGGGGATCCGGACGGTCGCCTCGTCGGCGTCGGCAGAGCCCCGAGAGGCCGGGTACGTCGCGATGTCCTCCGGCTCCACCGGCGGCGGCCCCAAGGGGGTGGTGTCGGCCTGGGCCGGGATCGATGCCTTCGTCCCGCACGGAGCGGCCGCGCTCGACCTCGACGCCTCCTCGGCGTGGGCCGAGGTCTCGCACCTCTCCTACGACCTGGCGATGACCAACCTGCTGGTCGCCCTGGCCGCCGGCGCCTCCCTGCACCTCTCCTCGTCGCTGGGTGACCGGCTCCGGCCGCTCGGCTTCTGCACCCGCGTCGAGGCGACGCACCTGCGCCTGGCTCCCCGGTTCATCGACCTCGCGGCGGCCGAACGGGTCGACGCGGCCCCGCGGAGCCTGCGGGTGTGGGGCTCCGGCGGCGACCGGCTCTCCGCCGCCGACGCGCAGCGCGTCTTCGACCTCGGGGTCGCGACGGTCGTCAACACGTACGGCACCAGCGAGACGATCGGGTTCGCCAGCGCCGCCCGGTTCGATGCCGGCGGCGAGCTGCCGACGGTCCACGGAGCGCTCGGCATCGGGCACGGGGCGGTCGGGGCGTGGCGTACGTCGTTGTCGGGTGACGGCGACGACGGGGCGCCCGCCGAGGGGATGCTCGCCATCGAGTCGCCCCACCTGCCCGGCGGCTATCTCTTCGGCGCCCCGAACGGCGAGTATCCGCGCTGGGACACCGCGGAGCGGGTGCTCACCGGCGATCTCGGCGTGCGCCGCGGCGAGGACCTCTTCTGCTTGGGCCGCGCGGGGCGCCGGGTCAAGCGCAGCGCCAGCTTCGTCGACCTGGACGCCCTCGACGCCGAGGTGAAGCAGACCTTCGGCCTGGCCACCTTCACCGCCGCCACCCCCGCCGGGGACCTGGTCAGCCTCGTCGAGGGCCCGGCCGCCCAGCTCGACGACCTCCGTCGTGGTCTCCCGACGGTCCTGCGCCCGGACTCGGTGCCGGACGTGCTCGTCCCCGTCGCCCAGCTCCCCCGCCTCGGCAACGGGAAGATCGACCAGGCCGCGGCTCAGGCGCTGGCCGAGGGCGGGATGCTCACCGAGTCACCTCGGTGAGCATCAACCCAGCTGCGCGCCCACGTACTCGGCCAGCGACCCGACGGACTCGAACACCTCGGCGTTGATGTCGTCCTCGTCCATCTCGAAGCCGAAGCGGTCCTCGAGGACGGTGATCAGCTCGACCAGGGCGAGCGAGTCGAGCTCGGGCAGGGAGCCGAACAGCAGCGTGTCGGCGGTGAGCGTGCCGGCGCTGTGGTCGGGGCCGATCACGTCGGTGATCGCCTCACCGACCCGGTCGAGGGTCGCTTCGGTGGTGTCGATGGTCATGAGCAGGACTCCTTGGGTTCAGGGTTCAGGGGTTCAGACGAGCACTTCGAGCGGCGCCGGGTGGCTCAGGAACGCGGTGGGGCTGGCGGTGAGGCCGTACGCCCCGGCCTGGTGGACCACGACCAGGTCGCCCACCTCGGCCCGCGGCAGGCTCACCTTGTCGCCGAGCAGGTCCAGCGGCGTGCACAGGCAGCCGACGACCTGAACGGTCTCCTCCTCGCCTTCGCGGGCCGCCGCGACGGAGATCGGGTAGTTGCGGCGGATGACCTGCCCGAAGTTGCCGGAGGCGGCGAGCTGGTGGTGCATGCCACCGTCGACGACGAGGAAGGTCTTGCCGCGGGAGATCTTGCGGTCGACGACCCGCGTCACGTAGACCCCCGCCTCGCCGACCAGATAGCGGCCGAGCTCGATCACGACCTGCGCGGACGGCAGCGAGGGACGTACGCGACGGGCGAGCAGCTCCTCGAGCCGCGAGCCGACCAGATCGAGGTCGAGAGGACGATCCTGGGCGTAGTAGGGGATCCCGAAGCCGCCGCCGATGTTGAGATAGGTCATCGCCGCAGGAAGGTCGTCGGCCAGCCGCAGCACGAGGTCGACGGTGCTCTCCTGGGCCGACGCCAGGATCTCGGCGTGCAGGTTCTGGGAGCCGGAGAAGACGTGGAAGCCGGCCACCTCGACGTCGCGGTCGTGCAGCGTCTTGAGCAGCAGCGGCACGGTCTCGGCGTCGACCCCGAACTGCTGGGCGCCGCCGCCCATCCGCATCCCGGAGCCCTTGACCTCGAAGTCCGGGTTGACCCGCACCGCGACCCGCGGCCGAAGACCGAGCCGCTCGGCGGCCTCGACCAGGCGGTCGGCCTCGAGCGGCGACTCGATCTCGACGAGCACCCCGGCCGCGACCGCCTGCGTCAGCTCGGCGACCGACTTCCCCGGTCCTGCGAAGCTCACGGAGCCCGGAGCGATCCCGGTGTCGAGCGCCACCCGCATCTCGGCCCCCGAGGCGACATCGAGGGCGTCGACGGTCCGGGCGAGGTGCTGGACCACCGCCGGCATCGGGTTGGCCTTGACCGCATAGCTCAGGTGCACGTCCTCGGGGAGCGCGGACCGCAGCGAGGCGACCCGGGCGTCGATCGCGGCCCGGTCGTAGGCGAAGAACGGTGTCGACCCGACCCGCTCCGCCAGCAGCCGCACCGGTACGCCTCCCACGGCCGGTCTCCCGACGTACGTCATCTCACCACTCCAGACATGTCAGCTCGCTGTACAGGTAGTCGACCCGAGCCGGGTCGAGGGCGTCGCTGCGCAGCATCTTCGGCCGCGACCGCGACAGCCGGTGCGACCCGGCGGGAGCACCTCCGGCGACCCGGTGCTCGATCAGGGTCGCCGCAGCGCCGTGCTGCCGCAGCAGGTGCGTGGCCAGCCGCGGCGCGTGCCGCCGGAGCAGCTCGGGGTTGCTCGCGTAGAGGACCGAGGCGAAGGCGCGTACGCCCTTGCGGGTGTCCTTGCGGGCCACCACGTAGCAGTGCTCGGAGCCGGTGCTCAGCACCACGTGCCGGGCCGCCGCCGCGGCACGGTGGTCGGCATAGAGGTCCCGCTCCTCGCCCTGCAGGACCGAGTCCAGCACGTCGGGACGACTGCTCACCCGCACCCCGCGCCCCGGCAGCGCCACCGCCGGGACCAGCGAGGTGGTCGTGTCTAGGTCGGTGAACTTGAGCTTCCGGTTGAGCGCGACGACGTTGCCCGAGGGCGAGAAGTCGGTGAACTCGTAGCCGGGCTGCTTGAGCAGCGTGGTCAGCAGCCGCAGCCCCTGGTGGCGGTGGCTGTCGAGCACGCACCAGGCGCCCAGGTTGCAGATCTGGAGCTTCTCGGCACCGACCGTGCGCTCGGAGTAGTAGGCGAGATAGGCCCCGACCACCCGGTCCCCCTCGGCGAGGAAGAACCCGTGGTTGGGCTGGGGTACGTCCCACGGCACCCGCAGCGCCTGGGTCCACTCCAGCTCCCGCACGCGCGGGTTCAGCTCCTGGTGCAGGAATGTGGAGACGGCCGGAAGGTCCTCGGCCGTGATCGGGGCGAGCACGGCCTTCATGCGCTCGCCACCCACTCGGGGCCACGCGGGGCGCTCATCCGCCGGGGGCTGACCAGGGTGCGGACCGCACGTCGCGAGGTCTGCTTCCCCAGCAGTGCGCGACTGCACTCGCGGGCCAGCACCATCAGCCAGTACGCCGCCCCCTGGACCCGCCCCCGACGGGCCGTGAAGAGCCGCACCCGGTTGGCGACCAACAGCGCCCACAGCCCGGGCGAGGTGGTGGACTCGCCGCCGAGGTGCACGGCGCGGGCGGCGGGGACGTAGCGCACCCGGAAGCCCCGGTCGCGGGCACGCAGGTGGAACTCGGTCTCCTCGGAGTAGAGGAAGTAGGACTCGTCCCAGGGCCCGCACGCCCGCCAGCACGCCGCGCTGATCAGCTGGGTGGAGCCCTCGGCCCAGTCGGTGTCCTGGGCTCGCTCGTACTCGGCCGGCGAGGCCACGATCTCGCCCGCCCACCGCACGCGGCCGGCGCGGTTGGCGCCCACCACGGCATCGGCGAAGGCCCGGACCAGGTTCGGTGCACCGCGCATCGACTCGATCAGCCGGCCCTCGGCATCGACCAGGTGCGGAACGGCGACGCCGACACCGGGGTGTTTGCCAGCGGGCAGAGCGAGCTCGCGCGCCAGCTCCACGCCACAGCCGGGCTCGAGGCGTACGTCCGGGTTGAGCACCAGCACCGCGTCGAGGCCAGGCTCTTCGGCGAAGGCAGCGGCGACACCGGCGTTGATCCCGGCGGCGTAGCCGCCGTTGCGCCCGGTCTCGACGACGGTCGCCTCCGGCGCGAGGCGGCGGGCGACCGCCACGGTGTCGTCGGCCGAGGCGTTGTCGGCGACCACCAGCCGCCACCCGAGACCGGCGAGCCCGCCCGGCAGGGAGGCGACGAGATCGGCCAGCAGGTGAGCGCTGTTGTAGGTCACCACCACGACGGCGATGGTGCGGATCCGGTGCGACACGTCATGAGTCTCGACGGCGCCGACCCCCAACCGAGCGGCCTCCCGAGCGCAGATCCCCCGTATGAGGTAGGCCTTCGCACCGGGCGACCGGACGCGTCCTCCGGATCCTTACCGTGAAGAACATGCCCGTCCACGTGACCAACATCTGCTTCCACGGCATCGGCGAGCCCGAGCGCGAGCTGGAGCCGGGCGAGGACCGCTACTGGATCGGCCAGGACGCCTACGAGGACATCCTCGACGCCGTGGCCGGCCGCCCCGACGTGCGGATCAGCTTCGACGACGGCAACCACTCCGACGTCGCCCTCGGGCTGCCGGGTCTGCTCAACCGCGGCCTGACCGCCACCTTCTTCGTCCTGGCCGGGCGCCTGGGCCTGCCGGGGAGCGTCGACCGCCTCGACATCCGTCTCCTCCGGGTGGCGGGCATGCGGATCGGCACCCACGGCATGGACCACGTCAGCTGGCGCGGCCTCGACGCCGCGGGCGTACGCCGCGAGCTGATCGAGGCCCGCGAGCAGATCACCATGGCGGCCGGTGAGGTCGTCGAGGAGGCGGCGCTCCCGCTGGGCCGCTACGACCGCACCACGCTGCGTCACCTGCGCCGCCTCGGCTACCAGCACGTCTACACCAGCGACCGCGCCCACGCGGTGGCCGGAGCCTGGCTGCAGCCGAGGTTCAGCATCACCGCGAGCGACGACGGTGCCAGCGTACGCAGCCAGATCCTGAACGGGCAGGGCATCGCCCGGCGGATGGAACGCCAGGCAGCGGGTCTCGTCAAGAGGCTGCGCTGAGACGAGGAGCCGGCCCGTTGCGAAGTAACCAGTTTGAAGGATGCTCTCGGCCCCCGGGTCGGGCAGGGTCGAGCAGGCAGTGCCGAAGAATGATGGCCATCGAGACGCGAACGGGTGCAAACACATGCCAACCAAGCCAGGCCGGCGCCGGCGGATCGCGGTCGTAGCGGGCCTGGCCCTGCTGCTGGCCGCCACGACCTGGTTCCTGTGGCCCAACTCCGCCCAGGTGCGCAAGGTCGGCTCCGACTCGCTGCCGACGGTCCCGCCACCGGCGAGCGCGACCCCCTCCCCCACACCTTTGGCCAGTCCCAGCCCCACGGCCTCGTCGACCCCACCGACGCCGACCCCCACACCGTCGGCCACCCCGGAGCGTACGAAGCCCACGACCGCCGCCGCACCGCCGGCCAAGGGGTTCCCGACGCGCGAGTCGGCGGGGCTGCCCGGCGGCTGGAAGCCGAAGCGCACGGTGACCGGTGACTTCTGGGTCCGGCACCGCGGCGCGGTCGTGGAGGACCTGCGGATCACCAACGGGGTCATCTACGTCACCGCACCCGGTGTCACCCTGCGCCGTATCGAGGCGATCGCCTCGGTCGTGGTCAACGACTACAACGGCGTGTGCAACGCCGGCCTGCGGATCGAGGACTCCGACTTCGTCCGGAGCAGCGCCCCGACGACGGAGGAGGCCTGGCCGGCGGTCTCGGCCGGCGGCTACACGGTGCGCAACGTCGTGATCGACGGGGTGCCCGAGGGGCTGCGCGCCTCCAACAAGGAGCGCTGCGGCGGCGTCAAGATCCACGACTCCTTCGTCCGCGTCACCTCCCCGGACGTGTGCAGCGACTGGCACGGCGACGGCCTGCAGGGCTACGGCGGCGGCAAGGTCACGGTGCGGCGTACGGTGATGATCCTGGACGTCAAGAACAACTGCCACGGCACCGCCCCGTTCTTCAACCCCGCAGGTCAGGGCAACGACGCGGTCGACATCGACGGCCTGGTCGTGGCCGGGGGCGGCTACCCGTTCCGCAACGGCATGCCGGGGCCGGTCCGCGGCCTCTACGTCGTCGACCAGAGCTGGGTCTACAACCCGCTCGACGTGGACTGCTCGGTGGTCACCGAGTGGAGCGCGGCCGTCGTCACCATGGACTCGGCCGGCCAGCCCGTGCCGATCCGCGACCTACCCTGCGAGTGACCTCCAAGCCCTCGAAACCGGCCATATATACCGAGTTTTGGGGGTGCCTGTTCGGCAAGGTTCAAACGTAGTGTCGATGCCGTTGCCGGTATCCCATACGAACAGGTGCATTCATGCCCTCGCACAGCATGCCCCCGAGCACGCATCGACGACGGATCGACCGACCTCCCCACGACTCCCGCAGGACCACCCGGTGGCGACGTACCGCCGTCGTCAGCGTCCTGGTCACCCTCATCACCGGGGGTGCGCTCTGGACGTTCGGACCGGCGACCGCTCACCCGGAGACGGTCAGCCTTCTCCCCGACGACGCGGTCCCGACGGTGCTGACGGATCCCGACTCCCGGCCGGTCGAGCTCGGACTGCGGTTCCGGACCTCCCGGCCCGTCGAGGCGGTCGCGGTCCAGGTCTACCTGGGCCCGCACAACCACGGCCCGCACCCGGCGACCCTGTGGTCGGAAGGCGGCGTCCCGCTCGCCCGCGTCCAGGTCGGCGGCGCCGCCGGGGAGGGCCTGAGGGTCGCCGAGCTCGACCGGCCGATCCGTCTCGAGCCCGGCCGCTCCTACGTCGTCTCGTACACCGCACCCCGGGGCCATTACTCGACCGACGAGTACTTCTTCGACCGTTCGATCAGCAACGGTCCGCTGTCGGCCGGCACGAACGCGGGCGTCTACACCTACGAGCCGGGTGAGTTCCCGCGCTCGACGTACCGGGCCACCAACTACCAGGTCGACGTCGTCGTGCGGCCGACCGGCTCTGACGAGGAGCCGACGACCTCACCGTCGCCGTCCAGCAGCCCGACGGCGTCCAGCGCACCTCCCACCCTGAGCCCCGGCCCCTCGACGAGCGCCGGCCCGACCGCTCCGGCGAGCACGCCGAGAGCCCCGTCGGCCTCCCCGAGCTCCCCGAGCAGCACTCCGACGACCGCCGCCCCCTCGCCGACCTCCGCCCCTCCCTCAGGTGGCTTCCCGACCCGCGCCTCGGCCGGGCTTCCGGACGGCTGGCAGCCGAAGCGGTCGGTGACCGGGACGTACACGATCAACACACCGGGTGCCGTCGTCGAGGACCTGCGCGTCACGAACGGGACGATCAACGTCACCGCCAGGAACGTGACCCTGCGGCGGGTGCAGGCGGTCGGCTCGGTGATCGCCAACTACACCAGCGCCACCTGCGCGACCGGTCTCGTGATCGAGGACTCCGAGATCGTCCGCGGCGCGGCCCCGACGACGGACGAAGCCTGGCCGGCGGTCACCTCGGGCGGCTACACGGCCCGCAACGTCCTCATCGACGGCGTTCCGGAGGGCTTCCGGGCCCAGGGGAGGTCGGCGTGCGGCGGCGTCGGGATCTACGACTCCTACGTACGTGTCGTCTCCCCCGACGTCTGCACCGACTGGCACGGCGACGGCATCCAGGGCTACGGCGGCGGTGCGCTCACCGTCCGGAAGACGGTGATCGACTTCGTCGACACCAACAACTGCGGCGGCACCGCCCCGTTCTTCTACCCCGACCAGGACAACACCTCCGTCGACATCGACGGCCTGGTCGTGAGCGGCGGCGGCTACCCGTTCCGGCTCGGCACGCCGGGCAGCGTGAGGAACCTGTACGTGGTCGACCGGAGCTGGGTCTTCGGGCCGCTCGACGTCCGGTGCAGCCTGATCACCCAGTGGCAGGCGGCGACCGCGACGCTGAACTCCGCCGGCCAGCCGGTCGTGGTGCGCAACCTGCCCTGCACGACCTGAGCCGGGCGGGTCACCCCGGTCGTACGCTCTGCGACACCTCGCCCCGGGCACCGGTGCGCACCTCGGTGCGCACCTCGGTGCGCTCCGGTGGCGCCGTGAGCACCAGCCGGGTGACCGCGCTCCCCAGCCCGAGCACCAGGAAGATGGTGCCCATCGTCATCGGGAAGGCGAACGCGTCGAAGAAGGCCAGACCGGCGAAGCCGGCGGCCGCGGCACCGATGAGCGAGATGACCAGGTCACGCGTCTTCGGGTCCTCGCAGGCGCGATAGACCCGGGCGAGCTGGATGAACGTCGCGATCACGAACGCCGCGAACAGGAGCACGCCGACGATCCCGATGCTCACCATCATCTGCAGGTACTGGTTGTCGAAGATGCGGTACTTCGGCAGGAACGTCCCCAGCCCCCGCCCGAAGAACGGGTTGCGGTCGACGAAGAACCAGGCCACCCCGTAGCTGTCGGTGCGCGAGGTGACGCTGGGGTCCTGCTCGGCGCCGACGAACATGCCGGTCACCGAGTTGATGATCCGCGGCGCGGCCAGGAACACCAGCGACAGACCGCCGACCGCCAGCCCCAGCACCAGCCCGCGCTGCTTGCGCGACCAGCCGATCATGCAGACCATCACCGCGATGGCCGCACCGAGGTAGGCCGACCGGCTCGAGGAGGCCGCGATGACCATGCAGATCAGCATGACCGGGGCCCAGCGTACGAGCGGGTTGAGGTTGCGGTGGTGGAAGCCGACGTGGAGCGCGACCGGCAGCAGCATGCCCATGAGCGTGCCGTATTCGATCGGGCTCAGGGCCGTCCCGGCAGGACGTACGAGGCCGTTGCGCATCGCCAGCTCGACGGTCGTCATCGGGGTCAGGACCGGGATCGAGATCCGGTCGACGAAGACCTGCCGGGCAAAGAACTGGGCCAGGCCGAGGACCGCGAGGAAGCTGCCGCCCACGACCAGCCGCCACACCAGCACGTGGACCCTGGCGATGCTCGGGATGGCGTCGCCGGCCAGCAGCAGCGTGCCCACCCAGGAGACCATCGCCAGGATCGCGACGTCGGCCGGGCTCACCTCGTCGCGGCTGATCGGGCGCGACATCGCGATGACGTAGGTGATCCCGACGCTGAACAGGAACAGGCCCAGCATCAGCCGCATCGGCTGCCGGGGCCGGTTCTCCGGCAGCGGCCGCCCGATGCTCAGCAGCACCCAGATCGCGAAGCTGCCCAGGCCCATCAGCATCGAGACCGATCCGGCGCTGCCCAGCGGCCGGAAGACCAGCCACGAGGGGATCACGAAGACGGCGAACGTGTAGAGGCTCAGCCACGTCACCGCATCGACACCACGGCGTACGGCCATCGTTCCGGCCTCAGCCGTGGAGGCGCTGGACGACGTGGTCGTCGCGGTCGAGCCGGTCGTCCTGGTCGGCCCGTTCGTCCAGGTCGGGGTCGTCGTCGACGACGTCCTGGGCGGCCAGCGACGCGGCCCGCTCCTCGCGAGCCAGCCGGCGGCGCAGCGCGATCCCGTCGATCGCATAGATCAGCACCGCGGTCATCGCGATACCGAGCACGACCGCCATGATCCGGGCCCGCAGCGGCCCGCTGCCGTCGATCGCCGCCGTCTCGTCCAGCGCGAGCGGTCGCGAGCGCAGCCGGGCGTTGCCCTTCGCGTTGACCTCGTCCTGGAGCCGGCCGAGCGTCTCCGGGATCGAGTCGGCGACGAAGTTGAGCGCCTCGATGGCGTTGGCCTCGCTGTCGGCACTGACGTCGATCGCGATCACCGGCCCCCGCGTCGACTCCTCCATCGAGACCGTGACCGCGGCGCCCGGGGTGACCTCCGCGATCGCCTCCTGCGCGGGCGCGCTGGTGTAGTAGGCGACCACGACCCGGGCCGGCAGGTCGAGCCCGCCGAGCCCCAGGAACGGGTTGCCACCGGGGCCGACCGCGTTCTTCGAGGGAAGCATCAGGACCAGGCCACGGGCGGTGTAGGACGGCGCCACGAAGGCCGATGCGCTCCAGCCGAGCACACCGGTCAGCAGGATGCCGACCACCGCGAGATACCAGCGCCGCCGGATCGCACCGACGAACTCCGACAACACCATGGCCACGAACGTACCCATCGTCGGGCGGCCCGAGCAGACCTCGCCGGGGTCCTACCCGATTTGGGCGATGACCCCGCTGACCTGCACGGACCTCGCCCCACCCGACCTAGCGTTCGGAGCATGGCGCTGTGGGACCTGCTGCGGGCGATGGTCCGGCGATGGCCGTTCGTCGTGGTCGGCGCGATCATCACGCTCGCCGTCGCCAACTACGCCGGCCAGGACCGGAGCATCTACTGGACGCGTACGGACCTGGTCTTCCTGGCTCCGAAGAACGCGCAGTACCCGAACGCGCTGCGGGCGACCTCCGAGGACCTGGTGATCACCGCCGGCGTGGTCGGCAAGCTCGTCACCGGCACCCGGCAGGTCCCGAAGTTCACGGCCACCGACGCGGGGCTGATCGGGATGGGCGTACGCGACGGCTGGACCGTCCGGCTGCCCGACACCGGCGGCCAGTGGGCGCCCAACTACGTCGACCAGTGGCTGATCATCGAGGTCGTCGGCCCCGACCCGGAGACCGTCCGGACCCGTAAGGAGCAGCTGGTCGAGGAGATGGCGGCCGCGCTGGACCGGGTGCAGGACGAGTACAAGGTGGCCCGCGCCTTCCGGATGACCACCAAGGAGGCGCCCGGCTCGACCGTCGTCTACCCCGTCGGTGGCAGCTCGCGGCGGGCCTTCGTCGTCTCCGGGATGCTCGGCGCCGCCGCGACCCTCTACCTGGTCGTACGCATCGACCCGATCCTGCTGCGGCGCCGCGAGCGCCGCGCCGAGACCCTCACGGAGCCCGACGTTGTCTGACGCCCGCCCGCACACCGCGCTCGCCTGGAGCATCGCGAACACCGCCGTGACAAAGCTCGGCACGATGGTCGTCGGCATCCTCGTCGCCCGGCTGCTCGGGCCGGAGAGCTACGGCACCTACGCCGTCGCCTTCCTCGCCCTGATGGCCGTGCTCAGCTTCAACGAGCTCGGGGTGAGCCTCGCGGTGGTGCGCTGGAAGGACGACCCGCGCGAGATCGCGCCGACGGTCACCACCATCTCGGTCGTCGCGAGCGTGCTCATCGCCGCCGGGATGGTGATCGGTGCCGGCCCCTACGCGCGAGCGATGGGCGAGCCGGACGCGGCCGTGCTGGTGGCTCTCTTCGCCGTCCCGGTGGTGCTCAGCGGGATCACCGCGACCCCCGCGGCGCTGCTGCAGCGCAACCTGATGCAGGGCAAGCGGATGCTCATCGACCAGATGGCCACCCTCGTCGCGGTGCCAGTCATGCTCGGCCTGGCGCTGGCCGGCGCGGGCCCGTTCTCGCTGGTCCTCGGGCATCTCCTGGGCGTGTGCGTGACCACCGTGATGTTCCTGCGGATGTCGCCGCTGCCGTGGCGCCTGGGGCTCTCCCGGTCGCACGCGGTCGCGCTGCTCCGCTTCGGCACGCCGCTCGCGGTGACCAGCATCCTGGTCTTCGCGGTGGGGTTCGCCGACCAGATCGTCATCGGCAGCGCGCTCGGCGCGACCGCGCTCGGGTTCTACGTGGTCGCCTTCAACCTCTCCAGCTGGCCGGTCACCATGCTGTCGCGGCCGTTGCGGCAGGTCACGCCGGTGATCTTCGCCCGGCTGCAGCGCGACCCCGAGGGGATGCAGCACGCCTTCTCCCGGCTCTCCGCGCTGGTGCTGACCGTGACGCTCCCGGGCTGCTCGGCGCTGGCCGCGCTGGCACCGGAGGTGATCCGGCTGGTCTACGGTCAGGTCTGGCTGGCGGCCGCGGCACCGCTCCTCTGGCTCGGCGCGCTGGCCGTGCTGCGGATCTCCTTCGAGCTCGCCTACGACTTCCTGGTCATCGCCGGCTCGACGCGCAGCCTGATGACGATCCAGATCGTCTGGCTGGTCGCGCTGGTGCCCGCGCTGCTGGCCGGGGCGGCCTGGGCCGGCGTGGGCGGGGTCGGTCTGGCCGCGTTCGCGGTCGGGCTCGTCGTCATCCTGCCGCTGCACCTCTTCTACCTCGCCCGGGCCGGGGTCGGGCTCGCCGGCCTCGCCGCCGGTGCCGCCCTGCCCGCCCTCGGCGCTGTCGCCGTCTGGGCGGCGGCGTTCGGGCTGCGGGCCGCACAGCCGTCGGTCTGGGTGACCTGCGTGGTCACCGGCCTGGTGCTCGCCGCCGTGTGGGCGGTGCTGCTGCGCCGACGCCGCGAGGACGTCCGCTGGTTCCGCTCCGGAGCCGGCTCCCCCACCGAGACCCCCACCGATCCCCGGAGCGAGGACGTGCATGTCTGACCGTCTCGACGACAACCACGCCACCCTGGAGGAGATGTACGCAGCCGCAGCAGCCGCCGGGAAGCGACGGCCGCAGCGCGCGGCCGCCCTGGCCCAGGCCGCGGCGGAGTTCGCCTGGGGCAACCACACCGGCTGGTTCGCGTACGAACCTCTCGAGCTGCTGCTGAGCGACCTCGGCGGCTCACTGCCCTCAGCGTCGTCGCCGGTCCGCGGGCCGCGCACGCTGCACGTCGTCACGCAGATGTACCAGAGCGGCGGCCACACCCAGATCATCGCCGGCTGGACCGACCAGCTCGCCGACCGCTCCCACGAGATCGTCGCCACCCGGCACATGACCTCGCCGGTGCCGGCCAAGATCCTCTCCCGGCTCGGGGACCGGGTCGGCCTGACCATGCTCGACACCGCGCCGGGGTCGCTGCTGCACCGCGCCGCGCGGCTGCGCGCGCTGGCCTCGACCGCCGATCTGGTGGTCTCCCACTGCCATCCCTTCGACGTCGTCCCCGCACTGGCGTTCGCCGACCGCCGCGGCCTGCCCCCGGTGGTCTACATCGACAACACCGACCACGTCTTCTGGGTCGGCGTGCGGGCCTACGACCGCATCGTCCACCTGCGCCGCAGCGGCCAGGATCTCGCCCTGCACCGCCGTGGCCTGCCGATGGCGCGGTCCTTGGTGCGCAACCGCCCGCTGGCCGTCCGGGGGCGGACCAAGAGGCGCGAGACGGCGAAGCCGCAGTGGCGCGTACCGGCCTCCGACGTGCTGGTCGTGACAGCGGCCGACGCGAGCAAGTTCAAGGGCGGCGACACCTACCTCGCGGCCGTCGAGGCCGCCGTGGCCGCCGAGCCCCGGCTGCAGTGGCGGGTCGCAGGTCCGGACCCGGAGTCGGAGCCGTGGGCGGGGCTGGCACGGCGTACGTCAGGGCGGATCCAGGCGGTCGGCATGCTGTCCGACGTGGCCCCGCTCCACCACGCCGCCGACGCCTACCTCGACTCCTTCCCGTTCGCCGGGCTCACCTCGCTGCTCGAGTCGGGCGGCCTCGCCAACCCGGTGGTGACCTTCCGCGGGCACCGGCCCGAGTGCGCGGTGTGGGGCTCCGACTCCCCCGGGATCGACCACCTGATGCTGCGGCCGAAGACCCCCGACCAGCTGCGCGACACCCTCATCGACCTCGTCCGCCGCCCGCGCGAGCGGGTCACCCGCGGCACCGCCACCGCCCAGGCGATCCTCGAGTGCCACACCGGCCCCGGCTGGGTCGCCGACGCCGAGTCGCTCTACCGGATGTCGCAACGGCTCGACGACGACCTGCTCGCGCCCGTCCGCGGCCGCGGCCACCTCGACCTGCTCACCGTCTCCGTCCAGGCGACCAACCCGTTCAGCCGTACCTCCGCCGACATCACCGCCGGTCTCCTCGGCGCGATGCCCCTCACCGACCGGATCTCGATGTGGCGCCAGACCCGCCGCGGCGGCGCCGGCCGCGTCCGCGACCTCGCCCCCGAGTGGGCCGCTGCGGCGGTGCGGTCGCGGTTGCGGCGCCGGCGTGACGTGATACCCGGCTGACCGGGTAACCCTGCCCCGAGCTCACCCCACGAAGAACGCCCGGTTGCGCGGCCGGCTCCACAGCGACGCGAGCACGGCAGGCTCGACGCCGACGAGGAGCCACAGGCCGGTGTCACGGGCGAGGCCGACGACGTAGGGCGCGGTCGTGGTGGCGGCGAGGGGGGCGATCTCCTCGGACCGCAGGCCGGAGACGAGCAGGAGCTCGCCGGGGGCGGTGGCGGCAACGGCGGCGACGACACCGGGCCAGCGGAGGGTGGCGGCGGAGAAGGGGATGCCGTTGCGCTCGAGGCCCTCGGCCTCACCGACGGTGCCGTCGCGGGAGGGGTCGACGACGCGGATCGAGGAGCTGCCGGCGAGGCGGGCGACGTCGTCGACGAGCAGCCGGATGTCGGCGAGCACCACCTGGCCACGAGCGGGCCGGGAGACCCGGCGGAGCGAGCGCGTCACCCGGCGGGCGCGGACCGACTCCCCCAGGAACCGACGCGCGCCACGGGCGCGCCGGACCGGCCAGGACGTGGCGCCGTGCTCACCGCCGACGATCCCGCAGGTCGTACGCACCGGCGCCAGGCCCGCGTAGGTGTGGCCGACGCTGCGGTGGGCGACGTCGAGGCGGGCGAGGTTGGTGGTCATGCTGTTGTGGGTCAGCGGGATGTCGACGGCGGCGGCACGACGGCCGGAGGCGCGCATCCGGAGGCAGTACTCGACGGCGTACGCGTGCCAGGCCAGGTCGGGCGACTCCGAGAGCGGCTCGCGCAGCACCTGGGACCGGGTGACCATGAAGAGCACCTCGTCGAGCGAGTCGACGTCGACCGGGATCGAGGTCGAGCGGCCGAGCGGGACGACCCGGTCGCGCATCGCGCCGATGACCTCGCCGCGGTGGCTGACGCCGACAGCGCCCAGCACCCCGATCGCCGGGTCGGCGAGGAGAGTCGCGGCGGCGGCCTCGAGCGCGGGCAGCGAGTGCAGGTAGACGTCCTGGTGGACGAAGACGACGACCTCGTTGCGTGCCATCCGGGCGCCGTGGTTCAGCGCCGCGCCGGCGCTCGCGAAGTCGCCCGAGACGTTGTCGACGGGGATCACCTCGGTCTGCCGCGATGCGTCCGGGCCGGCCTTGACCGAGGCCTCCAGACACGACTCCAGCACCGCCGGGTCGTTGTAGACGCAGACGATCGATACCGGTGTACGCACCTCACCCATGCCTCACCGCCGCGGTGAGCACGTCGGCGACGTACTCCTGCTGTTCCGGGCTCAGGTGCGGGAACATCGGCAGCGACAGGATCGTGCCCGCCGCCCGCTCCGCGACTGGGAAGGAGCCCTCGCCGAACCCCAGCGAGGCGTACGCAGCCGTCAGATGCACCGGGAACGGATAGTGGATCCCGGCGCCGATCCCGGCGTCCAGCAGCGCCGACAGCACCCGGTCGCGGTCGGCGATCCGGACGACGTAGAGGTGCCAGACGTCGACGTTGCCCGGTGCGGACTCGGGCAGGCGGATGCCGGGGATGCCGTCGAGGAGACGGTGGTAGCGGTCGGCCGCCTGCCGGCGCAGCTCGTTCCACTTCTCCAGGCGGGCCAGCTTGGCGGAGAGCACGACGGCCTGGACGGTGTCGAGGCGGGAGTTCATCCCGGCGACCTCGTGGACGTACTTGGTCTCCGAGCCGTGCGCCGAGAGCAGCCGGACCATCCGGGCGATCTCCGGGTCGGAGGTCGTCACGGCACCCGCGTCGCCGGCGGCGCCGAGGTTCTTGCCGGGGTAGAAGCTGGTCGCGGCGACGGTGGTGAGCGAGCCGGCCGGACGGCCGTGGCGCCGGGCGCCCTGGGACTGCGCGGCGTCCTCGATCACCGCGATCCCCGCGGCCTCGGCGAGCGGGAGCAGCTGCTCAACGAACGCGGTCTGCCCGAACAGGTGCACCGGCGCGATCGCCTGCGTGCGTGGCGTGATCGCCCGCTCGACCGCGACCGGGTCGATCAGCAGGTGCGACTCGTCGACGTCGACCGGGACCGGCACGGCGCCGATCCGGGTGGCCGCCTCGGCGGTCGCGATGAAGGTGTTCGCGGGCACGATCACCTCCCCGCCGGGCCGCACGCCGACGGCTCGCATGGCCAGCTCGAGCGCGTCGGTCCCGTTGCCGACGCCGACGCAGTGGTCGACGCCGACGTAGGCCGCGTAGGCGTTCTCGAAGGCGGTCACCTCGGGCCCGCCCACGAAGGCGGTGCGCTCGAAGACGCGGTCCAGCCCGAGGCGTACCTCGTCCTCTATCTCCGACTGCTGCGCCCCGAGGTCGACGAACGGCACCTTCACCAGATCAGCTCCTGACGTGAATTGAGACTGCGGGCGGGCACTCCGGCCCAGGTCTCCCCGGCGGGCAGGTCGTTGAGCAGGACCGCTCCCATGCCGAGGACGGAGTCGGCTCCGACGGTGGTGCGCTGACGCACCGAGGAGCTCATCCCGAGATAGGCGGCTTCGCCGATCACGACCTCGCCGCCGAGGGTGACCCCGGCGCAGAGGGTGGCGTAGTCGCCGACGATGTCGTCGTGGGTGAGGACGACGTTGGGCATCACCACGACATGGCGCCCGACGCGTACGCCGGCGGTCAGCACGACCCCGGCGAGCAGCACGGTCCCGGCGCCGAGCTCGCAGCCCGTCGGCACGGACGCCGAGGGGTGGACGACGGTCGCGTAGCGCTCCGGTGCGACCCCGTAGCCGCTCAGCCGCTCGGCGAGGCGACGACGCGTCGCGCCCGCCCCGGCACAGAGCACCAGGTCGGCACCGCAGTCGGCGACGACCTCGATGGGGCCGATCACCTTGGCCCCGCCGGCACCGTCGACGGAGCCGATCACCTCGCCCCAGCGCTCGCGGTTGTCGTCGACGGCGACGATCTCGTCGTAGCGGAACTCGTTGGACGCGGCCGCCGCGGCGACCTCGCCCGCCAACCCGCTCGCGGCGACGAGAACGAGCGCGGTCATCGACGTTCCCCCCGGAGTACGTCGATGACCCGCGCCTGCTCCGAGTCCGATATCTGGTGGAACAGCGGCAGGATGAGGGTGGTGTCGGTGAGGTGCTCGGTGACCGGGAGGCTGACCCCCGAGGAGGCGTACGCAGGCTGCCGGTGCGCCGCCATGATCCCGCGCCGCGCGGAGATCCCGGCCTCGGCCAGGGCGCTGAGCAGCCCCTCGCGGTCCAGCCCGTACGCCGAGCCGCGTTGTATCGAGCTTGTCGAGATGACCTCGATCCAGAACGACTGGAAGTTGCAGGTCCCCCAGGCCGGGTCCGCGACCGCGCGCAGCCCCTCGATCTCGGCGACCGCCTTCGCGTAGACCGCGGCGAGCTCACGGCGGCGGGCGACCACCTCCGGCAGCCGGGAGAGCTGCACCAGGCCGACCGCGGCCTGCAGGTCGGTCATCCGGAAGTTGAAGCCGACCTCGTCGTAGGACTCCGGCGGCGAGACCAGGCTGGCGTGGCGATCGGCGGCCGAGACGCTCATCGCGTGCTCGCGCAGCTTCCGTGCCCGCGCGGCCCAGTCCTCCCGTGAGGTGGTGAGCATCCCGCCCTCGCCGGTGGTGAGGATCTTGCGCGGGTGGAAGGACCAGGCCGCGATCTCGGCGCCGGCGCCGACCGGGCGGCCGCGGTAGGTCGAACCGGCCCCGCAGGCAGCGTCCTCGATCACCACGATGCCGAGCGGGTCGCAGACCTCCCGGATCCCGTCCAGGTCGACGGGCACCCCGCCCTGGTCGACGACGATCACCGCCGTGGTCCGTGGCGTGAGCGCCTCCCGAACGGTCTCCGCGGTGAGGTTCCCGGTCACCGCCGAGACGTCGGCGAAGACCGGCCGCGCACCGAGGTAGACCGCCGCGTTGGCGGTCGCGATGAAGGAGAAGGACGGGACGACGACGTCGTCCCCGGGACGTACTCCGGCGACCACCAGCGCCAGCTGGAGCGCCGTGGTGCAGCTCGAGGTGGCGACGGCGTGATCGGCCTGCTGCGAGGCCGCGAAGCGTCGCTCGAACTCCGCCACACGCGGCCCCTGGGCGACCCAGCCGGAGCGGAGCACCTCGGTGACCGCGGCGATCTCCTCCTCGCCCAACCAGGGCTGCATCACGTTGATCCGACTCACGACGGACCGCCCTGCAGAGCCCGCCCGGCCGCGATCTCGGAGCGCAGCGGTCGCCACCACTCAACCAGCTGCCGCAGCCCCTCCTCGAGCCCGATCGTGGGCGTCCAGCCCAGGTCCTCACGGGCCGCGGAGATCGAGGCGAGCCGGCGGGTGACCCCGTTGACCGCACGCTCGGGCCCGTGCTCGACCTGCAGGCCGGAGGCGCCCATCACCCGCAGCAGCGCCTCGGCCAGCTCGAGCAGCGAGGTCTCGGTGCCGGAGGCGATGTTGTAGACGCCCTCGGTCACGTCGGAGGCGGCCGCGAGGATGTTGGCGCGGGCGATGTCGGGGACGCAGACGAAGTCCATCGTCTGGCGGCCGTCGCCGAAGATCAGCGGTGGCTGGCCGTCGGCGATCCGCTCCATCCAGCGCACCAGCACCTCGGTGTAGGCGCCGTGCACGTCCATCCGCGGCCCGTAGACGTTGAAGTAGCGCAGCCCGACGTAGTCGAGCCCGTACATCGCCCGAAAGGACCGCACCAGCCCCTCGTTGTAGGACTTCGCGGCGCCGTAGAGGGTGTCGTTGTTGTTGTGGTGGTGACCCTCGGGCGTCGGGAACTCCTCGGCCAGGCCGAAGACCGAGGCGGAGGACGCGTAGACCAGCTTCGAGACGCCTGCGGAGACCGCGGCCTCGACGACGTTGAAGGTGCCGTCGACCAGCACCTCGTTGGCCAGCCGCGGCTCCTCGGCGCACAGCGTGATCCGGATGGCGGCCTGGTGGAAGACCAGGTCCTTGCCCGCGGTGAGGTCGCCGACGAGGTCGCGGTCGCGGATGTCGCCCTCGACGAGCGTGACCCGGCCGGAGGCGAGCGCGTCGTCGAGGTTGGCCTTGCGGCCCCGGATCAGGTTGTCGAGGACGTCGACGTGCGCGACCCCCTCGTCGAGGAGCTGGTCCACGATGGTGGAGGCGATCGTGCCCGCACCTCCGGTGACCAGGACGTTCGCACCGTGCAGAGAAGTCATCGGATCAGCTCCAGGGAAGGGGTCTCGGCGGCCACCTCGACGAGGGCGCCACGGGCTCGGAGGCTGGTCTGGGCCGCCTCCAGGACGGAGAGGACACGGAGCCCGGCGGCCCCGTCGGTGACCGGCGCACGCCCGCCCCGGATCGCCTCGGCGAACTCGCCGACCATCCGGGAGAGCGCCTCGTACTCGGGCAGTGCCGGCGCCCAGGTGTCACCCAGGCGGTAGGAGATGGTGGCTGCGGCGCGGTCGGCGATGTCCACGCTCTGCTGGACCAGGTCGACGCCCCGGTCGAAGACGCTGAGCCGCTGCTGCGGGTTGAGGTCGTCCCAGACCAACGTACGCCGGCTCCCGCCGATCACCATCTGCCTGATCTTGGTGGGGCTGAGCCAGTTGACGTGGACGTGGGCCATCGCCCCGCCCTCCAGAGGCAGGGTGAGATAGCCGACGCACGCCTTCCCGGCACCCAGCGGGTCGGAGCCCTGGGCGGCCACCCCGGTCGGGCGCAGCCCACCCGGCAGGACGAAGTCGAGGATCGAGAGGTCGTGCGGGGCCAGGTCCCAGAAGACGTCGACGTCGGGCTGCACCAGGCCGAGGTTGATCCGCACCGAGTCGACGAACAGGATCTCGCCGAGAGACCCGTCCTCGACCAGCTCGCGGATCTTCTGCACGACCGGCGTGTAGCAGTAGGTGTGGTCGGCCATCAGCACGAGACCGTTGGCCCGCGCGGCCTCGACCATGCTCCGTCCCGACTCCACGTCGTCGGCCAGCGGCTTCTCGACCAGCACGTGCTTCCCGGCACGCAGCGCCCGCTCCACCAGCCCTCGGTGCGTCCGGGCCGGGGTGGCGATCGCGACCGCGTCCACGTCCTCGCGTGCGAGCACCTCGTCGAGGTCGGTCGTGGCCAGCACGTCGGAGCCGCCCCCGATCACCTCCTGGGCCCGCTCGAGGTCCAGGTCGACCACCGCGACCAGCGACCAGTCCCGTGCGTTCCGGAAGTTGCGGACCAGGTTCGGTCCCCAATAACCAGCCCCGACCACTGCCACGCCGAGCGGTTCCCCATCAGTCATGTCGACCATGAAATCGGCGTGGGGCGAGGCTCCGAAGAGCCTCGCCCCACCTATCCCCCCAATTAGGGACCGCTCGCCCGGCCTACGGGGACGCCGGGCGGAACCTCACGTCCACGAAGTAGTTCGTGGAGTTCCAGGATCGGTTCGGGAGCCCCCCTCCGATCCCGTACCGATACCGGCCGTTGGCTCCGCCCGGAGCCGTCAGCGGGCCGACCGTCCGCGACTGCGTGAGTGCGGCGGGGGTGGACGAGTAGCGCCCGTTGGGGGCGTAGTAGGACACGACGTACACCGCTCCGGGCGTGAGCGCCACCGGCGTCGCCAACGTGGCCTGCTGCCAGCCGGTCGCGGTCTCGTTGGTGAAGGTCACCTGGGCGATCCGGGTGCCGGCCGCGTTCCACAGCGAGCCGACGTGGGTGCCGGTGTTGCCGCTGCCCTTGTAGAACCGGATCGCCGTCACGGAGCCCGCCACCGAGGTGGTGAACGCGGTGCCGACCTCGATCGGCATCAGGTCGAACGTCGACGCGTTCTGCGGGGTGACGCCGGTGAACAGCGAGACCTCTGTCACGACCGGCGGGACCGTGGTGAACGACCAGGTCTGCGTCGGCAGGTTCGCCCCGTCGGTCGAGACCACCCCCGAGACCGTCACCGACACCGTCGCCCCGGCCGGCAGCGCCGCCGACGGGGTGAAGCGCAGCGTACGTCCGTCGCTGCTCAGCGCCGCCGAGCCCGCGACCGCGGACCCGTTGGCCGTGACCGACATGTTCCAGCCGCTCGCGATCGCTGTCGAGAACGTGATCGACGGGTTCACCGAGGTCGCCACCTCGGTCGTGCCCGGCTCCGGAACCCGCTCGGTGACCGAGATGGTCGGCCCCGCTCGCTCGAAGACGACGTCGGCGAAGTAGTTCGTCGACCCGAACGAGTACTGCGGGAAGCCACCGGCGGCACCGTAGAGATAGCGCCCGTTGGTGCCGGCCGGAGCGGTCAGGTCACCGGCGGCGTAGGCGGTCGCGAAGAACTGCGACGTGGTCGCATAGTGCCCCTGCGGCGCCAGGTAGGAGACCAGGTACGACACCCCTGCCTGCACCTCGACCGGACTGGACAGCGTGGCCTGCTGCCAGCCGGAGGCGGTCTCGTTGGTGAAGGTCACCTGGGCGAGCCGCTGGCCGGCCATGTTCCACAGCGACCCGACGTGGGTGCCGCCGTTGCCGGCTCCCTTGTAGAACCGGATCGCGGTCACCCGCCCGTCACGGGTGGGACTGAACACCGTCCCGACCTCGACCGGGGAGGCGTCGTCCTGGGCCTCGACCGCGGGCACCACGTCACCGAAGAGCGTCTGGTTGTCGGGTGTCTCCGCCGATCTGGTCCGGAACGTCCACGTCTGCGTGGGCAGACTGGCCCCCTCGGTCGAGGTGACCCCGCTGATCGTGACCGTCACATCCGCGGCCGCGGGCAGCAGAGACGTGGGGTCGAAGGTGAGCGTCGTCCCGGAGTTGCCGAGCATCGTCGTCCCCTGGACCGGCTGGCCTCCCGAGGTCACCGACATCGTGTAGCCCGAGTTGATCGCCGAGGAGAACGACGCCACCACGTTGGTCGAGCGCGGCACCTCGACCGCCCCGGGAACCGGGCTGCGCGAGGTCATCGTGAGCGTCGGAGCGCCCTTCTCGAAGACCACGTCGACCATGTAGCTCGACGGCGAGGTGGCCGCCGGGAAGCCCGTGCCGTAGGCGTACGCCCCGGCCGTCGAGGTCACCCGCAGCGGCGGCTTCGACAGGTCGGACGAGGCGAAGGCGTTCGGGGTGGCCGAGTAGTAGCCGTTGGTGCGGTAGGAGGCGATGTAGTCGGTGTTCGCCTGGATCTGCACCGGCTCGGCGAAGGTCAGCGTCTGCCAGCCGGTCGTCGACTCGTCGGTGAAGGTGCCCTGGGCGAGCACGGCCCCGTTGGCCGACCACAGGGTGCCGGTGTGCGGGGCGGCGTTGTTGACGCCCTTGTAGAACTTCACCCCGGTGACGGTGCCGGCCACGTCGGCCCGGAACCTGACACCCAGGGTGAGCTGGGCGTTCTCCGGGTCCTGGAGGACCGTCGGGGTGGCGTCCTCGTCATAGAGCGAGCACGGGCAGACCCCTGCCGCAGCCGGCGGCTTGGCCGTACGGAACGACCAGGTCTTCCCGGTCGAGATGGCCGTCCCACCGCTGTCCTGCCCCGAGAGCGTGGCGGTGTAGGTGACGAACCCGGCGAGGTTGGCCGACGGGGTGAAGGTCACCGTCCTGGTCGTCGAGTCGTAGGCCGTCGACCCGGCCACCTGGTTGCCGACGGAGTCGGTCAGCCGCAGCCCGACGGTCGAGGCGACCACCGGCTTGGTGAACCTGGCGCTCACCGTGGTGTTGCGCGGCACCGAGGAGGAGCCGGCCAGCGGCCACTGGTTGGTGGCGGTCAGCGGCGAGTCGTCGGTGGTCGTGAACAGCACGTCCACGAAGTAGTTGGGGTTCTGGTAGGAGCTCGCCGGGAACTGTCCCGCGTTCGCGTAGACCCCGGCGGGTGCGGCGCCGTAGCCGCCCTCCACCTCGAACGGGTACGCCTCGAACCCCTTCGCCGCGAACGCCCACGGCGCCACGGCGTAGTGACCGGCCGGAGCCGTGTACGAGACGGTGTACCTCGCCCCCGCGGCGACCGCGACCGGCTGGCTGAACGTCGCCGACTGCCAGCCTCCGCTGGACTCGTTGGTGAAGGTGACCTGGGCCAGCCGCTCGCCGCTGCTGCTCCACAGCGAGCCGACGTGGGTGCCGGTGTTGCCGGCGCCCTTGAAGAAGCGGACGCCCGCGACGTACCCGTCGGCCTGGGGCGTGAAGCGCAGGCCGAGCTCGGCGGCACCGCCGTCGTTGGCCGACGGGGTCGCCGGGCTGGTGACGGCGTTCCAGGTCGTCGGCACCTCCCGCTGGCCGAGGATGCTGCACGGGCAGGTGACGTTGAAGCTCCTGGTCGCCGAGGCGCCGATGTTGGCGCTGTCGTCGACGGCGCGGACCCGTATCGGCGTGCTGCCGACCCCCGGCTGGACGTACGTCACCGACCAGGCGGTCGTCCCGGTGGCGGGGTGCCACGAGGTGCCGTCGTCAAGGGAGTACTCGACCCCGGCGACCACGCCACCGCCCGTGTCGACGGCGGTGCCGGTGAGCGTCACCTTGGTGCCGTTGGGCTGGGTCGATCCGGCCGTGGGCGAGGTGATGGCGACCGTCGGTCCGGTCGTGTCGGTCGACTTGGTGGCAGCGTTCAGGCCGGTCATCAGCGTGGTCGGCTGGGCGCCCATGTCGGCCAGCAGGTTGACCTGCGCCTGCTGCATCCGCCGGTCAGCGGTCTCGTCGTGGTAGGGGTTGTCGTGCTCGGAGTCGAGGCCCCAGGTCCACTGGACCGACCCGGCGCCGAAGACCAGGGCGCCGCTGGCGGCCCGGTAGAGCGTGAGCGAGTGGGTCGTGGTGCCGTCGCCCGTGGTCCGCCCGAAGTCGCGCATGTACTGACCGGGGATGAACCCGGTGGTCTCCGACAACCGGATCGTGCCGGGCGGCCGGAAGCCGTTGTCCTGATCCTCGTCGGACTCGTAGCCCACCGTGTGCGGGGCCAGCTCGGTCTGGTCGGCGGTCATCGAGGACAGCCCGGTGTTGCGCCACAGCCGCAGCCCGCCCTGGGACTTCTTCACCGTCACCGGGAGGTCGGTCAGGTTGGACATGAAGATGGTGCCGGTCAGCGAGTTCTCCGGCAGCCCACCGCCCTGGGACTTCGGCGCGTAGCGCGGGTCGCGCCAGGTGCCGGTCGACTCCGCGGTCGGGTCGAGCTTCTGCTGCGCCCAGGACTCCTTGTAGGTGACCAGGGTCCGGTAGGGCGTGTTGGTGCCGTCCTTCGACGCCTCGTAGCGGGTCCGCCAGTAGACCTCGTTGCCGCTGAGGAACTGCAGGTTCACGCCGGCGTCGCGGGCGGCCTCGACGTTCGCGCGCTGCCGCCCGCTCCAGTACTCGTCGTGTCCCACGCTCAGGAAGGTCTTGTGGTTGGTGAGCAGCGAGCCGTAGCGATCGGTGTCGATCCCGGACATGTAGCTGACGTCGTAGCCGTTGCGCTCCAAGAACCGCACCGCCGGGTACTCGTTGGCGAAGAAGAAGTCGTGGGAGGTGCCCCCGGAGCGGGTCGCGAACGGGCGGTTGTAGCTGAGCTTGTAGGCCCGGCCGTTCCCGCCGCCGACGTAGAAGCTCGAGCCGCCGTAGTTGTTGTAGGCCTGCCACGTGGTGTCGGAGGTCTGGAAGACCACGTCGGAGTTGCTGTCGTCGTCGCGGACGATGAAGGTGATGTGGCTGGACTCGTTGGTGTCAGCACGGTCCAGCTTGGCGATGTAGACCCCCGAGACCGCGGTCGCCGGCACGTTCCAGGACGCCGAGACCCCCCAGTTGCCGCAGTCGGTGATCTCGGTGGTGGTGTCGCGATAGCAGTTGGGCTGGTTCTGCGGCAGGTTCGCCGACGGCGTCACCGAGGTGATCCTGCGGGCGCCGTCACCGCCGTAGTAGCCGATCCGGTAGATCGTGATCGTGTAGGCCGAGGCGTCGGTGTCGACCTTGAAGTCGATCCGGTTGCCGGCATCGACGCTGATGTCGGTCGCGAACCCCTGGATCGAGTCGTCGCCTGCGCCGGTGATGCCCCATTCGCTCGACGGATTACCGGGTTTGCTGTTCTCACAGGCGATCTCGTTGCCCTCCGGACCGCACGGGTCGGCACTCGCGCTGGACGCAGTGACGAGCGAGATGACAGGGGTGACAAGAACAACTCCGAGCAACGCGGCCAGTCCCGTTCGCAGCTTCACAGTCGTGCTCCTTCTCGGATCAGGCTCGCGAGCTCTCGTCGCGCAACCAGGTGGTGTAGTCGCCGGTCCGGACAGCTCTGCGGGAGAGCATCCGGGCGACGAGGGTGACTGTCATGAAGACCGGAACCCGGAGTCCGATCGCAGGCTTACGCAGCCCGAGCACAAGCAGGTCCGAGAGGGAGGTGGATCCGCTCCGAGCGCCGTGGTCATCGGCTTGAGCGTTGCCGGTCGCGACGCGGATCCTGCGTCTGACCAGGTCTTTCAAAGTACGAGGCGGTCGCACGACCACGGTCGCGTCGGCGACGACACGGCGTTCGGCGGGTGCGAAGAGCTCGGAGACCACCAGGTCGTCGTTCATCAGGCTCGTGCCGGCGGCGGCGACCCGGGCCCGGCCCTCGGCGGTGAGGCAGAAGGCTCCGCGGCCGAACAGGCCGCTGCGTACGCTCGGGAGGGCCTGCCACACCCGGTAGTAGGCGCGGACGGGCCAGGACGACTCCGCCAGCGGCACCGTCCGCTCGGGGGCGACCGCGAGCACGCCGTCCTCGTCGAGGGCGTCGAGCAGCCGGAGCAGGTCGGTGCCGGTGAGACGTACGTCGGCGTCGATGTACAGCCGCGGGCTGTGCAGGTTCTCGGAGGCATCCGCCGCGGCGTTGCCGACCTCGACCGCGCGCGCCTTGGAGGCCTCCGCGATCTCCAGGACGCGTACGCCGGGTACCGACCGCGCGACCGCGGCGGTGTCGTCGGTGCAGCCGTTGCACACGACCACGACGTCCAGGGCCCCGTAGGGGAGGCCGTCGAGCAGGGCCGTCAGGTTCTCCGACAGCCCCCGGGCCTCGTTGTGCGCCGGCACCACGACGCTCGCGATCATGACGCTCGCACCCCGCCGGCCGAGCCACCGGAGTCGGCGATCACGTAGTTGATCATGTTGCTGTTGTCGTAGTCCTTGGCGATGACCCGGCCGGGGTTGCCGCCGACGAGGCTGTGCGGCGGGACATCCTTGGACAGCACCGTCCCGGCGGAGATCGTGCAGCCGTCGCCGACCGTGATCGCGCCCGTGATCACCGCACCGGGACCGATCCAGACGTCGTCGCCGATCCTCGGCACGCCCAGGTCGCCGTCGGCGATGCGCTGGCCGATGGTCACGTTCTGGTGGAGCACGCAGTTGCTGCCGACCACGGCCGGGCCGACGATGATCCCCGAGCGGTGCATGAGCAGCAGCCCGGGCCCGATGTCGGCGCGCCGGAAGATGTCGGTGTGGTGGACGCGGATGTTGCGCCGGTTCCAGAACCAGTAGACGCCCAGCGCCAGCACGCCGAGCAGACGGTTGCGGGTGCGCAGCCGGGACGCCCAGCGTCCATAGCGGTAGCAGGCGACGCAGTGCAGCTCGTAGTCGAAGAGCCAGAACCGCAGCCTGGACAGCCAGGATGTACGCGGACCGTCGAGGACGATCGCGTACATCTTGGCCAGGTCGACCTCGAAGTCACCTGTGTCACGGGCTCCGTCAACTAGCAAGGCTCTGTGCCTCTGACGTCTTCCGGCCGACGTACGCCACCAGGTTGGCGACGCCGTCGAGGTTCTCGGGCACGGTCTCGGCCTCGTCGACGGAGATGTCGAACTCCGCCTCGAGGAACTCGATGAGCTCCAGGATCCCGGTGGAGTCGATGACGCCCGACTCGACCAGCGACTCGGTCGGCCCGGGCAGCCGGGTCTCGTCACCCAGCAGCAGGCTGTCCAGGATGAAGCCTTCGATCGTGCTCTGTACGTCCGCCATCACATCTCCTGTCTACGAACGTCTACGAATGCCCTCCCGTTCTGTCAGCCGAAGAGGGTCGGGAGCCGAAATCAGGCCCGGAGATGCCGACATTGGGTGATAAACGCCCCCATCCCGGCGCCCCGGCAGGCCTTCGCGGGCAACTCTTCGGGCACCGTCCGGGATCGATCGAGGAGCGCCATGTGCGGGATCTGTGGGGTGCTGAGCAGCACCGAGTCGCCTGAGCCTGCCCTCGTGCGACGGATGCTGGGCAGCCTGGCCCACCGCGGACCCGACGGCAGCGGCTACTACCGCGACGAGCGGGTCGCGCTCGGCCACACCCGGCTGGCGATCGTGGACACGGCCGGTGGCACGCAGCCGATGACCGGCCGCTCCTGCCGCGAGAACGGGCAGATCTGGGTCACCTTCAACGGCGAGATCTTCAACCACGTCGAGCTGGCCGCCCAGCTCCGCGACCGCGGCCACGTCTTCGACACCCGCTCGGACACCGAGGTCATCGTGCACGCCTGGGAGGAGTGGGGGCCGGGCTGCTTCGAGCGGTTCAACGGCCAGTGGGCGCTGGCGATCTGGGACCGCCGGACGGACTCGCTCGTGCTCTCCCGCGACCGCTTCGGCGTCCGCCCGCTCTTCTACACGCGCGTCGCGGGGCAGCTGCTCTTCGCCTCCGAGGTGAAGGCGCTCTACGCCTCCCCCGACGTCCCGCGCGAGCTCGACCCGGTCGGGCTCGACCAGGTGCTGACGCTGTGGTCGGCGGTCGCGCCGCGCACGGTCTTCCGGCAGATCTCCCAGGTGCCGCCGGGCTCCTACCTGACCGTTCGTGACGGGCACGGTCGCGGCGTGGAGGTCGAGCAGCGCTACTGGGCGCCCTCGTTCCCGCCGGCGGGGGCCGAGGAGCTCACCGACCTGGAGGCCAACGCCGAGGCGCTGCGTACCACACTGATGGCGGCCACCCGACTGCGGTTCGAGCGCAGCGACGTGCCGGTGGCGGCGTACCTCTCCGGCGGGATCGACTCCGCGGTCACGGCCGGTGCGATCGCATCCGGCAGGGTCGTACGCAGCACCTCGGCGCCGCTGCACACGTTCTCGCTGCGGTTCGCCGAGGCCGAGTTCGACGAGGGCGGCTTCCAGACCCTGATGGCCGAGCGTCTCGGCACCGTCCACCACGACGTCGTGGTGAGCGAGCGCGACATCGCCGACGTCTTCCCCGAGGTCGTACGTCACGCCGAGTCGCCGCTGCTGCGGACCGCCCCGGCGCCGATGTTCCTGCTCTCCCGGCTCGTGCGGGACGCCGGCTTCAAGGTGGTCGTCACCGGCGAGGGCGCCGACGAGGTGCTCGGTGGCTACGACATCTTCCGCGAGGCCAAGATCCGCGACCTGTGGCTGCGCGACCCGGCGGCCGCCGAGGCGGCGGTCGAGCAGCTCTACCCGTGGATGCACCGCTCCCCCAACCAGGCGCCGGCCTTCGCGCGGAGCTTCTTCTCGCGCAACCTCTCGTCCGACGACCTGGCGATGTCGCACCGGCCGCGGTGGGACTCCACGGCGGTGCTGGCCTCGATGCTGCGTCCGGAGGTCCGGGTGCCGGCCGGTGGCGCGGCCGACGGAGTGGTCGCCCAGATGCCGGCCGCGGCCGCCTCCTGGGACCCGGTGGCGCGCGCCCAGTGGCTGGAGATGACGACCCTGCTGCCCGGCTACATCCTGGCCTCCCAGGGCGACCGGATGCTGATGGGCAACTCCGTCGAGGGCCGGTTCCCGTTCCTGGACCCGCACGTCGCCGAGCTCGCCGGCCGGGTCCCGGCCGAGCACAAGATCCACGGCATGGACGAGAAGCACCTGCTCAAGCGGGCCTTCGCCGACCTGGTGCCCGAGGAGATCCTGCGCCGGCCCAAGCAGCCCTACCGGGCACCCGACGCGGCGGCCTTCTTCGCCGGCGGCACCCCGGACTGGGTCTTCGACGTCACCTCGGGCGCCGCTCTGGAGGCGGCCGGGGTCTTCCGGCCCGAGCTCGTCCAGCGGCTGCTGGAGAAGGCCCGGCGGACCCAGGGCCGCAGCCTCGGCAACACCGACAACATGCGTCTGGTGGCCGTCCTGTCCACCCAGCTGCTGCACAGCGAGCTGCTCACCGGCCCGGCCCCGGCAGCCGCGCCACCGGAACCACTCACCGTCTTCGACACCACTCTCGAACCCACCGGCCTCGAGCCCACCGGAAGGACCTCGGCATGACCACCAGCCCAGCCATGACAGGCACAGCCACGACCAGCCAGAACGCAGCGTACGGACTGGAGACGCTCCGCTACGACGAGGAAGCTGAGGCGACCCGGATCGGCGATGCGATCCGCCGCTATCTAGTGGCTAACAAGCGCAAGGGCATCGTGCTCGGGGTCTCCGGCGGGATCGACTCCAGCGTGGTCGCCGCGCTGGCGGTCAAGGCGCTCGGCCGGGACCGGGTCTTCGCGCTGCACATGCCCGAGCAGGAGTCGTCCGACGACACCATCGGCTACAGCACGAAGCTGACCGAGTCCCTCGGGATCGACTCGGTGCTCGAGGACATCTCCCCCGTCCTGGTCGGTCTCGGCGCCTACCAGCGGCGGGACGACGCGATCCGGCGGGTCGTGCCGGCGTACGGCCCGGGGTGGAAGTCGAAGATCGTGCTGCCCAGCGTGGTCGACTCCGACGCGTTCCGGCTGTTCTCGGTCGTCGTCGAGGACCCGAACGGCACCCAGAGCACCCACCGCCTGACGACCGAGGCCTACCTGGAGATCGTCGCGGCGACGAACTTCAAGCAGCGGGCCCGCAAGGCGCTGGAGTACTTCCACGCCGACCGGCTCAACTACGCCGTCGCCGGCACCCCCAACCGGCTCGAGTACGACCAGGGCTTCTTCGTGAAGCTCGGCGACGGTGCCGCCGACCTGAAGCCGATCGCGCACCTCTACAAGTCGCAGGTCTACGCGATGGCCGCCCACCTCGGGGTGCCCGAAGAGATCCAGGCGCGGCCCTCCACCACCGACACCTACTCGCTGGAGCAGTCGCAGGAGGAGTTCTACTTCTCGCTGCCCTACCAGCGGATGGACCTGTGCCTCTACGGCCTCAACAACGGCATCCCCACCGCCGCGGTCGCCGAGGCCACCGGGCTCACGGTCGAGCAGGTCGAGCGCGTCTACCGCGACATCGAGCAGAAGCGGCGTACGACCGCCTACTTCCACGCGGCTCCGATGCTCGTCGAGGAGGTCGCCGAGATCGCCAGTCCTGGGTAGATC
Source organism: Nocardioides luteus (assembly GCF_015752315.1). NCBI lineage: Bacteria > Bacillati > Actinomycetota > Actinomycetes > Propionibacteriales > Nocardioidaceae > Nocardioides > Nocardioides luteus. Next base: position 4,371,933 of record NZ_JADOVJ010000001.1, read on the forward strand.
TCCGATGCTGCGGCTCGCGGTGTGCTGACCGGAACAGGCTGGCGGTGGAGACATGTCCCGCCCAGAACCAGGAGGTTCCATGTCTGACACCACACCAGAGCCCGGCGAGATCGCAGACCTGACGCTCGGTCTCTCCGACGCCGAGGCCGCACCGATGATCGACGCACCTGTGATCGACATCGACGAGGCCGCCACCGATATCAACGCCTTCGACGAGGACATCGAGGACGGCGAGCCGACGGAGACCGCGGGCACCGACACGATGGTCCCTGCCGAGGATCTTCCGGAGGACCTGATCTATGAGTGACGTGCTCACCCTCAACGGCAAGCCGGTCGACTGGAGCAAGCCCCCGAAGCAGACCGACCTGGTCCTGTGGTCGCGGAAGACCTCGGGCGGCAAGCAGGTCAAGGGGTCGGCCCGGACCATCGCGCACCTGTGCGCGCTCGACGCCGCCGCGCAGAAGAAGTTCGGGACCGGGATCGTCATCATCCAGGCCCCGTTCAACACCACCGTCAAGGCGTCCGCGGGCACCCACGACCACGACGCCTGCGCCGACCTGCACATCCCCGGCGTGAACTGGCGGACCCAGGAGAAGTGGCTGCGGGCGAACGGCTACGCGTGCTGGTACCGCTTCCCACCGAAGTTCGGCCACCACATCCACGGCTTCACACTGCCGCCGCAGTCCGGGGTCGTCAGGACGGACGACTTCCGCGACCTCGGGGTCACCGTCGGCAAGTTCGTCGACGGCGGCCCGGCGCTCTTCGGCTTCCTGGCCACCAGCTCGCAGATCAGCGACTACTACAACCACGCCTTCGGCCTCAGCGGCCAGCACGGCGTCGGCACGGACGAGACCTGGCACCCCGCCGACATCAGAGCCACGATCTTCGACTACGCGGCGTACGCGAGGTCGAGGGCGAAGCCGGTCTGGAAACCGAAGGAGACCAAGTCCAACCTGGCGATCATCCAGAAGCAGTTCCAGATCGCCGCGGGTCTGCGCAAGGGCAAGCGGATCCGCACCAACGGCGTGGGCTGGATCCAGAACGCGCTCAACGTCAAGGCCGGGGCGAACCTCGTGGTCAACGGCATCGTGGACGACGCCACCCTCGCCGCCTGGAAGAAGTTCGAGCTCGCCACGGGCGGCACCGGCGCGAAGTCGACCCCGGACCCGCGTAGCCTGAAGAAGCTCAAGATCGCGTTCCGGTTCGTCGGACCCGAGGCCCACCTGCCCGTCGGCTGATCCGGTTGAATATCAAGATGCATTGATATAGCGTCGGCAGGCATGAGCACACCACCTTTCATTCCTGCCGACCACCTCGGCGCGGTGAACCGCGCGCTGACCACGACGACCCGCGGCGGCGAGGAGCTGCGCGTGCTCGTCGTCGAGCGCAGCTACGACGCCGACCCCGACGAGGTCTGGGACGCGCTGACCACCAAGGAGCGCATCCCGCGCTGGCTGATGCCGGTCACCGGCGACTTCGAGGTCGGCGGCCGCTACCAGCTCGAGGGCAACGCCGGCGGTGAGATCCTCGCCTGCGACCGCCCCAAGCTGCTCTCGATCACCTGGGACTACGGCGACATGAAATCGTGGGTCGACGCGACCCTGACCGCCGCCGGCGGCCGTACGCTGCTCCGGCTCGAGCACTCCGCCCCCGTCCCGCCCGAGCAGTGGAAGGAGTTCGGCCCCAGCGCCGTCGGCATCGGCTGGGAGCAGATGCTGCTCGGCCTCGCCCTGCACCTCTCCGCCCCCGACGCCGAGAAGATCGACCCGATGTCCCCCGAGGCGCTGCCCGCGATGATCGAGCACACCCAGGGCTCCGCCGCCGCCTGGGTCGAGGCCGACATCGCCTTCGGCACCCCGCCCGACCAGGCCCGCGCCGCCGGCGAGCGCTGCGTGGCCGCCTACACCGCGATGCCGGAGTAGCCGCTTGCACGCCTTCGACGTCCTCGGCGACCCCGTACGCCGCCGCATCCTCGAGCTCCTCGCCGCCGGCGACCTCACCTCCGGCGAGGTCGTCGAGACCATCTCCGCCGAGTTCGGCATCCGCCAGCCCGCGGTCTCGATGCAGCTCAAGGTCCTGCGCGAGCACGGCTTCGCCAACGTACGTCCCGACGGCACCCGCCGCATCTACTCCCTCGACACCGGCCCCCTGGCCGAGGTCGACGCCTGGCTCACCCCGTTCCGCCGCTTCTGGACCCAGCACCTAGACGCCCTCGACACCGAGATCAAGCGTGGCCGGCGGGAAATGAGACCTACCGAGGGCTGAACCCCGAACCAGATACCCGCCGAGTCGGCGCATCTGTCCCGCTACCCAACGCCGAGTCGGCGCATCTGCCCCGAAATAGAGCGTCGAAACGGCGCCAGGGCCCAGCGACGACGTCGCCAGAACCGCAGCACGGACCCCGACCCGGTGCGTGAGACAGTCACGCCGGCTCGCGCGCCAGACGGGACAGTCACGCCGACTCGGGCGTTCCACGTGGGACAGTTGCGCCGACTCGGCGGGGTGTGTGGTCCGTGATCGTCCTGCTGGTTCAGGGGCGGCGGGTGAATCGGATGGTGCCGTCCGGCAACCGTTCATGAACATAGGCGGGGTTGTGTGCCAGTCGGTGGTGATGTGGGCACAACAGCACCCCGTCCTTCAGGTCGGTCTTTCCACCGGCTGCCCAGGGGTCGAGGTGGTGGGCATCGCACCATTCGGGCGGCATGTCACAGCCTTCGGCCTGGCAGCACTTCTGCCGCAACCGGAGGGCTTTGCGTTGGATGGGCTGGAAGAACCTACTGCCTCGGCCGGCGTCGAGGACCTCGCCATCTCCGCCGAGGACCCAGGGGATGATGGTGGCGTTGCAGGCCAGTCGCCGGGCCTCGGCGGCGCTGATGGTGGCGCCGTTGGTCTCGTCGTAGCCCAAGGTCGCGACCCCGAGGTCTTTGCGGAGCTCCTCGAGGGAGATGACGACGTTGATGGTGGTGGCGTCACCACCGTGCCTGGGTAAGCTGGCGGGATCGACGGTCTCCAGCAGCCGGGCGAAGCCTTGGCCCATCAACCGTCCCCACGGGGGCAGCGGGGCACCTTTGTCGAGGAGCTGTTGTTTGCGGGGCTGGGCGTAGGCCTCGACGAGTCGCTTGAACCGCATCCCGACCGAGGTCGGGAGGACTCCGTCGAACCCGATGGTGCCGTCGTGGTTGTCCCAGATCCGGAGCGCGGTCTTCTGCTGGGCGCGTTCTTCCTCGGCCAGCAGTGCTTTGGCTTCGGCGTTCTCGAAACGGCCAGGGTCGATCTCGCGCAGGATGCGCTTGCCGACGATGCGGAGTTCGTTGGCGGTCAGCCGGGTGGCGTAGTCGACCAGCAGCTTCTCGGCCAAGACCAGCTCCTCGCGGCTCGCGACCGGGTCGGTCTCGATCGCGTCGAGTGCCTGGGTGATCACCCGGGCCTTGTCCAGCGACACGACACCCTCGGCCAGGCCGGCCGCGACAAGGTCGTACTTCGCGACGCTCGCGGCGAGCTTGATCTGGGCTCGGGCAACAGACTTGTCGACGAGCAGCTCGGTCCGCAGCCACCCCGAGGCGTCCTTCGCACCGGTCTCCTCGGCAATGTCGCCGGCCGAGGCGAGGACCCGCAGCTTCAACGCGGCCTGCTGGGCCTGCAGCTTCTCGAGTCGTTCGAGCAGGTCCTTCTTCTGCCCGGTCCGCCAGTAGACGGGGTCGCTGGACAGCAGCTCTCGAAGGGCGGATTCGATGGTGCTCAGGGCGGCGTCGATCGCGTCGCTGGGGTTGGTGCCCCAGTGGTCGATCTCGCGCCCGAGACTCATCGCGCTCGTCCCTTCAGAGGTGTGCTGTGATGGTTCTGATTCTACGCCCCAACCCTCGATTGATCCATCTATTTTCCCAGGTAAACCGTAGTTTTTGCACTTAGTGAACGGCCTCGTTCCTGTGGATGATAAGTGGCCCGAAGGGCCACCATTCCTACCCCGGAACACCCCGATCCCGTACAAGAATCTCGCTGCGCCACACCCGGGCCGCCGCCCCGATAGCCAGCCAAATCTTTTCTCGATCTGGTCCGGAGTCCAGGACCGCGAAGCGGCCGGCGTAGCCGGCGCCCGAAGGGCGTCCTTGACGCCGGTCCAGATCGAGAAGACCCTCAGGAAAGGGTCGGCGGCCCAGGCCAGCCACGAAGAGACGGTTACGCACAGGGTGGTCTCGACAAGCTCGACCACCGGGGCATCACTGGTCCGTGACACACCATGTTGCGCGCCCGGCGAAGCCAACACCCGACCCCATCCTCGACGCCGGAGCAGATCGAGAAGGCCCTCGAGAACGGGTCGGCGGCCCACACCATCCACGAAGAACGGTTACGCACAGCGAGGTCTCGACAAGCTCGACCACCGGACAGACACGCTCAGTCGATCCGCCCCCGACGCCGATCGGTGGTGATCAGCTCGACGTTGATCCCAGCAGCCCGCACGAACGCGATGAGCTCATCGTCGAACATCTCCCCAGGCTGCGGCGGACTGAGCGTACGAGCCCCGGCGGCCCCGAGCTCGACCAGAGTGACCTCGAGATCAGGTGCCATGAAGGCCAGGTGATGGAGACCGTACGCATGCGGCCCAGGAGTCACCGGGGTGATGAGCTTGATGGGCAGAGAGTCCGGCTTCTCCAGGAAGACCCCGCGGACCCCGTGACGGGTGTTGACGACCGGATCGGTGACGCGCCGGTAGCCGAAGAGCCGCTCGAACGCCTCGGCGGCACGGTGCAGGTCGCGGACCTGGATGCCGATGTGGTCAAGTCGAAGGTCGGGCATTCTCACCTCGCATCGGGTCGCCGTCGGCGACAGCTGTGGCGATGGCCATCCGGGGGCCGGGAACGGTGGCGACCCGCACGCCGGTGACGCCGGCCAGGGCTGCGAGCTCGGCCGCAGGGCCCTCGAGGCGTACCGAAAGAGACCCAGAGGCGTCCTCGAGCACCGTGATCCCGCGCCACGGCAGCGGCCCGGACCATTCGCCGGGACCGAGTGCCTTCCAGACGGCCTCCTTGGCGGCGTACCTCATCGCGAAGGCCGTGGCGGGGGTCGCCGCGGCCATGCACTGGGCGATCTCGGCGTCGGTGAACCACCGCACCGCGAAGCCGGAGCCACGCATCGCCAGGAGTCGCGCGAAGCGCCGGATGTCGGCGACGTCGATCCCGACCCCCTGCAGGCTCATCGCATACTCATCGCCCTTCGTCCGCACCTCAGGCGACCGGACTCTGGGTCGCCACCACCCTGAGCAGCTCCGCGGCGACGGCCTCCGACCCGACCTCGTTGAGGTGGCCACGGTCGAAGGTCAGGTTCTCGTTGAGCACGTAGTAGGTGGTGCCGTCCTGGCTGCGCTCGCCGGTGCCCTCCGCCTCCGCGGCGGCGATGTCGACGAGGCGGCCGGTGGATCCGTACTTCTCCCGGACCATCGCGTTGTAGCGCTCCCGGGCGATGTTGTCGGCCGGACCCATCTGGTCGTCCCGGCCCAGGGCCGCCTTGACCTTGGACTTCCAGTTGCGGTCGGCGGTGAGCGGCGCGGTCGTGTATAGGAAACGTACGTCCGGATGGGCCGCCTCCACCTCGGCCATCGTCGACACGTAGGCGTCGAAGACGGCCTGCACGTCGGTGGCCGCGGTGATGTCGACGTAGCAGAGCTTCATCAGCGCCACGTCGATGTCCTTCCCGGCGGGGCTGTCCATCACCTCCTCGAAGGCGGCGAACTTGCTCATCGGGTCCTCGTTCACCCCGATGTAGGCGTGCCGCAGCATCGCGCCCTCACCCTCGGAGTCGACGGAGCCGCCGGTGACATCGGCGACGACGGGAGCCGAGACCGAGGCGTCGGAGTACACCTTCGAGACCCCGTCGATGATGTTCATCCCCACCGAGTTGTGCCCGAAGAGCACCTTGGTCTGCCCCACGACCCGCAGCTCCGACTCGGAGGGCCCTGCGATCGCGACGTGGTCGTTCATTCCTGGACTCCTCAGCAACCATGCGCCGGCCAGCGCGACCGCGACGACCAGCACTCCAGCCCATACGCCGGCCAGCAGCTTCACCGACCTGGGCACGTTCCTCACCGACATCCTCAACCCACCTTGACCCCTTCGAAACCCGCATCGTCCGCATCATCGACGTCGTCGTCCTGTCCCCCGGCGGGTTCCTGTGCCAGCCGGAGGCACATCGCGCGTACGTCGCGCTTGATGACCTTCCCGTTCGCGTTCATCGGCAGCGCGTCCACGAAACGGACCACCTCGGGCACCATGTGCTTCGAGAGCCGCTCGCGACAGTGCGCGATCACGTCGGCGCCGCGCAGCGTCGACCCGCGCCGCCGCACCACCACCAGCTCGACCCGCTCGCCCGCGGCCTCGTCCGGGAGCCCGACCGCGGCGGCCGCCACCACGTCCGGCAGATAGAGCGCCGCAGCCTCGACGTCCTGGCTCGCGATCCGGTGCCCCCACGACTTGATGAAGTCCTCGACCCGGTCGACCACGTAGATGTAGCCGTCCTCGTCGACCTTCGCCAGATCACCCGTACGCAGCATCCCGCCGGGCATCTTGCGGGCCGTCGCCTCGGGGTCGTCGAGGTAGCCGGGCGAGATGTTCGCGCCGCTGGCCCAGATCTCGCCGACCTCACCGGGCTCGACGTGCACCCCGTCGCGGTCGAGCACCCGCAGGTCCACACCCGGGATGCCCCGGCCGATCGACCCCGGCCGGCGGCAGAGCTCCTCGGGCGGAAGGTAGGAGAGCCGGGCGGTGGCCTCGGTCGCCCCGTACATCACGAAGACCTTGGCCTGCGGCTGGGCGCGCGCCATCTGCTCCACCAGCGCGGGGGCCAGCCGGCCACCGGCCTGCTGGATCGTCCGCAGCGTGGGCACCGCCGTGGAGCCGAACGTGCTGTTGCGCAGCAGCATCCCGAACGTCGAGGGCACCCCGGCGAATCCCGTGCAGCGCGCGGACACCATCCGGTCCACCACCGCCTGCGGGAAGACGAACGTCGGCTGGATGACCATCGCGGCGCCGGCGCGCAGGTGGGTGTGCAGGAGCGAGAGCCCGAAGACGTAGGTGAACGGCAGCACCACGAGCATCCGGTCCGACGAGGTGATCTCGAGGTAGCCGAGGATCGAGGTCGTGTTCGCCTGGATGTTGCGGTGGGTGAGCCGCACCGCGCGCGGGTCGCCGGTGGTGCCGGAGGTGAACATGTAGAGCGCGTCCTGGTCCGGGTCGACATCGACCGCCTCGGGCAGCTCGGCCGGCGCCGATCGTTGCTTCGGGACGAGCCGCTCCTTCCGCTCCACGACGACCGGGAGGCTCCTGGGCAGGCTCAGCCGCAGCGCCTCGGCCTGGGAACGGCCCACCAGCAGCGCGTCCGCACCGACCCAGCGCACCCGGGCCACCACCTCCTCGGCCGGCAGCGTGACCGCCAGCGGCACCACGACCAGACCCATCCGGAGCGCCGCGAGGTAGGCCGAGACCCAGAACAGCCCGTTGGGCGCCATGATCCCGACCGGCGTACCCGGCGTCAGGCCGAGCGTCGAGAGACGCTCGGTCAGCACGGACACGCTGGATCGCAGCTCTTCGAAGGTGTACTCGCGACCCGCTTCGGCGAGCGCGATCGAGTCCTCGGGCGCTAGCTCGAGAAGAAAGTCGGCGGTGTTCAACGTGGCCTGTCCCCCGGGATGCTACGGCCGGGACAGTTCCCGGCTACCGCAACGTCGCACGGCCCGCCTCCAGCGACGGTGGCCGGTCCGGCAGGCTGCCTGAAATTTGGTACGCGACCCACGCATCCGTCTCGACACGGCTCCGCTGCGCGTCGACTGGTCCCGTGAACCTCAAACGCCTCGCCCTTCTCGTGCTGCTCGGCGTGCTCGTCGGCGTCACGATCTTCTGGGTGCCCGGGCGTTTCGCCGGCTCCTCGTCCGGCAAGGACGGCGACCCGGCAGGCGCCTCGTCGTCCCAGTCGGGCTCACCGGGAGCCGACGCGAGCTCCGGGTCGGGATCCGGGTCCGGGTCTGGGTCCGGGTCGACGTCGGAGTCGGATCCCGAGCCCGCGACCGAGGCGCTGCCGAAGGCAGCCTCGACCCCGTCCGAGTCCGGACTTCCCGGCCTGACCGAGAAGCCACGTACGAAGTCGGCGGCGCTGATCTCGGAGCCGCTGCCGAAGTCCGCGGTCCGCAAGGGCGCGCTGGTGTCCGGCTACCCGGCGGCGCTGGAACCGCCGGCGCGGACCACCGTTGACGTCTCCAGCGTCTCGGCCACCAAGGGCGTGCTCCAGGTGGCGCTGACGGCGAGCTGCCGGCGGCCGTGCGACGTACTGCGTCACTTCCGGACCAGCCTCGCCCAGCACGGCTTCAAGGAGGTCACGACCACCTCGGTCGAGAACACCCCCGCGGTGTCGCTGCAGCGCGGCGACGAGACGGTGAGCGTCACGGTCACCCGGACCGGCCGCCGCGCCGTCGACTTCAGCCTCTTCTCCGTCCTCCGCACGAAGACCTGAGCGCCGGTGTACCTCTCCCTCAGCGACCGTCCCACCACGAGTGCCGAGCCGCAGCGCACCGGCGGGCGGGTCTCCCGGACGGTCATCACCCTCGGCATCGTCAGCCTGCTGACCGACATCTCCTCGGAGTCGGTCTCGGCCATCCTGCCGCTCTACCTGACCGCGGTGGTGGGGCTCTCGCCGGTGGCGTACGGGCTCATCGACGGGCTCTACCAGGGCGTCTCCTCGCTGGTGCGGATCGCGGCCGGGTGGGCCGCCGACCGCACCGACCGGCCGCAGCCGGTGGCCCTGGCGGGCTACGCGATGAGCGCGGTCGCGCGGCTCGGGCTGATCTTCGCGGGTGGCTTCGGGACGATCTCCGCAGCGATCTCGCTGGACCGCGTCGGCAAGGGCGTACGCACCGCTCCGCGCGACGCGATGATCGCCGCCTCCAGCGACCCGGCGCACCTCGGCCGCAGCTTCGGCGTCCACCGGGCGCTGGACACGATCGGGGCGACGCTCGGGCCGCTGCTGGCGTTCGTGATCCTGTGGCGGATCGCCGACGGCTACGAGACCGTCCTGGTCGTCTCGCTCGGCTTCGCGGTGCTCGGGGTGGCCACGATGGCCTTCTTCGTCCCGTTCCGCACCGGAGCCGTCCGCCGGGTCGCTCCCCGCCGCGAGCCCCGCGCCAAGGTGCGCTGGCGTGCCGCGCTCACGCCCGGTCTCGCGCGGGTGATCGGCGTCTCCGGGGTGCTCGCGCTCCTGACCGTCGGCGACGGCTTCGTCTACCTCGCGCTGCTCGAGACCGGCGGCTTCGCGGCCCAGTGGTTCCCGGTCCTCTACGTCGGCACCAACCTCGCCTACCTCGCCCTGGCCGTCCCGATGGGACGGCTCGCTGACCACGTCGGGCGGGTCCGGGTCCTCGTGCTCGGTCACCTCCCGCTCGCGGCCGCGTACCTGTGCGCGGCCACCGGCTCCGGCGCGTTCTGGACGACGTGCGCCGCGGTGCTCCTCCTCGGCGTCTTCTACGCCGCGACCGACGGCACCCTGGCCGCGGTGGCCGGACAGCTGGTCCCCGAGACCGTACGTGCCAGCGGCATCGCCACCGCCCAGACCGCGGTGGCTCTCGCCCGGCTGGTCGCGGCGACCGGCTTCGGCCTGCTCTGGTACGCCGTCGGCCCCCGGCTCGCGATGCTCGCCGTCTGCGTGGTGCTGGTCGCCGCGATACCGGCCGGCCTCGCCGTGCTGCGCCGGCTTCTCGGGTCCGAACGACCTGGCCTCGAGCCCGCCGAGCCCCCGACGAAGGTCCAGGGATGAACCGGCGCACCACGGTCTTCGGCGCGGTCGTCGTGCTCGTCACGGCCGCCATGACCGCGTACGCCCTCTCGGCGATCGCCGAGAACGACCGGCGTACGTCCCGGGCGACCGACGCGACGACCACCTCCCTGGCGCAGGTCGAGGAGGGGCCGAGGATCCTCTTCCAGCACACCGGCCGCGACGCCGACTACGGGCACGTCGCGGCGGTGGCGCTGGCCGATCCCGGCGGCGCCCGGGCACTGACCGACCTGAGCTGCGACCGGGTCTACGCGCAGGCGAGCTCCGTGTCGTGCCTGGCGACCGAGCGCGGCGTGGTGAGCCGCTACCGGGCGACCGACCTGGAGACCTCGGCTCCGGGGAAGCGATGGCGCGAGGTGGACGGGACCGACCTGCCCGGGCTGCCCAGCCGCACCCGGATCTCGCCGGACGGACGGCTGGTCTCCTCGACGGTCTTCGTCAACGGCGACTCCTACATGGTCAGCGGGTTCTCCACGCGCACCGTCGTCCGCCGGATCGGCGGGAAGAGCTACGGGAACCTGGAGAAGTTCAGGCTGGTCGTCGACGGCCGCCGGGTCGCCCCGGTCGACCGCAACATCTGGGGCGTCACCTTCGCCGACGACGACCGCACGTTCTATGCCACCCTCGCCACCGGCGGACGGACCTACCTGGTCCGTGGCGACCTCGCCGCGCGTTCCCTGACCACGATCGCCGACCACGTCGAGTGCCCGTCGCTCTCTCCCGACGGCACCCGGATCGCGTTCAAGGAGGCCGTCGCGGACGGCACCCGGTGGACGCCCGCGGTCCTCGACCTCGCCACCGGGCGGCGCACCGTGCTCGCCGGCGAGACCCACAGCATCGACGACCAGATCGAGTGGCTCGACGACGACACCGTGCTCTACGGCCTCCAGCGCGAGGACGAGCCGGTCAGCGACGTCTGGTCCCTCGACACCTCGGCCTCCGCGAAGCCCCGCGTCCTCATCTCGGAGGCGGCCTCACCCGCGGTCCTACGCTGAATCGGGTACGCCGCACCGAGGCCGCCCCGCACGCCTCCCGGTCCCGCTTTGCTGGCGTCATGACCATGGAGGAAATAGGGGCGGAGCCCCGGATCGCACCCCGGGTCGAACCTCGGATCGAACCCCGCATCGAACCGAGCGCGGACGTCGACGACCGCGCCATGATCGGCGAGGGAACCCTCGTCTGGCACCTGGCCCAGATCCGCGAGCACGCCCGCGTCGGCAGCGAGTGCATCATCGGCCGGGGGGCGTACGTCGGTCCCGGGGTCGTGGTGGGTGACCGCTGCAAGATCCAGAACCATGCGCTGGTCTACGAGCCGGCGGTGCTCGAGGACGGCGCCTTCGTCGGGCCGGCGGTGGTGTTCACCAACGACTACCTGCCTCGCGCCGTCAACCCGGACGGCACCCTCAAGGACGGCGACGACTGGGAGGCCGTCGGCGTGACCGTACGCACCGGCGCCAGCATCGGCGCCCGCGCCGTCTGCGTCGCGCCGGTCACGATCGGCGCCTGGGCGATGGTCGCGGCGGGTGCCGTGGTCACCCGCGACGTACCGGACCATGCCCTGGTCGTCGGGGTCCCGGCGCGGCAGGTGGGCTGGGTCGGGCACGCCGGTGCGCCGCTGGTCGCCCAGGGAGACGCCTGGCGCTGCCCGCAGACCGGCACGTTGTACGTCCTGCGCGGCACGAGCGAGGACGACGGCCTCGTCGCGTGCTGACGCCCAGGCGTCAGGCGGCCCGCCACTCCGCCTTGTGGGCGATGCTGACCGCCGCGATCTGCGAGGAGACGCCGAGCTTGGCGAGGATCGACTTCACCTGGGTGCGCACCGTCGCCTCGGAGACCACGCGCAGCTTGGCGATGTCACCCACCGTCAGGCCGTCCATCAGGTGCTCGAGCACCTGCGACTCCCGCCGGGAGAGCTGCGCGAGGCGGCGACGGATCTCGATGATGTCCTGCTCCTGCCCCACCCAGGCGCGGATCAGGCGCTCACGCTCGTCGACGTCGAGCACGCTGTGGCCGTAGTTGAGGCGGCGTACGGTGCCCAGGATCTCGCCCAGCGGCACCGTCTTGGGCAGCACCGTGCGGGCGCCGGCGTGCAGGGCGTGGCCCCAGCGGGTCTCGTCGGTCGCACCCGTCACCACGACGACGTCGACGCCCGCCCGGGCGAGCGGGGAGATCAGGCGTACGCCCGATCCGTGCTGCCCCAGGTCGAGGTCGAGCAGGACGATGCGAGGCTGGGAGCGCATGATCAGCCCGGTGAGCTTGGCCTCCGACGGCGGCTCCTGCGGAAGGTCGATGCGGTGGGCGTCGTAGCCCTCGAAGGTGAGCGCCAGCTCGAGGGACTCGGCGAACAGGGTGTGGTCCTCGACGATGACCACCTTCACCCGTTTACGCGGCGACACCACGGCGACCTCCCCGGGTCGGGGTGTCGTGCTCGTCGGCCCCTTCGGCGGCCCCGTCGTCGATACAGCCGAGCATCGGGATGCCGATCACGAAGGTGGTGCGCCCGCCGGTCTCGACCAGCTCGAGATAGCCGCCCTGGCGCTCCATCAGGTCGCGCGCGGCGTGCAGGCCGATGCCCTGGCCCGTGGAACCCGGTCGGCTGACGCCCCAGGCGAAGATCCGGCGGCGCAGCTCCGGCGCGACCCCGGGCCCGTCGTCGGAGACCGCGATCTCGAGCGAGGTGCTCGCCGCTCCGGCGACACGTACCTCGATCCGGACCGTGCCGCTGCCGTGCGCGGCAGCGTTGTCGAGGAGCACGTTGAGGGCCTCGGTCAGCTGGTCGGAGTCGCCCAGCGCGAGCATCCGGCTGGGCCGCCACTCGATGTCGGCGCCCTTCGCCTCGTGGGCGAGGACCATGGCGGCCACCACGGCGTCGAGGTCGATCACCTCGGCGCGCAGCTCATCGGCGCGCGGCTCCGGGGTCGCCGGCCTCGCGGCGTCCTGCTGCTGCCGGACCATCCGCTCGAGGCGCTGCAGCTCGCTCTGCACCATCGCCGCCATCGCGGCGCGCCGCTCCTCGTCGATCTCACCCGGCGAGTTGAGCAGCGACGTCGCAGCCCGGACCCCGGCCAGCACCGAGGCAGCCTCGTGCAGCCGGGCACGTTCGTCGGGTCCGACACTTGGCTTCGACACAGTTCTCCCCTGGTCATTCATCGAGCTGTGCCCTCCCAAGACACAGCCAGGCGGCTGGAAGCACCTGGAGACATCGGCTCCAGCGTGAACAGCGCCATACAGCAAAGTGACTTTACTCAGCCGCACCACACGACGTATTGCCTACCTATTTTTGGTTACCAGCCGTTACCGAGCGGTGCCTGAAATTGAGGAATGGCGAGCATCTGGGCCCCGCAGTCGGGGCGTGCCGGGTCACATACTCGGGTGGCCATCCTCGATCACCCGCCCGTGCCGCCGCAGTCGGATCCTGCGGGCGAGCCCCGCGCGCGCGGATGGCGCCGTGCCCGCAAGCCGCTGATCGGGCTGCTGGTGTGCCTCCTCCTGCTGTGCGCGGTAGCGCTGACCGGGATCCTGTGGCTCCAGGCCAAGGTGGAGGGCAACATCAACCGTCTGCCCGACACCTTCACCGGGCTGACCGACCGGCCGGCCAAGCCCACCTCCGGGTCGGCCGCGGACGCGGTCAACATCCTCGTCCTCGGCACCGACACCCGCTCCGACGCCCCCACCACCGGCGCCGAGGCTCCCGGCTGGCAGCCGGGCCAGGCACGGTCGGACACGATGCTGCTCGTCCATCTCGACGGCGACCGCCGCTCCGCCTCGGTGGTCTCGATCCCCCGTGACTCCTGGGTCGACATCCCCGGCCACGGGAAGGGCAAGGTCAACTGGGCCTACTCCTTCGGCGGCCCCACGCTCACGGTCGAGACGGTCGAGAAGATGACCGACGTACGCATCGACCACCTCGCCGTCATCGACTGGGACGGTTTCAAGGCGCTGACCGACGCCGTCGGCGGCGTCGACATCGACATCCCGAAGACCGTCTACGACTCGGCCCGAGGTGTCCGCTGGGAGGCCGGCCGCCACCACCTCGACGGCGAGGAGGCGCTCCTCTACGTACGCCAGCGCTACGGCCTCCAGGACGGCGACCTCGACCGCGTCGCCCGCCAGCAGGCCTTCCTCCGCACTCTGCTCAAGCAGACCCTCAACCAGGAGCTGCGCAAGAACCCCGACCAGGTCCTCGACCTCCTCACCCTCTTCTCCGAGCACGCCTCTGTCGACGACGACTGGTCGACCACGCAGATGGCCAAGCTCGCCGCCTCGCTCCGCAACCTGCGCACCGACGACATCAGCTACCTCACCGTCCCGACGGACGGCACCGGCATGGTCGGCGACCAGTCGGTCGTACGTCTCGACCCCTCCCGCGACCGCGACCTGTGGCGCGCGGTCCGTGAGGATCGGATGGGCGAGTGGGTCGAGGAGAACCAGGATCTGATGACGCCCGACGTGGTCCGCTGACCCCAGCCGACCCCGTCAGGACGAGCCGACTCGGCGCGACCTGCGGGACGGTCGCGCCGAGTCGGCCGTCTTCAGGAAGCGACCTCCGCGGCCTCGAGGTCGAGCCGGTTCTCCGGACGCGGGAGCCCGTAGTGGTCCCGGAGGGTGACCCCGGAGTACTCGGTCCGGAAGAGCCCGCGCTCCTGCAGGATCGGCACGACGGAGGACGCGAACGCCTCGAGCCCCGAGGGCAGGACGGCGGGCATGATGTTGAACCCGTCGGCCGCCCCGTTCTCGAAGTAGTGCTGGATGGTGTCGGCGACCTGGACAGGCGTCCCGGCGAACGTGCGATGCCCACGCCCACCACCCAGCTTGCCGATCAGCTCCCGCACGGTGAGCCGGTCGCGGCGGGCCCAGTCGACGATGAGCGTGTAGCGGCTCTTGGCGCCCTCGATCTCGTCCTCGGTCGCGATGTCGGCCGGCAGCTGCTCGTCGAGCTGGAGCCGGGAGGGATCGACCTGCAGGAGCTGGGCGAGCTGCGCCACCGCGTACTCCGGGGCGATCAGCCGGTCCAGCTCCGCCTCCAGCTCCCGCGCCTCGGCCTCGGTGTCACCCAGGACCGGGACGATCCCGGGCAGCACCAGCACGTGGTCGGGGTTGCGCCCGGCCGCGGCCACGCGCCGCTTGATGTCGGCGTAGAACGCCTGGCTCTCCTCGAGGGTCGGCTGGGCGGTGAAGATCGCCTCGGCCCAGCGGGCCGCGAACTCCTTGCCGTCGTCGGAGGAGCCCGCCTGGACGAGCAGCGGGTGACCCTGCGGCGACCGCGCCAGGTTGAGCGGCCCCTCCACCGAGAAGTGCGGCCCGACATGGGAGATCGGCCGGATCCGGTCACCGACCGCATGCACCCCGGCGTCCTTGTCGGCGACGATCGCGTCGTCGGCCCAGCTGTCCCACAGCTTGGTGGCCACCTCCAGGAACTCCGAGGCCCGCTCGTAGCGGGTCTTGTGCAGCGGCTGCCCCTCCAGACCGAAGTTGCGGGCGGCGGCGTCACCGGCGGTCGTGACGATGTTCCACCCCGCCCGGCCGCCGGAGATGTGGTCCACCGAGGCCAGCCGCCGGGCGAGGTTGAACGGGTCGTTGTACGACGTCGAGGCCGTCGCGATCAGGCCGATGTGCTGCGTGGAGACCGCCAGCGCGGACAGCAGCACGGTCGGCTCGATCCGACCCGACGGGCGCCGGCCGGGCTCGCCGAACAGGGCCGGCGAGTCGGCCAGGAACAGCGAGTCGAACCTGGCCTCCTCCGCGACCCGGGCCAGGTGCTGGTGCGCCGCGAGCGAGAGGTTGGCGTGCGGGTCCGACCCGGGCAGCCGCCACGAGGCCTCGTGGTGACCGGTGTCGAGCAGGAACAGGTTGAGGTGGAGCTGTCGAGCGCCCATCAGGCCACCTCCTCCTCGACCGACTCGACCACACCCAGCTCGGTCAGAAGCTGGGCACGCAGCGACGCGAACCGCGGATCGCCCGGGCTCCGCTTCGCGCCCAGGTCGATCCGGATGTCCGAGCCGACGACACCGTCGACCAGCACGATCACCCGGTCGGCCAGGGCGATCGCCTCGTCGACGTCGTGGGTGACCAGCAGGACGGCGGGGTTGTGGGCGGCGTACAGCTTCTTGAGCAGCTTGTGCATCTTGATCCGGGTCAGCGCGTCCAGGGCACCGAACGGCTCGTCGGCCAGCAGCAGCTGGGGATCCCTGACCAGCGACCGGGCCAGCGCCGCGCGCTGCTGCTCGCCACCGGAGAGCTCGTGCGGCCAGGCCTTGTCGCGGCCCTCGAGCCCGACCTCGGAGAGCGCCTCGAGGCCACGGGGCCGTGCGTCTGGACCCGACAAGCCCAGGATCACGTTGTCCAGCACCCGTCGCCACGGCAGCAGCCGCGAGTCCTGGAAGACCACCGAGACCCGCTCGGGCACGTCCACGACTCCCGATCCCGCCACCGAGCGGTCGAGACCGGCCAGGGCCCGCAGCAGCGTCGACTTCCCGGACCCGGACCGCCCGATCAGTGCCACGAACTCACCGGCGTCGATGGTGAGGTCGAGCCCGTTGAGCACGCCGCCCGCCTCGGAGAAGCTGCGGTGCAGCCCCTCGACGCGTACGGCAGGGTCTTTCAGTGACTCTCCAGCGTGCGTCGCCATGCCAGTGCCTTCCTCTCGGTGAAGCGGACGATGCCGTCGGCGACCAGGCCCAGCAGGGCGTAGACGACCAGGCCGACGACGATGATCTCGGTCTGGCCGTAGCTGGACGCGAGGGTGATCATGTGGCCGATGCCGCTGGTCGCGTTGACCTGCTCGACGACCACGAGGGCAAGCAGCGCGTTGAGCACCGCGAACCGCAGTCCGAGCAGGAACCCCGGCGTCGCCCCCGGCAGCACCACGTGCCGGATGAACGCGCCGCGTCCCAGGCTGACGGTCTCGGCCAGCTCCGCGTAGCGGCTGTCGATGCCGCGCAGCCCGTTGTGGGTGTGGATGTAGATCGGGATGAGTACGCCGAGGGCGATCGTGATCACCTTCATCGGCTCCCCGATCCCCAGCCACAGGATCAGGAGCGGCATCAGCGCCAGGCTCGGGATGGCCCGCTTCACCTGCACCGGACCGTCGATCAGCGCCTCACCGGCCCGGCTGAGCCCGGAGACCAGGGCCAGGGCCAACCCGACGCCGATCCCGATCACCAACCCGAGCGCGGCCCGGTAGGCCGAGGTCGCGAGCGCCTCGGGAAGCCGCCCGTCGGCGATCAGCCGCTGAGCGGTCTCGACCACGACCCACGGCTCGGACAACGTACGCGGATCCAGCACGCCCGTCGCCGAGG
This sequence comes from Nocardioides luteus, assembly GCF_015752315.1. Taxonomy (NCBI): domain Bacteria; kingdom Bacillati; phylum Actinomycetota; class Actinomycetes; order Propionibacteriales; family Nocardioidaceae; genus Nocardioides; species Nocardioides luteus. The sequence continues at coordinate 4,389,041 of NZ_JADOVJ010000001.1, forward strand.
CGACGATCCACAGCCCCAGGAGCAGGACCGGCCCGATCCACAGCGTGCCGGGGACCCGCGGCCCGGGCCCGAGGCGGCGGCGTACGACCCTCTGGTCGGTGACCTTCTCGGAGACGACGCCGACGATCGGCGCCTCGACTGCCGTGGTGGCCATCACTGACCCTCCTTCAGGGCCTCGGCGATGACCTTCTCGTAGCGGCGGTCATAGAGGTCGGCGACGTCCAGCTCCGGATGGTCCTGCTCCTCCGAGAGGATGTCCGCGGTCTCCTGCTGTCGCTCGATGAAGCCGTCCCAGTTCTCCGGGATGACGTTCTGACCGGAGGTCTCGAAGACCTTCTTGCCGTCCTCGAAGGTGAGTCCCTCGTGGTCGACGTAGTAGGCCTGGATCCACTCGTCCGGATGCTCGTCGACCCACTTCTCGGCCTTGACCCACAGCCCGAGGAAGTCCTTGAACGCGGCCGCCTTGGCGGAGTCCTCGAAGGTCTTCTCCGGCCCGTAGATGAGGGTCGAGTCGTCGCGGATGCCGGTGCGGATCGAGGTCGCACCGTCACGGCCGTACTTGGCCAGGTAGGAGGCCAGCTGCGTGCCCCCGAGCGGGGCGACGTCGACCTGGTTGGACGCCAGCGCGTTGGAGAAGGTGTCGTCGACGCTCTGGATCTCGACCAGCTCGACGTCCTTCTGGGTGAGCCCGGCGGCCCTGAGCGTCTTCAGGATCAGCGCGCCCTGGGCCTGGCCGGGCGAGTAGGCGATCTTCTTGCCCTTCAGGTCCTGGATCGTCTTGACCTTCGACTTCGGCGCGATGCCGAGCTCGTAGATCGGGTTGGCGAGCGGGTCCGGGTTTTCGGTGACCGCGACGATCTTGACGGGCGTGTCGGTCCAGGTCGCGAAGAGCGGCGGGATCTCGGCGACGTAGCTCGCGTCCAGCGCGTCGGCGCGGAACGCCTCGATGCTCTTCGGACCACCGGAGATGTTGGCCCACTCGATCTCATAGCCCTCGACCTCGTCGATCAGGCCGGACGTCTTCAGCGCGACCTCGATCGGCGGGAGCCCGAGGCGCAGGACGGTCCCCTCCGGGACCTGGTCGGGGAGCGCCGCGTCGGCGGCGAGCTTGGAGGCACTGGAGGCATCGGCGCCGCCGCAGGCCGTCAGTCCCAGGAGCAGGGTGGTGAGAACGGCGGCGATGGCGGTCAGGCGCGGTGGGGTGGGGCGGATCATGGCTCTCCTCTGGTTGGTCCGTCCAAACCAGAGTAAGTCACTAGAGTTTAGTCATAAATTGTTGTTCGGATCCTGAGACCGGGATGGCGAGGCGTCAGGCAGGCAGGCCGAGGCGTCACGTACGTCGGCCGAGCCGGCATCCGGATGCCGGCTCGGCCGACGGGGGTGACGCCTCGGCGGGTCAGACCCGGTCGAGCCAGTCGGTGAAACCGGAGGGGTCGTGGCGGCCGAGGACCCCGTGCTCGAAGAGCCCCCAGCCCTCGACCCCATCAGCGCTCGGACTGTGCGCGACCGCGCGCCCGACGTGGTCGATCACGCCGAACGGCACCCGGCCGGCGACCTCGGGCGCGTTCAGGTCATAGGTCAGCCGCTCGGTGAACCCGGCACCCTTCCAGACCCCGTGCGCCCAGTCGGAGTCGCCGCCGTAGCCGCCACCGACGTGGATCGGCACGCCCAGCAGCGAGGAGACCTCGAGCACCAGCTGCTCCCCCGTCGGCGTCGTGCAGGTGATCGTCGCGCCCTCCGGGATCCGAGTCCCGTCCCGGTAGTGGATCCGGACGTGCGGCCAGCCGAGCTGCTCGACCCGGCCGTCGGCGAAGGTGCGCGTGCAGTCGTTGAGGGTGCGATAGCCGTCGGGCGTCTCCTGGATGATCAGGACGACGGCGAACTCCTCGAACCGCAACGGCAGGTAGAGCCACCACATCCCCTCGAACCCCGGGTCGGCGGGCTTGCCCGCCGGCACACCCTCCCCCGAAGGGCGGATGCCCCAGGACCGGTCCCGGGTGCCGACCCAGCGATCGTGGTCGACGGCGATCGTCTCGCCGTCGACCTCGATCACCCCCTCCCAGGTCCCGACCTGCGCGAACCGCTGCGCATCCAGCACGGTCGCCGCCCCCTGCCGCATCACGTGCGGCTGCTCCTGGACCACGTCGAACGAGCCCTCCCACCGCAGGTCCAGCGCGATCCCGCGGGTCTCCTCCATCACCAGCCGTAGCTTGCGCAGCGGCTCGGTGACCTCGATCCGGTACGCTCCGACCCGCTGCTCCATCCGGTCACCGCCCCGAGGGTCGGCGCCGTCGCCGAGGTGCACGGCGGTCTGCTCGTCGCCACGGCGGAGCAGGACGTACGCGTCCTTGGTGCCGAGGTTGGGGTAGAACCCCATCCCGGTGATCAGGAAGAGGTCGCCGGTGCGGTCATGGGCGTTGAGGTAGCAGCGGTCGTAGAAGTTGCGGTCGCTGCTGCCGGCCCAGGCCACCGGGCGCGGGAGCTGGTGGATCGGGTACTCGTCGAGCGGGCCGACACCGACGTACTCCCCGTGAGCCCGAAAGGTCCCGGTCACGCGCCGACCTCGTCGAGCATCACCTCGAACATCGCCCGGTGGTAGAGCGCCGACTCCGGGTCCTCGGGCGCCTCGATCTCCCCGAAGTGGATCTGTCGGGCCGCGATCCGCAGGTAGATGACGCCCCACATGACCGCGGCGTGGACCTCGTGCCAGGTCAGGTCGCCGAGCTCGACACCGCTCGCGGCGACGTAGGCATCGCGGACGTCGTCGGCGGTGAGGAAGTCCGGCATCCCCGGAAGACCCAGCATCGAGGCCAGGTCCTCGAAGATCCGGTGGGCGAAGATCATCCAGGTCACGTCCATCTCGCGGGGCCCGAGGCCGACCATCTCCCAGTCGAGGACGGCGACCGGTGCGAAGTCGCGGTAGATGATGTTGCCGATCCGCGCGTCGCCCCAGCACAGGACGGGCTCGCCGACCTCGTCGGGGAGGTTGGCCTCGAGCCAGGCCAGACCCCGCTCGACCAGCGGCGAGCGACCGCCCCACTCCTCGGCGGTGGAGGCGAAGGCGTACCAGGCCCGGGTCTTGGCCAGGTTGCGAGCAAGCAGCGTCTCGCCGGAATGACCGGCGAGGGCGGGGTCGAGAAAGGCGAAGCGCGAGGCGGCACCGGGGATGGCGTGGAGCCCGGCGAGCACCTCGACCGAGCGCCTCTGCAGTGCCGCCCGGTCCGCGGCGGAGCCGTCGAAGAGCCAGCTGTCGCCGAAGTTGTAGGGCATCACGTCCGGCGGAACGACCCCCTCGACCCGCTCCATCAGGAAGAACGGCGTCCCCAGCACCGAGCCGGTCATCTCGGCGAGGCCGACCTCGGGCACCGGCACAGACGACAGCGAGCCGGCCAGGCGCATCGCGTCGTACTGCGCCTGCAGGTCATAGGTCGCGAAGACCGGGATGTCCTCCGGGCGGGGCGCCACCCGCAGGACGTACGCCTTCGTCTGCCTCCACCCGTCGACCATCGAGGTGACGTCGAGCAGCACGGTCTCGCTGGACATCCCGTTGGCGTCGACGCCGTCGAGGATGGCGACCTCGGGATCGGCGCCGGGCGGGAGCGCGGTGGTCAGCCAGTGCTCCAGCCTCGCGCCGATCGCCGCAGGGTCGCGGCCCGACTTCTGGAAGGTCATCTCGGGCGGCGGGGGCGCCTGGGTCACGTGCTCCTCCTTGAGGCGTGTGAGTCAGATCACACGCCTCAGGTTGGTGGAACACGTTCTAGTCTGTCAACAGGTCACCCGTCAGAACCGGATCTTCGACGGCGTCTCGGTCGGCGCCGCCTTGGTGACGAACGCCTGCCGCTTCGCGGCGAACCCGTGCCGGTCATCGAAGATGTCGCGGGCCATCTCGGCCAGCTCGATGCTCTGGTAGTAGGACATCGGCATCGAGCCGGCCCGGCGGGACTCACGAGCAGCCAGCGCCGGGACGTACGCCCCGGGCTCGGTGTAGCTCTTCGCCAGGTCGCGCAGCCAGCCCTCGAACTCGGCCGCGTCGCGCGGGCCGAGCTCGCTGACCATGTCGATGCGAGCCGCCTCGGCGGCCGAGATCGGCAGCTTCGCGCCGAGCAGCTCGTCGGCCTTCTCGGAGCCGACCCGGCTCGGCAGACCCCAGGTGTGCAGCTCGGAACCGAAGATGCCCATGTCGTAGTAGGGATTCAGCACGACACCGGCGCGCGCGACCGTGATGTCGGCACAGAGGCCGGCCATCACGCCGCCCGCGCCGGCGTTGGCGGTGAACGCGGCGATGGTCAGCTGCTCGGCCTCGGCGATCGCCATGCAGAGCTCGTCGATGGCACGGATGTTGTCCCAGGCCTCGGCAGCCGGGTCCGGAGCCGCCTCGATCACGCCGAGGTGGATGCCGTTGGAGAAGGCGTGCTCGGTGCCGCGTACGACCAGGACCGTGGTGTCCTCGATGAGCGCCTTGCGCACCGCATCGGTCATCCGCCGGCACTGCTGGGTGTGCATCGCGCCGCTGTAGGAGCGCAGGGTCAGGTAGCCGACGTCGCCGTCACGCTCGTAGGTCGTCTCGGCCAGCGCGTCGGGCATCCTCAGATAGGGCGCGTGGCGGGTGTCGAGCACCCACGCGGCCGGGAGCTTCGGGCCGCGCTTCTTGTCGAGCGTCGCGGCGTAGCCGACCCACAGGGTGCCCTCGCCGGTGGCGATCGCGACCGCGTCGGTGTCGACGCCGACCACCGTGCCGTGCTCGTGCTCGCCGTGCTCGTCGGGGGTCGCCACCGCGTCGAAGAGACAGTACGTCCTGCCCTCGACGGTCGCCGGAGCACCCGGCGCTCCGTCCGCCGCCGCGATCCTCCGAGCGATCTCGGTGGCCGGTGCGGACCAGTCGATCTCGAACGCCTTCCGGCGCAGCAGCGGGAGCTCGCCGGTGCCCTCGACCTCCGCGGGCCACTCCTCGGCGGGCTTCGGCCCCTCCCCTGCGGCGACCATCCGGACGACCTCCGCGACACAGGCCATCGCCGCGTCGGCGACCGGCCCGTTGTAGAGCGCGCTCTTCGCGATCGGGACCTCGGGCATCGCGAAGGTCTCGGTCGCCCAGACCGGTCCGGCGTCCATCTCCTCGACGGCGGACAGCGCCGTGACGCCCCAGCGCGAACGCCCGTCGAGCGTGGCGTGGTCGAGGGAGGACGGGCCGCGGTCGCCGACCGGGCCCGGATGGATCACGACCGTGGGGTAGCTCCCCCAGACCGCCTCGGGCACCCGGTGCTTGAGGAACGGGCACAGGATCAGCTCGGGCTCGATCGCCTCGACGGCCGCCACCAGGGACGAGTCGTCATGAACGGGTGCGAGCACGACACCGATGTCGTGGCCACCCTCTTTCAGATCGCACCAGACCCGCTGGGTCAGGCCGTTGAACGCGGAGACGAGCAGCAGAATGCGCATGTGGGGGAAGTGTCCTTACTCGTAGGCAACCCGAACAGACCTGTATCCCCCGAGGGGTATTTATCCCCCGAGGGGTGTCACTGTATCGGGCGCCGCCGAGCCAGGGCACCTCGGTGTCCAGAAGAGGGTCGGAAGACCTGGTGACCTCCGGGTCCCTCGCCCCGGTCTGATATGGCCACCCCGCCGGCGTCTTGTCGCGGCCTGTAAAGATGACTCTGTCAGGAGGGGACAATGACAACAGTCGACGACAACCCGATCAACGGGTTGATCGATCTTGTCGAGGCGAGCGGCGACGAGATGGCCCGCGAGCTGGCCCGGTTCCGGATGCGCTACAAGTTCGCGATCGACGAGGTCTCGACCAAGATCGCGATCCTGCGCGAGGAGTTCGAGCACGCCCACGACCACAGCCCGATCGAGCACGTACGCACCCGGCTCAAGTCGCCCGACAGCCTGCTCGCGAAGGCCCGCAAGATCGGCTGCCCGCTCACCCTCGAGGCGCTCGAGCAGCAGATCCGCGACATCGCCGGGATCCGGGTGGTCTGCCCGTTCGTCTCCGACGTCTACTGGATCATGGAGATGCTGGGCAGCCAGTCCGACGTCGACGTCGTCGAGGTCGAGGACTACATCGCCGAGCCCAAGGCCAACGGCTACCGCAGCCTCCACCTGATCATCAAGGTGCCGGTCTACCTCTCCGACCGTGCGGTGGACGTGCCGGTCGAGCTGCAGATCCGCACCATCGCGATGGACTTCTGGGCCAGCGTCGAGCACTCGATCTACTACAAGTACGACGGCACCGTCCCCTCGACCCTGCGCGACGAGCTCGGCGCCGCGGCCCGCACCGCGGCCGACCTCGACGCCACCATGGCCCGGCTCCGCAGCGAGGTGCACGGCCCGGTCCGCTGACCGGGCCGTGCTCCCTTCGACAAGCTCAGGACACCGCCTCGACGGCGTCAGCGGCCGTTGACGAACCGCTGGTACTGGGCCCGCGCCTCGTCCGGGGTGATCGCCCGGTCGAGGAACATCAGCGAGTCCATCCGGCAGTCGCAGGGGTTCCGCTCGACGGTGTCCTGCGGGAACGAACCGCCGATCTTGATGCCTCGCGGCAACGTGTCGGAGGTGCCGGTGCCGTCGACCTGCCACGGGTCACCGGCGGAGGTGTAGAACCCCTCGACGGCCTTGCCGTTGCGGTAGAGCGCCATCTTCCCGGTGGTGTAGTCGAACGTCGCCGCCAGGTGCACCCACTGCCCGCGCGGCAGCAGGGTCTGCCAGTCCGCCGAGGCCGCGAACGTCTGCGAGGCACCCTCGTCGAGCCGGCGGCCGAGCGCGACCAGGCGCAGGGTGCCGTTGACGTTGATGAGCTCGAGCAGGGCGCGCACGCCGTGGCCGTCGGAGTTGCCCGAGAGCACCCCTGCCAGGCCGATGGCGTTGTAGCGGTCCGTCGGGTCGGCGGTCACCGAGTTGAGCGCGGGGCCGTCCATGTCGACCTTGAACCAGCCGGCCACGGTGATCTGCTCGGCTCCGGCGAACGGCGCCAGCGACGCGACGCCGTTCTGGTTCCACGACCCCGCCTTCCAGTCATCGTTGCCGTTGACCTCCGGGTCGACCTGCTTGGTCTGCAGGGCGTTGTTGCTGGTCCGGTAGGCGGAGTCGGTGACCTGCATCGCGTTGCCGCCGTTGACCTGGTTCAGCAGTGTCCGCGAGAAGCCCTGGTCCTCCTCGCGTGCCCCCGGGGCGAAGGGGTGCTCGAAGTCGTAGTAGCTGACCAGGTCCTCGCGCAGCGACGGCACGACCTCGCTCGGCCACGGCCGCTGCACCGTGTTCACCACCTTCCAGATCTTCCCGTTGGCCTTGGCCAGCAGGTAGAGGTTGCGGCGCGAGTCGGTGCCGAAGCGCAGGTCGACGCGCGGGTGGTCGACGAAGTCCTGCATCGAGAGCCGCTTGCCCGAGGTGTCGAAGAGCTGCATCTGGTGCAGGGTCGCCTCCCGGCTGCTCCCCCGCTTCATCTGCCGGGCGTCGGTCCAGAAGACCTCGCCGTTGACCAGGTCGCCGAAGACGTACTTCCCGCGAAGGTCGTCGAAGCGGCCACGGTAGACGACACCGCCGCTGACCGCGTGGCCGCTGTCGGAGGTGCAGGGGTAGTTGGCCGGCGGGTCGTGGTCGAAGGACGCGACCGGGAGCGTGAAGCCGGACATGTCGTAGTCGTCGGGCACCGTGTAGAGAGCGCACTCGTCGGTGTTGTCGTAGAGCAGCCGGCCCTCGATCTCGCTCCAGCCGAGGTTGTCCCCGGCCCGTACGTCGTAGACGCCCTCGATCGCGTGCTGACCGATGTGGCCGAGCAGCAGCCGGCCCGTCTCGACGTCCCAGGAGAACCGGTGCGGGTCACGCATGCCGTACGCCCAGATCTCGCCGATCGCTCCCTCCCGGTCGACGAACGGGTTGCTGTCCGGGACCCCGTACGCCCCGTTGCGGCCGTCGCGGGCGAGCGGGTCGATCCGCAGGATCTTGCCGAAGGGGTTGGCGAGGTTCTGCGGGTCGTCGCTGCGGACGCCGTTGCCGCCGTCGCCGGAGGCGATGTAGAGCAGGCCGTAGTCCTCGTCGCCGGGCCGAGCGGTCGGGTTGAAGTCGATCTGCTGGATGGCGTGGATCTGGCCGGCGAAGTCGATGCGCATCACCTCGCGGCTGGTTCCTGCGAACGTGTTCGCGGTCGGGTCGGTGGCGTGCCACTCGGTCACGACGCTGACGGTCCGCCCGGAGCCGGGGTTGGTCTGGGACGGGAACGTCGGGGTCTTCGCGAAGCCGCCGAAGCGCTCGGTGTGGGTGGTGTAGAAGAGCCCGTTGGTCTCGAACTCGGGGTGGAAGGTGATGAACCCGGCGCCACTGCCCAGCCCGGCACCGGACCAGAAGTCGACGAAGTGGTCCCGGAGGTTCAGGTATTCGTGCTGCTGCCCACCCTCGAGCAGATACATCGGCCCGTTGAGGTCGGGGACGTACATCCGGCCCGAGCCGTCAGGAACCTCACCGATGAAGTTGATGCGGTTGTGGCGTACCAGGCGCTGGTCGGTGGGGGCGGGGTAGGGCTCGGTCGCAGGGAGCTGGGTGACCTCCTCGAGCACGAGGCCGAGGCTGCTGCGTACGGGCTGTTCGGGGATGGGGTCGGGGACGGGCTCGCTGCCGGGGATGGCGGCGCCTGCGGAACTGAGCGAGAGCGTGGGGGTGAGCAGCGCGGCGAGCAGGGCGCCGACGGCGAGGCCGGCCCGCGCCTGTCTGCCCCATAGACGTGAGGTTTCCATGGGTTGTTCTCTCCTTACCGAAGGTTCAGCGATGACGCACGCCCGCGACGGTCACGTCACGGATGCGCCCGAAGTTGTCGAAGGAACCGAAGCCGAACCGGCCTCCGGCGAAGCTGGTGTCGGTGGCGGTCATCCGAGGCTCGTCGGCGCCGTCGAGGTAGACCGCGATCGCGCCCGTGCGGGCGTTGTAGTCGAGGCGTACGTCGTGCCACTCCGCGTCGGTGATCGACGGCGCGGCGCCGACCGTGCCGTTCCACTGGTGGTCGATCCGCAGCCGGTCGGCGTCGTTGACCACGAAGATGCCGTTGTGGGGGTAGATGGTGTTGTCGGTCGAGAGGTGGGCGTAGTAGAAGCGCGTCGGTGACTGGTAGTTCCAGACCAGGATCACGTCGCGGTTGGTGACCGTGACGGCCTCGTCGATGCGCACCTCGGCGCGGTAGGTGAGCGAGCCGAGCTCGGGGCCCTGCGTGACGATGGCGTACTCGAAGGGCCGTCGCGGGCCCGGCTGCGGCGTCCCCGGCTCGGTCAGGATCACCTGGCCGTCCTCGAAGGCCCACTTCTCATCGGTCAGCGGATCCCAGTCGGCGAGGCTCGCCCTGGGTTTGACCACGGCCAGGCCGGGCCCCTCGGGCGGGTGTGCCTGGGCTCCGGCGACCGGAGCGGCCAGGGCAACGGCGAGGGCGATCACACCGGCGCGTACGCCTCGCCCCATCATTCGGTTCAGCTTCCATCTCATGGTGCTTCCCTTCCCCTATTCGAGACCATCGGTGGCCCCTGCTGAGGTCGTTGCGGCTCCCCCGAGATAGAGCTCCGCCATCCGCGGGTCGGCGAGCAGGTCGGCGGCCCGACCTGAGATGTGCACCTTCCCCAGATCCAGTACGCAGCCCAGGTCGGCCGACTCCAGGGCCCGCCGGGCGTTCTGCTCGACGAGCAGGACCGCCAGCCCGGCGTCCCGCATGCGTACGACCTGCTCGAACACGGTCGCGGTGGTCTTGGGATCCAGGCCCATGCTGGGCTCGTCGAGCAGGACGACCTTCGGGCTCACCATCAGCGAGCGGGCGAACTCGACCTGCTTCTGCTGACCGCCGGAGAGCGCGCCGGCGAGGGTGTGCCAGCGCTCGGCGACGACTGGGAAGAGGCTCTTCACGAAGTCGGTCCGCTCCTGGATCGCGGCCGCGTCACGCACCGTGTGGGCGCCCAGGCCGACGTTCTCGGCCACGGTCATCTCCTTGAAGACGGAGTGGCCCTGCAGGACGTGGGCCATGCCCGCCCGGAGCATCTGCTGCGGACCGTTGCGGGTGACGTCGACGCCGTCGACCGTGATGGTCCCCGAGCGCGGTGTCAGCATGCCGCTGGCGACCTTGAGCACGGTGGACTTGCCGGCGCCGTTCGGCCCGACCAGACAGACGATCTGACCTGCGGGAACGGTGAGCGTGAGGCCACGCAGGACCAGCGCCGCGCGGCCGTAGCCGGCCTCGATGTCGCGCAGCTCGAGGAGAGGTTCAGACACCAAGGTAGGCCTCCAGGACTCGTGGGTCGTTCTGCACGTCCGCCGGCGCACCGGAGGCGATCGGCCGGCCGCGGTCGAAGACCACGACATGGTCGGAGAGGCTCATCACCAGCTCCATGTTGTGCTCGACGATGACGAAGGTGCGGCCCTCGGCGTTGAGCTCGCGCACGAGGGTGGCGATCCGGCCGATCAGCGCCGGGTTCACTCCCCCGGCGGGCTCGTCGAGCATGATCGTGTCGGGCTCGGCCATCAGCACCCCGGCCAGCTCGAGCAGCTTCTGCTGGCCGTAGGAGATGTCGCGGGCCTCGCTGCGCTCGAGGTGCTCGATGCCGACCCTGGCCAGCAGCTCACGGGCCCGGGCGATGTCGTCGGGGTTGTGCGCCCCGCGCAGCCGGTGCATGACGCCCGCCGAGCGGACGCCGGCGAGCACGTTGTCGAGCACCGTCATCCGCGGGAAGATCCGGCACAGCTGGAAGCTGCGGCCGAGCCCGGCCCGCGCGATCCGGTGGGGTGCGTGGCCGGTCACGTCGCGGCCGCGGTAGGTCACCGTGCCCGAGTCGGGACGGATCATCCCGGTCACGCAATTGAAGAACGTGGTCTTGCCCGACCCGTTCGGGCCGATCAGGGCGTTGATCCTGCCCTCGTGGAAGGTGACCGTCGCGTCGTCCACGGCGCGGACGCCGCCGAACGACTTGGTCAGGTTCTGGATCTCCAGGCTGTGCTCGATCGGTCCGGTCATGACTTCGCCTCCTCGAGCGCCTTGCGCTGCTCGGCCAGCTGGGCGGCGTCGACCTCGCGGATCGAGGTGCTGCCGGGACGGAGCCGGTCGAGCTGCGAGGTCAGCCACGGGATCACCCCGTCGGGCATGAAGAGCACGACCAGGGCGAGCAGCAGCCCGAGCGCGACCAGGTGCAGCTGGGTGTCACCGTACTGGTTCTTGAAGAACTCGACCGCATAGCCCACGATCACCGCGCCGACGACCGGACCGAGCAGGCTGCGTACGCCGCCGAGCAGCGACATCAGCACCAGATAGGAGCCGGTCAGGATGGAGAACTGGAAGATCGGGTCGAGCGAGCCGAACCAGAGGGCGTACATCCCGCCCGCCATCGCGGTGAAGAACGCCGAGACCACGAAGACGACGAGCTTGTAGGCGAAGGTGGGTACGCCCAGGGCCTGGGCCTTGTCCTCGTCCTCCCGGATCGCCTTGAGCCCGGTGCCGAGTCGGGACCGGTCGATCACCCACCACAGTGCGAGCGCGACCAGCGTCAGCCCGACGAACAGGTAGAAGAACCGCTCGTGCTGCTCGGGCCGGAGTACGTCGGTGCCGAACGGCCGCGGCACTCGTAGCCCGTTGGACCCACCGGTGACGCCGGCCCAGCTCTGCGCGACCAGCAGCAGGATGAGCACCAGCGCGATCGAGACGATCACGAACGACGCTCCGCGGACCCGCAGCGACGCGATCCCGATCGGCACCGCGGCCACGCCGACGAGGACCGCCGCGATCACCATCGAGAGCCACGGGTTCGCCCCGACCTCGGTGATCAGCAGCGCGGTGCCGTAGCCGCCCAGCCCCGAGTAGGCGGCGTGGCCCAGCGAGATGTAGCCGGTCAGCCCGCCGACGAAGTTCCACGCCACCGCGAGGGCGGCATAGCTGGCGATCACCACGCCCACCGACAGGATGAACGGGTCCGGGGCGAGCGCCGGGAAGGCGAGCACGAGGGCGAGCCCGACGGCCGCCGCGACGAGCTTGGTCGCCAGGATCGAGCGGCCCGGGGACGTACGGCTCTGCTTGTGTCTAGAAGCGCTGAGCAAGGCGACCTCCGAAGAAACCCTGGGGGCGGAACATGAGGGTGGCGAAGAGGGCGAGGTAGAAGACCGTCTGCGCCCAGGTGGTGCCCATCGGGATCTGCAGCAGCGCCTGGGTGACCCCGAGGAGCATCGCCGCGATCGCGGCGCCGGGGATGCTGCCGAGGCCGCCGATCACGATGATCGCCATCAGCGGGCCGATCCAGTGCCAGTGCAGCGAGGGGTAGATGGTGGCGTCGAGCGCGAGCGCGGTGCCGCCGACCGCGGCGGTCGCCAGGCCGAGCCCGAAGCCGAAGCCGGCGATCCGGTCGGTGTCGATGCCGAGCAGCTGGGCGGCCTCGCGGTGCTGGATCGTGGCCCGCAGCGCCTGCCCGAAACGGGTCTTCTTGAGCAGCAGGAACAGTGCCAGGAGCGAGACCGCGGCCAGCCCGAAGGCGATCAGCTTGACCACCGCGATCCGGGCGCCCCACAGCTCCAGGCTCGCGCCGGAGTAGCCGAGCTGGATCCGTCGCTGGGTGCCGGAGAAGAGGTAGCCGAGGCCGCCCTCGATCACCAGCGCGATCGCGAAGGTCAGCAGCACCGACATCATCGTCAGCGTCGCCGGTCGCAGCCGCGAGAGCAGCGCCCGCTGCATCCCGTAGCCCGCGGCGAAGAAGAGCGGCACGGTGATGAACAGCGAGAGCAGCGGGTCGAGCCCGGTCTGCTGGGTGAAGAACCAGGCCAGGTACGCAGCCAGGATCAGGAACGCGGAGTGCGCGATCATCACGACCCGCATGACGCCGAAGTAGAGCGTCAGGCCGGCGGCGAGCAGGGCGTAGAGGCCTCCGAGCAGCAGCCCCAGGATCAGGCTCTGCAGCAGCAGCGAAGCCGACATCGACTCACCACGCCGGCTTCGGGAAGATGAACTCGGCCTCGGCCTGGTCCTCCGGCAGGACGATCTTGATCTCTCCGTCGACCCACTGCTGGATCATGTGGGCGCTCTGCGGGCGGCCCTTGTCGTCCCAGCTGAGCGGGCCGACGACCGTGTCGACCTCGTTCTCGCGCAGCCAGTCGATCAGCTGGGCCTGGCACTCCGGGTCGGGCTCGGCGCACTCGACCGCCTCGACCGCCGCGGCGACGACCTGGCCGGTGGTCCAGGCGTTGGCCTCGTCCTCACCGGGCGCCTCGCCGTGCTTCTCCTCGTAGAACTTCACGAACTCCTGGTTCTCGGGGTAGTCCGCCTTCGTGGTGTAGCCGGTCGGCGCGATGATGCCCTGCGTCTTGTCACCGATCGCCTCGGCGAACTCGGTCTCGGTCGGCGCGGTCGAGAAGGCGGCCAGCTTCGGCTGGTAGTCGAGCTGCTGGAGCGCGACGATCAGGTTGACGCCGTCCTGGTACTGGCTGCCGCCCACGACGATGTCGGCCTTGCTGTCGGCGATCTTGGCCGCGATGCTGCTGAAGTCGGTGGTGTTGGGCGGGTAGACCTCGTCCACGACCGTCTTCACGCCACCCTCCTCCAGCGCGTCCTTGAGCCCGTAGGCGGTGCCCTGGGCGAACGGGTCGTCCATGGAGGCGTACGCCGCGGTCTTGGGCCGCTCGGCCTCCGGCATCGCCAGGATGTGCTCGGCGAGGAGCTTGTAGTGGTCGTCCGCGACCGCAGGGGCGGCGTAGAAGAGGTTCTCGAAGCCCTCCTCGAAGACCTCGGGCGCCGCGCCGGCGGGCTCGACGAAGAGGTAGCCGTAGTCCTGGGCGACCTGGGCGGCCGGGATCACCAGGCGCGTGGAGAACGGCCCGACGACGAGGTCGACCTGCTCCTGGTTGATCAGCTTCTCGTAGTCGGCCGCGACACGCTCGGCGCTGGACTGGTCGTCGAGCATCTCGAGGCGTACGTCGCGGCCGAGCAGGCCGCCGTTGGCGTTGACGTACTCGGCCCAGGCCTCGTAGCCGCGCTGGATGCCCTTGCCGGGCTCGCTGAAGTCGCCGGTCAGGGGCAGCGAGATGCCGATCACGATCTCGTCCTCGCTGCCTCCTTCCTCGGCGGCGCCACAGGCGGCGAGGGTGGACGCGAGGGCGAGGGCGGCGGTGGCGCCCAGAGCTGCTCGGGACCGCTTGCTCGCGGTGGGGGTCTTCGTGAAGGGCATCTGCGGTTCTCCTCTACGAAAGCGCTTACGTAAGCGTTTACGATGACGTTACCGACTCTCGCTTAGTGTGGCAAGGGTCACAATCCTGACGACAAGGGGCATCGATGGTCCGCACCAACCGCTCCCCCCGCCTGATCGACGTCGCCCATGCGTCCGGCGTCTCGATCGCCACCGCCTCTCGTGCGCTCTCGGGAACCCCCGGAGTCAGCGACTCGGTCGCCGAGAAGGTCCGCCAGGCGGCACGCGAGCTCGGCTACGTCGCCAATCTCCACGCCCGTTCGCTCGCCAGCGGATCCACCGCGACCATCGGGCTCGTCGTGCACGAGATCGGCGACCCCTACTTCTCCGAGATCGCCAGCGGCGTGCTCAGCCTCGCCGCCGAGCACGGCCGCACCGTCCAGATCTGCCACAGCGGCCGCGACCCCGAGGCCGAGGTCGAGCAGGTACGCAGCCTGGTGGCCAACCGGGTCGGCGCGATCCTGATCGCGGGGTCGGGCTTCGTGGACGCCTCGGTCGAGGCTCCGATGCGGCTCGAGGTGCAGCGCTACGCGGAGGCGGGCGGACGAGTCGCGGTCGTGGGCCGGCACCACCTCGGGGTCGACAGCGTGCTGCCGGACAACCGCCCCGGCGGCCGCGCCGTCGCCGAGCACATCCTCGGCCTGGGCCACCGGCGCATCGTGGTGGTCTCGGGATCGCTGGAGCTCACCACCGTCGCCGACCGTCTCGACGGGGTGCGCGACGCGCTCGCCGCGGCGGGGCTCGCTCCCGGTGACGTACCCGTCCTCGAGGGGCCGTTCACCCGCGAGGGCGGGCGCGAGTGCATCCGCCGGATGCTCGCCGACCACCCGCGTACGACGGCCGTCATCGCCCTCAACGACGACATGGCCATCGGGTGTCTCTCCGAGCTGCGCAGCTCGGGGGTCTCGGTGCCCGGGCAGGTCTCGGTCAGCGGCTTCGACGATGTCGCCGTCGCCCAGGACCTCTCCCCCGGACTGACCACCGTGCGCCTGCCGATGGCCGAGATGGGCGCGCGAGCGCTGACGCTTGCCCTGAAGGAGCCCGGCGCGCGCCCCCGCCGGCAGCGGGTACCCGCCGAGCTCGTGGTGCGCGACTCGACCGGCCCGGTGGGCTCCGTCGACGCCTCGGAGGAGAATGGGGGCCGAGCGAGAGGAGCCAGATGAAGGACATGCAGGTGCCGCCGGGCCCTGGCCTGCCCGAGGGTCTGGTCATCCCCGACTCCGAGCTGGTCGAGCGCTTCTCCCGCTCACCCGGTCCCGGCGGGCAGTCGGTCAACACCACCGACTCCCGCGTCGAGCTGTCCTGGGACCCGTCCGCGTCCGAGGCACTCGACGAGTCGCAGCGCGCCCGCATCCTCGCCCGCTCACCGGGCCCGATCACCGTCGTCTCCCACGAACAGCGCTCCCAGCACCGCAACCGCGTCGCCGCCCGGGAACGTCTCGCCCTGCGCATCCGCGAGCTCCTCGCCCCGCCCCCTCCCGCCCGCCGCCCCACCAAGCCCACTCGCGGCTCCAAGGAGCGCCGCCTCGACGCCAAGCGCCAGCGCAGCCAGACCAAGCAGCTCCGCGGCCGCGTCCAGGACTAGCTGTGATGTCCAGGGAGGTTGTATCGCCCGGCATCGGTGAGCCTGTCTGACAGGCGAAGGCCTCCGGTTGTGAAGTGGAGCTGTCTAGGAACCGCTTCACGAACCAGGAGGCCTTCGTGTCCCACGCTAACGCTGCTCTGACCCCACGCGCCCGTTTACGACTCGCTCGGCTCGTTGTCGATGACGGGTGGACCTATGCTGCGGCGTCCAAGATGTTCATGGTCGCTCCACGAACCGCGAAGAAGTGGGCAGACCGCTACCGGTCCGAGGGGCCTGCGGGGATGACCGACCGCAGCTCACGGCCACACTCGAGTCCGACCAAGACAGCGCCTGTGGTCGTCCGGCGAATCGTGCGGCTGCGATGGCGCCACCGGCTTGGCCCGGTCCAGATCGCCGGCCGGCTCGGGATGCAGGCCTCGACGGTGCACGCGGTTCTGGTGCGGTGTCGGATCAGCCGGCTCTCCCACATCGACCGCGTCACCGGTGAGCCGATCCGCCGTTACGAACACCCGCACCCAGGCTCGCTGATCCACGTCGACGTCACCAAGTTCGGCAACATTCCTGATGGTGGCGGCCACCGCTTCATCGGACGCCAGCAGAGCAAGGCCAACGCCCAATCCACGGCCCGCCGCACTGGAGAGCGCGGTCACGACTACCGTCCCCGGATCGGGACCGCTTTCGTGCACACCGTCATCGATGACCACTCCCGGATGGCCTACGCCGAAATCTGCACCGATGAGAAGGCCGCCACCGCCATCGCAGTGTTGCAACGAGCCGTGGCCTGGTTCGCCGACCATGGCGTCAACGTGGAACGAGTCCTGTCCGACAACGGCTCGGCCTACCGGTCCTACGCCTGGCGCAACGCCTGCACCGAACTCGGCATCAAGCACAAACGCACCCGGCCTTACCGACCCCAGACCAACGGAAAGATCGAACGCTTCCACCGCACCCTGGCCGACGGCTGGGCCTACGCCCGCCTGTACGAGTCAACCGAGCAACGCAACACCGCGCTACCCGGCTGGCTCCACTTCTACAATCATCACCGCGCCCACTCCGCCATTGGAGGCCAACCACCGATCACCCAGCTGACCAACCTCCCTGGACATCACAACTAGCCGAGGCGTCAGGCCGGTCGGCCGAGGCGTCAGGCCGGTCGGCCGAGGCGTCAGGCCGGTCGGCCGAGGCGTCACGTACGTCGGCCGACATGTCACCCGGAGACGTCTCGGTTCGCGGGCGTGACGCTTCGGCCGACGTACGTGCCTTCTCGGCGTCAGGCAGGCTCGGGGTCGGTCGCGAGCCGGGCGTGGGTCTCGGTGTCGTAGCGGACACCGTCGTAGAGCAGCTTCTGGCGTTCGCGACCCTCGACGACGAAGCCGGCGGCGGTGGCGACGCGGCACGAGCCGGGGTTGTCGACCCGATGGCCGGTCTCGAGGCGGAAGAGGTCGAGCTCGTCGAAGCAGTACCTCGCCAGGAGCTTCAGTCCGGTGCTGCCGACACCTCGGCCGCGGTGCTTCTCGAGGGTCCAGTAGGAGATCCAGCCGATGCTGTGGACGCGCAGCTGGGTGGTGACCCGCATCTGCCCCAGGATCTCGGCGCCGTCGACGACCGCGAAGGTGTACGCCCTGTCCGCCGCCGCCTCCTCGGCCCACCCGGCGATCAGCCGCTCGGCGTCCTCGACGGTGGCCACGTCCGCCGGCCGCTCGGTCCGCATCCCCGCCCCGTCGTACGCAGCGAGCAACACTTCGGCGTCCGCCTCTTCCCACTCGCGGAGCCGGAGCCCGTCGTCAGCCATGCCGGCGACGATAGCGCCGGCACGTGCACGATCGGTGCAGTCAGGACCGACACCTGAGTGCACCGATCGGGCACATGCTCGATCTGTGCATGGGCGACGATCGCCCGAGTGCATGGATCGTGCACGTCGCCGAATCACTGGAAAGTGGGGGCGCCAGGCGTCCGACAGCTGCTTCGGCACGCCCGGTTCGCCTCGCTCCAGCAGCACGCGGTGAATCTTCTCGAGCGTCAGGTCGGGTCGGCGATAGATGCCCTTCGCAACGACGGTGAGGATGCGCCAACCGTCGTCGTCGGCCTCCTCGCGTCGTTCGAGGTCGCGCTCCCACTGGTCGGTGGGGTGCTGCTTTCCGTCGTACTCGATCGCGGTCTTCGAGGCCGCATAGACCAGATCGTGCTCGCGCTTGAGCATGCCGTCCCCGGTGCCGACGAGCGCATTGATGCGCGGTTCCGGCAGACCGCCGAGCACGATCAGCATGCGCACCCGGGTCTCCATCGGCGAGCGAACGTTCTCGCGTACGTAGCGCGCCGCCGTCGCCGCCGGGCGCGAACCCGGCAGCGTCCCGGAAGCCGCGAAGTCGGCCAAAGTCGTCGGAGTCACACGCCCGTGGTGGCGTACGAGATGGTCGCCGGCGACGACGAGGTCGACCAGGCTCACCTGGCTGGCGAGTTCGGTGAAGAGCTGGTCGGGCGAGGAGACGCCGATGCCATCGACGACCACCGCTCGCGGCTCTCTCATCACGTGGCAGACGATGCCCGGATGTGTACGCCGGTGGGCCGCGGCCGTCACCGTCACGTGCTCGTCGGGCAACGTCGGGATCGGCACGTCATAGACCCGAGCGGCGGACGCGTGACTGGCGAACCCGCGGCCCTGGAACGGTACGAGCGCAGCTTGGACCCGCTGCAGTGGCGTCGCTGGGGCGTCGGCGGCGACGTACACGCCGCTGAAGAGACGCGTGAAACGCGGTCCGCGCAACGTGCTCGGTTTGAGCTTCGCCTTGGCGGCATCGGCGCGCGAGAAAGGTCGCGAGAGGTCCAGGACGAAGTCTTCATCCGGATCAGATGTGTCCCCCATGAAGGCATCATCTGTCGGCCGTGCACGATCTGTGCACCTTTGAGCAGATCAGCGATGCATGGATCGCGCACATGAATGATCGGTGCACTGAGCCAAGCAGGCGCAGTGCACCGATCGGTCAGTCACAGGGCCGACTGGATGCCGGCGAGGAGCTGGCGAGCCATCACGATCCGCTGGACCTGGTTGGTGCCCTCATAGATCTGGGTGATCTTGGCATCACGCATCATCCGCTCCACCGGATAGTCACGGGTGAACCCATACCCACCCAGCAGCTGGACCGCATCGGTGGTCACCTGCATCGCCACATCCGAGGCGAACGCCTTCGCCGCCGCACCGAAGAACGTCAGATCCTTGTCACCCCGCTCGGAACGACCCGCCGCCGCATAGGTCAGCTGGCGAGCGGCCTCGATCTTCATCCCCATGTCCGCGACCATGAACTCCACACCCTGGAACTCCGCGATCGGCTTACCGAACTGCTTGCGCTCCTTGATGTAACCCAACGCATAGTCCAACGCACCCTGCGCGACACCGACGGCCTGGGCCGCGATGGTGATCCGGGTGTGGTCCAGGGTCTGCATGGCGTACGTGAAGCCGAGACCCTCCTCGCCGATGAGCCGGTCGGCGGGGATGCGCACGTTGTCGAAGTACACCTCACGGGTCGGGGACCCCTTGATCCCCAGCTTCTTCTCCGGGGCACCGAAGGAAACCCCCTCATCGGACTTCTCCACCACGAACGCGGAGATGCCCTTGGAGCGCTTCTCCGGGTCGGTCACGGCCAGCACCGTGTAGTACTCCGAGACACCCGCGTTGGTGATCCACCGCTTCACGCCGTTGAGCACCCAGAAGTCCCCATCACGCACCGCCCGGGTCTTCTGGTTCGCCGCGTCCGAACCCGCATCCGGCTCGGAGAGGCAGTAGGAGAAGTTGCCCTGCCCCGCGGCCAGCGCACCCAGATACTTCTTCTTCAGCTCCTCCGACCCACCGATCTGCACCGGCAGCGAGCCGAGCTTGTTCACCGCGGGGATGAGCGAGGCCGACACATCCGCACGGGCGATCTCCTCGATCACCAGCACCGTCGCGAGCGCGTCGGCACCCACACCCCCGTACGCCTCGGGCACATGCGGCGCGAAGAACTCGGTCTCGACCAACGCATCGTGCGCCTCCTGCGGATAACGAGCCTCCTCATCGACCGCAGCCGCGGCCGGCGCGATCTTCGCATCACAGATCTCACGGATGGCCTTGCGGATCTCCTGGTGCTCCTCGGAGAGGGCGAACAACGGGTACTCGGCACTCATGTCTCGGAGTCTATGCCTGTTTGCTACTCGCCAGTACGTTGGCGGGTCACGGAATCCCCGAAGCGGGGTTGTTGTTGTGCTCCACATGACCGCCGCATGGCTCGACCAGGACACCATCGACACGCTCCTCGACGACTCCGAGACCTGGGCCGTGGTCGGCCTCTCGGGTGACCCGTGGCGTACGGCCTACTCGATCGCCCAGGAGCTCCAGCAGCACGGCAAGCGGATCATCCCGATCCATCCGGGCGCTGCCGCCGAGGGCAAGGAGGTGCTCGGCGAGAAGGTCTACGCGACCCTGGCCGAGGCTGCCGCCGCGGTCGGGAAGATCGACGTCGTCGACGTCTTCCGTCGCTCCGAGGCCGCCGGCCAGTTCGCCGACGAGGCCGTGGCGATCGGCGCGGGTGGCGTCTGGTTCCAGATGGGCGTGATCGACAAGTCGGCCTTCGAGCGCACCACCGCAGCCGGCGTACCGATGGTGATGGACACCTGCCCCAGCAAGGTCTGGTTCGAGCGCGGCAGGGCCGGCGCGCGGAGGTAGGGCTACGGCTCGAACGTCATCGTGCGCAGGTGCTCGTAGATCACCGAGGTCTCGACGTCGGCGATCTCGGCACGCGAGGTGAGCCGGTCGATCACGAAGGCGTAGAGCGCGTCGTTGTCGGGGACCGCGACGTGGACGATGAAGTCCATCCGGCCGGAGGTGACGAACACCCCGACCGCCTCCGGGAGTGCCCCGACCCAGTCGCGGAAGGACTCGATGTTGGCCCGCGACGGCGGCCGGATGCGTACGGCGACGAGCGCCTGCACGCCGCGGTCGATCTGACGGAGGTCGAGATCGAGGTAGGCGCCGCGGATGAGCCCGCGGCGCTGCATCGCTCGCGCCCGGTCGTGCACGGTGGTCGCGGAGACGCCGACTTCCGCGGCGATGTCCCGGAGGCTCCGCCGTGCATCCATCGTCCAGGCGGCCAGAATCTGACGGTCGACTTCGTCCATGCCCGCCAATCTAACCGATTCTCCTGACATTGACCGGACTGATTGCGATCTGTCCTGACATTCTCAAGACTTGTCAGCGAATCAGTTGGCGAATGACAGGAGTCAGAGCGATGAGCACAGGTGTCGAGGCCGCGACGATCGGGTTCGCCCCGGACGAGATCGACCAGTCCGCGAGCACGCGCGAGGTGCCCTTCAAGTGGGTGGTCGTCGTCGACCAGGCCCTCCCCGCCGGACGCGCAGTGAACGCGGCCGTCTGTGTCGCGGGCGCGACCACGCAGCGTACGGCCGGGCTCCTCGGCGAGGACGCGATCGACGCCGACGACTCGACCCATCCGGGCCTGCCGTGGATCGGCTGCACGGTGCTGGGTGCCCCGGCGCAGCGGCTGACCGACCTGCGTCGTCAGGCGGTCGCCCAGCCCGGGGTCGCGGTCATCGACATGCCCACCCAGGCGCAGCACACCCGGGTCTACGACGACTATCTGTTCGCCGTCGGCAGCAGCCGCGGCGCCGACCTCTCCTACTGCGCGGTCAGCCTCTTCGGCCCCCGCCGCATCATCGACAAGCTCGTGAAGGGCCTCTCGCTCCTGCCCTGAGATCAGGAGGTGGCGCGGCGTACGACCTCGCCCTTCTCGCGGGCGAGCTCGGCGAGGGACTTCTCGTACGCCACCAGCTTCTGCTGCAGCTCGGGGTCCGCGACGCCGAGGATGCGGGCGGCGAGGATGCCCGCGTTCTTGGCGTTGCCGATGGCCACCGTGGCCACCGGGATGCCGCCGGGCATCTGGACGATCGACATCAGCGAGTCCATGCCGTCGAGGTACTTCAGCGGCACCGGGACGCCGATGACGGGCAGCGGCGTGACGGAGGCGAGCATCCCGGGCAGCGCGGCAGCACCGCCCGCGCCGGCGATGATCACCGACAGCCCGCGGCCGGCCGCCTCGCGGCCGTAGTCGAGCATCTCCTGCGGCATCCGGTGGGCCGACTTCACATCGGCCTCCCACTCGATCCCGAACTCGTCGAGGAGGTCGGCCGCGGCCTTCATCGTCGGCCAGTCGGAGTCGGATCCCATCACGATGCCTACGCGCGCACTCATGGGCCAAGGCTAGGCCGACGAGCATGTATACGCGTGAACCGGGCCGCCCAAGGAGGCCGTCATGGCCGTAATTCGCTGTCGCGCCCCACAAGGTTAAGAGATCGTGTGCCCCGTGATGTCCGCCATGAGATACCGGCTCGGCCAGGCCGTGGTCATCTCACTGCTGTCCGCGCTGATCACCGCGTGTGCCGTCTTCGCCCCGCTCTACGACCGCGCGATGCAGCAGGCTGCCACCGCGGTCACCCTCGACGACGCACCCAGCGTGGAGCGCGACCTCCAGCTCTTCGGACCCCAGGCGAACCATCTCCTGGACCGCGCCGACCCCGCGGTGCTCGCGCGACAGCTTCCGGACTCATCGCTCTTCGAGACCCCTGTCGTCGGGCACAACGCCGTCGCCGACCTCGATCTCGGCCCTGCCTCGCTCTCCGTCCCCCGAGGTGACATCTGGTGGCGCGAGGGCCAGTGCGACCACATCAGGATCACCGCGGGCACCTGCCCCGACCGGAGCCGCGAGATCCTGGTCACCGACAACGAGGCGAAGACCTACGACGTCGCCATCGGAAGCACGGTGAGGTCGAAGGCAGCCAGGCCCCCGGTGGACGTGAACTTTCACCAGCCGCCGACACCTTGGGTGACCTACCGGGTCGTCGGCACCTACCGGGCCGACGACGAAGCGTGGTGGCAAGGTCTCCATCTGGACGGCCGGGCCGGGATCGCCGCCGGCGACATCGTCCAGCACGATGTGTGGCTGACCGACGAGTCCACCTTCGGCGGCTCGACACCGTTCCTCGACGCCGAGCGCCCATGGGTCGGATCGCGGCTGCGCGCCGATGACGTGGGGGTCGACGAGCTCACCGCCCTGGAGGGAGACCTACGTGACCTCCGGGCGCGGGCCGAGAAGGTTGAGGAGCACGACGAGATCTTCGAGGACTCGATCACATCGTTGGTGACGTCGCTGCCCGAGCTCACCGACGAGGTCAACGCTCAGATCGAACAGAGCCGGACGACGGTGCCACTGCTCCTCGTGCAGCTGGGTGTGCTCGGGGTCATCGTCCTGTGGCTGATGCTGCTCGCGGCGACGGACCAGCGACGGCCGGAGGTAGTGGTCGCGCGGCTTCGGGGACGGGGTGCGTCAGGGGCGAGGTCCCTGCTGATGGGCGAGCTCCTCCCCGCCGTGCTCGCCGGGATCGTCCCGGGGGCAGCGGTGGCGATCCTCGCCGCCACCCTCGCGCGTGAGTACGCGCTGCCTGGCGATCCACCGTTCGAGCTTCCCCAGGGCGTGCTGACGTCCGGGATCATCGCCGGCGCGGCTCTGGTCCTGGTGACGTACGCGGCCGTCTATCGGGTCGCCCGCGAACCCCTCGGCACCTTGCTCCACAGGAATCGCCGCCGCCGCTCGGGGTGGGCGCTCGGCGCAGGCGACGCCGTGGCCATCACGGCGTGCGGGGCGGGCGTGGTCGCCTTTGTGACAGGCAGCCTGACCGGGCCCATCGCGCTCGCCGCCCCGGCGCTGCTCTCCGCGCTCGTCGGCCTCGTCCTCGCACACCTCTTCACCCCGACGGCGATGCGGATCGGGCGCACACTGCTGCGCCGCGGCCGTCTGCGCGCCGGCGTCTCGCTGCTGGACGCATCACGGAGCATCGCCACGCGCCGTACGGTGGCCCTGGCCACCGTCGCCAGCGCGCTCGCCGTCTTCTCGGTCTGCGGTCTCCTCGTGGGCGAGCGCAACCGCGCGGTCGCTGCGGAACAGGAGGCGGGCGCCCCGTTGATCGCCGAGCTCCAGGGACAGCGGTCGACCGCCGACAACCTCGGGGCAGTACGTCGGGTGCTCGCGAGGATCGACCCGAAGAGCACCCAGGTGACCCCCGTCGTACGAGCCGCAGCTCCCAGTGGTGGCGCAACGACGTTCGCCGTCGATCCGCAGGGGTTTCGGCAGATCGCTCTCTTCGGCACCGGGGATTCCCCCAGCGCCGGCCAATGGCACGAACTCGCCGACGGGAAGGCGCACGAGCCGATCCCGGTCATCACCACGGGGTCGCTCTTCGAGGACGAGGTCACCATCGTCGGCCTCGACGGCATCGAGCAGGACGGCGAGGAGGTCGCGGCCATCGACCGGGTCCCCGGCGGCGGCCCGGATGTCGCTCTTGTCGATCTCACCACCGCTCAGGAGCTCGCCCCTCCCGACGCCGATTCCACCATCTCGCTGTGGTTCTCCGCCGAGGATCGGGCGCTGCTCGACCGGGTCAGCGCCGACCTCCGGAAAGAAGGCATCATCGTCGCCGAGCCCCGAACGCTCAGCGACGTACGCCGCAGCCTGGACGAGTCGGTCGCGGCCTGGAGCCTGCAGCTCGGCGTCGTCGTCGGTCTGGCCGCCGTGGCGATCGCCGTCCTCGCGTTGAGTGTGCTGACGGTGACCGGCTGGCGCACCCGCGCTCGCGACCTGGCCTCCTTGTGGTTGGCGGGTGTGGACCGGCGTACAGTCAGGCAGCTCCCCGGCGCCACTCAGCTGCTGCCGGTGGTCCTGGGGGTTCTCGCCGGGGCCGCAGCCGGGGTGCTCGGCGCCCTGCTGACCCTGCCCGACATCCCCCTCTTCGCAGTGCCACCCGCCGTCGACACCATCGACGTGTCCGTTCCCTGGCCGGCGGTCGGACTGACCACACTCGCCTGTCTGCTGGTCCTCGGCACAGCCGCCGTGCTCCTCGGCCGGGCAGTCGCAGCCGCCGCGCGCCTCGACCGGGTCCGGGAGACGGCATGAGCGAGCGCAAGCGAGCGACCACAGACCTCAGGCCGATGGGCATCCGTACCCACGGCCTGGTGCACATCTACCACGCAGAGGGACACGACGTGGCCGCCCTCTCCGGCGTCGACCTGGACGTGAGACCCGGCGAGCTGATGGGGCTCCTGGGCCCCTCAGGATCCGGGAAGTCGACGCTGATGAGCCTCCTGGCCGGCGTCTTCCGGCCCAGCGCCGGCAAGATCTTCGTGGGCGCGCACGAGGTGTCGTCGGCCAGTACGAAAGAGCTGGACCGTCTCCGGGCAACCCAGGTCTCGCTGATGCTCCAGGGTGCCGGACGCAACCTGCTGCCCTACGCCACTCCGGCGGCCAACGTGGATTTCGCGCAGCGCGTGGCCCGCGGGGCCAAGGATCTGCCCACCGCTGAGGAGGTGCTCAGCGAGCTCGGCATCGCCGACGTGGCGCACCGTCCGCTGACCGGCCTCACCCCTGGTGAGCTGCAGCTCGTTGCACTGGCCGTCGCTCTCGCCACCCGGCCCGGGCTCGTCCTCGCCGACGAGCCCACCAGCCAGCTCGGCCACGCCGCCCGCGACCTCGTCCTCGAGCGACTCGCGTGGATCAACCGCGCCCACGGTACGACCGTCGTGCTCGTCACCCACGATCCGCACGTCGCCGCGTTCCTGCCCCGCACGGTCACCATCCGCGACGGCCGTATCGGTGGCGAGGGACGCAGCGGGGAGGAGTACGCCGTGGTGACGGCAGACGGTTCGCTTCCCCTCCCCGGCCACGTACGCGACGTGCTTCCGCCAGGCACACTGGTCCGTTTCCATCCGGTGGACGGTCACTACGAGCTCGTTCCCGAGCACGAGGAGGCGAGCGATGAGTGAGCTTCGCGCGAACGGGCTGACGGTGACGTACGGAAACCTGGTCGCCGTCGAGGCGATCGAACTCGCCCTCGGGGCGGGCGTGATGCTGGCGGTCACGGGACCCTCCGGCGCCGGGAAGTCGTCGCTGTTGTGGGCGCTGGCCGGCGCCCGGCGCCCAGCAGCAGGATCCGTGAACCTGGACGGATCGCCCCTGGTCGGCCGCGACGACGCCGCCGACCGCGGCGTCACCCTCATCCCCCAGGGCAACGGTCTGGCCGGGGCGCTCTCCGCGGAGGAGAACGTCCTGGTACCGATGCTTGCCCGCAAGGTGCCATCCCGGGAGGCGCTCGAGCGCACCACGGCCGCACTCGAGCTGGTCGGTCTCGCCGAGTCCGGACGCCACCTGGTCGACGAGCTCTCAGGCGGGCAGCAGCAGCGGGTCGCGCTCGCCCGCGCGTTCGCGATGCGGGCCGCCGTGATCCTCGCCGACGAGTCGACCAGTGACCTGGATGCCGGCAACCGGGAGCGGATGATCGCCGCGCTTCGTGCCGAGGCGGCTCGCGGTGCGATCGTCGTTCTCGCCACCCATGACCCCGAGGCCGCCGCCGAGGCGGACGCCGAGCTCGCCCTCGACGAGGGGGTCGCGTCATGGGCCCGACCTCTGCCTGTCACCTGAGTGTCGGTCCTGGCCGCTAGTGTGCTGGCCACTCTCCCCGACAACCCCACAAAGGCAGATGGATCCAGCAACGAGCACCGACGTCGTCAGCACGACGCCGAACCCCGCCTCGGTCGAGCGGTTCACCGGGCTGACCAAGGCGGAGCGCAAAGCGCTGCCGTCGCGCGTGCGGCAGGTCTCGTCCTGGTCCCGGCAGGCGGCCTCGGCGACGGAGGCGCGGACCGTGATCGAGCGGGAGGCGGCCGAGGCGGTCGACCACTACCGAGCGAGCGCGGCCGAGCTCAAGCGAGCAGCCCAGGTGGCCTGGCGCAGCATCGCGCTCGACCGCAGCGACGGGCCACGGCTGGCCGCGATCGCGCGGCGGCACGCGCTCGAACCCGTCGAGGAGACCACCCAGGAGCTCGTCGAGGCGCTCTCCGCCGCGACCGAGGACCTGGCGCAGGCGAAGAAGGCGACCGGCGCCCGCCGCCTGTTCGTACGCGGCAACCGCCGGGAGGACGCGGAGCTGGCGGGCAAGCGGATCCTCGACCTGCACCGCTGGGCCGACGAGATCCAGGCGCCGACACGGCTGGGCGAGCTGACCAGGCGCCCGGACCGGCGCCGGGTGCGGGTCCGCGAGGCGCTGCTGCCGAGCGTCGGGCTCCTCGAAGCCCTCTCCGACCTGGGTTCCGAGGCCGTGCTGGCGCCGCGCAAGGGCATCCTCGTCCTGCGCAACGAGGGCGAGGCGCTCAACGAGGCCCGGCGCTCCGAGGAGCCGGCTCGCCGGGCCGCGACCGACGCCGGCAACGCGGTCCGCAGCGCCGACACCGACACCGCGGTCAGCGCTCTGCCGGTCGACGAGCTCGCCGACCTCGTACGCATCGAGCCCCTCCTCGAGGCCGGGATCCGCACCGTCCACGAGGTCATCCATCCCGCCTCTGACCTGCGGGAACTTCCCGGGGTCGGCCCGGCCACGGCGATGCGGATGCAGGAGGCGGCGCAGGCGCTGTGGCAGCGCACCTACGACGAGATGCCCCTCGCCATCGACCACGAGCGCCGCACCCCGGCGGCCACCAGGCTGCTCGCCCGGCTGGCTGAGTGGGAGGCGGGGCGGCGTACGAAGGACGCGGGAGCGGAGCTCGCCCTCGTCCAGTCGCTGCGGCCGCTGATCCGCTCGCTCGACGGCGGCGCGAAGTTCCACCTGATCCTGGCCAACGCGGCCAGCCTCGACGACTTCCAGGCCGCGTTGCGAGCGATCGCCCACCGCGCCGAGATGGCCCGCCGGATCCGTCCGGGGAACCGGCCGGCGGACCCGTGGGAGGACTTCGAGAAACGCCCCGCCGACTACTACGCGATGCTCTCCGAGCTCGGCTTCCTCACCGAGGACGAGGACAAGATCCACGGCGACCTGTCGGCCGAGATCATCGAGGCGGTGCGCGCGCAGGAGCTGCGCACCAACAACCTGACCGCGTCGCTGCGCGGCTACCAGCACTTCGGCGTCCGCTTCGCGCTGGTGCAGATGAAGGTGATCATCGGCGACGAGATGGGGCTCGGCAAGACGCTCCAGTCGCTGGCCGTGCTCGCCCACCTGCACGCGATGGGCGCGTCGCACACCTTGGTGGTCTGCCCGGCCGCCGTGGTCACCAACTGGGTACGCGAGACCGACTCCAAGACCACCCTGATCCCCCACCGGCTCCACGGCAACCGCCGCCAGAAGGCCGCCAAGATCTGGGTCGAGCAGGGCGGCGTCGCGGTGACCACCTACGAGACGCTCAACGCGATCCGGCCCTTCCTCGACCAGGTCAAGGTCGCCTGCGTCGTGGTCGACGAGGCCCACATGATCAAGTCGCCGCGCACCCAGCGCACCGAACGCGTACGCCGCGCCCTCGATGCCTCCGAGCGGGCCATCCTGCTCACCGGCACCCCGATGGAGAACCGCATCGAGGAGTTCCGCAACCTGGTCTCCTACCTCCGCCCCGACCTCCTGCTCTCCGCCGACGAGTTCAACCCGCACCGGTTCCGCAAGCAGGTCGCGCCGGTCTACCTGCGCCGCAACCAGGAGGACGTCCTCACCGAGCTCCCCGACCTCGTCGAGGTCGAGGACTGGCTGCCCCTCTCGCTCGCCGACGAGCGGGCGTACGCCGAGTGCGTCCGCGAGGGCAACTTCATGGCCATGCGCCAGGCCGCCATGCTCCAGGGCACGTCGTCGGCCAAGGTCGAGCGGCTGATCGAGATCGTCGGCGAGGCCGAGGAGAACGGCCGCCGGGTGATCGTGTTCTCCCACTTCAGGAAGGTCCTGGACGATCTGGTCACGCTGCTGCCGGGCGAGGTCTTCGGGCCGCTGACCGGCTCGGTTCCCGCCGAGGAGCGCCAGCAGATGGTCGACGAGTTCTCCGCGGCCGGCCACGGCGCGGTGCTGGTCACCCAGATCGTCGCCGGCGGCGTGGGCCTCAACATCCAGGCGGCGTCGGTCGTGGTCATCTGCGAACCCCAGCTCAAGCCGACCATCGAGTGGCAGGCGATCGCCCGCGCCCGCCGGATGGGCCAGCTCCAGTCGGTCCAGGTCCACCGCCTCCTCTCCGAGGTCGGCGTCGATCAGCGCGTCCACGACATCCTCGCCGCCAAGGCCGAGCTCTTCGACGACTTCGCCCGGGTCAGTGCCACCGCGGCCAGCAGCCCGGAGGCCTACGAGACCTCCCACCCCGAAGACGCCGTCACCGCCCTGGCGAACGAGGCCTCCGACGCCGAGATCGCCCGCGAGGTCGTCGCCACCGAACGCCAGCGCCTCGGCGTCTGACCCAGCCGAGCCGTCGCCTACGTCGGCCGAGGCGTCACGTACGTCGGCCGAGCTGGCAGCTGAGTGCCACCTCGGCCGACGGGGCTGACGCTTCGACCGTCAGTCGGAGTCGTTGCCGAGGTCGCCCTGGAACCAGTCGGCGGCGTGGCGGGCGCGCTCGAGGCAGTCGTCGAGGTCGTCGCCGTAGACGTTGACGTGGCCGACCTTGCGCCCCGGGCGCATCTCCTTGCCGTAGAGGTGGACGCGGAGGTGGGGGTCGCGGGCCATCGCGTGCGGGTAGCCGTCGTAGAGCCGGCCGACGTCGGGCCGGGAGGAGCCGAGGATGTTGACCATCACCGACCACTTCGCGCGGGGCGCCGGAGAGCCGAGCGGCAGGTCCATGACCGCGCGCAGGTGGTTCTCGAACTGCGAGGTGACGGCGCCGTCCTGGGTCCAGTGGCCGGTGTTGTGGGGTCGCATGGCGAGCTCGTTGACCAGCAGCCGGCCGTCGACGGTCTCGAACATCTCGACCGCCAGGATGCCGACGACGCCGAGCTCACCGGCGATGCGCAGCGCGATCTGCTCGCCCTCGACGGCCAGCTCGGGCGAGAGGTCGGGCGCCGGAGCGATGACCTCCTTGCAGACGCCGTTCTCCTGGTAGGTGTGCACGACCGGGTACGCAGCGGCCTGACCGCTCGGCGAACGGGCGACGATCGCGGAGAGCTCACGGCGGAAGTCGACGAGCTCCTCGGCGAGGACCTGGACCCCGGCCTCCTCGGCGACGCGCAGCGGCTCGGCGACATCGGCGACGTCGCGTACGACCCAGACGCCCTTGCCGTCGTAGCCGCCGCGGGTGGTCTTGAGGACGCAGGGGAAGCCGAAGGCCTCGACCTCGGCGACGGACGACACGATCGCGTTGCGCGGGCACGGGATGCCGAGCTCGGTCAGCCGCGAGCGCATGACGCCCTTGTCCTGGGCGTGCACGAGCGCGTCGGGCCCGGGCCGGACCGCGACGCCGGCGGCCTCGAGCGCGTGCAGGTGCTCGGTCGGGACGTGCTCGTGGTCGAAGGTGACCACCTCGCAGCCCTCGGTGACCTTCTTCAACGTGTCCAGGTCGCGGTAGTCGCCGACCATCTGGTCGGGGATGACCTGAGCGGCCGACACACCCTCGCCCTCGGCGAGAAGCCGGAGCGGGAGGCCGAGCGCGATTGCTGGCTGAGCCATCATGCGGGCCAGCTGGCCGCCGCCGATGATCGCAAGTGTCGGTGCGAGGGTCACGACGGACAGAATAAGGAAACTGCCCTGCTGGAGCCGATTTCGCGGATCCCCCTCACGACATCCGCGAAATCCGGCTCCCGGCAGGTTGAGAGAAGGTCAGGCCTTCTCGAAGCGCAGGCCTTTGCCGCGCAGAGTGGTGATCAGATGGGGCTTCCGAGGGTCGTCGCCCAGCTTCCGACGCACCCATCCCAGGTGCACGTCGATGGTCTTCGACGAGGTGTAGAAGGTCGCGTTCCACACGTCCCTCATCAACTCGTCGCGGGAGACGACGTCGCCAGCCCTCTTGATCAGGGCATGAACCAGGTCGAACTCCTTGCGAGAGAGCGTCAGCTCCTCATCGTTCCGCCATGCTCGCCGGGTTTCCGGGTCGAGCTTGATCTCCTGTACCTCGATCATGGAACCGACATTAGGGAGGTAAAGAGCCCTTGGCAAAGGATTGCACGATATTGCCACTGACATTTTCGTGCCAAGGTGCAACGAAATGGGCATGACAAACGTGCGCCCCCGAACGGCGCTCTCAACCATGCCCACGAAGGCGCGACGAGGTAAAGCGATCGACGCTCGGCGTTGATCGACTGTTAACTACAACGGAATGTGAACAAACCTGCGAAATCGCAGGTCAGCGACACCCTAGAAGGTCACGATTCAGACACGGCGGACGGCGACGGGCTCCACGATCCCGAAGCCTCGCACCGGTCGAGCGGCCAGTCGGCGGGTCTCGAACTCGTCCTCGGGCATCGTCCCGGCGGTGGCCTCGTCGACGATGATCCGGTTGCGGCGGGCCACGGCGGTCAGCCGTGCGGCCATGTTCACGGGCGGCCCGAAGACGTCGCCGAGGCGCGAGACGACGTTGCCGGACGCCAGTCCGACGCGTACGTCCGGCATCCGTGGGTCCCGGCCGATCACGTTGATGATCCCCTCGGCGGTGCCGTAGGCCTGCAGCGGATCGTCATTGACGAAGAGCACCGAGTCACCCAGCGACTTGATGATCCGGCCGCCCCAGGTCGCCACCACATCGGCGCATCGCGACTCGAAGAGCTCGACCAGGTCGCCGATCTTCTCCTCGGTCAGCGTGTTCGACAGCGCCGTGAACGAGACGATGTCGGCGAACCCGACCGTCTGCCAGACCGTGCCCAGCTGCTCCTCGGGTCCGGCGATCGACGCCTCGGCCCGCGCGAGCGCGGCGCGCATGTGGCGGCGCCAGGCGAAGATCATCATCTCCTCGAACGCGCTCTCGAACTGCTCCGAGACCGAGACGGTCGCCTTCAGCAGCTCGGACGGCGAGCGTTCGTCCTCGTTCTGGGTCTCGACGTGGTGCAGCAGCGCGGAGACCTCGTAGTCGGACAGCCGCGCCATCGACTGCCCGATGCCGCGGGTCAGGTTGACGACCAGGTCGAAGCTGACCAGCCCGTTGCCCGCGATCTCGTTGGCCTTGGACAGCGCGTGCACGTCCGCCTCGTCGAAGAACGCCTCGGTGTCTCCGATCTCCGGGAAACCGAGAGCCCGCCACAGGCGTTTCGCCTGGTCCAGGCTCACGCCGGCCTTCTCGGCGACCTCCGCCGAGGTCAGGTTGACGGGCTGCTTCGATTTCGCCACGAACTGATCATGCCATCCGGCTCGTCAGGACCGCCCGTCACGACCGCGGCCCGAGCCGGGCGTGGATCACGTCGCCCGCGCCGACCACCCGTGACCCCTCGTCGGTCGCGATGACCAGCCGGCCGAAGTCGTCGATCTCGGTGGCCACGCCCTCCCAGACGTCCCCACCCGGCAGCTCGGCCCGCACCTGCTCGCCGACCGTCACCGACAGCTCCCGGTAGCGGCGAGCGAGCTCGGCGGGATCCGACCCCCAGATCTCGTACGCAGCCCCGAGCTCGGCCAGCAACGCGACCAGCATCTCGGTGCGGTCGACGGGCGCACCGCTCTCCAGCTCCAGCGAGGTGGCGGCCTCGATCGGCAGCTCCTCACGCGTCTGCGAGGTGTTGAGGCCGAAGCCGATCACCGCGAACGCGCCGTCGGGCGCCTCGATCCGCTCGATCAGGATCCCGCAGACTTTGCGACCCTCGATCAGCACGTCGTTGGGCCACTTCAGCCCCGCTGCGTACCCCTTCTTCCGCAGCGCCGACGCGACCGCGACCCCGGTCATCAGCGGCAGCCAGGGCCACCGCTCAACGGAGATGGAGGCCGAGGGGCGCAGCAGGACGGAGACGGTCAGCGCCGAGCGGGCCGGGGTGGTCCAGCCCCGGTCGAGGCGCCCCCGTCCGGCGGTCTGGTGCTCGGTGGTGATCACCAGCCCCGAAGCCTCGCCCGAGCGCGCACGCGCGGCCAGCTCGGCGTTCGTCGACGGCGTCTCGTCGAGGACCTCGACGCGCCATCCACCCGGTAGCGCATCGAGCCGGGAGTGGTCAAGTGACGGGCGTCGCATCGCGAAAGGTGGCACGGGCATTAGATTGGCCCCCGCACCGCCCGAAGTCCAAAGGAGCACCGTGAGCGCCGAAGCCACCCCTCAGCCCGAGAACGAGCCCAGCATCGACCTGCACACGACGGCCGGAAAGCTGGCCGAGCTGGAGCGTCGTCTCGACGAGGCCGTCCACGCCGGCTCCGCGAAGGCTGTCGAGAAGCAGCACGCGAAGGGACGCCAGACCGCCCGCGAGCGCATCGACATGCTGCTCGACGAGGGGTCCTTCCAGGAGGTCGACGAGCTGGCCCGCCACCGCAGCACCGCGTTCGGGCTGGAGAAGAACCGCCCCTTCGGCGACGGCGTGGTGACCGGCTACGGCACCATCGACGGCCGCCAGGTCTGCGTCTTCTCCCAGGACTTCACCGTCTTCGGTGGGTCGCTGGGCGAGGTCTACGGCGAGAAGATCACCAAGATCATGGACCTCGCGATCAAGACCGGCTCCCCGCTGATCGGCATCAACGAGGGCGCCGGCGCCCGCATCCAGGAGGGCGTCGTCTCCCTGGGCCTGTACGGCGAGATCTTCAAGCGCAACGTCCATGCCTCCGGCGTGATCCCGCAGATCAGCCTGATCATGGGCAACTGCGCCGGCGGCCACGTCTACTCCCCGGCCGTCACCGACTTCACGATCATGGTCGACAAGACCTCCGGCATGTTCATCACCGGCCCCGACGTCATCAAGACCGTCACCGGTGAGGACATCACCATGGAGGAGCTGGGCGGCGCGCTCGCCCACAACTCCAAGTCGGGTGTGGCCCACTACATGGGCTCCGACGAGGAGGACGCGATCGAGTACGTCAAGGCGCTGCTCTCCTACCTCCCCTCCAACAACATGGAGGAGCCGCCGGCCTACGAGGAGGTCGCCGACCTGGAGATCACCGACCTCGACCGCGAGCTCGACACCTTCATCCCCGACGGCGGCAACCAGCCCTACGACATGCACGAGGTCATCTCGCACATCGTCGACGACGAGGAGTTCCTCGAGGTCCAGCCGCTGTGGGCGCCCAACATCATCATCGGCTACGCCCGCATCGAGGGCCGCCCGGTCGGCATCGTCGCCAACCAACCGATGCAGTTCGCCGGCACCCTCGACATCGACGCCTCCGAGAAGGCCGCCCGGTTCGTACGCACCTGCGACGCTTTCAACGTCCCGGTGATCACCTTCGTCGACGTCCCCGGCTTCCTGCCCGGCACCGACCAGGAGCACAACGGCATCATCCGCCGCGGCGCGAAGCTGATCTACGCCTACGCCGAGGCCACCGTCCCGCTCGTCACCATCATCACCCGCAAGGCCTACGGCGGTGCGTACGACGTCATGGGCTCCAAGCACCTCGGCGCCGACATCAACCTCGCCTGGCCGACCGCCCAGATCGCGGTCATGGGTGCCCAGGGCGCGGCCAACATCGTTCACCGCCGCACCCTGGCCGAGGTCGAGGCCGCCGGGGGCGACGTCGAGGCCAAGCGCGCCGAGCTCATCGACGAGTACGAGACCACCCTCGCCAACCCCTACATCGCCGCCGAGCGTGGCTACGTCGACGCGGTCATCCCGCCGCACGAGACCCGCGCCGAGGTCACCCGCGCGCTCCGTCTCCTGCGCACCAAGCGCGAGACCCTGCCCGCGAAGAAGCACGGCAACATCCCGCTCTGAGTGGGGCCCGAAGGGTCCCGCGAAGAGCGGATAGCGCCGAGTCGGCGCAAACGGACCGAAGCGAAGCGAAGCGAGCGAGGACCGGATTGCGCCGACTCGGCGAAAACCCGACGTAAGCCGAACCGAGAACGAAAGGTGGTCACGGAATGACCAGCCCCGAAGAGCAGAAGCCCCTGCTCAAGGTCATCGACCAGAACGCCACCCCCGAGGACGTAGCCGCGATCGTGGCCGTCTTCGCGGCCATGGGGTCGGCGGGCGATGCCCCGAAGAAGAAGGAGCGCTCCCTCTGGGCCACCCCCCAGCTGCGTACGCCGCTCCACCCCGGCCCCAACGCCTGGCGCGCCAGCGGCCTGCCCCGCTGACGAGGATCGCAATGTCATGATCGCTGCGTGATCACCTTCTCTCGGCGATATCTCCTGGTCACCCTGGCTTGGCTGGTGACCCGGGGATGGGTGGTGGTCCTCTACGGCTTCCCGGCCGCGGCCGAAGGCCTGGTCGGCTGGTGGGGCATGGAGTGGGGCGTCGTCGGCGACGTCAACTACTACCGCGACAGCCTGGACGCACTGGCCACGGACGGGGTGGCGGGGACGCTGGTCGAGTATCCGGTGCCGGCGCTGCTGCTGCTCTGGATCCCGTACGCCGCGATCGACCTGCTCCGCCTCGGCGCGGACGCCTACATCGTGGCGGTGCTGGCGATGGCCGCGCTGACCGACCTGCTCTTCATGCTGCTGATCGTCCGCAACCGTCGCGGGGAGCACCCGAGGCTGGGGGTCTCGGGCGGCGAGGCGCTGTGGCTGGCCGCCCTTCCGGCGCTGGGGGCGACGGCGTACGCGCGCTTCGACCTCTTCCCCGGGATCACGGTCGGCCTGGCGGTGCTCTACGCGGTCCGGAGGCCAAGGGTGGCGGCGGTGTTCGCGGCCTTCGCGACCGGCGCGAAGTACTGGCCGATCCTGGTCATCCCGGCCCTGGCGGCGAACCGCGCCGCCCGACGCGGGGTCATCCTGGTCGTCGGCGCCACCGGCATCGCGCTGGCCGGGCTGAGTCTCGTCCTCGGTGGCTGGGACCGGCTCTGGACGCCGCTGAGCTACCAGGGCGAGCGGGGCCTCCAGATCGAGTCGGTCTTCGCGACGCCGGCGATGTTCGAGTGGGGCCACGGCGGACCGGCGAGCGGCTACGCGATCGACTACACCGAGTGGAAGGCGTACGACATCAGCGGGCCGATGGTCGAGGCGCTGCTCCTCGCGGCGACGATCGCCTCCGTGGTCGTCGGGGCGCTCGTCATCGTCTGGTGGGTGCTCGCCTGGCGTCGTCTGCCCGGCGGGGAGAGGACCGAGGAGACGATCGTGTGGCTGGTGCTCGCGACCGTGGCCGCGTTCCTGGTGACCAACAAGGTGCTCAGTCCGCAGTACATGCTCTGGCTGCTCCCCGCCGCCTCCGCCGGGCTGGTCCTGCTCCGCGGCCGCGCGCGCCGACAGCTCGGGATCTGGTCGTTCGTGCTGGTCGCGGTGACCCTGCTGACCCACGAGATCTTCCCGCGGATGTACGGCTACATGCTCACCTTCAACGACATCGGCTCACCGTGGATCACCGAGGTGCTGGCCTGGCGCAACGGCCTCCTGGTGCTGCTCTTCCTCTACGCCGTCTGGCGCACTACTCGGTTGCTGGCCGCCCTCCCCGAGCGGGGGCGGCCAGCAGCCGAGGGTCAGGAGAGGCAGACCTTGGCGACGTCGCCCTGAGCCGAGTAGATCGTGACCGGATCCTTGGCGAACACCGGCCGGCAGGCAGCCGCGCTGAGCTCGTGCACGGTGAGCCCGTCGTAGAACCCGTGGTCCTCGCAGTTCTCGTAGTTGACGTAGACGTCACCGGGCTTGCCGTCGCGGAAGATCCGCAGGATGACGTACGCCGTGACCGGCTGCCCCGCGGCGCAGTTCTGCGGCGAGTTGGGGCCGGAGCGGGCCGGCGCGTCCCGGATCGCCTCCACGAGGCCGGAGGCGTCGGAGCCGGTGATCTCTCGCGAGCCGGTCAGCGACGCCGAGGACGGCTCGTACTCGCAGATCGCGATCGACTCCGGAGCATCGCCCTCCAGCGGTGAGGTCTCCGGCTCGGTCGTGGGCCGCACCGGGTCACCCGCGGCCAGCGGCGAGGCCGTGTCACAGCCGTAGGGGTCTTCCGGCGTCGTCCTCAGCGAGGCCTTGATGTCGGCGTTGACGTCGTCGTCGCCGGGACCGGTGAGGATCGAGGCGTACGCATCGTCGACCCGGACCCTGGTCAGCAGCCAGCCCTCGTGCTCCCAGGAGCCGGTCTCGAAGGTCTCACCCTTGTCGGGCTTCTGGATCAGGACATAGGGCTGCCACAGCGCGAACGGCACCTTGCCGAACTCTGCCGGGAAGTCGCGGTCGTTCGTCTCGTTGCAGGCGATCGCCGGGACGGGCTGGTTGGTGATGTTGGCGACGTAGGGAGTCCGCGGCACGGTGTCCCACTGGTCGCCCGGCTTCACGATGCACTCGGGCAGCGCCGGCGCGTTTGCGTCGGCCCACTCCTGGGGCACTTGGAAGGCGATGTCGTAGCGGACCGCCCAGCGCTTCCCCTCCGCGGGCGCGCCGAGGTCGGTGCGGCCGCCCTCGTCGTAGGTGCCCTCGGGGGCCGCTTCCTTCCCCGCGAACGGCTCGGGCGCGTCGCCGGCACTGTCCTGCTCCCCGACGGTGTCGCTCGCCGCCGTGCTCTCGTCGCTGCTTCCGTCGGGCTGCAGGTTGGCGATGACGCCACCCAGGCCGACGACGGCCAGCACCGCGGCTGCCGCGGCCAGGATCCAGGTGTACCGGCGGCGTACGGGTGCCTTCTCCTCGGCCGTCTCCGTCTCCGACTTCACTGACACGGCAGCCGGTCCGGACTCCTCAGCGTCCCCGGGGATCGCGAGCTCCCGCGGCTCGAAGCCGTCGGCGGCACGGGCCAGGGCGGCCCGGAAGGCCCGCTCCTCGCGCTCGAAGTCACTCATTGTCAACCCCCTCGTTCAATCGTTCCCTCAGCTTGGCCAGCGCCCGGTGCACATGGGACCGGGCGGTCGCCTCGGCGCAGTCGAGCACCGTCGCGATCTGTGCGAACGACAGGTCCTCGTAGAAGCGGAGCACCACGGCCGCTCGCTGGTTCGACGGCAGCGTCTGCACCAGGGCCCACGCCTCGTCCGCGTCGCGTTCCTCGGGGCCGGGCTCGTGCCTGGTGGCCATCGGCTCGACGTCCTCGACCAGCACCAGACGGCGCCGCTTGCGCCATCCGCTGATCGACCCGTTGACGATGCTCCTCTTCACGTACGCCTCCGCCGTCCCGGACGCCGCCAGCGACTCCCACCGCGGCAGCGCTCGGGTGAGGGCGTCCTGCACCAGGTCAGGAGCGTCGGCGTTGTTGCCGGTCACCAGGTAGGCGAACCGCTGCAGCGCAGGACCCCGCGAGGCCACCCAGGCACCGAAATCCGGCTCTGTCGCCTCATGGTCGGCATCCACAGACACCTCCTCTGGCACGTTCACACCCCCTCTACGCGAAGTCTGTCGAGTTCGTTGCGTGTAGCCAGGAATTGAGTTGCCCCAGCACGTCCCGGTCCTATGGTTGGCCGGGTGACCCGTGAAGTAGACGCCCGCACCGACCGCTATGTCGAGGAGCTCTGCGCTCTCGACCCGCTGACCGCAACCTACGTCGGTGTCGCCGGCCACGACGCGGAGCTCCCCGACCTGTCTCCCGACGGCATGCAGGCGGTGGAGGACCTCAACCGGGCCGCCTACGCCGACGTCGCCGCGATCAAGCCGGTCGACGAACGTGAGCAGGTGGCCAAGGAGGCGTTCCTGGAGAGGGTCGGGCTCGACATCGAGTTCGCCGAGGCGCAGCTGGACCGGAAGTTCGTCTCCGTCATCTCCAGCGGCATCCACAACCTGCGCGAGGTCTTCGACCTGATGCAGACCGACACCGAGGACGACTGGGCCGCGATCGGGTCCCGGCTGGCCGGGATGCCGGACGCGGTCGCCGGCTACACCGCGACCCTGCGCGAGGAGGCCGCCGCCGGCCGGGTCTCGGCGACGGCCCAGTATGCGAAGGTCGCCGACCAGATCCTGGGCTGGACCGGCCAGAAGGGCGCCGGTGACTTCTTCAGCGGCCTGGTCGCGCGCGCCCCGGAGGCCACACCCGCTTCGCTGCGCGCCGAGCTCGAGGCGTCGGCCGCGAAGGCCAACGAGGCGTTCGCCGAGTTCGGGCGGTTCATGGCCGACGACCTGGTCCCCAACGGGCTGCCCAAGGAGGCGGTCGGGCGCGACCACTACCGGCTCGCCTCCCGCCGCTACCTCGGCGCGGAGATCGATCTGGAGGAGACGTACGCCTGGGGGTGGGAGGAGCTCAAGCGGCTCTCCGACGACATGGAGGCCACCGCCGACCGGATCCTGCCGGGATCGAGCGTCATCGAGGCGGCGGCGCATCTCGACAACGACCCCGCACGGCAGCTGACCTCGACCGACGCGCTCAAGTCGTGGATGCAGAGCAAGGCCGACGAGGCGATCGCGGAGCTGGCCGACGTGCATTTCGACATCCCCGAGCCGGTCCGGCGGATCGAGTGCATGATCGCCCCGACCTCCGACGGCGGGATCTACTACACCGGCCCCTCCGAGGACTTCTCCCGACCCGGCCGGATGTGGTGGTCGGTGCCCGAGTCGGTGACCTCCTTCGGCACCTGGCGTGAGCTGACCACCGTCTACCACGAGGGCGTACCCGGTCATCACCTCCAGGTCGCCCAGACCGCCTATCGCGCCGAGCTGCTCAACCGCTGGCAGCGGCTGATGTGCTGGGTCTCCGGCCACGGCGAGGGCTGGGCGCTCTACGCCGAGCGCCTCATGGACGACCTCGGCTACCTCGACGACCCCGGCGACCGCCTCGGCATGCTCGACGGCCAGTCCTTCCGGGCCGCACGGGTCATCATCGACATCGGCATGCATCTGGAGCTGACCATCCCGGAGGACAACCCCTTCGGCTTCCATCCCGGCGAGGTCTGGACCCCTGAGCTCGGCCGCGAGTTCATCGGCCAGCACTGCCTGATGGAGGACGCCTTCCTCGATTTCGAGGTCGCCCGTTACCTCGGCTGGCCGGGCCAGGCGCCGTCCTACAAGGTCGGCGAGCGGATCTGGCTCCAGGCCCGCGAGGACGCTCGTACGCGGGCCGGGGCTGCCTTCGACATGAAGGCCTTCCACCGGGCCGCGCTCGATCTCGGGTCGCTCGGGCTCGATCCCCTGCGGGCTGCTCTTGGGCGGTTGTAGCTTCGGGGTTGGTCAGGGGCATTTGGTCGTTTGCGCGGGGCGCCCTTTTTGGTGTGGGCACTGTTCCCGCGGGGCTGGTCTGGGCCGCCGACCCTGCTCTCGAGTATTTCTCGACCTGCCCCGGAGTCAAGGACGGCCTGCGGCCGCCGGCTACGCCGGCCGCTTCGCGGTCCTTGACACCGGACCATGTCGAGAAAGATTTGGCTGGCTATCAGGGGCGGCGGCCCCAGTGTGGCCGGGAGACAGTCGCTCCTCGGGAGGTAGACGCTCCACGGTGAACGAAAATTCATTCACCCCCGGGGAGAAGACGCTCTCCTGGGTGAACGAAAATTCGTTCGCCCACCAATCCGCCCAGCCTCCTCCGTGTGAAAGAGAATTTTCTTTCACGGGCCGAGCCACCCTGGGGCCCGGTCGCGACAGCAGTGAACGAAAATTCGTTCACCCCAGATCCAAGCCCCTGCCCAACCCAGATCTCCGCGCCAAACCCCTGCCGCCGACCCGATAACCAGCCAAAAATTCTCAGCGACGTCCGGTGTCAAGGACCGCGAAGCGGCCGGCGAAGCCGGCGGCCGAAGGCCGTCCTTTACTCCGGACGCCGCTGAGAACACCCTCCCCGAAAGGGTCGGCGGCAAACACCGACCACAAAACACAGCAGCCAACGCGCGCCGAAAGAAGTCGCTAGCTCCGCCGAGTCAACACCCGCTGCGCGACAACAAACACGAGCACCAACACCCCGATCGTGATCCGCGTCCACCACGACGACAGCGTGCCGTCGAACGAGATGAACGTCTGGATGGTGCCGAGCACGAGCACCCCGAGCAACGAGCCGATCACGAAGCCACGACCGCCGGTGAGCAGCGTGCCGCCGATGACCACGGCGGCGATCGCGTCCAGCTCCATGCCGACGGCGTGCAGCGAGTAGCCCGAGAGCGTGTAGAGCGCGAACAGCAGTCCGCCGAGCGCCGCGCACAGCCCGCTGATCGCATACACCCCGACCTTGGTCGCCGCCACCGGCAACCCCATCAGCAGCGCCGACGGCTCGCTGCCGCCGAGCGCGTAGACGGTGCGGCCGAAGCGCGTCGAGGAGAGGACGTACGCAGCGACCGCGACGATCACCAGCGCGAACACGGCGGTCCACCCGAGGTAGTAGCCACCGGGCAGGGTGATCGAGCCGAACGCGATGGCTGAGAAGGTGTCGTCCTTGATCGGGATCGAGTCGACGCTGATCAGGTAGCACAGGCCGCGGGCCAGGAACATGCCCGCCAGGGTCGCGATGAACGGCTGGATGTCGAAGTAGTGGATCAGCAGTCCCATCGCGGTGCCGAGCAGGGTGCCGGTGAGGAGTACGACCCCGATCACCGCCACCACCGGCCAGCCGAGCTCGAGCGTCCTCGCCGCGATCAGCGTCGAGAGGGCGACGTTGGAGCCGACGGAGAGGTCGATCCCGCCGGTGAGGATCACGAACGTCATCCCCACCGCGAGCACGATCAGGAACGCGTTGTCGAGCAGCAGGGTCAGGAAGACCTGCGGGTCGGCGAACCCCTCGTAGCGGAGCCCGCCGACACCGAACATGCCGATGAACAGGGCGAACGTGCCGAGGACGGGGAGGTAGCGCCGCGGCGGGCTGAACCGCGCCACGTTCGCCAGGACACCCTGCGTTGGTGCGATGGTGCTCATGCGACCGCCTCCTCGCGGCTCGGGCCGGTCGGCGTACGGTCGCCGCGCCGTTGCAGCACCGCTCGCGCCTTCGGCGACTGCAGCAGGCACACGAGCACGACCACCAGCGCCTTGAACAGGTAGTTGGCCTCGGCCGGGATGCCGATGTTGGGGATGGTCCGGGTGAGGGTGGCGATCAGCATCGCGCCGACCAGGGTTCCGGTCAGCGAGAAGCGGCCGCCGGCCAGCGACGTACCTCCGATGACGACGGCCAGGATCGCGTCGAGCTCGATCCACAGCCCGAGGCTGTTGGCGTTCACCGAGTGGGTGTTGGCGGCGATGATCAGGCCGGCGGTGCCGGCGCACAGCGCCGCGAAGACGTATACGGTCCAGATGATCGTGCGGGAGCGCACGCCGACCAGCCGGCTCGCCTCGGGGTTGATCCCGACCGACTCGATGAGCAGGCCGAGCGCGGTGCGGCGTACGACGATCTGGGTGGCTGCGAAGACCCCGAGCGCGATCAGCGCGGCCACCGGGAGGGTGAGCAGGTGGCCCGAGGCCAGGGCGGCGAAGGTGTCGTTGTTGACGGTGGTGATCTGGCCGCCGGTGACCAGCATCGCGATGCCGCGGCCGGCGACCATCAGGACGAGCGTGGCGATGATCGGCTGGATGCCGATCACCGAGACCAGGAAGCCGTTCCACAGTCCCAGCGCGACGGAGACCGCGAGCGCCATGGTGATCGCCACGACCGCGGTGCCCGCGGCGCCGTCGACCGGGCTCTTGACGATGTAGACGCACGCGACCGCACCCGCGATCGCCGCCACCGCGCCGACCGAGAGGTCGATCCCGCGGGTCGCGATGACCAGGGTCATCCCGACGGCCACCAGCAGCACCGGAGCGCCGTTGCGGACGATGTCGATCAGGCTGCCGAAGAGGTGCCCGTCCTGGATGCGTACGTTGAAGAACGTCGGTGTCGCGATCAGGTTGACCACCAGCAGCGCAGCGAGCGCGGTCAGCGGCCAGAAGAGGTGGTGGGCCATCACGCGGGCCCGGAGGGCCTTACCCGTTCTGACGGTCTCAGGCATCTGCCCGCTCCTTCTCGGCCAGGCCTCCGGGCTCGCCGGTGATGATCTCGAGTACGTCGTTGACGTCGATGTCGCGGTTGGGCCGCTCGGCGATCTTGCGGCGGTCCTTGAGGATCACCAGCCGGTGGCTCAGCCGCAGCACCTCCTCGAGCTCGGCGGAGATGAACACCACGCTCATCCCCTTCTCCGCGAGGTCGGCGACGAGCTGCTGGATCTGGGTCTTGGCGCCGATGTCGATGCCGCGCGTGGGCTCGTCGAGAAGGAGTACGTCGGGCTCCGTGATCAGCCAGCGCGCCAGCAGGACCTTCTGCTGGTTGCCACCGGACAGGCTTCGCATCGGCAGGCTCGGGTCGGTGGGCCGGATGTCGAGAGCGGTCATGAACTCCTTGACCAGCGACGCGCGGGTGGCGGTCGGGATCGGCCGCAGCCAGCCGCGGCTGGCCTGCAGCCCGAGCAGCATGTTGTCGGCGACGGAGAGCTCTTCGAAGACCCCCTCGGCCTTGCGGTCCTCGCTGCAGAAGGCGAGCTTGCGGTCGATCGCGTGCCGCGGGCTCCGCAGCCTCCGTCGGCTCGACCCTCTCACCGTCAGCTCGCCGGTGTCGGGGGTGTCGGCACCGAAGAGCAGCCGGGCCAGCTCGGTACGCCCCGAGCCGAGCAGGCCGGCGATGCCGACGACCTCCCCGGCGTACAGGTTCAGGTCGGTGGCCTCCAGGTTCCCCTTCCGCCCCAGACCGACGGCGCTCAGCACCGGGAGACGCTGCTCGCCGGAGGCCTCCTCCGCCGCCTCCTGGACGGCATGGTCCAGACGGTCGAGCGCCTGGAGGTCGCGGCCGATCATCAGCTGCACCAGCTCCAGCTGGGTGGTCTCCGCGACCAGCCGCTCGCCCACCACGCGGCCGTTGCGCAGGATCGTCATCCGGTCGGAGATCTCGAAGACCTGGTCGAGGAAGTGGGAGACGAAGACGATGGCGGTGCCCTGATCGCGCAGCCTGCGCATCACCTCGAAGAGCCTGGCCACCTCGTCGGCGTCGAGGCTGGAGGTCGGCTCGTCGAGGATCAGCACCCGGGCATCGGTGTCGACGGCGCGCGCGATCGCGACGAGCTGCTGGACCGCGATCGGATGGCTGCCGAGCTCGGAGCCGGGGTCGACGTCGATGCCCAGGGCCAGGAGCGAGGTCGCCGCCCGCCGGTTCATCTCCCGCCGGTCGATCCGGCCGAGCCGGCGCGGCTCGCGGCCGAGCAGCATGTTCTCGGCCACGGTGAGGTTGGGCACCAGGTTGACCTCCTGGTAGACCGTGCTGATCCCGGCGTGCTGCGCCGCCGCCGGGGTGGCGAACTGGGTCTCGACCCCGGCGATCTCCACCCGACCGGAGTCGATCGTGTAGACCCCCGTCAGCGCCTTGATCAGCGTCGACTTTCCCGCCCCGTTCTCCCCCATGAGCGCGTGCACCTCCCCCGGGAGGAGACGAAGCGAGACGCCGTCGAGCGCTCGCACCGCCCCGAACGTGATGGAGACGTCGAGCATCTCCACCACCGGTCCGGGTGACTTCACTTCTGCCTGACTCATGTCGTGCTGGCTCCTGGGGGATCGGGGCGGCTGCGGCGGGTCGGATGCCCACCGAGGTATCTCGGTGGGCGCGCGCTTCCTTCGCGGAGTTCCACGAGGGAAGCGGCGCCTGACCGAGATAGCTCGGTGAACGGCGTCAGTACTTCCGGTCGGGCAGCGCCTCGGCCGCCTGCTCCGGGGTGAAGGTGGTCTCCACGGTGACGATGCGCTCGGGGACCTCCTCGCCGGCGACGACCTTCTCGGCGACGTCCATCAGCTGCGGGCCGAGCAGCGGGCTGCACTCGACGATGAAGTTGATCTCGCCCGCGGCCAGCGCGGTCATCCCGTCCTTGACCGCGTCGACGGTGATGATCTTGATGTCGGTGCCGGGCTTCTTGCCGGCTGCCTTGATCGCCTCGATGGCGCCCAGGCCCATGTCGTCGTTGTGGGCGTAGACGACGTCGATCTTCGGCTCGGACTGCAGGAAGGCCTCCATGACCTGCTTGCCGCCGTCACGGGTGAAGTCGCCGGTCTGGGAGGCGGTGATCTTGATCTTCGAGTCCGAGGAGATCACGTCCTCGAAGCCCTTCTTGCGGTCGATCGCCGGGGCCGATCCGGTGGTGCCCTGCAGCTCCACGACGTTGATCGCACCGTCCTTGTCGACGTCGGAGGCG
This sequence comes from Nocardioides luteus, assembly GCF_015752315.1. Taxonomy (NCBI): domain Bacteria; kingdom Bacillati; phylum Actinomycetota; class Actinomycetes; order Propionibacteriales; family Nocardioidaceae; genus Nocardioides; species Nocardioides luteus. Next base: position 4,433,705 of record NZ_JADOVJ010000001.1, read on the forward strand.
TCGGCGTTGTCGACCAGCCACTGGCCTGCCTTCTCGCCCTCCTCGACGAAGTCGGAGCCGATGAAGGTCACGTAGAGCGAGGTGTCCTCGGTGTCCACGGCCCGGTCGGTCAGCACCACCGGGATCTTGGCCCGCTTGGCCTCCTGGAGCACCGCGTCCCAGCCGGTCTCGACGACCGGGCTGAACGCGATCACGTCCACCTTCTGCTGGATGTAGGACCGGATCGACTTGATCTGGTTCTCCTGCTTCTGCTGAGCGTCGGAGAACTTGAGCTCGATGCCGGCCTCCTTGGCCGACTCCTGGATCGAGGTGGTGTTGGCGGTGCGCCAGCCGCTCTCGGCCCCGACCTGGGCGAAGCCCATCGTGATCGAGCCGTCGTCGGCACTTTCGCTGCTACCGCACGCGCTGAGCGACATCCCGCCGATGGCGAGCGCGCACAGGGCGGTGAGGGTTTTCTTCACTGTCGTCCTCCAGTGTTCCCCTGCGGCGGCCAGTGTGACCGCCGTCACGATGCGACTCAGTGTGAGCGTTAACATCGGCGCGGTCAAGCGGAATCGGAAGATCGGTACGAATCGGCAGCAGGTCGTCCGGAACTCCCCATAGTGTGACGACCATGACGCTCACCCTGGCTCCGGAACAGGCGCGCCGGATCGCGGTCCGGGCGCAGCTTCTCGACGCCCGCCGGCCGGTGTCGCTGGTCGCGACCGTCGATCAGCTGACGCTCCTGCAGATCGACCCGACGAAGGCGATCGCGCCGAGCGCGGATCTGGTGGCGTGGTCGCGGCTGGGGGATGCGTACGACCATTCGGACCTCACCTTCGCCCTCGAGCAGGAGCGTTCGCTGGTGGAGTTCTCCAGCTTCATCGTGCCGATGGACGAGATCGAGACCGTCCTGGCCCTCTCCCCCGGCCGGATCCACCCCACGGCGGTCGAGTGGGTGGAGGCCAACAAGAGATTCCGTACGCAGATCCTGGATCGCCTGCGAGCCGACGGCCCGCTCGTGGCCGGCGAGATCGAGGACACCTCCGAGGTGCCGTGGGCCTCGACGGGGTGGACCAACGACAAGAACGTCCTGCGGATGATCGAGCTCCTCAACCGGATGGGCGAGGTCGCGATCGCGGGCCGCCGTGGCAAGCTCCGCACCTGGGACCTCGCCGAGCGCGTCTACCCCTCCGACCTGCGGCTGCCCTCGCCCGAGGAGGCGCTGAAGGTCGAGACGGTGCGCCGGCTCGCCTCGCTCGGGATCGCCCGCCCCGGACGGAAGGAATCCTCCGGTGGCGAGATGCTCGGCGCGGGGGACATAGGCGTCCCGTGCACCGTGACCGGGGTCGACGGCGAGTGGCGGGTCGACCCTGAGGCACTGGCCGCTCTCGAGGACGAGTTCGCGCCGCGTACGGCCCTGCTCTCCCCCTTCGACCGCCTCGTCTACGACCGCGACCGGGCGTTGGACCTGTTCGGGTTCGAGTACGTCCTGGAGATGTACAAGCCGGCCGCCAAGCGGCGCTGGGGCTACTTCGCCCTGCCGATCCTGCACGGCGAGCGGCTGGTCGGGAAGCTCGACGCGAAGGTGGACCACAAGTCGGGGCTGCTGAACGTCTTCGCCGTCCACGAGGACTTCCCGTGGACCCCGGAGATCGGGGACGCGGTGGACGCCGAGATCGAGGCTCTGGCGGCCTGGCTCGGCGTCGATGTGGCCCATCCCTGAAGTGGATGAGGCGACGCGGATTGCTCTTCTCAGCACCATGGCGCGCGCCTAGTGTGGGCAGCGGGGTCAGACATCGATCGAAGGAGATCAGCATGGGAACGCTCAACCCCTACATCAGCTTCAACGGCCAGGCGAAGGAAGCGCTCGAGTTCTACAGCTCGGTGCTCGGCGGCAAGGTCGAGATCATGACGTTCGGCGACATGCCCGAGATGGGCGCGCCCGCCGAGGCCACCGACCAGGTCATGCACGGCTCGCTCACGTTCGACGACGGCCGGGTGCTGATGGCCTCCGACACGCCTCCGGGCATGGACTACGTCGCGCCGACCGCTGGCGTCACCATCGCGGTCACCAGCTCCGACCCCGCCGACCACGAGATCTACGCCGACCAGTTCGCCAAGCTCTCCGAGGGCGGCACGGCCGGGATGCCGTTCGACCTGGCTCCCTGGGGCGACTACTTCGGCCAGTTCGACGACAAGTTCGGCGTGAGCTGGATGTTCGACGTCGCCGGCCCGGAGTCGGCGCCCGCCTAGTCAGACGAAGGTCGAGGTGAAGATCGTCCTTTCGTAGGAGGTGCGGTCGGCGACGGCACCGTAGCGTCTGAGGCATGCTCATCGCCGAAGACCTGCTGCTGCTCGTGCTCGACGACGAGAAGGGCACCCTCGCCTCGTCCTGGGTCCAGCAGGCGTTGGGCGGAGCGATCCTGACCGAGCTCGTGATGACGGGCTCGGCCCGAGTGATGCCCAGCTCAGGTCTCACCCCGGCCAAGGCCGTGGCGGTGCCCGGGCACCGGCCGGACGAGCCGGTCCTGGCCGCTGCGTACGACTCGCTGGCAGCCAAGCCGCTGGCGGCCAAGAACGCCGTGATCGACCTCGGCAAGGGCCTCCACGAGGCCCTTGCCGCTCGGCTCTGCGATCGCAACATCCTCAAGCGCCGCGACGAGAAGATCCTCGGCATCTTCCCGCGCACCACCTGGCCGGCAGCGGACTCGACCCACGAGAACGCCGTACGCGACCAGCTGGTCGCCGTCCTCGTCCAGGGCGCCACCCCGGACGCCCGGACCGGGCAGCTCATCGCGCTGCTCTCCTCCATCGACCTCGCCCACAAGGTGGTCGACACGCGGACGGTCGGCGCCGGAGCGGTCAGGAAGCGGGCGAAGGAGATCGCCCGGGGCGACTGGGCAGCCAAGGGCGTCAAGGACGCGATGGACGAGGTCACCGCGGTCATGACCGCGGTGATGGTCGCCACCACCGTCACCACGACGACCGCCTGAAAACGTGCTCGAGGATCGCAGCCGTGGGGGGACTGCGATCCTCGAGCTCTGCCCGGGCCTGTCAGGCGAAGAAGGCCTTCAGGTCGGCGGCGACGTCGGCGGGACGCTCCAGAGCCGCGAAGTGGCCGCCCTCGGGGAACTCCGACCAGTGCTGGATGTTGGCGTTGTCCCGCTCGGCCAGCGACCTGATGGTCTGGAAGTCGTCCTTGAAGACGGCGACCCCGATCCGACCCTGGGACACCTCCGGCTCACGCTCGGCGTGCCCCTCCTCGTAGTGGTAACGGGCGGCCGAGGCGTAGGAGTTGGTCAGCCAGTAGAAGGTCGCCTGCTCGATGACCTGCTCGGGGGTGACCAGCGAGGTGCCGTTCCCGAAGGACTCGAAGAGCTCGCTGTAGGCCAGCGTCCCCACCGGTGAGTCGGCCAGCGCCGCGCCGATGGTCTGCGGACGGGAGCCGTTCATGGCGTTGTAGCCGCCGACCGACTGGAACCACTGCATGTGCTCCAGCGCCGCGTACTCCTTCGGGCCGAAGCCCTCGAACTCGCTCGGGTCGCCGGACGGGAACGAGAAGAGCTGCAGGACGTGCGCGCCGAGGAAGCCCTCCGGGTTCAGGATCGCCAGCTCGCGGCCGACCATCGCGCCGCCGTCGCTGCCGTGCACCCCGTAGGAGTCGTAGCCGAGCCGGCGCATGAGGACGTCGTACGCCTCGGCGACCCGCTTCATCGTCCAGCCGGTGTCGACGACCGGCGTCGAGAGCCCGAAGCCCGGCATCTCCGGGATCACCAGGTGGAACTCGTCGGTCAGGGAGTCGATCATCGGGAGGAACTCCAGGAACGAGCCCGGGTAGGTGTGGGCGAGCAGCAGCGCCTTGGCGTCCGGGTTCGAGGAGGGTACGTGGACGAAGTGGATGACCTGGCCGTCGATCTCGGTCAGGTGGTTCGGCACCGCGTTGATGCGCTCCTCGACCGCCCGCCAGTCGAAGCTCTTCCAGCGCTCGACCATGTCGGCGAGGTAGGCCGTCGGGGTGCCGTAGTCCCAGGAGTCACCGGGCACGGCCGGGGCGAACCGGGTGCGGTCCAGGCGGGCGCGGAGGTCGTCGAGGTCGGCCTGCGGGAACTCGACGGTGACGGTGCTGATCTCGGCCTTGATCTGGTTGCTGACCTGGGTGTTCATGACTTCTCCTTGGTGGTTTCCGACCTTGTGAGACCTACGTTATGAACGGTTCCGGCAAGCCTGATTCCGGAATTTCGCTGGCTCGAGAATTTCTTTTGGAGCACTCTGAGTCCGTGCTGGAAACCTCCGCGAGACTCCTTGCGCTCCTGGGCCTGCTGCAGTCCTCGGCCGGCTGGACCGGCATCGACCTGGCCACCCGTCTGGACGTCTCCGAGCGCACCGTGCGCAACGACATGACCAAGCTCCGCGAGCTCGGCTATCCGGTGGAGTCCGTGCGCGGCCCGGGCGGCCGCTACCGGCTCGGTGCCGGCGGCAACCTCCCGCCGCTGCTCCTCGACGACGAGGAGGCCGTCGCGGTCGCCGTCGGGCTCCGGGCCGCGACCGGCATCGCCGGGGTGGCCGAGACCAGTGCCCGGGCGCTCGCCAAGCTCGACCAGGTCCTCCCCGACCACCTGCGCCGCAAGCTGGCCGCGGTGGTCGACGCCATGGAGGCCGGTCCGGTCAACACCGACAGCAACGTCCCCGACCCGGACGTCGACGCCGGCACCCTGCAGGCGCTGGCGACCGCGATCCGCGACGGTCAGGGCGTACGCGCCGACTACCGCGACGAGCCGATCGAGGTCGAGCCCTACCGGCTGATCTCCTGGCAGCGCCGCTGGTACCTCGTCGCCCGCGACCCCCGCGCCGACGCCTGGCTGTCGCTGCGCGTCGACTGGCTGCGCCTCAAGGTCCCCGGCGGCCGCCCGTTCCGTCCGAGCGACCCGGGCTTCGACCTGACCGAGTTCGTCGTACGCGAGGTCGCGCGCACCGGCTGGGCCGTCCACGCCCGCCTGGTCATCGCCGCCCCCGCCGACGAGGTCATCGCCCGCATCAACCCCGCCGTCGGCACCGTCGAGCCGATCGCCCCCGACCGCAGCGTCCTGGTCACCGGTGGCGACAGCCTCGAGGTCGTGGCCGTCTGGATCGGCATGCTCGGCCTCGACTTCACCGTCGAGTCACCCGCGGAGCTCCGCGACCACCTCGAGATCCTCGCGAAGCGCTACGCCTCCGCGATCACCCCACCCGAATGACGACGCCGTGCTGATCGCGGAGGACCTCGTGCTGCTCATGCTCGAGGACCTCAGCGGGCGCCCGGTCGGCGGGCTCGACATGGGGACGCTCGACCTCCTGGTGGGCGGTGCGCTGGTATCCGAGCTGGCGCTGTCCGGTGCGGTCCACCTGGTGGCGGAGCCCGTCGGCGGCACCATGGAGGTCCATCCGACCGGAGTCCGCGTTCCCGCAGATCCCTGCCTCCAACGCTCGCTCGTGCTCGCCGGCGGGCGAGCCCGCCCCGCTCCCCTGGTCAGGAGCTGCGGCATCCAGATGTTCGCGCATCTCGCCGACCGCCTCGTGCACCGCGGCCTGCTGCGTGGCGAGACGGAGCGGCGCCACCTCATCACCCGGACCATCTGGCCCGCCACCGAGATCAGCTACAAGCAGGACGTACGCCACCACCTCACCGCCGCCCTGTTCCACGGCGCGCAGCCGAGCCGACGCACGGCAACCTTGATCGGCCTCATCGCCGCCGCCGACCAGGTCGACCTGTTCTTTCCCTCCGCCACCGTGCCCCTGACCGAGGTCAGACGCCGCGCGGATCACATCGCTGCGGGCGACTGGGCCGCGACCACCGTACGCGGGATCCTCCGAGCCTCCCGCAGGCGCCGTGACTGGTTCGGCTGGGGCGACGGCGGCGGCGACGGTGGAGGCTTCTTCGGTGGAGACGGCGGGGGTGGCGGCGACGGCGGGGGTGGCGGCGGCGACGGCGGTGGTGGTGGTGGGGGCTGACGTCAGCTACGCGATGGCCCGCCCGAACCGCGCCACGTAGTGCCAGACCCGCTTGACCGACTGTGGGTCATGGTCGCCCGACCGTGCGGCGTCGCCCAGAAGATCAGGCGTGAGTACGTCACCCAGCGACCGTGCCAGGTGGACGTACTCCTGACCGCGGTAGCTCGGATCGAGGCCATCGGTGGCGACCCGGAACCCGCGATGCCACTCCACCGCGCAGCCGAGGTCACGAGCCGCCGACTCGACCTTCGTGTCCCGGAAGCACGGGTCGAGCACGACCGCCTCGACGTCCCGCTCGATCACGACGCCACCGTGCACGTGTGCCTCGACGCACTCGTCGAGGTCGTCGAAGCCTGAGGCGTCGGCCATCGCGGACAGCTGCGGCAGCACCTCCGGGCCACCGAAGTCGGTCGGCTCGAGGACCGAGTCGGGGAAGCAGAAGGTGCACCGCTCCAGCACGTCGGGCCGAAGCCGGAGGTAGGCGGACCCGAACCGGATCGCGCCGCCGTACGGATCCTCACGGCGGTTCCACGCTCCGTAGACCGGCCGCTCACCGGCCGGCGCGTCGTCGTAGCGCCCGCCGAACAGCCGGCTCTCCCAGCGCCACCGGTCCCCTCCCCGATGCGCGGTCAGCCCGCCGTTCGACGTGCCGGTCTCGAACTGCGACCGGTACCTCCCGTCGCGTGCCAGCGACTCGATCACCAGCCCGCCGGCGTACGGCCAGTCGGGGTGGAACTGGAGCGTGACGCTCATCGTCGGGCCACGACCGCGCTCACGAACGCTCGCACCAGCGGGTGGACCGGTGCGCCGGCCAGGGCGCCGATGTGGGGCTGGAACATGCTGGTGACGTAGAACGGGTGGTCGGGGAACTCCAGGACCTCCGCACCGGCGTCGTCCGCCGTGGCGCCGACGACGACACCGATCTTCTCCAGCGCGGCGACCGCGTCGGCGGTCGGGGCGTAGTTGCAGAAGTGCATCCCGACGAACGGCTCCGGCTGCCACCCGGCGAACCGGGTGCCGGGGACAGGGGTCACCAGCCGCTCCTCGCCGTAGAGCGAGCAGGCCAGCGCGGCCACGGCGTTGTCGTCTCCGGCACCGTCGGACTCGGCGTGGGTCGCCGCCGATCCGAGCACGTTGCGGGTCCACTCCAACACCGCGTACTGCATCCCTGCGCACACCCCGAGGAACGGGATCTCCCGCTCCCGCACCACGGTGAGAGCGTCGATCACCGCGGCATCGGAGGCGTAGGGCGAGCCGGGAACCAGCCAGACCCCGTCGTAGGCCGTGACGTCGAACCCGGAGTCGGTCGGCACCCACTCCGTCTCGACCCCGAGCTCGACCAGCTGCGGCCGCAGCGCGTTGAGCTCCTGATGACTACGGTGTCCCCGGTCGTCGCCGAGCAATGCGATCATGCGCCGAATCGTCGCAGCCACGCGGGGCTCGATCCAACCGATTACTCCGGCTTGACGCCCAGCCGGTCGAGCTCCTCGTCGATGACCGCGGGGTCCAGCTTCTGGAAGACCGGGGTGGGCTTGGCGACCGGGGTGCCGACGACGATCGGCTGGCGCTGCCAGGCGGGCGCGCCGGAGTAGTCGCCGGTGATGATCGGGTAGGGCTTGCCGGTGTCGAGGTCCTCGACCTCCTCGACGCGGGGCATCGGGGCCACCTCACCCTTGCCGCCGAGGGCCTTGTCGATCTCGTTGGCGGAGAACGGCAGGAACGGGGACAGGATCAGGTTGAGGTCGGCCACGCACTGCGCCATCACGTGCAGCACGGTGCCGAGACGCTCGCGGTCCTCGGGGGCCTTGGCGAGCTTCCACGGCTCGAGGTCGGTGACGTACTTGTTGACCTCGCCGACGGCCCGCATCGCCTCGCCGATCGCCTGCTTCTGCCGGTGGCGGCCGATCAGGTCACCGACCGTGGCGAACGCACCGCCGACGGTGTCCAGGATCGCCTTGTCCGCCTCGGTCAGGGTGCCGGCGGGCGGCAGCTCGCCGAAGTTCTTCGCGATCAGGGTGGCGGTGCGGTTGACCAGGTTGCCCCAGCCGGCGACCAGCTCGTCGTTCGTACGCCGCACGAACTCCGCCCAGGTGAAGTCGGAGTCGTTCGACTCGGGGCCGGCGGCGGCCACGAAGTAGCGGAACGCGTCGGGCTGGTAGCGCGAGAGGAGGTCGCGCACGTAGATCACGATCTTCTTCGAGGAGGAGAACTTCTTGCCCTCCATCGTCAGGTATTCGCTGGAGACGACCTCGGTGGGCAGGTTGAGGGTCTCGTAAGCCCCCGGCTGACCGCCCTTCGACCCCTGACCGTTGTAGGCGAGCAGCTCGGCCGGCCAGATCTGGGAGTGGAAGACGATGTTGTCCTTGCCCATGAAGTAGTAGGACAGCGCCTCCGGGTCGTTCCACCAGTCCCGCCACGCCTCGGGGTTGCCGGAGCGTCGGGCCCACTCGATCGAGGCGGACAGGTAGCCGATGACGGCGTCGAACCAGACGTACATCCGCTTGGTCGGGTTGTCGCGCCAGCCGTCGAGCGGCACCTTGATGCCCCAGTCGATGTCGCGCGTCATCGCGCGCGGGCGGATCTCCTTGAGGATGTTCTGACTGAACCGGATGACGTTGGGACGCCACAGGCCGGTCTGCTCGCGATCGTCGAGGAACGCGTGCAGCGCATCGGCCAGCGCAGGCAGATCGAGGAAGAAGTGCTGGGTCTCGATGAACTCGGGGGTCTCGCCGTTGATCTTGGAGACCGGGTTGATCAGCTGGTCCGGGTCGAGCTGGTTGCCGCAGTTGTCGCACTGGTCACCGCGGGCCCCGTCATACCCGCAGATCGGGCAGGTGCCCTCGATGTAGCGGTCCGGCAGCGTCCGGCCGGTCGACGGCGAGATCGCGCCCTTGGAGGTCTGCTCGACGAAGTAGCCGTTGTTGTAGACCCCGAGGAACAGCTCCTGCACCACCGAGTGGTGGTTGGCCGAGGTGGTGCGGGTGTAGAGGTCGTACGTCAGACCGAGCGAGGTCAGGTCCTCGACGATGATCCGGTGGTTCTTGTCGACGAGCTCCTGGGGCGTCATGCCGGCCTCGTCGGCGGCGATCAGGATCGGGGTGCCGTGCTCGTCGGAGCCGGAGACCATGAGCACGTCGTGGCCCGCCATCCGCATGTACCGACTGAAGACGTCGGAGGGCACGCCGAAACCGGCCACGTGGCCGATGTGGCGCGGGCCGTTGGCGTACGGCCAGGCGACTGCGGACAGAACATTGCTCATGGGCAGCATCCTAGTGAGCAGACGCCAGAGGGTTGATTCGCCGCCGCGTCAGTTGAACATCTGGTCGCGCTGGTAGGCGTACTTCCGGATCCAGGGCAGCCACTTGGCGAGCTGGGCGCCCGGGCAGGAGGTCTCGTTGGTGTGGAAGTGGCCGTCGATGACCCAGACCCGTACCCGCCGGCCGGCCGGGAACCGGTCGCTGCCCTGGGAGACGGTCTCGAGCGTGCCGCGCTCGTCGCGGCCGGCCATGTCGAGCTTCCAGGCCGCCATCCGCTCGGTCTTGATGAGGGCGTCGTCGGAGGGACGTACGTTCTCGAAGTTCCCGATCAGGGCGATGCCCATCGACTGGTGGTTGAAGCCACGCGTGTGCGCGCCCTTGACGAGCCGGTCGATGCCGCCGGAGCGACCCTCCCAGGCACGGCCGTACTTGTCGATGAGGAAGTTGTAGGCGATGTCGAACCACCCCAGTGACCTGGTGTGATAGCTGTAGATGCCGCGGATGATCCCCGGCACGTCGCCCTTGGAGTAGTTGTTGCTCGTGGCGGTGTGGTGGATGTGGACCTGCTTCAGCGAGCTGTTGTACTCCGGGCGGCCGTTGCGCCAGGAGTTGTTGGCGCCCCACTGCGACCGGGTGTAGATCACCGGCTTCGGCGCCCACCGCGGCCGCGACCGGGCGACCCGGCCGTTCACGGAGCTGCCGTCGGAGGCGCTGCCGTAGCCCAGGTCGTCGGACTCCCGCCTCGGCGCCTTGACGTCCTCCTGCGGGCCGGTGTTGATCAGGGTCAGCCGCAGGTCCTCGGGCTGCGCGCCCTCGACCCGCACCTGTACGCCGCTGGCCCGGCCGGTCCACACCGGCTGGGTGCCCCGGCGCTCGACCTTGCCGCGCGCGGCCACGGCCTCCTCGGCACCGTCGGGCAGGTCCTGCTGCAGCGGCAGCGGCTGCCACTCGCGCCACCGGTCCGACTTGCTCACCCGCACCTCGACCTGCGGCGTCTCCGCGCCGGTCCAGGACACCCCGACCATCGAGAACGTCGTCGTGTTCAGCTTCTCGGTCGCGGCCGCGCCGGCGGACCGCTCGGTCAGCCGCGGCGGCAGCTTCACGTCACGAGTCGCGATGCCGTCCTCGAGCCGCGGGAGCTTGATCAGCTTGCTGCCCTCCGCGGCTGCCGGATCCATCGACGACCCGATGGCAGGCACGAGCATCGACGCGCCGAGAACGACAGCGGTCAGGGTCACGGTGATGACGCGGGGGAAGCGGGCCATACCCTTGATTTTGAAGAACCGGCAGCCCGACATGCCGCAAACGCCTGTGTTCGGTGTGTCGTTTGAGGCCGCTGTGACTAGTGCGACGGTGCCGATCTCAGGGGCTCGCCACGAAACGGCACCGGCCGTCCGGCGTACGCCGCCAGGTGCTCGTAGGCATCCGACCCCTCGGGCGCCGAGAGCGCGTTGGCGAAGGCCCGCCCCTTGCGCTCCGGGCCGAGGATGCGGTCCATCGCGACGACGGCTCGCTGGGCGACCGCCTCGTCGAGGCCGTCGGTCGTCCGTCCGAGAGAGACCGCCAGGTCCCAGGTGTGGACCGCGATCTCGGCCGACTGCCAGTCGGGGTCGACCATCACCATGTCGTCGGGGCCGACCTCGCGCCACAGGTTGATCAGCGCGTTGCCCCGGGTGCGCAGCTCCTCGCCGAGGTTGACCGCGTAGTCCTCACGCCCGTCCCATCCGGGAGGCGAGCCCTGGAGCATCGTCACGAAGACCCGCGGCTGGGCGATCATGTGGTTGGCCAGCTTGCGCAGATCCCACTCCGGACACGGCGTCGGCCGGGTCAGGTCGTCCGCCGTGACGGTGTCGAGAAGCTCCGCTGCCTGCGTCAGTGCTCGCTGCAGCGCGAACACTCCCATCTGGTCAACCACACGACCATGGTCTCAGGAGACCTGCCGTCCGGCGAAAGCAGCCAGCCGCTCGTACGCTCCAGCCCCCTCGGGCGCCGTCACCTCGGGGCCGAACGCCCCTGAGCGCATCTCCGGCTTCAGGGTCGCCTGCATGAACTCGAGCCCCACCTCGGCCACCTCCGGGTCGAGCTGCGAGGACGGGACGCCGAGCGCCTGCGCCAGGTCCCAGGAGTGCACGGCGTACTCGGCCACGAGCAGACCGACCGGCACCGACGCGCCACCCTCTCCGCCGCCCGCGCCGGGGCCCTGGTCCCAGGCATGCAGCACGTCGTCGGCACCGACCCTGAACGTCGGCCCCCAGCTCTCGCCGACGTGTGCGGCCGGCGCGCTCCAGTCGGGCTGCCCACCACGAAGCATCGTGACGAAGTTGGTCCCGTCCGCGATCACGTGGTCGGCCAGCGTGCCGACGTCCCACTGCTTGCACGGCGTCGGCCGCGAGACGGTCTCGGCGTGCACCCGGTCGAGCAGGTCGCCGGTCTGGTCCAGCGCCCGCGAGAGAATCCCTGCCTCGTCAGTTGTGGCCATGCAGCCAACGTACGTCTTCGCGTCCAGCCCCGTCACCGCCAAATGCTCGGCTACTGCATGTTCTCGAAGTCGATCTGCTGACGGGGCTTCGGCGCGACGATCTTCGTGGGCTCGTCGAAGCCGCTGAAGGTCAGATCGGCCGCCTCCTTGCCGGTGCTGGACACCTTGACGACGTAATGAGGCTCCTCGGCCTGGACGTAGATCGTGCCCTGCTCGCTGCTGCGGTCCTCGAGCTTGATGACGGGCTGCCCGTCGATCTGGTCCTTCGACTTCTTGATGGTCAGGCCTTGGATGGTGCTGGGGACCAGGAACTCGAGGAACTCCTCGGAGAGCTCGTCCCAGTCGCAAAAACTGGTGAGGTCGCCGAGGTCTTCACCACCGGCGACCCACTTCTTCCCGACCATCGCGAGAACCGCGTCGGCATCGCTACCGGCGTTGGTCTTCCAGAACTTCCGGTCGGCCTTGAACCAGGCCTTGCCGCCGACGACGAGCAGGGTCATCTCCCCGTCGGGCGTACCGATGGTGCCGGTGCAGTCGCCCGCCGTCGAGACGGTCATGTCGATGCTCATCTCGTCGCCGTCGTCGAGGCCGGTCCCCGAGAGGTGGACCGACTCCAGCGAGCTCATCGACGCCTTGGCATCGGCAAGGATCTTCTTAGGGGACTCGTCGGCGTACGACGTGTCCTTACCCGAGGATGCAGTGCCTCCGCAGGCGGTCAAGCCGCCCAGCAGAGCAGCCAGTGACACGGTCAGTGTCATCCGGCGGCGCAATCCGTTCCATGTCATACGCGATGGTCCCACCGCCCCGACCCACCGGCGACCTCATATTCGGCGCCCTCAGCTGAAGTCGAGGTCGTGGACCCGGGCGCGCTTCAGCTCGTAGACGTAGGGGTAGGCGGTGATCAGCTGGAACCCGTCCCAGAGCTTCCCGGCCTCCTCGCCCTTGGGCGCCTTGGAGATGACCGGGCCGAAGAAGGCCGAGCCGTTCATCGCGATCGTCGGGGTGCCGACGTCGTTGCCGACCTGGTCCATGCCCTCGTGGTGGGACTTCGCGATGGCCTCGTCGTAGCCGGAGTCGTCCATCGCGTCCGCCAGCTCGACGGGCAGCCCCACCGAGGCCAGCGCCTCCTCGATCAGGACCCGGTCGAAGTCGCGACCCTCGACGTGGCGGCGGGTGCCGAGCGCGGTGTAGATCTCGGCCAGCTTCTCCTGCCCGTACTCGTTCTGCACCGCCATGCAGACCCGCACCGGGCCCCACGCGGTGGAGAGGAAGTCGCGGTACTCCTGCGGGATGTCCTTGTCCTGGTTGAGGTACGCCAGGCTCATGATGTGCCACGTCACCTCGACGTCGCGCACCTTCTCCACCTCGAGGATCCAGCGCGAGGTGATCCAGGCGAACGGACAGGCAGGGTCGAACCAGAAGTCGGCGGCGGTCTTCTCAGCGGTTTCGGACGGCGCAGCGGGAGTGGTCTGTGTCATATAGACACCGAACCACTCCCGCCACGGATCTGTTCCTGCCGTCAGCTGACGGTGGTGAAGTCACCCCCACTGGCCCAGTAGGCGACCTCGTCGCCGCTGTAGGCGGCGGTGACGGCGTACTCGCCCTCGGGGAGCTTGACGAACGTGACCCCTGCCGCCCCGCCGCTGAGCGTCTTGGTGACCGTACGTCCCCCGTTGGTCGTGATCTTGACCGTCCCGGTCGGCTGGTAGCCCGGCGCGGTGACCTCGACGGCCACCTCCGCCTGACCGGAGCCGCCGGTCGCGGTGACCTCGACGCTCGGCTTCACGCGCACCCGGCCGCTCGGGCCGTACGTCTCGGTGAGCGTCTCGCCGTTGCGGGAACGGGCGACCACGGTGACGCTGAGCCGGTGACCGACGTCGGAGGCCGTCGGGTAGTACTTGTGGCTCGTCGCACCGTCGATCGGCGTGCCCTCACGCGTCCACTGGTAGGAGAGGTCGACCTCCTCGCTGTAGCTGCCCGGGTCGACCTGCATCAGGCCGCCGAGACGGGTGCCGCCCTTCACGAAGCCGGCTGCCGTCTGGGCGAGCGTGCCGCCGGGCGGCGGCTCGACCGGCTCCATCGGCTGCTGCGGGGCCTTTCCACCACCGACCAGGGTGTCGGCGAAGGCGTACGACTGCTTCGGACGGTAGCCCTCCTGGACACCGACGACGACCGCGCCGATCCTCTTCCCGGAGGCCGTTGCGGGCACCTTCAGGAAGCGGGACGTGCTGCGGGAGATCAGGGTCTTGTCGGCGTACCACCGGATCTCGCCGATCTTGGCCGACGGCTCGTAGTCCGCTCCGCCGACGGCGACCGTCGAGCCGACCTTCTGGGTGCCGGTGATCTTCGGCTGCGCCAAGACCTTGAACGTGCCCTGCTTGATCGGTGGCAGAATCTCGCTCATCGTCTTGGCCTCGCTGTAGTCACGGCGGACGCCGGTGAGCACCGCCGCGATCTGCTTGCCGGCGAGGTAGCCGGGGATGCGGAAGGTCTTGTTGGTCGCACCCGGGATCGGCTTCTTGTCGACGATCCACTGGTAGCGGATCTTGTTCGGGTTCGGGCTCCACGAGCCGGTGTTGACCGTGACCGCCTTGCCGACCTGCGCCGTGCCCTCGATCGTGGGCCGCTTGGTGACCGAGAGCCGCTGGTCGTTGAAGTGGATGAACCCGGTCGGGTAGTTCACCGAGTCCTTGCCGATCCGGCGCCAGCTGATGTCGCTGCCGTAGTTGGACTCCGAGATCGTGATCGAGTTCTCGCCGACCCGCTCGACGATCGCGACGTGCCCGAAGCGACTCGCGCTCGGGTGCGAGGAGTGCCACCAGGCGACCGACCCGACGGTCGGGGTCCGGTTCGTCAGCCTGCTCAGCGCGATGCCCCAGTTGGTCGCGTTGCCCTCGCCCGACCAGGGGCGAGCGTTCGGCAGACCGGTCTGGATGAGCTTGTACGCGACGTAGTTGGTGCAGTTGCGACCGGCGTACATGCGCCAGTACATGCTTCCCCAGGCACTTTCGTAGCCGGCGGTGGAGTAGCCCTTGCTGCGGCAGTCCGAGAAGCCGGAGCAGAGCGTGATGGAGCCCGCGTGCGCCGGTGATGCCAACTTAGGGATGACTTGTACACCGAGGCCGACGAGCAGCAGGACCGCGCCGGTGACCAAGGTCCGGCGCAGCGCCCCGCCAGGCTTCCCCACCCGGCGCGGCTTCTGTGAATACTGGTGTTCCTGTGACTTGAGGGGCACAAGAGCACCCTAGAGAAAGTTGTCAACCATTGATACCGGTGTGTCGGAATTACAACACTGTATTTTTACTTTCCACGCTCAGGGACTCCCAAGAACGGGCAACAAGCGCGATATAAATGTCTCGAATTCCGGGCAGAATGAGAGGATCCAGCCATGCCTGGAACCAATCTGACGCGCGCCGAAGCCACCGCGAGGGCCGCACTTCTTGACGTCCTCTCGTACGACATCGAACTCGACCTCACCACGGGCACCGAGACCTTCGGTTCGACGACGACGATCACCTTCACCTCCACCGAGGCCGGCGCCTCGACCTTCGCCGACCTCGTCGACGCGACCGTCCACGAGATCACGCTCAACGGCGTCGCGCTCGACCCCGCGGTGGCCTACCAGGACTCCAGGATCCAGCTCGACGGCCTCGAGGCCGAGAACGTGCTGGTCGTCAAGGCCGACTGCACCTACTCCCACACCGGCGAGGGCCTGCACCGCTTCGTCGACCCCGCCGACGACCGCGTCTACCTCTACTCCCAGTTCGAGGTCCCCGACGCCCGCCGCGTCTACACCACCTTCGAGCAGCCCGACCTCAAGTCCGTCTTCACCTTCCACGTGACCGCCCCCGAGGGCTGGAAGGTCGTCTCCAACGCCGTCACGCCCGAGCCGAAGCCGCTGGGCGACGGCCGCGCGACCTGGGACTTCGAGCCCACCAAGAAGATGTCCACCTACATCACCGCGCTGATCGCCGGTGAGTACCACGAGGTCCAGGACGTCTACGAGGGCAAGTTCGGCACGATCCCGCTGGGTCACTACTGCCGCCAGTCGCTGGTCCCCTACCTCGACCGCGACGAGGTCGTGAAGATCACCAAGCAGGGCTTCGAGTTCTTCGAGGACGCCTTCGACTTCCCCTACCCCTTCGGGAAGTACGACCAGCTCTACGTGCCGGAGTACAACATGGGCGCGATGGAGAACGCCGGCGCCGTGACCCTGCGCGACGAATACCTGCCGCGCTCCAAGCAGCCGCGCTCCTTCTACGACTTCCGCGCCTCGGTGATCCTGCACGAGATGGCGCACATGTGGTTCGGCGACCTGGTCACCATGAAGTGGTGGGACGACCTCTGGCTCAACGAGTCCTTCGCCGAGTGGGCCTGCTACCACGCCCAGGCCAACGCGACCGAGTTCACCGACGCCTGGACCGGGTTCACCAACGCGCGCAAGCAGACCGGCTACCGCCAGGACCAGCTGCCCACCACGCACCCGATCGCCGCGGACAACTACGACCTGCAGGCCGTCGAGGTCAACTTCGACATGATCACCTACGCCAAGGGCGCCTCGGTCCTGAAGCAGCTCGTGGCGTGGGTCGGCCTGGAGCCGTTCCTGGAGGGCCTGAAGGCCTACTTCAAGGAGTTCGCCTACGGGAACTCCGAGTTCAAGGACCTGCTGCGCCACCTCGAGGCCGCCTCCGGCCGTGAGCTGCAGGGCTGGGCCCAGGAGTGGCTGCAGACCGCCGGCGTCAACACCCTCGCGCCCGAGTTCACGCTCGCCGAGGACGGCTCCTACGCCTCCTTCGCCGTCAAGCAGACCGCCGCTGCGGACTGGCCGACCCTGCGCCGCCACCGCATCGGCCTCGGCCTCTACGACCTGGTCGACGGCGCGCTCGTGCGTCGCGACGCGTTCGAGATCGACGTCACCGGTGAGCTGACCGAGGTCCCGCAGCTGGCCGGGGTCAAGCAGCCCGACCTGCTGCTGCTCAACGAGGGCGACCTGACGTACGCCAAGATCCGGCTCGACGAGCGTTCGCTGGCCACCGCGCTGTCGTCGCTGTCGGCGCTGGACGACTCGCTCTCGCGCGCGCTGATCTGGGGTGCCGCGTGGGACATGACCCGCGACGCCGAGATGCGGGCCAGCGACTTCGTCGAGCTCGTGCTCGCCAACATCGGCCAGGAGACCGACGCCTGGGGCGTCACCCGGATCCCTGTCTTCGCCGCCCAGGCGGTCAACTCGTTCTCGGCCCCGGCCAACCGCGACGCCCTCAAGGCGCGCTGGGAGAGCGGGCTCAAGAGCCTGCTGGACAGCGCCGCGCCGAGCAGCGACCACCAGCTGACCTTCGCCCGGACGTACGCCGCGGCCGCCCGCTCCGAGGCCGCGATCGCCGACCTCCAGGGGCTGCTCTCCGGCGACCTGGCCTACGACGGTCTCGAGATCGACCAGGACCTGCGCTGGGCGCTGGTCACCGGTCTGGCGGCCTCGGGCACCTTCGGTGAGGCCGAGATCGACGCCGAGCTCGAGCGCGACAACACCATCTCCGGCAAGGAGAAGGCCGCCGCCGCCCGCGCCGCGCAGCCCACGGCCGAGGCCAAGGAAGCCGCCTGGGACGCGGTCGTCGTCCGCACCGACGTCGCCAACGAGACCGCCCGCTCGATCGTGCTCTCGTTCCAGCGCAGCGGCCAGGACGAGGTGCTGGCGCCCTACATCGACCGCTACTTCGAGGCCGCCGACACCCTCTGGGACCACCTCGGCACCCACCGCGCCTCGACGGTGCTGGAGTTCATCTTCCCGAAGCCCGCCGCCTCCCCCGAGCTCCTGGAGAAGGCCGACAAGTGGCTCGAGACCTCTCCCGCCGAGCCCGCCGCCAAGCGGTTCGTCCGCGAGGGACGTGACGAGGTCGCCCGCGCCCTCGCCGCTCAGGAGCGCGACGCGCAGTAGATCGCACACGAAAGGACCCCCAGGCGCAGGTCGCCTGGGGGTCCTTCGCGTCTGCGGCGAAAACCACGAATGGAAGGGATCTCTCCCTTCCACTAACAACTTTATAGCGCAGATAGGGGCTTGCCGCAAGGCCCCCGGATTGGGGCAGAATCTCCTCCTCGAACAGGTAAAGTGCCTGTTCAGACAGGGGATTCAACGTTGCAAGCATTCGATCTCGCGGGCCGTCACGATGCCAAGGCGGACCCGGCACTGATCGCCGATGACGAGCAGCACTTCGCTGCCATCGGGCAGAGTCTCGAGGAGCAGATCTCCGAGCTGAACGAACGGCTGGACGACGTACGCCGCCGGCCGGGTGGGCACGGGCAGGAGGCGATGGACCGCGATCTGGAGGTGCACCGGATCGGCGGGCAGCTGCGGATGCTGCGGAGGTTCAGCCTGGATCTGTGCCTGGGGCGGATCGTCACCGAGTCCGGCAGCACGATCTATATCGGGCGGCTCGGGCTCACCGCCAGCGACGGCCGGCGGCTGCTCGTCGACTGGCGCTCGCCGGCCGCGGAGCCGTTCTTCGCGGCCACGCACGCCGATCCGCGCGGGCTGCTGAGCCGGCGCCGCTACCGCTGGACCAACGGCCGGATCACCGACTACTGGGACGAGGTGTTCACCGCCGAGGGGCTCGAGGGGCACGCCGCGCTCGACGACCAGTCGGCCTTCATCGCGACCCTCGGCAGCAGCCGCTCCCCGCGGATGCGCGACGTCCTGGGCACGATCCAGTCGGACCAGGACGCCATCATCCGGGCCTCGTCCCGGGGCGCGCTGGTCGTCGACGGCGGCCCGGGGACGGGCAAGACCGTGGTGGCGCTGCACCGCACCGCGTACCTCCTCTACTCCGACCCGCGCCTGGGCGAGGGCAAGGGCGGGGTGCTGTTCGTGGGACCGCACGAGCCCTATCTCTCCTACGTCGCCGACGTGCTGCCGAGCCTGGGCGAGGAGGGTGTACGCACCACCACGCTGCGCCGGATGATCCCGGAAGGCGACGCGCTGGCGCCCGAGACGGATCCGGAGGTCGCCCGGCTCAAGGCCGATGCCCGGATGGTCGCCGCGATCGAGCCCGCGGTCGCGCTCTACGAGAAGCCGCCGTCGAAGCCGACCCTCGTCGAGACCCCCTACGGCGACGCGGTGATCAGTGTCAGCGACTGGGCCGAGGCGATCGCCGCCGCGGAGCAGGGTACGCCGCACAACGACGCCCGCGACCAGGTCTGGGACGCGCTGCTGAGGATCGTCACCGACAAGATCCAGGCGAACGCCGGCGACGACCCCGACCGCGACTACGACGCAGACGCCGACCTCGACGACTGGGGCGACCCGGACCCGGAGGAGGACGAGTTCGACGCGTACGGGCTGGTCGACGAGGACGCGGTCGACGCCCTCCGCGCCTCGCTGGAGACCAACGCCGGGCTGCTCGACGTCTTCGGCCAGGTCTGGCCGCGGCTGCGGCCGGCCGACATCGTCGGCGACCTGTGGGAGGTGCCGGCGTTCCTGCGGCTGTGCGCGCCGTGGCTCACGCCCGAGCAGGTGAAGCAGCTGCAGCGGGAGGACCCGCAGGCGTGGACCGAGGCGGACCTGCCGCTGCTCGACGCCGCCCACCGCCGGCTCGGCGATCCCGACGCCTCCCGACGCCGCAGCGCCAAGAAGGCGGCCGCGGCCGCCGACCGCAAGGCGAAGGCCGAGATCGTCTCGGACCTGATCAGCCACGACGACTCCGAGATGAAGGTGATGTCGATGCTGCGCGGCCAGGACGTGCGCACGGCGCTGCTGGACGACTCGGTGCGTGAGCCCGAGGAGCTCGACCCGTACGCGGGGCCGTTCGCGCACATCGTCGTCGACGAGGCCCAGGAGCTGACCGACGCCGAGTGGCAGATGCTGATCAGCCGCTGCCCCTCGCGCAGCTTCACGATCGTCGGCGACCGCGCCCAGGCGCGCCACGGGTTCACCGAGTCGTGGCAGCAACGGCTCGAGCGCGTGGGGCTGGACCGGATCGAGATGGCCGGCCTGAGCATCAACTACCGCACGCCCGAGGAGGTGATGGCCGAGGCCGAGCCGGTCATCCGCGCCGCACTCCCCGACGCCAACGTGCCGACGTCGATCCGTGCCTCCGGCATCCCGGTCGCCCACGGCCCTGTCGCGGACCTCGACACGATCCTGGACACCTGGCTAGCCGAGCACGACGAGGGCATCGCCTGCGTCATCGCGGCAGGTTCGAGCGACCAGAACGAAGGCCGCGTCCGCCGGCTGAGCCCCGAGCACGCCAAGGGGCTCGAGTTCGACCTGGTTGTGCTCATCGACCCCGAGACGTACGGGACCGGGATCGAGGGTGCCGTGGACCGCTACGTCGCGATGACCCGGGCCACCGAGCAGCTGGTGATCCTCACGAGCTGACCCGTGCGCGAATTGCGAAGCAATCGCCAACGACCCAGCGCTGTAGCGCTCCTCGTCTGGACGCAGCGCAGTGAGGAGCGCAGCGACGAACGGAGCGGAGGAAGACGAGGATCAAGCGAAAGCGCTGCGCGAATTGCGAAGCAATCGCAAACAGCTCAGTGCGTCGCGGCGGGGAGGTTGTCGTCGGAGGGCTTGTGAGGCTTCGGCAGCAGCCCCTCGCCGCGGAGCACGCCGGGCAGGAGCACGACGAGCGAGATGACCACCATCAGGATCACCGGGATGAGCAGGATGAGCAGGAGCAGACCGGAGGCGGTCATGTCCTCGGCGATCGGCCAGCCGTTGGGAACCTCGGCGCTGGCGGGGCCGGCGGTAGCAACAGAGGCGACGACGGCGGCGGAGGCGGAGGCGCCGAAGAGGCCGGCGCGGCGCAGGATCTGGTTGCTCACGGGGCAGATACTAACCGGCGTACGTCAGGGTTCTCATCTCTGCCCTCACGTCTGGGACAGCAGAAGTTGCCCGCCGGGGATTGGCAGCCGACCTTGAAGGCGCTGGATACTGGAACCCATGTCCATTCCCCCGAACCCCCCATTGCTCTCGGTCTCCTGGTCGAAGCTCGGCGAATGGGTGATCGGCATCCCGCTGCGCATCCTCGGCCTGATCCTGCTCGCCGTCGTGCTCCGCTGGGTGCTTCACCGGGTGATCGACAAGGTCGTCCACCGTGCCGTGGAGGCACCGGCGCTGGCCGGGAAGATCACCAAGATGCACGAGCCGGGCGAGGAGATCCACGCGAGCTCCCGTCGCAGCCAGCGTGCCCAGGCGATCGGCTCGCTCTTCAAGAGCGTGGTCACCGGCGTCCTGGTCGCGGTCTTCGCCACCATGATCCTGGACCAGCTCGGCATCAACATCGCCCCGATCATCGCCTCGGCCGGGATCGTCGGTCTGGCGCTCGGTTTCGGCGCGCAGTCGTTAGTGCGCGACTACCTGTCCGGCATCTTCATGATCATCGAGGACCAGTACGGCGTCGGTGACAGCATCGAGGTCAACAACATCAGCGGCACCGTCGAGGCGGTGACCCTGCGGATCACCCGGCTGCGCTCGCTCGACGGCACGGTCTGGTACATCCCCAACGGCGAGATCCTCACCGTCGGCAACCACAGCCAGAACTGGGCCCGCGCCGTCATCGACGTCGGCGTCGGCTACAACGAGGACCTCAACAAGGTGCAGCGCGTGCTCCGCGAGGTCTCCCACGACCTGTGGATCGACGAGGACTTCAAGGGCCAGATCATCGAGGAGCCCGAGGTCACCGGCGTCGAGGCGCTCGCCGCCGACGCGATCACCGTGCGGGTGCTGGTCAAGACCCTGCCGCTCAAGCAGTGGGCGATCGCCCGCGAGATGCGCCAGCGGATCAAGGCGCGCCTCGACTACGAGGGCATCGAGATCCCCTTCCCGCAGCGGGTCATCTGGCACCGCGAGGAGAAGAACGCCGCTGCCCAGGAGCAGAAGGCCAACGCCTGACCCCTCCGTTTCGTCGGTCGAGCCGCGAGCGCCAGCGAGCGTGTCGAGACCAACACAGTCCTGTCGAGCCCTGATGGGACCGTGTTGGTCTCGACACCGGCTCGCTGGCGCTCGCCGGGCTCGACCAGCGGTGGATCAGGCGAGGGCGGCGTCGAGGGTGATCGTGGTGCCGGCGAGCGCCTGGCTGACCGGGCAGCCGGCCTTGGCGGCCTCGGCGAGGCTGACAAAGGTCTCGTTGTCGAGGCCCTCGACCACACCGCGGGTGGTGAGCTTGATGCCGGTGATGCCCTTGCCCGGGGTGAACTCGACCTCGGCGCTGGTCTCCAGGCTGGTCGGCGGGGTGCCGTTGTCGGCGAGGCCGTTGGAGAAGGCCATCGAGAAGCAGGACGAATGGGCGGCGGCGATGAGCTCCTCGGGGCTGGTCTTGCCGCTGGGCTCCTGCGAGCGGGCCACCCAGGTGACGTCGTACGTCCCCAGGCCCGAGGAGTCCAGCGTCACCTTGCCGGCGCCCTCGAAGAGCGAGCCCTCCCAGACGGTGGTGGCGGTGCGGGTGGTGGCCATCTTCATCTCCCAAAGATCGAGTGTGTGCGTACGCCCCCGATCCTGCCACGGGCCCGTGGAAGACGCAGCGTGGAAGGCCGCGTGGAACAATGGTTCAAGTGACGTTCTATGAGGAGATCGGCGGGATGGACACCATCCGCACGATCGTGGCCAAGTTCTACGAGGGCGTGGCGACCGACGAGCTGATGCGGCCGATGTATCCCGAGGAGGACCTCGGTCCGGCCCAGGAGCGGCTGACCCTCTTCCTGGCGCAGTACTGGGGCGGCCCGACGACCTACTCCGAGCAGCGCGGCCACCCGCGGCTGCGGATGCGTCACGCCCCCTTCGAGGTCACCTCGGAGGCGCGTGACCGCTGGCTCCAGCACTTCCGCGAGGGCCTCGACGCCGCCGGGCTGACCCCCGAGCAGGACGCGCAGTTCTGGGCGTACGCCGAGCATGCCGCCAACTTCATGATCAACACCCCGAGCTGAGCTGACCCCGGAATGGGCGCTCAGCCCACGTGGACGTGCGGCCGCCGTGACCTGTCCGGCTCAGCGCGGCGGAGCACCTCACGGGTGGTCGGCGCGACCTCGCCGCCCCCGATGAACAGGAACCGCAGCAGGTTGACGACCGGGTTGCCCTCGGTCCACTCGAAGTAGATGTGCGGCACCACGCCGGTGACGTCGCGAATGTGGAGCAGCAGGGCCGCCAGCGCGTTGGGCACGGACGGGGCCTCCAGGCGCAGCACCCGGCGGCGTCCGGTCACCTCGCCGCGTACGGTCAGGGTGCCTTCGAAGTCCGACGGGTCGGTGACGAGCACCTCGACGAAGATGAGGTCGGTCTCGTCGGCCAGGTCGTTGTCGGCCACGATCTGACGAAGCTTGTCCTCGTACTCCTCGGGACCCTCGGTGCCCTCGTGCTCGTTGGCGATCAGCCGGATCTGGCGGCGGGCACACTCGCGCAGGAACGACTCGGCCCTCCTGTCCAGCTCGACGCCGGTCACGCGCAGCTCGAAGGAGCGCATGATCCGGGAGACCAGCGAGACGCCGATGATCGCGGCGATGAAGCAGGCGGCGATCTTGACGCCGTCGGGCCGCTCGATCACGTTGGAGACCGTGGTGTAGGCGAACACGGCCGCGATCAGGCCGAACAGCACCGTCCGGACCCGTTGGCCGGCCTTGCGCGCGGCCAGGGTGACCGCCACCGCGGCCGACAGCATCAGCACGAGCACACCCGTCGCGTACGCCCCGCCCTGGGCATCCACGTCGGCGTCGAAGATCCAGGTGATCAGGAACGCTGCCGCGGAGATGGTCACGACCAGCGGCCGGGTCGCGGCCGCCCACTCCGGTGACATCCCGTAACGCGGCAGGTAGCGCGGGATCAGGTTGAGCAGGCCGGCCATCGCCGAGGCGCCGGCGAACCAGAGGATGAGGATCGTCGAGATGTCGTACGCCGTCCCGAACGCGCTGCCGAGGTAGTCGTGCGCGAGGTAGGCCAGCGCCCGGCCGTTGGCCTCGCCGCCCTCCTCGAACGCCTCGGCGGGGATCAGCAGGGTGGTCACCCAGGAGGAGGCGATCAGGAACACGCTCATCGTCAGGGCGGCCGCGGTGAGCAGCTTCTTGGTGCCCCGGACCCGGCCGGCCGGGTCCTCCTCGGTGTCGCTCGGGTCGCCCTCGACCTGCGGCATCACCGCGACGCCGGTCTCGAAGCCGCTCATCCCGAGGGCGAGCTTGGGGAAGACCAGGAGCGAGACGGCGATCATCGTGGTGACGTTGCCGTGCTCGACGAAGAGCGCGTCGTTCCAGCGGGTGAAGACGCTCGGGTCGCTGAACACGTGCACCAGGCCGACGGCGATCACGATGGCGTTGAGGGTGAGGAAGGTGACCACCAGGCCGACCGCGATCCCGATCGCCTCCTTGAACCCCTTCAGGAAGACCGCGGCCAGGGCGGCCAGCAGCACCAGGGTGATCACCATGTTGTGCCCGTGCCAGGTGGACGGGAAGAGCGGGTTCTCCACCACGTGCGCGGCGCCGTCGGCAGCCGAGAGGGTCATGGTGATGATGAAGTCGGTGGCCGCGAAGCCGAGCAGGGCGAGCACGAACGCCTTGCCGCCCCAGCGGGACAGCAACCGCTCCAGCATCGCGATCGAGCCCTGCCCGTGCGGGCTCTCGGCAGCGACGCGGCGGTAGACGGGCAGCGCGCCGAGCAGCGTCAGCCCGACCAGCACCAGTGTCGCGATCGGCGAGAGCAGCCCGGCGGCGAGGGCCGCGATGCCCGGCTGGTAGCCCAGCGTCGAGAAGTAGTCGACACCGGTCAGGCACATCACCTGCCACCACGGGTGCTTCTTCTCGGGGGTCTCGGCGAGCTCTTCTGCGCCCGAGACGCCGCTCTCGGTGGTCACTGCGGTCACCCGATCAATTCTTCAGACCGACCGGCCGCGATACCTCATCCGAGCCCCGCGGGAAGGCGTAAGGATTCCGTCAAGATTCCGTGGGGCGGGTGTCAGCGGAGCGTCCAGAGCCCGGCACGGGGTCCAATACGCGCCCACGCTGGTCGAGTGGAGCTGCTACTCCCCCGGGTCGAGGGTGTAGCCGACACCCGGGGTGGTGACGAGGTAGCGCGGGTGGGCGGGATCGTCCTCGAGCTTGCGGCGGAGCTGAGCGGCGTAGACCCGCAGATAGTGGGTCTCCTTGGCGTAGGCCGGACCCCAGACCTCCTTGAGGATCTGGTCACGGGGCACCAGGCGGCCGACGTTGCGGGCCAGGAGCTCCAGGAAGGACCACTCGGTCGGCGTGAGGCGTACGTCGTCCCCCGCCCTGTGCACCCGCTTGCGGGCGAAGTCGATCTCCAGGTCGCCGACGCTCAGGGTGGTCGCGGCGGGCGGCGCGGACTCCTGGGAGCGGCGAACGGCCGCACGGAGCCGGGCCATCAGCTCGTTCATCGCGAACGGCTTGGTGACGTAGTCGTCGGCACCCAGGTCGAGCGCCTCGATCTTGTCGTCGCCGTGCTGACGCGCGGAGAGCACGACCACCGGCACCTGGGTCCAGCCCCGCAGGCCCTCGATCACCTCGGTGCCGTCCAGGTCCGGGAGCCCGAGATCGAGCAGGACGACGTCGGGGTGCGTCGCCGCCGCGGCGGCGAGCGCCGAGCGACCGTCGACCGCGGTCTCGACCTCCCAGCCGGCGGCGCGCAGGTTGATGGCGAGCGCGCGCAGCAGCGCAGGCTCGTCGTCGACGACGAGTACCCGGCTCATCGGGCTCCCTTCGCGCGCGGGACCGCGACGACCATGGTGAGCCCGCCGCCGGGGGTGTCCTCCGCCGACAGCCTGATCCCGAGTGCCTCGCTGAGTCCCTTGGCGACGGCGAGGCCGAGCCCCAGCCCGACGGCCGAGGTGTCGTCGAGGCGCTGGAACGGCTCGAACATGCGCTCCCGCTGCTCCTCGGGCACCCCCGGTCCACGATCGACGATCATCACCTCCACAGTCTCCGCCGTCTCGTGCGCGAGCACGCGTACCGGCTCGCCGGAGCGGGGTCCCTGGCCGCTGGCCCGGACGGCGTTGCTCACCAGGTTCGCGACGATCCGCTCCAGCAGGCCGGAGTCGGTGCGTACGAGCGGGGCGTCCTCGCCGACCTCGAGGGCCACCGATCCGGGCGGGAGACCGGCCACGGCGAGAGGAAGGGACTCCTCCAGGCTGACGTCGCGCAGCACGGGGTGCACCAGACCGGCCTCGACCCGGGAGAGGTCGAGCAGGTTGTCGATGAGCGCCTCGAGCTGGTCGGCGGACGTGGCGGCCGACTCGACCAGCTCCTTACGGTCCTCCTCCGGAACCCGGCCCACGAGCAGGCCGTCGAGGGCTGCGCGCATCGTGGCCAGCGGCGTACGCAGGTCGTGCGAGACCGCGCGGAGCAGCGCCGTCGAGGTCTGCTCGGCCCGTTCCAGGGCGAGTGCGCGGTCGGCCTGGTCGCGCAGCCGGCGATGCTCCAGCACCAGCGACGTCTGGACGGCGAAGGCCTCCAGGACCCGCCGGTCGCGGGCCCGCAGCGGGGTGCCGCGCAGGACGATCACATGGGTGTCGTCGACCGCGACCTGGGCGTCGCCCTGGTCGGGGTCGGCCGGATAGCCGATCCCGGCGCCCGCCAGCCGCACCCACCCCTGCGGTGTCTCCTCCAGCAGGACCACCGCCTGCTGGGCGAAGGTCTCGCGCACCCGGCTCACGATCGCCTCAGCGGTGTCCTGACCGGTGAGCACCGAGCGGGACAGTGCTCCCATCGTCGCCGCCTCGCCCTTGGCCTGGCGCGCTTCGTCCGCCCGCCGCGAGGCGCGGTCGACGACGGTGGCGACGCCCACCGCGACCGCGACGAAGATCACCAGCATCACCAGGTTGCGCGGCTCGGCGATGGTGAACCGGTGCACCGGCGGCGTGAACCACCAGTTCAGGTGCGCGAAGCCCGCCAGGGCCGCGACCACGGCGGGCCATCGCCCGCCGACCATCGCGACCAGGACGGTCGCGGCCAGCAGGAGCATGCTGGCCAGCGGGAGCTGGCCGGAGATGGGGCCCTCGATGCCGTCGTTGTGCAGCAGCCACACCAGGCCCACCGGCACCAGGAGGGCACTGATCCAGCCCAGGGCCTGCCGGGTGCGGCTGAGCGGTGAGCCGAGGCCGCCCCGGACCCGTGCGCCACGGGCGATCTCGTCGTGGGTCACCAGATGGACGTCGATCGAACCGGCCGCGGTCGCGATCCGGTCACCCGTGGTGCCGGTGAAGAATCTCCGCAGGCGTCCGTGACGGGAGACGCCGACGATGATCATGGTGGCGTTGGCGCCGGTCGCGAAGTCGACGACGGCGGACGCCGCATCTTCGCCGACGACGCTGTGGAAGGTCCCGCCCAGCGACGCCGTCAGCGCCTGCACGCGTTCGATCGACCCGGCCTCCGGCCGGGTCAGCCCGTCGGCGGTGACCACGTGCACCGCCAGCAGCTCGGACCCCTTCGCCCGCTGGCACAGCCGGGCCGCTCGCCGCAGCAGCGTCTCCGACTCCGGGCCGCCGGTGACCGCGACGACGATCCGCTCCTTGGTCGGCCAGGGGTGCTCGATCTGATGCTCGCGCCGGTAGTCGCCGAGCGCGTCGTCGACCCGGTCGGCCAGCCACAGCAGGGCCAGCTCACGCAGCGCGGTCAGGTTGCCGACCCGGAAGTAGGAGGTCAGGCTCGCGTCGATGTTCTCCGGCTTGTAGACGTTGCCGTGGGCCATCCGCCGCCGCAGCGCGTCGGGCGCCATGTCGACGAGCTGGATCTGGTCGGCGGTGCGGACCACCTCGTCCGGTACGGTCTCCCGCTGGCGTACGCCGGTGATCCGCTCGACCTCGTCGTTGAGCGACTCCAGGTGCTGGATGTTGACGGTCGTGATCACGTCGATGCCCGCCGCCCGGATCTGCTCGACGTCCTGGGCCCGCTTGGTGTGGCGGCTGCCGGGGACGTTGGTGTGTGCGAGCTCGTCGATGCAGACGACCTTCGGGTCACGGGCGATCACCGCCTCCACGTCCAGCTCGGTGAAGGTCGTCCCGCGATAGCGGAGCTCCCGGCGCGGGATCAGCTCGAGTCCGTCCAGCATCTCCGCGGTGTGCACGCGGTCGTGGGTCTCCACGAACCCGACGACCACGTCGGTCCCGCGGGCCACCCGCCGCCTCGCCTCGCCCAGCATCGCGTACGTCTTCCCGACCCCCGGCGCCGCGCCGAGGTACACGGTGAGCCGGCCGTGCCTGGGCACGGCCGGCTTCTCCGTCCTGCGATCGATGCTCACGAGGATCAGTGTGCCGCCTGCTTCACCGCGATGTTGAGCAGGAGCACGTTGACGCGCGCCTCGCCGAGCACGCCCCACGTACGTCCCTCGGTGCTCTCCTCGACGAGCTCACGCACCTTCGCCTCCGGGAGGTCGTTGGCCTTGGCCACCCGTGCGACCTGGAGGGAGGCGTACGCCGGGGAGATGTGCGGGTCGAGGCCGGAGCCGGAGGCGGTCACCGCGTCGGCGGGCACCTGGTCGGCCGGGACGCCCTCGCGGGCGGCGATCTCGGCCTTGCGCTCCTTGATCGCGTCGATCAGCGCCGGCTCCTCGGGACCGAGGTTGGACCCGTAGGTGGACATCGTGTCGTAGCCGTCGCCGGCGGCCGAGGGCCGTGGATAGAACAGCGCGGAGTCGTCGCTGACCTGCCCGAGCAGGGCAGAACCGGCGGCCTCGGACGGGTCGGTGGTGTGGCTCCCCTCGGCCGTCACCAGCGAGCCGTTGGCCTGCCAGGGGAAGGCGACCTGGGCGACGCCGGTGACGAGGAGCGGATAGCCGAGACCGAGCAGGAGGGTGGCCGCGAGGAGCACCCGGAGCCCTGCCCAGGAGTGCCGCAGAAGGGCGTAGATGTCGTTCATGGCAGTGATCACAGTCCTGGGATGAGAGAGAGGACGAGGTCGAGGAGCTTGATGCCCACGAAGGGAGCGATCAGGCCGCCGACGCCGTAGAGGAGGATGTTGCGACGCAGCAGCTCGACCGCCGACGAGGGCCGGTAGCGCACGCCGCGCAGCGCCAGCGGGATCAGCGCGATGATGATCAGTGCGTTGAAGACGACCGCCGAGACGATGGCGGACTCCGGCGTGGAGAGCCGCATGACGTTGAGCACCTCGAGCTGCGGGAAGGCGACCACGAACATCGCCGGCAGGATCGCGAAGTACTTCGCGATGTCGTTGGCCACCGAGAAGGTGGTCAGCGCGCCTCGGGTGATGAGCAGCTGCTTGCCGATCTCGACCACGTCGATGAGCTTGGTCGGGTCGGAGTCGAGGTCCACCATGTTGCCGGCCTCCTTGGCCGCGGTGGTGCCGGTGTTCATCGCCACCCCGACGTCGGCCTGGGCGAGCGCGGGAGCGTCGTTGGTGCCGTCGCCGCACATCGCGACCATCCGGCCGCCACGCTGCTCCTTCCGGATCAGCGCCAGCTTGTCCTCCGGGGTCGCCTCGGCGAGGAAGTCGTCGACCCCCGCCTCCTTGGCGATGGCCGCGGCGGTGGCGGCGTTGTCGCCGGTGATCATCACCGTGCGGATGCCCATGGCGCGCATCTCGTCGAACCGCTCGCGGATGCCGTCCTTGACGACGTCCTTGAGGTGCACGATGCCCAGCACCCGCGCCCGCTCGCGGTCGCGCTGCTCGGCGACGACGAGCGGCGTACCGCCCTCGGCGCTGATGTCCCCCGCGATCACGTACGTCTCGGGCGGAACGGTGCCGCCGTTCTCCTCGACCCAGGCGGCCACGGCCGAGGCAGCGCCCTTGCGGATCTTGAGGTCGGGCGCGTCCAGGCCGCTCATCCGGGTGGTCGCGGAGAACTCGACCATCGTGGCGCCGGCCGGGCCGGCGGCGCTGCGCCCGACGAGGTGCAGGATGCTGCGCCCCTCCGGGGTCAGGTCCGCGAGGCTCGCCTGCACCGCGGCGTTCTCGACGGCGGTCAGGGTGACCCCGGTGACCGGGAGGATCTCGGTGGCCTGCCGGTTGCCGTAGGTGATCGTGCCCGTCTTGTCGAGCAGGAGGACGTCGACGTCACCGGCCGCCTCGACCGCCCTTCCTGACATCGCCAGGACGTTGCGGCGTACGAGCCGGTCCATGCCGGCGATGCCGATGGCGCTCAGCAGGGCGCCGATGGTGGTCGGGATCAGGCAGACCAGCAGGGCGATCAGCACCAGCCACGACTGGTGGGCACCGGAGTAGTCGGCGAGGAAGTAGAGCGTCCCGCAGACGACCACGAAGATCACCGTCAGGGTCGAGAGCAGCACGTTGAGCGCCATCTCGTTGGGCGTACGCTGCCGCTCCGAGCCCTCGACCAGCGCGATCATCCGGTCGACGAAGGAGTGACCGGGATCGGAGGTGATCCGCACGACGATCCGGTCGGAGAGCACCGTGGTGCCGCCGGTGACCGCGGACCGGTCGCCGCCCGACTCCCGGATCACCGGTGCGCTCTCGCCGGTGACCGCCGACTCGTCGACCGAGGCGACCCCCTCGATGATGTCGCCGTCGCCGGGGATCCGCTCCCCTGCGCTGACGACGACCGTGTCACCGGCCCTCAGCGACGTGGAGGGGACGGCCTCCTCGCTGCCGTCCGGGCGCAGCCTCCGGGCGGAGGTCTCGGTCTGCAGGGCGCGCAGGCTGGCCGCCTGGGCCTTGCCGCGGCCCTCGGCCACCGACTCGGCCAGGTTGCCGAAGACCACGGTCAGCCACAGCCAGGCCGTGACCAGCCAGCCCATGACGCTCGGGTCGAGGATCGACAGCACGGTGGTCACCGCGGCACCGATCTCGACCACCAGCATGACCGGGGTGGCGATCAGCAGGCGCGGGTCGAGCTTGCGGAAGGCGCCCGGCACCGCCTCCTTGATCTGGGCGAGCGAGAGCACCCCGCTCGCCGCCGGCACCGGGTGCCGCTCGTGGTGGTGCTCCTGGGCCTCGTCGGTGTCAGGAGTGGGGGAAAGAACGTTGAACTGGGTCATGACAGCGACTCCACGATCGGACCGAGGGCAAGAGCAGGGACGTACGTCAGGCCGACCACGACCAGCGCGACGCCGGTGAGCAGCGCGACGAAGAGCGGCCGGTGGGTGGGCAGCGTGCCGGCGCCGGCGGGCAGGTGCTGCGCGGTGGCGAAGCGACCGGCCAGGCCGAGCACGAAGACGATCGGCAGGAACCGCCCGAAGAGCATCAGCAGCCCGAGCAGGGTGTTCCAGAACGGGGTGCCCGCGGTCAGCCCACCGAAGGCGGAGCCGTTGTTGTTGGCGGCCGAGGTCACGGCGTACAGCGCCTCGGAGAAGCCGTGGGCGCCCGAGTTGAGCATGCCCGCCGGTCCGGCCGGAAAGCTGACCGCGATCGCGGCCCCGCCCAGCACGAGGATCGGCGTGGCCAGGATGTAGAGGGCGACCAGCACGATCTCGGGTCGACCGATCTTCTTGCCCAGGTACTCCGGCGTACGTCCCACCATCAGGCCGCACAGGAAGACCGTGACGACGGCCAGCATGAGCATCCCGTAGAGCCCGGAGCCGACGCCGCCGGGCGCCACCTCGCCGAGCATCATGTTGAACATCGCGATCCCGCCGCCCGGCGCGGTGAGGCTGTCGTGCATCGCGTTGACCGCGCCGGTCGAGGTGCCGGTCGTCGAGGACGCGAAGAGCGCCGAGGCGGCCTCGCCGAAGCGGGTCTCCTTGCCCTCCATCGCGCCACCGGCGAGCTGCGGGGCGGTGCCGGGTCCGGCCATCTCGGCCCAGGTCAGCAGGGCGACCGCACCGAGCCACAGCGTCGCCATCGTGGCGAGCACCGCGCCGCCCTGACGCCGGTCCTTCACGATCAGCCCGAACGCCCAGGCCATCGCGAACGGGATCACCAGGAGCAGGAAGATCTCGAGCAGGTTGGTGAACGGGGTCGGGTTCTCGAACGGGTGCGCCGAGTTCACGTTGTAGGGGCCGCCACCGTTGGTACCGAGCTCCTTGATCACCTCCTGGCTGGCGATCGCACCGGAGGTGAGGATCTGCTGCCCGCCATCCAGCGTGGTCATCGCGAGGTCGGCGCGGAGGTTCTGGATCGCCCCGAAGCCCACGAGCACGAGCGCCCCGACGAACGAGATCGGCAGCAGGACGCGCAGGGTGGTGCGGACGAGGTCTGCCCAGAAGTTGCCGACGCGGCCGTTGCCGCGCCCACGGGCGAGCCCGCGCGCGAAGGCTGCCGCGACCGACATGCCGACGGCGGCGGAGACGAAGTTCTGCACGGTCAGGCCGGCCATCTGGAGCAGGTTGCCCGCGGCGGCCTCACCGGAGTACCACTGCCAGTTGGTGTTCGTCACGAACGAGACCGCGGTGTTCCAGGCGCCGTCGCTGGGGAACGGGTCGAAGCCGAGGCTCAACGGCAGCCACTGCTGCGTCCGCGTGAGGAGGTAGAGGAACAGCACCCCGACCAGGGAGAACCCGAGCACCGCGAGCGCGTACGAGCGCCAGCGCTGGTCCGCGTCGGGGTCGACGCGCAGCACCCGGTAGACCAGCGTCTCGACGCGCAGGTGCTTCTCGGAGGTGTAGATGTGGGCGAGGTACCTGCCCAGGAACGGGACCGCGAGAGCCAGCGCGGCGATCAGGGCGACGATCTGCAGGACGGCGGCGGTGACGGCGTTCATCGGCCCACCGTCCGCGGCTCTGTCTCAGTGGGGGCGACGTCGGTGTCGGAGGGTTCGCCCAGTCGTCGGTCGATGACTCCGACCAACGCGGCGAGCCCGGCGAAGGACACCAGCGTGATGAGGATGTAGACGAGATCTAGCACGGCTCCATTGCATCCCCGCGCGTGGGCGTGGAGGCCCCGCCTTGACGGTTCCCTGACGGCGTACGCCGCGCGATTGACGCATCCTTGACCCGGTCGTCCCGGAACGAGCCGAGCGCCGGACGTACCCGGGTACGTCCGGCGCTCGCGAGCTCTACGGCCTAGAGGACGACCAGCCGCATGAGCACGCTCAGGGCGGTGGCGACCAGTGCGGCGACGGCGACCATCAGGGCTCCGCCGTACCCGGGCCCGGCGGTCATGCGGCGACCTTCTCGACGAGGACGGCGGGCGAGCCGGGACGGCGGCGGGAGGCTGCGTGAGCCCCGCCGTCGTCCGGCCCTCCTCGGGTTCTTCGTGAGCGGTCGGCCGGTGCATCGTGGAACGGGACTCGTAGAGACACACCTGCGACGCTAGGCGCGTTGGGGCGTCGGATCCGTTCCGCTGACGCATCGCTGACGGTGACGGCGTCCGCGTTGATGGTTCCCTGATGCCTCCACGACTACCTGAGCCGAGCGTGCTGGACCTACGATGTCCCGGTGCGGACGTGGATCCGTACGAACGAGGCATCCGGGCTGCAGCCCCGCGAGCGAGGAAGAGAGAGGAGGTGGCCGGCATGGACGGTCAACCTCCGAGTACCACCTCGCCCTGACCGGTCCGGACACCTGGAGAACGTGCCCGGGCCGGCGCGACGCGTCTGTTCGTCGCCGTCCCGCTCGCTCGCAGCATCCAGGAGGCCACCATGTCCGAGCGCCCGTTCAAGTCCCTGCGCGCCCTCACCAAGCAGCGCCGCTCCGACCCGCCGAAGGTCCCGCCGACGACCTCACCGCAGGGCGGAGGCGGTCGGTCCTCGATGCCGACGCCGGTGACTCGCGGCAGCATGATCGACAGCGCCGTCTACGTCGGCGGCGACCGTGTCGACTCACCCTCGACGCTGGCCGACACCTACCGCTCGCTCCACGAGCACGACGACGCGATGGCCTGGATCGGTCTCTACCAGCCCAACCAGCACGAGCTGGCCTCGCTGGCCGACGAGTTCGGCCTGCACGAGCTCGCCGTCGAGGATGCGATCCTGGCTCACCAGCGGCCGAAGATCGAGCGCTACGACGACACCCTGTTCGTGGTGCTGCGGGCGGCCTGGTACGTCGACGAGACCGAGGACATCGACTTCGGTGAGCTGCACCTCTTCGTCGGCCCCGACTTCGTGCTCACCGTGCGCCACGGCGCCCAGCCCGACCTCTCCCCCGTACGCCGCCGGATGGAGAGCAACCCAGATCTGCTCCGGCTCGGCCCGGAGGCGGTGCTGTACGCCATCCTCGACCGCGTCGTCGACGGCTACGCGCCGGTCGTGGCCGGGCTCGCCAACGACATCGACGAGATCGAGACCGAGATGTTCCGCGGCGACACCCAGGTCTCGCGCCGCATCTACGAGCTCTCCCGCGAGGTCGTCGAGTTCCAGCGGGCGACCCGTCCCCTGCTGGGCGTCGTACGCTCCCTGGCCGCCGGCTTCTCCAAGTACCGCACCGACGAGGAGCTCCAGCGCTACCTGCGCGACGTCGAGGACCACGTCATCGGCACCGTCGAGCAGATCGACGAGTTCCGCAACCTGCTGCGCGACATCCTCACCGTCAACGCCACCCTGGTCGCCCAGCAGCAGAACGAGGAGATGAAGGCGCTCAGCGAGCTCAGCGTGCAGCAGAACGACGAGGTCAAGAAGATCTCCGGCTGGGCGGCCATCCTGTTCGCCCCCACGCTGGTCGGCACGGTCTACGGGATGAACTTCGACTTCATGCCCGAACTGCAGTGGCGCTACGGCTACTTCATGGCGCTCGGGCTGATGCTCACCGTCAACGTCGTGCTCTACATCCTCTTCCGCCGCCGCAACTGGATCTGACGGGGCCGGGCACCGGAACCGATCCGCTGCCCGGGCCCGCCGGGCCGTCGGCAACAATGTGCCCCATGCTGAAGCTGCGGATCACTTCGCCGACGCACCTGACACCCTCGGTTCTCGAGATCCTCACCGCCGATCCCGCGGTCAGCGAGCTCTCGTCGCTGCCGGGGGCCTCCCTGCGTCCCGAGGGCGACGTGGTGCTCGCCGCGGTCGCCCGGGAGGCGGCCAACGACATCATCGACCGGCTCCGCGGGCTCGGCATCCCCCGGGAGGGCAGCCTTCACGTCGAGCCCGTGCAGACCTGGATGTCCGAGGCCGGCCTGGCCGCCGACCACCTCGCTCCGGGAAGCAGCGCCGACTCGGTGGTGTGGGCGGACGTGACACAGCGGGCCTACGACGACACCGAGGCCAACTGGTCCTTCCTCAGCCTGATCAGCCTGGCCACGATACTGGCCGGCATCGCGATCGTCCTCGACTCCCAGATCCTCGTCATCGGGGCGATGGTCATCGGGCCGGAGTTCGGCGCGATCGCCGCACTCGGGGTCGCCCTGGTACGCCGCCGCTTCGGGTTGCTCGGCCGGTCGCTGCGTACGTTGCTGGTGGGGTTCGCGGTCGGCATCGCCGTGACTACGGCGGCCGCGCTCGTCGCCCGCACACTGGGCTGGGTCACGACCGCGCACGTCACCGCCGAGCGGCCGGGCACGGCCTTCATCTACACCCCCGACAAGTGGTCCTTCATCGTCGCGCTGATCGCGGCGGCCGCGGGCGTGCTCGCGGTGACCTCGGCCCGGGCCGGCAACCTGTCCGGGGTGTTCATCTCGGTCACCACGATCCCCGCGGCCGCCAACGTCGCGCTCGGGCTCGCCTTCGGGCTCGGCGAGGAGATCTGGGGCAGCGCCCTGCAGCTCGTCGTCAATGTCGCCGGGATGGCGCTCGCCGGATGGCTGACGCTCCTGGTCCAGCAGTTCGTGTGGCAGCGCATCTCCGAACGTCGCGCGCTGCTGACGGCGCGGCTCAGGAAACGCTGACAAAGGTCCCGTTTCTCGACAACTGCCGCATGCACTGAGAGGCTACTGGACTCAAGCACAACATTCTGCCGATCAGAGCCATCTCGGAGGGCGCATGCAGGCAATTCAGCGGGCCATCGTCGGAGTCGGGCTTGTCCTCGTCGCCGTGGTCGCGATGGCACTGCTCATCCCACGTCTGGCGGGACCGGACCCGTCCGGCCAGCCCCCGGCGCAGGCCACCGGCCCGCAGGTTCCGCTCGCGGACGGACCCGCCGGACCACCGGAGCCCGTCGACGCCGCCGAGGACACCTCGGTCGGGACGCTGCCTCCCCCGGACGCCTCGCGCGCCACCGAGCTGGTCTCCCGTGACCTCCTCGCGCCGTCCGCCCCCGCTCAGGACTCGCGGGACGCCCAGACGCCGAGCGACGACGATTCGCTGAGCGCGCGGAAGGCGCGCCCGGCCGAGAAGCCGGCCGAGACCTCCGCCCCGGCGTTCCCCCAGCACGACTTCACGATCAGCCAGGACGGCTGGGAGTGGGGCGACTGGGACGGCGACGAGCGCGACAGCGACAGCGACTGCCGGCGCGGGGACCGCTACGACCGGTATGACCGCCGCTACGACTGCGACGACCACGACTGGCGCAACTGAGGCCTACAGCACGCTCTCGATGGCCGCGCGCACCTCGGCGCTCGGCTCGACGGCCTTCCCGGACGCCAGGTCGTAGAAGACCAGCGTGACCTGACCGCGGGCGAGCCTGAGGTCACCGTCGGCGATCTCGGACTCGATCGTCATCGACTTGGTGCCCAGCCGGGAGACGTGGCTCCACACGTCGTACGGCTCGGAGCGGGCGAGGATCGGCGCGTGGTAGGAGACGTCGGTCTGGGCGACGACGACGGACGGCCAGGTGTCGAGGCCGTGGTGCGACCTGAGCCGCTGCATCAGCGCCACCCGCGACTCCTGGAAGTACTCGAAGTACTTCACGTTGTTCACGTGCCCGTAGGCGTCGACGTCGGAGAACCGGACGAAGAGCGGGAAGCGGCCCTGCTCGAGGCGCTTCGGCTCACCCAGGGCCAGCGGCTTCGGCGCCCAGCCGTCCGGATCGGTCTCGAGGTAGGGCTCGAGGTTGGCCTTCTCCCCCGCCTTGAGCCGGCGCGGCGACTCGGTGGAGAAGACGTACGGCGCCAGGACCGTGCTCGCCCGCAGGAAGACCGTGCGGGTGCCGTCCGGCGCGGTGCGGAAGATCTCGTAGGCCATCGTGAAGCTCGCCGCCCGGATCTCGGTCACCCAGGACTCCACGTAGACCGGCGTGAAGTCGAAGAGCAGCGGGGCGACGTACGTGACCTGGTGGCTGGCCACCACGACACCCTCGGCCAGCCCCTGGGTCTGCGGGCTTCGGGCATGCGTGCGCAGCATGTCCACGCGCGCCTCTTGGAGGTAGTCGACGTAGACGACGTTGTTGACGTGGCCGAGCATGTCGAGGTCGGCCCAGCGCATGGGGCATTCGTAGAGGTGGCGCACGTGGCCGATCCTTCCAGACCATCTTGGGCACTGGGCCTGGTCACCACGGAGCGGGCGGGCGAGTATGGTGTCGACCACAGTCCTCTACTCATCAGTAACCGGGAGTCTTCATGCCTGAGGCAGTCATCGTCGCCGCCGCCCGCACCCCGATCGGGCGAGCCAACAAGGGATCTCTGAAGGACTTCCGTCCCGACGACCTCGCCGCCCTGATCACCAAGGAAGCCGTCGGGAAGGTAGAGGGTCTCGACCCCAACGACATCGACGACCTGCTGCTGGGCTGTGGCCTGCCGGGCGGTGAGTCCGGCAACAACATGGGCCGCGTGGTCTCCGTGCTCAACGGCTGGGACAAGGTGCCCGGCGCGACCATCACCCGCTACTGCTCCTCCTCGGTGCAGACCTCGCGGATGGCACTGCACGCGATCAAGGCCGGCGAGGCCGACATCATCGTCTCGGCCGGCGTCGAGACCGTGTCCCGCTTCGTCAAGGGCACCTCCGACCACCTGCCCGACACCGTCAACCACCTCTTCGACGACGCCCAGTCGCGGACCGCCGCGACCGCCGCCTCCAACGAGAAGTGGCACGACCCGCGCGAGGACGGCCTGCTGCCCGACGTCTACATCGCCATGGGCCAGACCGCGGAGAACCTCGCCACCTCGCGCGGTATCTCCCGCCAGGAGATGGACGAGTTCGGCGTACGTTCGCAGAACCTCGCCGAGAAGGCCATCGCCGACGGCTTCTGGGCCCGCGAGATCACCCCGGTCACCACCCCCGACGGCACCGTCGTCTCGGCCGACGACGGCCCCCGCGCCGGCGTCACCCTGGAGGCCATCTCCGGCCTCAAGCCGGTCTTCCGCGAGGACGGCACCGTCACCGCCGGCAACTGCTGCGCCCTCAACGACGGCGCCGCCGCCGTCGTGGTCATGTCCGACACCAAGGCCGCCGAGCTCGGCGTCACCCCGCTCGCGCGGATCGTGTCCACCGGCGTCTCCGGCCTCTCCCCCGAGATCATGGGCCTCGGCCCGGTCGAGGCGACCCGCAACGCGCTGAAGTACGCCGGCATGTCGATCGGCGACATCGACCTGGTCGAGATCAACGAGGCCTTCGCGGCCCAGGTGATCCCGTCCTACCAGGACCTCGGCATCGACATCGACCGTCTCAACATCAACGGTGGCGCCATCGCCGTCGGTCACCCC
This sequence comes from Nocardioides luteus, assembly GCF_015752315.1. Taxonomy (NCBI): domain Bacteria; kingdom Bacillati; phylum Actinomycetota; class Actinomycetes; order Propionibacteriales; family Nocardioidaceae; genus Nocardioides; species Nocardioides luteus. Next base: position 4,471,754 of record NZ_JADOVJ010000001.1, read on the forward strand.
TTCGGCATGACCGGCGCCCGCCTGCAGAACACCATGCTCAACAGCCTCGACTGGCACGACAAGACCACCGGTCTGATCACCATGTGCGTCGGCGGCGGCCAGGGCATGGCGATGATCCTCGAGCGCATCTGACAACCACGCCGACTCGGCGCGTCTGCCCCAGGCAAGCGCGCCGAGTCGGCGCGTCTGTCCCAACTGAGCGCGCCGAGTCGGCGCGTCTGTCCCAGCTGAGCGCGCCGAGTCGGCGCGTCTGTCCCGGTGTCAGCGCATCTCGATGCCGGGACGGTCGCTGATGAGATGGTCCGAGACGGCGTTCATCACGCGCCCCAGCGCGGCGAAGTCCTCCGGGCTGACCAGATCGATGAGGTACTCGCGTACGCCGGTGACGTGGACGTGGGCCGCGTCCCGCAGCAGCGCGAAGCCACGGTCGCTCAGCGTGGCGACGACGCCCCGGCCGTCCTCGGCCGAGTTGCGACGCTCGACGAGCCCCGCACGCTCCATCCGGGTGATCGTGTGGGTGACCCGGGAGCGCGAGTGCGCCAGGGAGTCGGCGAGCTGAGCCATCCGCATGGCACCGTCGTTCTCGGAGAGACGTACGAGGATCTCGTACTCCGGGAGCGAGATGTCGAAACGGGCGCGTAGATCGGCATCCAGGCGGTCATCGAGCAGGGTCATCCCCATCATCAGCGCACGCCAGGAGCGCTGTTGCTCTTCGTCCAGCCACCGAGTCTCATCACCCACGGGGCATTACGTTAGCCCGGCGTCCGCACCGATCCATGCACTGGCACCCATTTAAGGGTCACGAAATCGTCACCGGACGCCCGATCGAGACCTGGGACGAGAGCCCTGTCACGGTTGGGACCAAGGCCAGAACTCGGCCGGGACCTTAGCCCGGCCCCGCGGACGCGAGGCGCACTAAACAATTCGCCACCGATTCAGGTAAAGGCGAAGATTGTGCGGTGTCGACTCCCCCTGCTCTCGGACTCCGTGACTTCCTAGCCGCCCTTCCGCGCGAGGGCCGCTGGCTCCTGGCGACGGTCGCGATCCAGCTTCTCGGCCGCGGCATGACACTGCCGTTCACGATCATCTACCTGCACGAGGTACGCGGCTTCGACCTCGGCCTCGCCGGCACCCTGATGGGCCTGATCGCCATCGTCGGCTTCGTGGTCACCGGCCCGGCAGGCTCGCTGATCGACCGCTACGGAGCCCGCCCGGTGATCCTCGGCGGCCTGGTCTGCGCGATCGCCGGCGACATCATCCTCGCCTTCGCCGCCACACCGGTGCTCGCCGCGGCGGCGCTGGGCCTGCTGGGCGTCCAAGCCGGGGTCTCGTGGCCCGCGGCCAACGCGTTGGTGGCCACGGTGGTCGAGGGTGAGCTCCGACAGCGCTACTACGGCGTGAACTTCGCCCTGATCAACCTCGGCATCGGCGTCGGCGGTGTGATCGGCGGCCTCTTCATCGACGTGACCCAGCCCGAGACGTTCACCTACGCCTTCCTCGGCAACGCCGCCACCTTCACGATCCCGGCCCTCGTCCTGCTCGGCCCGCTGCGTCACCTGCACGGCCGGGCCGCGCGGCCCGCCGCCGACGAGCCCCACGCGACCGCGTCGTACGCCACGATCCTGCGCCGCCCCGAGGTCATCTGGCTGGTGGTGATCGGGGTGCTGCTCTCGACCCTCGGCTACGGCCAGATCGAGAGCGGGTTCCCGGCCTACTCGCGGCAGATCTCCGAGGTCTCCACGCGGGTCGTCGGATTCGCGTTCGTGGTGAACTGCGCGGTGATCGTGCTCGCCCAGTTCTGGGTGATGAACCGGGTCAGCGGCCGGCGCCGCACCCGGGTGCTGATCGCCACCGCGGCGATCTGGGGCGTTGCCTGGGCGGTGTTCGGGGCGACCGGCCTGGTGCCGGGCTCGGTGGCCGCCATCGTCGGCGTCGTCGCCTTCCAGGGCCTGTTCTTCGCGCTGGGCGAGACGCTGATGCAGTCGGCGTTCCCGGCGCTGACCAACGAGATGGCTCCCGACCATCTGCGTGGGCGCTACAACGCGATCAACTCGGCGTCGTTCCAGACCGGGGCGATCGTCGGCCCGATCCTGGCCGGGTTCCTGCTCGAGCACGGCCAGTCGACGGTGTTCATCGCGCTGATGGTGGTCGGCTGCCTCGGGATCGTCGCCGGCTCACTGCGACTCGAGCGCCGAATCACTCCCGCCGTGAACGGCGTACGTCCCGCCCTGATCGCCGAGTCGGCTCAAACTGAACCCGACGCCGGCCGAGTCGGCTCGTCATAACGCGCCGACTCGGCACCGGTTTCGGTCACAACGCGCCGACTCGGCGCGTCCGTACGAGACAGACGCGCCGAGTCGGCAGGGGTTCGATCAGTCGCGGGTGAGGCGACGGTGGGTGACGCGGTGGGGACGGGCGGCCTCAGGACCGAGGCGCTCGATCTTGTTGGCCTCGTAGGACTCGAAGTTGCCCTCGAACCAGAACCACTCGCCCTCCTTCTCCTCGGTGCCTTCCCAGGCGAGGATGTGGGTGGCGACGCGGTCGAGGAACCACCGGTCGTGGGAGGTGACAACGGCGCAGCCCGGGAAGTCGAGCAGCGCGTCCTCGAGGGAGGAGAGCGTCTCGACGTCGAGGTCGTTGGTCGGCTCGTCGAGCAGCAGCATGTTGCCGCCCTGCTTCAGGGTGAGCGCCAGGTTGAGACGGTTGCGCTCACCACCGGAGAGCACGCCGGCCTTCTTCTGCTGGTCGGGGCCCTTGAAGCCGAACGAGGCGACGTAGGCCCGCGAGTTCATCTCGAAGTTGGCGACCTTGATGAAGTCCAGGCCGTCGGAGACGACCTCCCAGACGTTCTTGTTGGGGTCGATGCCGCCGCGGCTCTGGTCGACGTAGGAGATCTTCACCGTCTGGCCGACGTTGAGCTCGCCGGCGTCGGGCGTCTCGGAGCCGGTGATCATCCGGAACAGGGTGGTCTTGCCGACACCGTTGGGGCCGACGACGCCGACGATGCCGGCGCGCGGGAGCGAGAACGAGATGTCGTCCCACAGCGTGCGGCCCTCGAAGCCCTTGGTCAGGCCCTTGGCCTCCATCACCACGTCACCCAGGCGCGGGCCCGGCGGGATGTTGATGTCGGCGGTATCGATCTTGCGGGCCTTGTCGGCCTCGGCAGCCAGCTCCTCGTAGCGAGCCAGACGCGACTTCGACTTCGTCTGGCGAGCCTTGGCGTTGGAGCGGACCCACTCCAGCTCCTTCTCGAGCATCCTGGCGCGCTTGGCGTCCTTGAGGCCCTCGACCTTGAGACGCTCCTTCTTGGTCTCCAGGTAGGTGGAGTAGTTGCCCTCGTAGCCGTGGATCGAGCCGCGGTCGACCTCGGCGATCCACTCGGCGACGTTGTCGAGGAAGTAGCGGTCGTGGGTGACCGCCAGGACGGCACCCTTGTAGGTCTTCAGGTGACCCTCCAGCCACTGCACCGACTCGGCGTCGAGGTGGTTGGTGGGCTCGTCGAGCAGCAGCAGGTCGGGCTCCTGCAGGAGCAGCTTGCACAGCGCGACCCGGCGGCGCTCACCACCGGAGAGGTTGTCGACGATCGCGTCGCCCGGAGGGCAGCGGAGCGCGTCCATCGCCTGCTCCAGCTTGGAGTCGATGTCCCACGCGTTGATGTTGTCCAGGTAGGTCTGGAGCTCACCCGTCTCCGCCATCAGGGCGTCCTGGTCGGCGTCGGGGTCGCCCATCTCCATGTAGGCGTCCTCGAGGCGCTTCATCTTCGACTTGATCTCGCCGACCGCCTCCTCCACGTTCTCGAGGACGGTCTTGCCCTCGGTCAGCGGCGGCTCCTGCTGGAGCATCCCGACGGTCGCGTCCTGGTCGCGGACGATGTCGCCGTTGTTGGGGTGGTCGAGCCCTGCCATCAGCTTGAGCAGCGAGGACTTACCCATACCGTTCGGGCCGACGACGCCGATCTTGGCACCGTGCAGGAACGAGAGAGTGACGTTGTCGAGGACGACCTTGTCGCCATGGGCCTTGCGCACATTGCGCAGGGAGAGGATGTAGTCGGCCATGGGGCCCACCCTAATGAGGGAGAGGCACGCCGGTACAACCGGCGCACCCCGCCGCCGACCCGGCGCGCGGCCCGACCCACCTCAGGCCGCCACGGAGCTTTCCGTCTCGGCGGTCTCCTCGGCGTCGTCGGCGGTCGCAGGCTTCTCCTCCCACGGGTCCGATCCGGGCGCACGCCAGTCGGCGATCGGGTCGCGCTCGGGGTCGTCGTCGCGAGCTTCGGGGCCCGGAGCGGCAACCGCGGCCAACGAACGCGGGTTGCGCGAGAGGCTGGTCATGCCGCGGTTGAGATCGTGGCCGACGACGTTCGCCTCGACCTCGAAGGTGTTGACCTCGAGACCGTCCTTGTTGACGTAGCTGCGGGCCGTCAGCCGGCCCTGGACGACGACGGGGTCGCCCTTGCGCAGGGAGCGACCGACGTTCTCCCCCAGCTGGCGCCAGGCACTCACCGTGAACCATTGGGTCACGCCGTCGCTCCACTCCCCGGACGCCCGGTTGAACTTCCGCGGGGTGCACGCGATCCGGAAGTTGGCCACCGACACCTCACCGACGCTGCGCACGATGGGGTCGGCGCCGACGTAGCCACGCAGGGTGATGATCGAGTCGTTCATCGTTGTCTCCTCAGTGTTCGCGCCCGCCTGGTGCGGGCCTCGGAGACAACCCTGCGCTCGACCACCGACAGTTCCGGGCGGCGTACGTCTGCCTGTGGACAACCCCGGATCGAACCGTCCCTGTGGACAGTGATCGGCCCGACCGCCAGGTCAGCGCAGCGCCTTGGCCACCCCGTGCCGGAGCGCGGTGTAGGCCGCCAGCTCGGTCTCGATCGGGTCGACGACGAGCTCGCGGGAGACCTCGGCGACCGCCGTACGCAGCCGCGCATCGGCCACCCGCGCCCGCCGCCGAGCGGTGCTGATCACCAGCAGGTGACACACCCACCACAGCAGCACCCCGAGCCCGACGCCTCCGATGAGCATCACGTAGGGCAGCTCGACCCCGGCGACCGACGGCGTCACCTCTCCGACCTGGGCGGCCCCAGAGAGCAGCAGCGCCACCGACCACACCAGCCCGACGCCGGCGACGATGATCAGCAGCCACTGGAGCGCCTTGACCAGCCCGGTCCACAGCGGCAGTCGCTCGGCGTTGAGGTCGACACCGCCGACCGAGGCGTCGAGCCTGTCGGCGAGATCCCCCATCCGCGAGACCGAGGCCCGCCGGATCGCGTCGCGCCACGGCGAGGCGAGCCCGGCACCGGCCTCGTCGGCCAGCTGACGCACCTCGGTGTCGACCCTCGCCCGCTCGACCGCGGTGGTCTGCGGCAGGGAGGTCCGGGCGCGCCCGGCCAGCTGGGTCGCCTCCTCGCCCAGTGCCAGGTGAAGTCGCTTCAACGGGTCCGGCTTCAGCCGGGAGACCCACGAGACCAGCGGCCAGCCGGTGGCCGCACGTGCCCGGGTGCGTACGGAACGCTCGACCGCGTCGACCACGGTCGGCACTCCCGCCGCCTCCGCGATGGCGTCCTCGAGGGCCTCGACCCGCGGCTTGGCCAGGGAGCGCGGTTTGGCGTCGCCGGAGGCCTTCGCGAGCTTGACCGCGGCGGACCTGATGTCGGCCGAGAGCCGGGACTTGTTGGCGCGCTTCGCCGCGGCCCGCTGGGCGATCTCGGTCTTGAGCTGCGGAATCCCCCAGCCGAGCTTGGCCGAGACCGGGATCACCGGGACGTTGCGCAGCCCGTCCTGATCCAGCAGCCGGCGTACGTCACCCAGCATCGACTCGCGACGGTCCTCGGGAACACGGTCGATGTGGTTGAGCACCACGACCATGATCTCGGAGTGGGTGCGGAGCGGCTGCAGGTAGCGGTCGTGGATGGCCGCGTCGGCGTACTTCTGCGGGTCGAGCACCCACACCAGCATGTCGGCGAGCTCGACCAGGCGGTCGACCTCGAGATGGTGGGAGACCTCGGTGGAGTCGTGGTCGGGGAGGTCGAGCAGCACGACGCCGTCGAGCTCGTGCCCCTCGCGGCGGGTGTCGAGCATCGAGTCGCGGGTGGTCTGGTGACGCTCGGGGATGCCCAGCCACTCGAGCAGCTCCTGAGCACCCTCCGAGCCCCACACGCACGCGGTCGCCCACGACGTGGTCGGCCGGCGGACGCCGACGGCGGAGAGCTCCAGCCCGGTCAGGGCGTTGAACGTGGACGACTTGCCCGACCCGGTCGCCCCGGCCACCCCGACGACCGTGTGGTCGGCGGAGAGCTTCAGGCGTCCCTGGGCCTTGTTGACCACGGTGCGCGCCTCCTCGACGAGCCCGTCGTCGAGGCGTCCCGTCGCGGCGGTGGTCGCAGCGGTCAGTCCGTCCAGTCGATCACCGAGGTCTCCACCCCGGCTGACCAGGTTCTTCGCACCTTCGAGCAGGCCGCTCAATGGTCCCCCTTCACGTCTTGGTCAGACACAGTCTGACAAGTCTCAGTCGTCGCCGCGCTGGCTGGCGAACCGGGCGTCGCCGACCTTACGCGCGGCGTGCCGCAGTCGCTCCGGTGCACCCTGATCGATCTGCAGCGCGTCGACCTGTCCTGTGTAGCGCGCACGCTCCTCGTCAACGAGCCCCACGATGCGTACCTCCAGCGCCTTGCGCGCCTTGGAGGCCAGCCCGCGCACGGCCTGGTCGCCGAAGACCGCCTCCAGCAGCTTCTGGCCGAGCAGGAGCGTGCCGCCGGCGATGCCCACCTCGGCACCGACGAGCGCTCCTCCGGTCGAGGCGAAGACGACCACCATCAGCGCGACGCCGAGGCCGTTGACCCCGTAGGAGAGGAACTTCGCCGTCGTACGCTTGTCCTGGCCCTCGCTGCGGACCATGTCGAGCACGTCCTGCTGCCAGTCGCGCACCGCGCGCTCGGCCTTGGGCCGCAGCGCTCGCGAGGCCCGGCCGAGGTCGGCGGGGCCGGCTGCCAGGAGCCCGCGTCCCGCCGGGCTCATCTGCCAGGCGGCCTCGGCCCTCTCGGCGGCCGCCTCGCACTGCTCCAGGATCAGCATCTCCAGGCCACCCTGCACGGCCGCGGTCACCCGCTCGGCCTGCTGGGGCTTGCCCTTGATCGAGCCCAGGATCCGGTCGCGGATCATCCCGACCCGGCTCTCGAGCGCCTTGAGGATCTCGCCGGTGCCGACGAACTCCTGCCAGCGGGCGAGCACCTCGCCGCGCAGCAGCGTGCCGTCGGCGGTCGCCGCCATGATCGACCTGAGCGCCTCGTCGTAGGCCATGTCCGCATCCGCACGCAGCCGCCGCGCCGCCTCTCCCTGACCGTCCGCGGTGTCGGCGATCGGGTGGACCTCGAGGGTCAGCGCCCGCACCGCACCGTCGAGCGTCTGGGTGACGACCTGGTGCCGGGCGGTGGCGTCGTCGGCGAGCATGTCGAGCCAGGCGCGTACCTCCGCGACGTGCTCGGCCGGCAGCAGCCCCTTCTCGGAGACCTCGCCCTCGTGGACGATGAAGAGCGGGGAGTCCTTGAGGCCGCGCGAGGCGAGCATCCGGGCCAGGTGGCCGGCGACGGTCTGGACGGCTTCGGTGGGGGTGCGGTCGAGCACGACGGCCACCGCGGTGGAGCGGTTGGCGGCGAGCTGCAGGAACTCCCACGGCACCTGGTCGGCATAGCGCGCGGCCGAGGTGACGAAGATCCACAGGTCGGCTGCGGCGAGCAGCTCGGCCGCGAGCACCCGGTTGGCCTCCTCGACCGAGTCGACGTCGGGCGCGTCCAGGATCGCCAGGCCGGGGTGGAGCCGGTCGCTGGCGACCAGCTGCAGCGCACCGGGGTCGTTGGTCGGGTGGTCGACCCGCTCCAGCTCGGGAAGCAGGCGGTCCTGACCGAACCAGCGGCCGTCCTCCGGGTTGTGCACCAGCACGGGCGAGCGCGTCGTCGGCCGCAGCAGCCCCGGCGTGGTCACCTTCGCGCCGACCAGCGAGTTGACCAGCGTCGACTTGCCGGCGCCGGTGGAGCCGCCCACGACCGCGAGCATGGGCGCGTCGATGGTCATCATCCGCGGGATGATGTAGTCCTCGAGCTGCTCGACCATGGTCTGCCGGGCCGCGCGCTGCTCCTCGGCGCCGGGCAGGTCCAGCGGCAGGGTGACCTCGGTCAGCGCCTGGTGGAGCTTCACCAGCGCGGTGACCATCCGGTTGCTCTCGCCGCCGGCGGCCAGGATCGCCGCCCGGGCGGCCTCGAACTCGGTGGTCGGCTTCTCGGCGAGCATCCCCGCCGTCTGCGCCTCGTAGGCGGTCGGGCCCAGCCCCGGAGCGATGTCCGGAGCGATGTCGTCGTGTGCCTGGTCCTCGGTCATCCTGTCATCACCTGTCCGCTCGGGAACGCGATGTGCGGACGTACCTCACTGATGCGGTCAACGTATGCCCTCCCCCGGGCGGCGAAGTCTGGCGGCGGGTTGCCGCGCAGGAATCGCCAGTGCAAGTATCCGAGCTCGATGGCAGCCTGCTGGTATTCACGCATCGCCGCAACCCCCTGAGCCCCTCCGTGGGTCGACGCGAACCTCCGCGCCTGCTCCCGCCGCCGCAGATCGACCACCCAGCCGATGTCGGTGTAGGGGATCAGACCCCGCTGGGCCGCGTCGGTCAGCGACCGGGTCAGCACGATGCGCTCGGACTTCCGGCGCCAGACCGCGAAGACCACCATCGACACGAACGCGGGCACCATCAGCACGACGTACGCCAGCAGGAAGCCGGCCCCGTCGAAGAGCAGTGTCGAGCCGTTCCAGGTGCCGTGGGTGAGCACCGCGACGGCGTAGCCCAGGAGCGGCGCGACCACCTTCAGCCAGCGCTTGCGGGTCACCACCGCGACGCCGATGCCGATGCCGGTGAAGGCGGTGAAGAGCGGGTGGGCGAACGGGCTGAACAGGCAGCGCATCACGAAGACGACGGTGAACTCACCGATGTGTCCGGCCGAGCTGTCGCCCATGCCGGGCGTGCCGTTGTAGGTGCCGCCGAGATAGAGGATGTTCTCGGTGAAGGCGAAGCCGATGCCGACCATGCCGGCGTAGACGATCCCGTCCAGCACGCCGTCGAGGAGATGGCGTCGCCAGAACAGCAGCACGAAGAGGAACAGTCCCTTGGCCGCCTCCTCGGTGACCGGCGCGACGATCGCCAGCTGGGTCGCCTCGCTCCACCCGGCGAGCAGCGCCCCGACGCTCTGCACGATCAGCGCCGCTGCCACCGCGATGAAGGCGCCCCACCCCAGGCCGAGCGCCAGCAAGGACTTCGGCTCGGGTTCGTAGCGGTCCAGCCACAGGAAGGCGTAGACCAGCGGCACCACCGGGACGGCCGCGAAGAGCACCCCGAGGATGGCGCCGGTCGGAGCGAGCTGGTCGTCGACCACGCTTGTGCTCAGCAGAACGACCCCGAGCACGGGCAACGAGGTCAGCACGACAAGCACGCCCACCACGATGGTGAACGTGCGGCTGCTTCTTGTCGGATCCTTCGGGATCGCCCCCATGCGCGCCAGACTATCGGGCGTCCGGCCCGCACGTGCGACCAGACACCGTTCGGACACCCTCACGGGCCCCGTGGCCAGGGAACTCACGAGCGTCGTCGGCACGGCGCGGCGTACGATTCCCATATGACGGACAACGGCGCCCCCACCCCTGCAGAAGACCACACCGAGAGCCACGACCAGCCGGTTCCGGAAGCTTGGTCCAACTTCATGAGGGAGGGCTGGGACGACCGCGAGGTCGAGGTTCCCGAGCATCCGATCACGCCGTGGGCGGCCGCGCGCCGGGAGCGGCTCGCGGGCATCTTCCCGGGCGAGCGCCTGGTCGTTCCGGCCGGCACCTACAAGGTCCGCGCCAACGACACCGACTACCGATTCCGCGCCGACACCGCCCACGTGCACCTGACCGGCAACCAGACCTCCGACGCCGTCGTGGTGATCGAGCCCGACGGCAGCTCGGTGCTGTACGCCCGCCCGCGCAGTGGTCGCGACACCGACGAGTTCTTCCGCGACCGTCAGTACGGCGCGCTCTGGGCCGGTGCGCGTCCCTCGGCCCGTGAGCTCTCCGACTCGCTGGGCATCGAGGTACGCCACGTCGACCAGCTCGAGTCCGCACTCTCCGGCAGCACCCCGACCCGAGTGCTCCGGGGCGTCTCGGCCGACGTCGACAAGCTGGTCGGCCCGGCCGGGGGCGGCCGCGACGAGGAGTTCGCCAAGGCGCTCTCCGAGCTGCGCCTGATCAAGGACGAGTGGGAGCTCGGCGAGCTGCAGGAGGCCTGCGACATCACCGTGCGCGGCTTCACCGACGCGGTCCGCGAGTGGGACCAGGTGCTGAAGCACGGCGAGCGCTGGATCGAGGGCACCTTCTTCCGCCGCGCGCGTGCCGAGGGCAACGATCTCGGCTACGACTCGATCGTCGGCGGCGGGTCGCACGCCACCACGCTCCACTGGATCGACAACGACGGCCCGATCGTCCCCGGCGAGCTGGTGCTGCTCGACATGGGCGTGGAGGGCCACAACCTCTACACCGCCGACATCACCCGCACGCTCCCCATCTCCGGGACGTTCACGCCGCTGCAGCGCAACCTCTACGAGCTCGTCTACAACGCCCAGCAGGCCGGCATCGAGGCGATCCGCCCCGGCGTCACCTTCCGCGCCGGTCACTTCGCCGCGATGGAGATCCTCGCCCACGGGCTGGACGACCTGGGGCTGCTCCCGGTGTCCGTCGACGAGGCGCTCTCCGAGGACAACAAGACCTACTCCCGCTGGACCCTGCACGGTGTCTCCCACATGCTCGGCCTCGACGTCCACGACTGCGCCTCCGCGTCGAAGGAGGCCTACATCGAGGGGCCGCTGCAGGAGGGCATGGTCCTCACCGTCGAGCCGGGCCTCTACTTCCAGAAGGAGGACAAGCTCGTCCCCGAGGAGCTGCGCGGCATCGGCATCCGCATCGAGGACGACATCGTCGTCACCGCCGACGGTTCGGTGAACCTGTCCAAGGGCCTGCCCCGGACCGCCGACGACGTCGAGGCGTGGATGGGCCAGTATCTGTGACGTGAATGCTGACCGAGGCAACTCAGTCGAGCAGCACTGCCCTCGTGGAGTTCCGCGAGGGCAGCGACTGCTCACCGAGGTGACTCGGTCAGCGGCCGCCGTGGCCGGCTGCATCGTCCTGGCATCGGCCCTGACGGCCTGCGGCCCCGGACGTACGCCACGACAGCAACCCGCCGCATCAGGGACGCCCAGCGCCTCGGCGTCCGCGTCCTCGGCTCCGAACGACGTCTTCGCGGGCGCCGTGGTCGGGATCGACCCGGGCCACAACGGCGGCAACGCGGGCGCCCCCGAGGTGATCAACGAGCCGGTGTGGAACGGGCGCTCGAAGAGCCCGTGCAACACGACCGGCACCGCGACCGCGGACGGTTATCCGGAGACCGACTTCACCTGGGCCGTGGCGACCAAGCTCGCCGCCGACCTGCGCGAGTCCGGCGCGAAGGTGGTCATGACCCGGGACAGCAACGACGGGGTCGGGCCGTGCATCGACGAGCGGGCGAAGATCATCAACGACGCGAAGGCCGACGTCGCGATCGACATCCACGCCGACGGCGCTGCCGAGACCGAGCGCGGCTACTCGCTGCTGATCCCGGTGCCCTCGGGCACCAACGACGAGATCGTCCAGCCGTCGCGGCGCTACGCCGAGCTGCTGCGTACCGAGATGCGGAGGACCGGGATGCCGCTGGCCTCCTACCTCGGCGAGGGCGGCTTCGTGGAGCGCGACGACCTGGCCGGGCTCAACCTCACCACGGTGCCGCAGGTGCTGCTCGAGACGGGCAACATGCGCAACGCCGAGGATGCGCGCCTGCTGAAGTCCGACCGGTTCCAGGAGCGAACGGCCGCCGCCATCAAACGGGCGATGGCGGCGTACCTCCGCTCACGCTGAGCCCCGCGCGGTCACTCCTTCGCTCGGCTCAGAGCTTCTTCCACTCGACGGGCTCGAGCCCGTATTCCTCCGCGATCGGGCCCCAGGCCTTGGCCGCCGCCTTCTTCGGGTCGTGGCTGGCCAGGCTGAGCGTGGTCGCCTTCTCCAGCTTGCCCTTGCCGCCGATGCACTCCCCCTCGGCGTTGATCCGGCGCTTCTCGCCCCAGGCGGCGAAGGCGAGGTCGGCGTTCTGGGCGGTCATCCAGGCGGACTCGAGGTTCTTCACGAGCTTCCGCGAGCCCGGGAGGACGGCGGTGTCGATCTCGGCGACCTTCGTCGCCAGCTCCTTGCGGGACGCCGCGGCGTCCTCGAAGGTCTGGATCGCCTCCTCGATGTTCTCGCAGGCCTGGAGATCGGCCTGCGCGGCACCGATGGCCGCCTTGTCCTTGGCCGAGGTCTTGATGAGCTCGTCGATCTTCTTGGCCTCGGCGGCGGCACCGCCCTCGGTGGTGGTTGCGCCCTTCGTGGTGCCGGTCTCGGCGTTGGCGTCGCCGTTGCTGTTGATCAGGCCGATGACGAAGGCGATGATCGCGACCACGACGGCCAGCGCCACGACGATGATGCCCCAGCGCTTCAGGTTCAGGCCGGAGCCCTTGCCCTGGCCGCGCTGCGGCTCGTAGCGGGCGTCGAAGGCGTTCCCGTAGGGGGCGTAGCCCTGGGGCGCCATCGGAGGCGGCGCGGGCGTGTTCGGCCCACCACCGACCGGCGGCTGCCCCACGAGGGTGGCGTCGGAGTAGACGTTCTCGTAGGGGTCACCGTACGGCTGGCCGAACTGGTCCTGGGACGGGTCCTGCGGCTGCCCGTAGGGCTGCTCGAACGCCTGGTCGTAGGACTGGTCGTAAGGCTGGTCGTAGGACTGCTCGTGAGGCTGGTCGTAGGACCCCTCGTAGGACGGCGACCACTGAGCCTGGTCCGGCTCCAGCTGCGGCGCGAGCGGGGCGTAGGAGGGATCGCCGTACGCCGGCGGCTGCTGCTGACCCTGGTCGGCCTGACCGTCGTCGTAGCGCGCCTCGGGTGCGGGGGCGTCGAACTTACCCTGCGGCGGCGCGAACTGCTCGAACTCCTCGCGCGGCCTGGTGCCGCCCGCGGCCTCCTCCACGCCGTCGAACCGGGGGCTCATCGCGACCTGAGTGTTGTCCTGAGCCTGCCGGAAGGTCTCCTCCTGCTGGGGCGGCGCCGGCTGGCGCCGCTCGACCGGAGGCATCGCCTCGTGGGTCATCTCGGAGGCCGTGCCGCCCATCTGCGGCGCGGAGTCCACGAACGCCGGGTGCTCCGTGCTCGGGCTGTGTGCCGCAGCCGGGCGCTCGGGAAGCGGCGCCAACGGCTCGGTCGGACGCTCCGGCGCCTGGCGCTCCGGGAGCGGCGCCAGCGGCTCGGACGCGGCGCGCTCCGGCGCCTGACGCTCCGGCAGCGGCGCCAGCGGCTCGGAGACCGCGCGCTCGGGCGCCTGACGCTCCGGCAGCGGCGCCAACGGCTCGGAGCTCTGCGGCGGCTCGGGCCGCTGCGGCTCCGGCGCGGGCGCCTCGGGCGCCGGCCGCTCGGGCGCGGGCGCCTCGGCAGCAGGCTCCGGGGCCGGCTCCGCCTCCGCGACCTTCCTGCGCTTGGGCAGGAAGAGCGACTGCGACTGGGAGGCGAGCTCGGGCTCGAACTTCGGCGTACGCGCCGCCAGCCCGAACAGGCCACCACCGTCCGACCCGGCCGGCGGCGGAGCCATGCCGCCACCGAAGGCGGGCTGCTCACCGCTGGGCGCGGTCATGTTGAGCTGGGGCGCCATCGAGGCCCCCGGCGTACGTCGGACCTGCTCGAGCGGCAACGGGGCCGGCTCCGTGTCGGCCTCGGGCGCGGGCACAGAGGTTCCTTGCCCACGCCTCGGCAACGACAGACCACCCTGCTCAGGATCGGCACCCCTCTGCGGCAGTCGCGGGGGTGCGACCGGCTCCGGTGCACCCTGCGACGGCGGCTGATGAGCGCTTCTGACGGGGGTCCCACAACCTGTGCAGAAGCGCATACCGGTGACGGCTGCACCGCACGAGGTGCACATGGACTCCATAGTCATGACCGGGGACCTTACCGATGATCCGGTCGAGTCTCGAACCCTCGTAGTCCGCCCATCGGACACGCACGTCGACAGTGTGGGGACAGTGCACCCAAATACCCCCCACACCTTGGTAACACTCCGGTCAGCGTTTCGGATTCCGATGCACACATGGGATACGGGCACCGGTAAGATCGGCCGCGGCCTGCGCAAACCCCCTTCAGGCGGGGTGCTCCAGCGGGCCACGCCTCCGTAGCTCAGCTGGATAGAGCATCGGCCTTCTAATCCGACGGTCACAGGTTCGAATCCTGTCGGGGGCGCCCCAGTAATTTTGTGTGGGTTAAATCATGCGCCCGCGCGTGTTTCGGTAGGGACGGCGGTCGCGGCCGCCCTCCCGGCGTACACGGTCCGGAAGAACGGCAGGGTGCGGTGCACCATCGGACCGATGAGGAGCGCCTCGGCGACGGTGCCGATCCCGACGATCCCACCGAGGAGCCAGCCCGCCGCGAGCACGGTGATCTCGACGCCCGCACGGCAGATCCAGACCGGTGCGCCGGTTCGCTGGTGAAGACCGGTCATCAGGCCGTCGCGCGGACCGGGACCGAGGCCCGGCGCGATGTAGATCCCCGTCGCCGCGGCCAGCAGCAACAGGCCGCCCGCGAAGACCGCGACCTGCACGAACACGCCGGAGACCGGCGGGATGAGCCACAGGCCGATGTCGGCCGAGGTGCCGACCAGGAGCACGTTGAGCACCGTCCCGATCCCGGGCCGCTGGCGCAGCGGGATCCAGATCAGCAGCACGCCCAGCCCGAGCAGGTTGGTCATCAGGCCGAACGAGATGCCGGTGACCTCGACCAGACCCGAGGCCAGCACGTTCCACGGCCCGACGCCGAGCGAGGCACGCAGAAGCAGGGCGAGTGCGATGCCATAGAGGAAGAGTCCAGTTATCAACCAGGAGAGCGACTTCACAGAGAGATCCTTCACGATTGCAAAGCCAATCACGGGTCCAATCGAAGGTAAAGAAGCCAATCAGCGTAAGGTGGCCTCATGCCTCGCGGAAGAATCGGTGCCACTGCGCTCGCTGGCCTGCTCGGTCAGTGGCAGGGAGAAGGCCCCGCCTACGAGAACCTCGCCGAGCGGATCCAGCTGCTGCTGATCGACGGCCGGCTCTCCGCCGACGTACGCCTCCCCTCCGAGCGCGAGCTCTCCGAACGGCTGATGCTGAGCCGCACCACGATCACCGCCGCCTACCGCCGCCTGCGGGAGCACGGCTACGCACTGAGCGTCCAGGGCTCGGGCACGACGACGAAGCTCCCGCCCACGGCGCCCGACTCCTTCACCGAGGGCGGCGAGATCGACCTGGTCAGGGCCACCCTGCCGGCCACCCGGCGACTCCCCGAGGCCGCCGTGGAGGCGACCCGGCGGCTGGCCGACCACATGACCGGTCCCGGCTACACGCTGTGGGGCATCGAGGAGCTCCGCGCGGAGATCGCGGCGCGCTACACCGACCGTGGCCTGCCGACGGACCCCGACCAGATCATGGTGACCACCGGCGGCCAGAGCGCGATCGCCCTGCTCGCGCGCACCGTGATCAGCCGCGGCGACCGGGCCTACGCCGAGAGCCCGTCCTACCCCAACGCGTACGACGCCCTGAGCCTCGCCGGAGCCCGGATCATCACCAGCCCCGTCACCACCGACGCCGGCTGGGACATGCCGGCGATGCAGGCGGCCATCGCCCGCACCACCCCGGTGATGGCGTACGTCATGCCCGACTTCCACAACCCGACGTCCCGCTCGATGTCGACCGAGGACCGGCTCCGCCTGCTGCACTCCGCCGCGAAGGTCGACACCCTCGTGGTGGCCGACGACACCACCGCCGAGCTGGACATCGACCGCCGCCAGAGCCACCCGCCGCTGGCCGCGTTGGCCGGTGAGCACCAGGCCCGGGTGGTCCACATCGGCTCGGCGAGCAAGATGCTGTGGGGCGGGCTGCGGGTCGGCTGGATCCGGGCCGACCCGGTGCTGCTGACCCAGATCGCCAGCGGGCGCTCGGCGACCGACCTCGGCACCCCGATCTGGGAGCAGCTGGTCACCACGATCCTGTTCCAGCATCTTCCCGAGATCCTCGAGGAGCGCGCCGCACAGCTGGCCGCCGGCCGCGCCGCCCTCTACCAGGCGATGCGCGAGCACCTGCCCGACTGGGAGCTGCCGCCGCGCATCGACGGTGGTCTCTCCGCCTGGGTCGGCCTGCCCGCACCGGTCAGCTCCCAGCTCACCCTCGCCGCCCGGCCCCACGGCCTGCTCGTCACCGCTGGTCCGCGGTTCGGCGTCGACGGCGCCTACGAGCGTCACCTGCGGCTGGCGATCACGCCGCGACCCGACCTCGTCCGGCGCGGCGTCGAGATCCTCGCCGAGGTCTGGCCCCGCGCCGCCTCCACCCCTGCCCTGGCCCTCACCACCTCGGAAGCGGTCGTCTGAGCCGCAAGAAGTTCGGGTGAACTCGTTGTGACGCGCGCCACGTTGGGTCACGATGTGCAGCATGCAAGGACTGATCCAGGACGCACCGCTGACCATCGACACGATCATCCGGCGCGCCGAGCGCGTCTTCCCGACGCGGGAGATCGTCACCAAGACCGCGACCGGTCTGGAACGCAGCACGTTCAAGGACCTGGCCGTGGAGGTACGCAAGCAGGCCGGTGTCCTCGACCGGCTCGGCATCTCCGAGGACGGCCGGGTGGCGAGCTTCGCGTGGAACACCCTGCGCCACCTGGCGCTCTACTACTCCGTCCCCTGCACCGGCCGGGTGCTGCACACCGGCAACATCCGCTACTTCCCCGAGCAGCTCGTCTACACGTTCAACCACGCCGAGGACGAGGCCGTCTTCATCGACCGCTCGCTGCTCGGCCTGCTGGCGCCGCTGCTCCCGCAGCTGACCACCCTCAAGCACGTCGTCGTGATGGACGACGGGGCGCCGACGCCGCTCCCGGACGACCCGCGGGTCGTCTCCTACGAGGAGCTGATGGCCGACGCCGAGGAGGCGGTGATCGACGGACGGGTCACCGACGAGCGCGCCGCCGCCGGGATCTGCTACACCTCCGGCACGACGGGCAACCCGAAGGGCGTCGTCTACACCCACCGCTCGCAGTACCTGCACGCGCTGGCCTCCCTGTCCGGCACCCTCTTCGGCACCAACGACCGTGACCGCGTGCTGCCGGTGGTGCCGTTCTTCCACGCCAACGGCTGGGGCTTCGCCCACTCCTCGCTGCTGGCCGGCGCCAACCTGATCCTGCCCGGCCCCGACCTCTCGCCCGCCGGCATCATCAAGCTCCTCGAGGCCGAGAAGGTCACGATCGCGGCCGGCGTACCGACGATCTGGATGGGCATGGTCCCGCTCCTCAAGGACGCCGACCTCTCCTCGCTGCGGGTCGTCATCTGCGGCGGCTCCGCGGTGCCGAAGTCCCTCTCAGAAGCCTGGCGCGAGGCGATCGGGCTGCCGATCACCCAGGCCTGGGGCATGACCGAGATGTCGCCGCTCGGCAGCGTCTTCAACGAGCGCGCCGAGATCGCCGACCTCTCCGAGGAGGAGAAGGCCGACTTCCGTACGTCGCCGGGCATCCCGGCCGTCGGCGTCGAGCTCCGCATCGTGGAGCCCGGCACCACCGACGAGCTCCCGTGGGACGGCGAGACCACTGGCGAGCTCGAGTGCCGCGGGCCGTGGATCGCGTCGGGCTACTACAAGGTCGACGCGGCCGGCTCGTTCTCGCCCGACGGCTGGCTGCGCACCGGTGACATCGCCGCGATCGAGCCGCTGGGCTACGTACGCATCGTCGACCGCACCAAGGACCTGGTGAAGTCCGGTGGCGAGTGGATCTCGACCGTCGCGATCGAGAATCTCATCATGGGCCACCCGAGCATCGCCGAGGCCGCGGTCGTCGCCGTGCCGCACCCGAAGTGGGGCGAGCGGCCGCTGGCGTTCGCGGTGGTGAAGGAGGGTGAGTCGGTGACCAAGGAGGAGCTGCTCGGCTACCTCGCCGACAACCTGGGCAAGTGGCAGGTGCCCGACGACGTGGTCTTCATCGACGAGGTGCCCAAGACCTCGGTCGGGAAGTTCTCCAAGAAGACCCTGCGCGAGGAGTACGCCGACTACAAGCTGCCCACGGCCTAGGCCGCGGATCAGCCCAGCTGCGCGAGGATCGAGTCGCACTCGACCCTCGCGCAGCGGGCGTCCTCGTGCTTGCCCAGGGCCGTGCGGGTCTCGGCCAGGTGGCCGAGGGCGTCGGCCAGTCCGGGTAGGTCGCCGGCGGCACGCAGCTTGGTCACGGCCTCCTCGAAGTGGCCGGCCGCCTCGTCGAACGAGCCGAGCTGCTGGTGGATCCAGCCGATCGTGGCGACGACGTTGCCCTCGCTGCGGTTGCCGGGCGCCACCCGGCGCAGCCCGGCGAGCGCCGCCTTGCAGTGTCGGAGCCCCGACGCGTAATCGCCGTCGAGGGCCTCGTAGAGACCCAGCCGCCCGGTCGTCCAGGCCGCACGGATGGGGTCGCCCGCCCGGGCGAAGACCTCCGCCGCCCGAGCCGCGTACGCAGCAGCCCCGGCATGATCGCCGGAGGCCGTGGCCACGGTGGCCAGCCGGTGCAGGGTCTTACCCTCCGCCGCCAGGTCGGCCGACTCCATCGCCAGGTCGAGGGCGCGGCCGAGGTGGTCGAGGGCGTCCTCGACCCGCCCGAGCCGCCCACAGGCGGCCCCGGCGGCACGGTGCAGGACGCCGAGCCCGGCCGGGTCGCCACCCTGCGAGACGCTGCGGCGGATCCCTGGCAGCGCGGCCTCGGCCAGCGCGGCGAGCTCGATCCAGCGTCCCTGGAGGTCGAGCAGGCGCTCGAGGGCCGCGACGAGCAGGACGATCCGGTCGAGCGCGATGCTCCTGGCGACGGCCGCGTCGATCACGCGTGACATCACCGGCAGCTGGGTGGCGATCCAGACCAGCGCCTCGGCACTGTCTCCGACGACCTCGACGGCCACCCCGTCGCGGATCGGCTCGGTGGGATCGATGTGGCTCTGGTGGGGGTCGTAGGCGCTGTGCACGGACCGCGCGCTGAACACGTAGTGGTCGATCATCCGCAGCTCGGCCTCACGACGGACGTCGTCGGGCTCGTGGCTCGCGAGGTCGGCGGCGTACTCCCGGAGCAGGTCGTGCAGCACGAACCGGCCCGGTGCCACCTCGGTCAGCAGATTGGCCTCGGTGAGCTCGTCGAGCAGGCGGCGGGCCCGCACGCGCGGGACCCCGGCCAGGCTGGCCGCGGCCAGGACCGTGAGCGTCGGCCCCGGGTGCAGACCGATCAGCCGGAAGAGCCGCGCGGCCGGGTCGGACAGGTGCCGTACGGACCACGAGAAGGTCGCCCGGAGATCGCCGCGTCCTCCGCCGAACCCGTCCAGACGGGACTCACCGAGCTCGTCGGCGAGGTCGGCCAGGGCATACGCCGGCCGGGTGGCCGCGCGGGCAGCCACGACCGACAGCGTCAGCGGCAGCGAGGCGCACAGCTCGATGATCCGCTCCACCGCCTCCGGCTCGGCCAGGAGACGGTCCTCGCCGAGGCGCCCGGCCAGCAGCTCGTAGGCCTCGACGTCGTCGAGCAGCCCCAGCTCCATCGGCTTCGCGCCGGCCTCCGCGACCAGGCCGGAGAGCCTGTTGCGGCTGGTCACCAGGGTCACGCAGCCGGGGCTCCCGGGAAGCAGGCTGCGGACCTGCTCGCTGTCGCGGGCGTTGTCGAGGACGAGCAGCACCCTCTTGTCGGCCAGCCTGCTGCGCAGCAGCCCGGCCCGGCCGTCGATGTCCTGGGGCTGGCGGGATCGTTCGACCCCGAACGCCTCGAGCACCACCCCGAGCGCATCCAACGGGTCGAGCGCGTCGCGCGGGTCGAAGCCGCGCAGGTTCACGAACACCTGCCCGTCCGGGAAGTGGTGGGCGCTGCGATGGGCCCAGTAGAGCGCCAGGGTCGTCTTGCCGATCCCCGCCGTGCCGGCGATCGCCGAGATCACGACGGCCCTGCCCTCGTCCTCGGCGGCCAGCTCGTCGAGCATCGTCAGATGGTCCTCGCGGCCGGCGAAGGCGGCGACGACCGGCGGCAGCTGGCGCGGCACGATCTGCTCGTGAGCCGGTTCGGGGGTGGGCTCGGGATCGTCGCCGTCGAGGATCCGCATGTGCAGGTCGCGTACGTCCTTGGACGGCTCGACCCCGAGCTCGTCGCGCAGGAGCCGGAAGAGGCGCTGGTAGGCGTCGAGGGCCTCGGCGGTGCGACCCGAGTGCCACAGCGCGGTCATCAGCAGCAGCCACAGGCGCTCGCGCAGCGGGTTGTCCTGGACGAACGGCCCCAGGTCGCCCACCACCGCGGCCTGCCGGCCGAGCGCCAGATCGGCGGCGGCGCGCGACTCGACGGCGACCAGGCGCAGCTCGTCGAGCCGGGCGGCCTCGGTCGCGATCATCTGGGACTCGCCGACCCCGCCGTACGCACCCCCGGTCCACAACCCCAGCGCAGCATCGAAGAGCATGCTGGCCCGCTCGTGGTCCCCGGCATCGGCGGAGGCACAGCCCTGCTCGACCAGCTCCTCGAAGCGGACCTGGTCGACGTCCGCGCCGACCAGCGCATAGCCGTTCGCACGGCGCTCCAGGTGGTGGCGGTGCTCGCCGAGCGCTCGGCGCAGGTCACGGATGCGCTGGTGCAGGAGGTTCACCCCCGTCGCCGGGGGTGAACCTCTCCACAGCTCCTCGACCAGCAGGTCGGAGGAGACCGGCGCTCCACGCGCGGCCACCAGCAGGGCGAGCAGCGTCCGCCGCGTACGCGACAGCTTCTGCACCGTGCCGTCGTCACAGATCAGCTCGACGGCGCCAAGGACCCGGACCCGCACCACACCTCCTGTTGACCACGCAGCATTACGTCCGAGACGACCCATCGTCTCATCACCACGCAGATGGTGACGCGGAATGCCGCCAGACGGTTGCCTGGAGGTTGGCTAAAATTTCGAGTTTACGGAACCCGCCACAGGCCGCTCTCGCCGCCCTTGTCGATCTGGAAAGCGACCTGCTTGATGTTCACCCCGACCGGGACGACGAACGGCACCAGGGCCGTCCGCTGGTCTCGCGGCTGCAACCCGAACGGGTTGGGGAACACCTCTCCGCCGTCGACCGTCACCGTGCTGGGCGCGCTCTTGTACTTCTTGCCCGAGGCGTCGATGACCGTCGTACCGGTCGCCGGGGTGTCGTTGAACACCCGCGACCCGGCGTTGACGACCTGGATCTCGACGGCCATCACACGCGACCCCGGCGGGGTCTCGCTGCCGTCGGTGAACGACGTCTCGAAGACGTCCTGCACAGTCACCCTCAACAGGATTCCGGGTGCCTCGCCCTTGATGGTGCCCTCTGCCGTCAACCCCAGCTGCTGGTTCTGCTGGATCCTCTCGGTGCTGTCGACGGTGATCACCTTCTTCTCCATCGCGGGGTTCTCGCCATGGTTGTTGCTGTAGAACCCGTAGTCGATGGAACTGTCCGAACCGCAGCCGACCCCGGCCGCCGCGACGGCTCCCCCGAGGATCAGCATGGCCACACGACGCACACGCACTCCTTATGAAATTTGTTGCCATGGAAGGGTAATTGTTCCCCTTGATTTACCATGGCAACATGCCGGAGTCCAAGCAGTCGGCCTAGGGTCTAAGGTCCCAATCCCAGCACAAGTCTTCGGGGATCATTTCCACAGAACGAAGCGGTGGACGGGGCCTGCCATCACCGGCTCGACGAGAAACCAGGGCGTGACCAGCGAAAGCTCGTCGATCGGGCTCACGCCGGCCATCGCGATGTGCACGAGCGGACCCTACTCCGTCCCCACGGCCGGACGCTCGACGAGAGCAGCCAGCTTCGCCGGAGCCTGGATGCAGTAGGAGTCGGTGAGGAGCTCGGCGATCTCGTCCCAGTCGGTGTCGTCGTCGACGATCATCCCGACCACGTTGCCGCCCCAGCCGGCCTTGAAGTAGGGGTGGCCGAGATGTTCGAAGGCGATCACCTCGTCGAGCTCGGCCCGGAACACGATCCGGAAGAGCTGGTCCTCGCCGCCGAAGACGTGCGCGACCGTCGCCTGGCCGACCCGCCAGCGCACGCCGACCCAGGCGTCGTCCTCAAGACACTTCGGGAACGCGGCGAGGATCTCCCTCAGCCGCGCCACCATCGCCTCGGGAACCGCAGGACGCTCAGCCATGCTGCCGATCCTGCCAGGGACCACCGACATCATTAATTGCTATACATGTTTATGATCAACATGTACCGTTTCTTCTATGAAGAAGCAGACGATCGGATACGTCGTGTGGCGCCTCGCCATGCATCTGCGGGTGTCGATGGACCGAGCTCTCGCGCCGCTGGGCCTCACCCACGCGCAGTACTCGCTGATCGCCTCCCTCCACGGCCTCCGCTCCTCGGAGGCTCCCACCCAGAAGCAGCTGGCCGACATCACCGGCCTGGAGCCGATGTACGTCTCCAAGCTCGCCCGCCAGCTCGAGACCAAGGGCTGGGTCGAGCGCGTCCGGGACACGAAGGACACCCGGGCCGTACGCCTCGCCATCACGCCCGCGGGCACCGAGGTCACCCGCGAGGCGATCGCGGTGACCGGCCGGCTGCTCGACCAGCTCACCGCACCCATCGGCGGCCGCGACAGCCGTCAGGCAGCCGAGGCGCAGGCCGCGCTCGAGGCGATGCTCGCCGCACCCATCGACACCGATCCCACACCTGGAGATTGATCATGACCACCGCCACTCCCCCTGTTCCGAGCCCTGTCACCGGCGCCAACCTCGGCGTCGCCTACTTCGCGATCCGCAAGAACCTGCTCGAGGTGCTCGACGACTACGACCTCACCTTCGAGCAGTCGCTCCTGCTCAACTACCTGAGCCGAGGAGACACCCCGCGGGACGATCTGGTCGCGACGACCGCCGGCAACATCAAGGTCTCCACGGCCGAGGTCGAGTCCCACCTCGACGCGGCGATCGCCCGCGGCCTGATCGCCGACGGTCTCACCCTGACCGCGGAGGGCGAGCGCCTCCAGCAGCAGATCACGGAGCGCAGTCAGCCGCTGACCAGGACGTTCTTCGCCGACATCCCGGCCGAGGACCTCGCCGCGACTGCGCGCGTCCTGGCCACCCTCACCGAACGGGCCAACGCCGCACTAGCTGCCTCCTAGTATCGGGGCCATGGCACAGGAGAAGTACGACGTAGTGGTGGCCGGCGGCGGTCACAACGGCCTCACCGCCGCCGCCTATCTGAGCCGGGCGGGCCTCTCCGTCCTCGTGCTGGAGCGGCTCGACCACGTCGGCGGCGCGGCGATCTCGGCGCAGGCGTTCGAGGGCTTCCCGACCCGGCTCTCGCGCTACTCCTACCTGGTCTCCCTGCTGCCCGAGCAGATCCGCACCGACCTCGGGCTCGACATCGAGCTCGCGTCGCGGCAGACCGCGTCGTACTCCCCCTTCCTCGACGGCTCCCGCGCCACCGGCCTCCTCGTGGAGACGCCGGAGGGCGAGGCCACCGCGGCAAGCTTCCGGGCGGTGACCGGGTCGGACGAGGAGTACGCCGCGTGGCAGTCGTTCTACGCCGAGGTCGCCGATCTCGCCCGGGTCGTCGCACCCACCCTCACCTCCCCGCTGCCGACCGCTGCCGCGATCCGCTCGCAAGTGGCAGCGCCGATCTGGCGCGACCTCGTCGAGCGGCCCCTGGGCGAGGCGATCGAGCGCCGGTTCACTGACGACCTGGTCCGCGGCGTGGTCGCCACCGACGCCCTGATCGGCACGTTCGCCGGCCTCGGCGAGGAGAGCCTGATCCAGAACCGCTGCTTCCTCTACCACCTGATCGGCAACGGCACCGGCGAGTGGCGCGTCCCCGTCGGCGGCATGGGCGCGGTCACCGGGGCGATCACGAAGGCGGCGTACGCAGGTGGCGCGGAGGTCCTCACCGACGCGACCGTGACCTCGATCCGCGGCGGTGCGGCCGGGGAGGGCGCCGAGGTCACCTGGACCGACTCCTCCGGCTCCCACACGGTGGCAGCCGACTTCGTGCTCGCCGGCCTGGCTCCGTACGTCCTCGACGGCCTCCTCGGCCGCACGCCTTCCCCCGCGGTCAAGCCGGTGGGTGCTCAGCTCAAGATCAACATGCTGCTCCAGCGCCTCCCCCGGCTGCGCTCGGGCGAGGACCCGAACGTCGCCTTCGCTGGCACGCTCCACCTCGGTGAGTCCTACTCGGAGCTCGAGAAGGCGTACGCCGAGGCCACCGCCGGCTCGGTGCCCACCGAGATGCCCGGCGAGGTCTACTGCCACTCGCTGACCGACCCCTCCATCCTCGGAGACGTGCCGCCCGGCACCCAGACGCTCACCTACTTCGGCCTGCACGCCCCGGCGACCCTCTTCGACGACCCGGCCACGCGCGAGGAGCGCAAGGCCCAGGCGGTCGAGCGCGCCATCGCCTCCCTCGACAAGCACCTGCTCGACCCGATCTCCTCCGTCGTCGCGCGGAACGCCGACGGCGAGCCCTGCATCGAGGCCAAGATCCCCCAGGAGATCGAGGCCGACCTGGCCATGCCCGGCGGCCACATCTTCCACGGCGACCTCGCCTGGCCCTGGGCCCCCGACGACGCCGACCTCACCACCCCCGCCACCCGCTGGGGCGTCGCCACCGACGTCGGCAGCGTCTTGCTCTGCGGCTCCGGCGCCCGCCGCGGCGGCGCCGTCTCCGGCCTCGGCGGCCACAACGCCGCCCAGGCCGTCCTGGAGCTCCGCTGATCCGCTCCTCGATTTGGGCCGCATCCGAGCCCGCTGCTAATGTTCTTCTCGTCGCCGAGCGCGCCTGACGCGCGAAGGACATGCGCCATTAGCTCAATTGGCAGAGCAGCTGACTCTTAATCAGCGGGTTGTAGGTTCAAGTCCTACATGGCGTACAGGAAATCGGCCCCTGACCTGGGATGACGGGTTAGGGGTTGCTTTCATTTCTGGGCCAAATCCTGCGGCGCGGACAAAGTTGCGGACACAGTGAGTGCGGTTCACGATCCCGCCTCCTCGGTGGTTTCGCCTTCGCCTGCGTCGCCTTCGTCACGGTCTGTCGCGTCGGGGTCGATCGCCTCGAGCGCACGCAGGTTGTTCTCGTTGACCGGCCGGCGGTCGAGGTAGGTGTCCTGTGTCATCGAGACTCGCGAATGCCCGAGCTGATCGGCGACCTGGCGCCCACTGATGCCGGCCTCGTCGAGTGTCGAAGCGACCGTCTTGCGGTAGGTGTGGGTCGTCAGCCACTCGAAGTCTGTGCCCTTCCGGATGTTGCGGATATCGCGCTGGACGTTGTTGCGATCGCGGAAACCGCCCTTGGCGTCCGGAAACACAGGACCGTCGAAGGCACGCATCTTCTTGCGACGCTCCTTGAGCATGGACACACACCACGACGGGATCAGCAGCGCACGATCCGACGTCACCGACTTCACCTTGCGCAGCACCACGCCCTTACCCGTCACCCGGTACGCCGTGTGTTCGATCTTGACCGTCCCGGCCGCCAGGTCGAGATCGGCCCAAGTGACCGCGAGCGCTTCGCCGATACGTACGCCGGTCGCCAGCATGAAGCGGGCAAGATCGGGATAGTCCTTGCGCCGGCCGAGGTCGCTGGCGTCGATCGCATCCAGCCACGCCTTGATCTCCTTACCGCGCAGCGCCTTGGCCTTCCGCTTCTTCGTGGCCTCAATCGGCGTCAGATCGTGCACCGGGTTGGACGTCATCCCTCCCTGCCGTACCGCATGAGAGCAGGTGTTGGAGACCACCGACTTGCAGACCTTCGCCGTGGACGCCCCCTTATCAGCAACCACACCTTGGATGAACCGCTCCACTACCGGAGTGGTGATCTCCCCCAGGCGCAGGTCACCGATAGCCGGCAGCACGACCCGTTCACTCTCTGTGGTGTAGAGCGCCAGCGAGGACTCGGCCCGCTTGCCCTTCTCCACCAGCTGTGTGAACGAGGCAAGCCAAGAAGCGTGGGCCTGCCGGAACGTTGACGCCTTTGTTAACCCGGTCGGGCCGCCGCCCTGCTCGAGGAGATCGCGGACGGCATCGAGCACGCGGCGGGTCGCATCAGCGTACGTCTTGCCCGAGCGCTTCACCGGCCGGATCGTCCCGGACCACAGTCGGACCTTGACCCGGGCATAGGGCTTGCCACGCTCACGGAATGTCGCAACCTTGCCGTGCTCCCCCAGCTTGAGTGGCTCGCTCATGCGACCACCTCAGTCGGGAGAGACTCCACCCAGGCCCGGACATCTTCTGGCCGGTAGCGCAGCCGCTTCCCCATCCGTCGCCCCGGAGGCCCATAGCCGGCCGATCGCCACGCGTAGATGGTGTGAACGGGCATCCCGAGGTACTCGCTCACGTCCTGCACCGACCACAGCCGATCGGTGGGCATCTTGATCTCACTCATCCCACTTCTTCCTCTCATCGATTGGCGTTCTTCGTCTGGGCTTTCCACTGGTCGTACTCGCGGGCGCGCGCAGCAGCTGCGAGAGCGAGCGCTTCGTCGCCGGCGTTGGTCCATCCGGAGCCTTGGTAGGCCCACTCACCGATCACGAGGGTGGTTTCCTCGTCGTCTTCGGCCAGGAGCCTGGCTTCCAGTTCGGCGGTGGAGATCGCCTCGAGGGATTCCCCGTTACGGCGCGCGTCTGTCACCAGCTGCTGATAGCGGGCGCGGGCACGACGGAGCCGGCCCAAGGTGATCGAGTACCGCCGCGACTTGGTCGAGAAGTGGCCACGGAACCCGAGCATGTGGGCCCACTTCTTGATCAGCTCGTACGGGTTGTCCTGGCCGCCATAGAGCGCATCGGAGGTCTCGAAGATGTCGTGACACGTCGAGGTCAGCCGCGCCAGATGGGGCCGGGTGGTGTCCTCGAGGCGAATCGAGGAGACGTCTTTGCTGGCGTACTTGGCCAGATAGCCGGCCACTTGCCCCGGGGTCAGAGCAGCATCGGGGTCGTCGGTGCGGTCACCATCACGCACGACCCGGATATCAACCTGGCTGCCCCACGAGAGAACCCGGGTGACGCCGGTGTGGTCGACCGGAGGCGCTTCGAAGGTGACCTTGGCGATGGTCTCGGCCAGGAGTTGGGCGAGGTCGATCCCGTCCAGGGGTGCCGGCGATCCGGGGCCGTCGTTGCCGTCGAGGCGGAGCAGGGCATGGAAGTGGACCAGGCCTCGGGTCTGGTACTCAGCGACCTTAACGAACTGGACCGAGGCCACCTTGCCCAGACGGGACTCGGGGACGTCGAGCTTCTTGGCCAGAGCCCGTTTGAGCTCGATCGTCGTACGGCGCCACAGCTCGGGTGCCCACCACTGCCACACGATCGCGGTGGTCCAGTCGTGACAGTCGGGACAGAACGGCGCACCAACAACGGCATCGGTGGCGGAGTGGACCTTGTGACACGAGATCGGCCGGCCGTGGGGACAGCGGGCCCCTTTGTCACGGGCGCGGGGTCGGCAGCGTTTGCCGGCGTTGTCGTGGCGGTGGACGTGGGTCCCGAAGGAGGGCGCGGTCAGGGTGGCGAAGAGCAGCGGGTTGTCTGCCACGGTGGCGGAGACGGTCTTGCCACCGGAGAGGCCGGCGTCGATCATCGCGAACGTGTCCCGGGCATAGGTCCTCGAGCACGAGGGGCAAACGTCGGCTCGTCGGTTGCCGCAGGGCCGGTAGAGCACACCCAGCGGTGCCTCATCGGAGGAGAACGACCCCACCGGCTCCCCTAGGGCGACCTGGCCGGGTCCGTAGGTCTTGTAGAGCGCAGCGCGCAGCTCGGAGACCTCGGAGCGTTCGAAGGTTCGCGATCGGCCGGTCAGCCGGATGGGGTGGGCGCAGTTCTTCACCGCGGCCGCGGTCTCCGCGAAGGCGTCGAAGGTCTTGTCGAGCAGCCGGGAGGTGACGGCTTGGAAGCCGGCGGGGGTGAGGCCGGACAGATCCAGCGGCGCATCCTCCCCGAACCCCGGAAACCCAGAGCCGGAGGAGGATGCGTCACTGTGGATGCCCGGAGCATCAGCGGTCGTCGAGGTCACCACAGAGCCCCTTGGTCACCGATGCACTCGCTAGCGTGCAGGCGGGCAGCCGTC
This sequence comes from Nocardioides luteus, assembly GCF_015752315.1. Lineage (NCBI taxonomy): Bacteria > Bacillati > Actinomycetota > Actinomycetes > Propionibacteriales > Nocardioidaceae > Nocardioides > Nocardioides luteus. Next base: position 4,499,933 of record NZ_JADOVJ010000001.1, read on the forward strand.
GTGACGTCGGTGCGGCTGTAGTAGCCGGCCACACCGCTGAGTGAGCCATAGATCCAGCCACAGCCGCCGCAGGCTGCGGTCCATGAGCCCAGGAGTTGGCCTTCCTCGATGAGGATGCGGTCGCCGGCGATGGTCTTCATGCCGCACCGCCCAGGCCGTTGGTCCAGGGGAACAGCACGAGCTGGTGGTCGACGAGCTCGCCGTCTCGGTCGTAGATGGGCATGGCACGAGGCAGCGGCCCAGGGGCCGGCTCCGGCTTCGGTTGGGGGCTGACCGGGGTCGGGCGGCGGTGGGTGTCGCGGTCGGTACCGGCCCACATGCCACCAGAAACACCTTCAGCGATGACGTAGGCGTTGCAGGCGGAACGGACGAGGCAGTCGTCGCATGTGGACCGCATCAGGTCGACCACGACCTCCGGCAGCTCGAGGGTGTCGGTGGTCCAGGGCAGACCCCGAGCCTCGCGGGTGGCGCAGGCTGCGTCGTTCATCCATGCCGGCGTACTCATGCCGCACCACCCAGCGCGGGAGGCTCAGGAGCGATCGCACCCGGGGCAGCGGCCGGATCGGCCGGGTAGAGCGACGCAACCCGGCGGATCAGGTCATCGGACCAGTAGTCGGCCCGGACGCGGTCGGTGGAGCCGTCCTCGTCGATGATCCACGCGGTGCCCTGAGCGGCCTTCAAGATCCGGTGTGCCGGCGCGAAGGGTGCCATGCCGTCGCCGAGGACCATGTTGGTTTCCATGGCCGAGCGCAGCCGCAGCGCGATGGTCTGGGTGAAGAGGCCGCGCATGTCGATGACCTCCTTGCGCGGGTCCTGGACGAACGCGACCACCACGACACCGACGGCACGGCCGATGGAGAGCAGTCGCTTCAACAGCCGCTCGGCCTCCTTGCGGATCTCCGGGTCCGCGTACGCGGTCAGCGAGGCCAGCTCGTCGATCACGAGGAGGTAGAGCGGGTCACCCGGGCCGGGCTTGTGGTTGCGGGAGTAGCCGCGCAGTTGCTCGGTGCGCTGGTCAGCGATCGCGACGAACTCGCGCAGCATCTCCACGGCCTGCTCACCCTGGACCGCGATCTTCGTGAACAGCGGGGCACCCATGGTCAGCTCCATCCCGCCCTTGAGATCGATCCCGTAAGCCTGGACCGCATCGACGGCGATCGCCGGGGCGAGGGAGCCGACCATGCCCCACAGGAACGAGCCCTTGCCGGCACCGGAGGCACCCACGACCAGGGTGTGGCGCTGCTCGACCTGGAGCCGGAACGGCTTGCCCGATTGGCGCCGGCCGAGAAGGACGGATTCGGTCTGCATCCGCGGCTCCGGCATGCCGGCGACGGCGGGGATCTTGATCAGGTCGCGCATCACCAGCTCGAACATCACCGTGGAGCCGGCGCGGCGCTTGGCTGGGTAGACCCGGTACGCATCGGCCGAGTAGGTGGCGGCCAGCTCCGGGGCAAAGCCCTCGAGGGCGGCCAGGGCCTGACCTCGACGAGTCTTGACCTTCAGGGTCACCGAGTGTGCCGAGGTCTTCACCCTCTTGAGGCGAGGGTCCCTCCACTTCTCGATCGACTCCTCACCCACCCCGAGCCGCTTGACCCGCTTCGTACGGCGCTTGGACAGGCCAGCCTCGCGGGCGACGCCCTTCCAGGTGAACCGGAACCGCAGCCACCACCAAGCCTGGCGCAGCAGGGAGCCGGCGAACCGGGCCACGAGGAGGGCGGCCCGGCGGGCGGCCGGGAAGACAACCACCATCGCGATAGCGATAGCAGTCACCATCCCGGCCAGACCCAGCATCAGGGACTCGCTCATGAGGCCACCCCCGCCGACTCATAGGCGGCGACCTCGACACCCAGCGGCATGGTTTCGCCCTCGACGGGGACCAGGCCCTGCCACAGGCTGAAGATCTCGTCGTCGATGATCTCGCCCCGGTAGAACGCGACCAGGCCGAGGGACTCAGCCAAGGTCTTGGCCTCAGCTGCGGTCCGCATCGTGACGCGGATGTCCGCGAGGAGCTTGACCCCGTCGAGGCGGACCCCGCCTTCGTGGACCTCGAGGGAGACCACCGCCGGCGACGAGACGTTGAGCTGAGGTATCCGCAGCATCACTGCCCCCAACCACTCGATCTCGCGGCCGAACATCACGCCGCCGCCTTCGAAGCCGGGGCACCACCGGCAGCCGGCTTACGAGCACCGTTGTCACCGGGCTTGACCATCTCGGTGGCCCGGTAGGACCAGGTGATCCGGGTCCGGTCCTGACCCTCACGGTTCTTCCCACCCGTGTACTCGACGTACGGCAGAGCGGTCAGGCCCACGAACTCGACCGGGGTCCACGGGAACGGGGTGTCGTTGGCCGGCGGGACCGGCTGGTGCTTGGCCAGGAACTTGATCGTGATCGCGGTGTCCTTCTTGCCGGCCGCGTCATCGGCGTCGAGAACGATGACCTGCCACAGCGGCAGACCCGTCTCCTTGTCGAGCTGCTGCGGCATCGACCCATCAGCCCGCTTACCGGCCTGGAAGTCGAGCACCGGCTCGACCTCACCCTTGAGGAACGCGCCGTTCGGGAACACGTCACCGTGCTGGACTGCGAAACGCTGCTTCATCGCCATGACTTGATCTCCTTGGATCTGAGGTGGTTGATAAGTGGTATATGCCACTTCCCACAGAGTGGCATATACCACTTACGAAGCGCAACACCTTCCCCAAGATTTCTCGGCGGTGAGCGTGGGCTAGCTCAGGTCGTACCGCTGTTCGTAGCTCCAGCGGTCGGACGGGTAGACCGCCTCTGCGAACTCGATTGGGCGGTCGTGCTGGTCGTACACGATGTGCTCGACCACGAGAACCGGTGCGCCTTCGTCGGCCATGCCGAGGTCTTTGGCATCTACGCCGGCTTTACGTGCGCATGTCCGGTCGCGCGCATAGGCACCAAGCCGGCCGGTCTGCGTCTCGACGTATGCCAAGGTTCCGGACCGTATCCGCTCCTTGGTAAGCAGCCGAGGAGCGGTGCCAGCCAGATCCGCGTTGAACCACGATGTTGAGGTCTCGGCTCGGCGCTCGCCTTCCCAGGTGATGCGGCGGCGGCGAATCGCAGCACTTCCTGGCTCGAGCTGCAGGGCCCGGGTGACATGTTCCGGGACCTCGGGCACGACCTCGGCGGCCACAATCTCGGCTCGAGTTCCGTCGGCGTAAATCCTCCCGGACGTACGAGCCTTCGTGTAGCGCTCGCTTGCTCGTCGGTTCACAGCGAGGTCAGACACAAAGGTTCCCGAACCTTGTATCGAGTGCACCAGGCCGAGTTCGCGAAGCAGCATCAGGGCCTTGGTCGCAGTAGGGCGCGACACGTTGTAATCCGCCGCCACTGCCCGCTCGCTGGGGATCTCATCGCCCGGGCGCAGCTCGCCGCTCAGGATCCGAGCACGGATCTGGTCCGCAATCTGACGGAACTTCGGTGCTCCGCTCGCCGTGTTGCTCATCGCTACTTCTTCCGACTGGCTAATACCACTTTCTCAACGGTAGCGCCTCGAGCACTGACAGGTGACAATCGAGGCCATGCGAACCCTCCTCGTGGCGGCCGGCGGTGGCGGAGATGCTGTTGGTGCAATGTTGATCCGGCGCTTGCTTGGCTACGACGCCCGAGAGCGAGCGCTCATCAGTACGTGTGCCTGGGAACGACTTCGGATCGACCCGGTACCTGGTCCTCGGTCAAGAGGCGACTTCGTCGGTCTCCGCGCTGTCGCAGGCGTTCGCGCTGAGATCGGACCATCCAGCGACACGCTTCCCGCTGGCCGCTCGGTGCTCCCGAGACTCGCAGGAGACATCAACGCTCGGTTGTTCGTGCACGACTTCGCGGGCGGAGCGGTCGGCCTGGCCCATCAGCTGCGATCGCTGGCGCAGGCCCTCGACGCTCAGTCGCTCACTGTGGTGGACGTCGGCGGGGACGTTATCGCGCGCGGTAACGAGCCCAGGCTTCTCAGCCCACTAGCGGACTCACTGACCCTCGCGGCGAGCCTCCAGACCGATATGCCTGTCCGGCTCGCGATCCTCGGGCCAGGGGTGGACGGCGAACTCACCGCTGGCGAAGTGACACAGAGCCTCGAGCGCCTTAACGCAGAGCGGATCGGTGCCGTCACTCCGTCTGACGTAGGCACTCTGTCTGAGGTGCTCGCCTGGCATCCGACGGAAGCTACAACACTTGCAGCCGCGGCCGCGCTGGGTCATCGAGGCACAGTCGACATGCGGCGAGGCCTGGACCCCGTGCCCGTAACCGACGACAGCGCCAGCGTTTGGTGTGTCGAAGCGCCGGCGATCGAAGACTTTCCGCTTGCAGCTGCCCTCATCCACACGCACAGTCTCCAAGCGGCTGAGGAGATCATGCGCAACGTCGCCGTTGATGAACTCGACTACGAGCGGCGTCGTTCCACGCAACGGTCCCTCCAGCGGTCTGAGCCGCTTTCTTCTCACCTGGAAGCAAGCCGTCGACGAGGTGCATCAATGATCACCACCCGCAGGCTTCTAGAGGCTTCGAATGCCGAACTGCCAAACTTCGAACAGGCAAGGCTTTCTGGACTCGGGTTGTGGGACCTCGGCGAACTTGCAGCGGCATTTGCACGAGTCGCAGAGTAAGTCTTACTCATCACGTCCATACCACCAGACCTTCCGATCCCGTGCCGGGCGAACCCTCATGTTCTTCGGGGCGCGTTAGATTCACTGAAAGCCAAGGACACCACGTGCGAATGGCCCTAGAATCTTAGCGTGATTATCCATCCTGACAACCCGAATTCGAACGTTCTCGGCGCTGGCGTCGAAACCGATGATCTAATCGCAGCGATCTCGCGCTCTGGGTACCCCCTGCAATCCGACGTCGTCGACATCATTACGCGCGAAATTCCCATTAGTGCCTACGGTCCGAGAGTCCTCCAGGAAGAATGGTCATATATCGACCGCGACGAAAACACCACCCGCCAACTGGATGCACTTCTAAGCTTCGAGATCGAACGCTTGGAGGAGTCGCACAAGCCAGGATTGCCAACGAGCCCTGAATCTTACCTCCGGGGGCACCTGGACTTTTTGATCGAGTGTAAGCAATCGGAGCTCCCATTCGTCTTCTTCGTGCGGGACGCCGACTTTGGAAACTTTCCGATCCTCGGCGGGCTCCCGTTTGAGGACATCAGAATCTACACGGGGCAAAGCGATCCGAGCCCAATGAGAATGACGACCTACAGCGCACTCGCCCTGCATGACCTGCCGTTTGCGATTACTCCGCCGGCTGCCGTGTCGATGAGTCGCGTTTACAGAAAGGGAAAGAGCCTTGAGCTTTCAGGCGAAGAAGCCTTTCGCGGACTCGCGCTTCCGGTACTGAAGGCACTCTCGTACTACCTTCAGGAGGTTACACCGAGATCGCCGCAGCTATACCAGGACATTCGCACCGTGGTTCCCCTAGTCGTGCTCAGGGCGCCGATTGTCGCGGTAAAGATGGTCAACGGTGATCCAGTACTCGAATCAGTTCCATGGGTTCGCGTTATTCATAATGAGCCAGGTCGAGGATCCGCACTGGACGCAATTGGACGATATGCGTTTTCAGGAAACAAAGCGTTCGATGTGGTCCATGTCGACTACCTCTCGCAATATGTGGGGCATTCCTTCATGGCGGCGTGCGAAGTCATAAAGAGAGCACGGATCTTCGGGGCGTCGATGATGACTGGCGCTGCAACGTTCGATTTCGATACCGCAACCGAGAGAAGCAAGACTGGCTCGACCAATGGAATGTACGCGAGTTCACTCCCGCATTTCGACGGAGAACCCAACTTCGAGAAGTGGCTAGAACGGGCTTGGAGAGGTCGAAGCAACGCGCCATTCGTCGCTCAGGAGCCGTCGAGATGACAGGCCCTCCGCAGCATCCGCACCGTGCGAGCTCTTGAGAGGACGTTGTCACCGGGCGGACGTAAGACTAGGCCGTGGCGGGTTCCTGCTTAGGGGCAGATCTGGAGAACTACATCCGCCATGCCGTCAACGACGTTTCGAATCCACTTCGGCTGATTGAGTGGATCGGTGATATCCGCGGCCCTGAGTAGCCGGCCAGGCTTTCCGCCGTGGGTGTTGCCAGTTAGACGTGTAGCCGCATTCAGGAACTCGGTAGCCGCATCGGGTGAGCCATGCGCAATACGATGCCTTATACGCGCGTAGTCTTCGAGCATCGCTTGGTTTGCGATCAATGCGGTTTCGATTGGACTGCTATCTAGATGTTTTCGCGAGCGCTTTATTACGCTCGAGACTCCATGCCACAAAATGTACGGGCGGCCGTCGTACAACTCGATGAGGGCAGCTTTGAGTGAACTATGCAACGTCTTACCGGTTGCCGCCACTGGGGTATAGGTGGCGGTTTCGTACTTCGCCATGAAATGCGAGAGTGAATCCTCAAGAAAATTCTCATATGCGGAGAAGATGCGCAGAAAGGCGGCTTCATACAGCGCCTCGAGCTGAGGAACTTTGAGATGCTTCCGTACCTCGGACGTAGGAGGTGCCGTCAACCAGAGTGTTTCGGTGGCTGCGGCAATGCTGAGAGTATTATTGAAGTCTTCGACGCACTTTGCGCCGAGCGCAGGCATCCGCTTCATTTGTCAGATAGGTCGGCTTGATCCCAGAGGATCTCAAGCCGGGCCTGTCGAGGAGCGATGTTGTCTGTCTGCCGCGCGGCGGCGAGAACGAACTGGCGTCGCCAATCGCTTAGGTCGTCGAGGTTCGGTTTCTCGGATACCAGCTCGGACAGTGCGTCTAGGGTCGACCGGACACGAACCGCCGCGTCGCCGTCTAACGGCACGTGCGGTGACGGTCGATCGAAGCCGGGAAGCCCAAAGAGCCGATGGTAGAAAGCCGAATAGAGAGTGTAGAAGAGCGGGACACGACGAAACTCCGATTCAGGCAGCATGTCTCCAACGACCTGATTGATCTCGTCAAGAACGACATCGACACGCCGAGCGGACTCCTCCCCCGGAATCCAATTTATTGGAACTTGGCGCTTCTTTGTTTCCCAGGTACGTTCTTCTAGTCCCCACTCTACATCAAGGTGACGATAGAACGAGTCAATCGAATTCTTCTTGTCTTGAATTCCGTCCATCTGCATGATGAGTAGCTCGCTGACCAGTTGAGCCTCGTTCATTCGCGCAATTGCGGCATCGCTGAAAACGCGACTGTCTCGCCAGAACTCGAGATGACGCAGTGCAAGCGCATACACCGCCTTCTTGAAATCGCCGAAGTACTTTCCGTTTCGAAGTTCTTGCTTGTTGAGTGCGACGGAGTAAGTGTTGATACGGGCGAAGATTTCGAGAACGGTCGCGTCGTCGACGTTCTGATACTGGTAGACGGAAAATCTAAACTCCTGCAGACGGTCTCTATCGGCATCTGCCAGGCGGTCGTACGTCTTATTGGCCCATTGCTCGCCCACCTGGGGCGAGAGTCGGTACTTTCCCTCGATGAAGTCGAAGAGGGTGCGCAATCGCTGTTGCCCGTCTACCACCTCGCGCACAAGTCCGCGCTTGGTGTCGCGCCGCAGGCGGATGTGAAGAGGCGGGACCGGGAAGCCGCGCAGGAGGGTATCGATGAAGTAACTTCGGGCACTCGTCGACCAGACGCCGCGACGCTGAAACTTAGGGCTCAGCACGAGGGCTCCCTGCTGCCGCCATGCGAGCAGGTCGAGACCTACGTAAGAGGTGATGTGCGGCTCAACGTCCATGCGCAGACTTTAGCCATGCCTGGCCCTCGTCGAGGCCGAAATGTCGAGGAACTGTCGCACCCTGGCGGCGTGAGGACTTTCTCTACTGACTCAAGGCGGCCTCCGGCCGCGTGCGCGGCCTCCGGGAGCGTGCGGCCTGGCGGCCGGTCCCCCTACGTGCCGCGCAAATGAAGAAGAGCGCCCAGTCCGCAGACCAAGCGCTCACACTCCAGGCGTCGACCAACCCGGCTCATCCACCTCGACCGGCAACACCGGCATCCCGAACGGCAGCTCGACCACGTTCCCGTACGCCTCCTGCCACGCTGCCCACTCCAGATCGCTGCGAGCCGTCATCCGATCCACCCGCTCCGGCAACGGCAGCGACGGATCGTCCAGCAGCTCCGGCGGAAACTCGATCACAGGCTTCCTCATACCTGCCTTCTACCCCGACCCGACCGGTTCTAAACCGAAAGCCCGAAAAGTTCTCACGACTCACCGTCGGCGCGCGGCTCGGCCTGACATTCTGCTCAGGGGTCCAAGGCGACGCGGGCGCAACTGACTGAGGAGGCCAGATCACATGATCAACGAGTGGTGGATCGAAGATGCCGGCGAGCGGTACTGGATGGAGATCACCAACCGCAGCGACATCGGCGAGAACCTCATTGCCCCCAAGGCCGCCGACAACGGCGCGGAGTACTGGTCTTACACCCTCGTCAACCACGTCATCCCGGGCGACATCGTCTTCCACTGGGACAAGAACGCCGGCCCCGGCATCGTCGGATACTCGGTCGTCAAGGACGAACCGTTCAGCTCGACCATCAGGTGGCAGAGCCGCGGAACCTATGGTCGGGCCAACGCCCCCACGGGAAAGCCCAAGTCCGAGCCTGGCTGGGAGGCTCTGCTGACTGGGTACGTCCCTCTTCCTGCGCCGGTCACCCAGGAGCGACTCCGGCAGCTCGAGGCGAAGGTCCGTGCTGTCCGCGATCAGCTCTCGGCCGAGATCGACGGCCCGATCTACTTCCCCTACGCACTCTCGGACAAGCGACCCCTTCGTGCCGCCCAGGGATACCTCGTCAAGTTCCCCCAAGCCCTGGTCGAGGCGATCCCCGAGCTCGACAAGGTCCGTGAGCTCGCAGAGGGGCCACACATCCCCGCGGCAAGCGGGTCCACAGCTACGTCCCGAACGGCCAGCACCGGTCGGCTCCGAGATCCAATCCGCAAAAAGGCCATCGAGACCCACGCCGTCAAGACAGTCATGAACCTCTGGGATGACGACGGCTACGAGGTCGAAGACGTCGGACTCTTCAACCCATGGGACATCACCGCCACCAAGGACGGAATCGAGATCCACATCGAGGTCAAAGGCAGCAGCGTCACACGTGAGACCGTCGACCTGACCGACGGCGAAGTCCGCCACGCAGAAGGCCACAGCCCCACGATCCTCGTCGTCGTCGACCAGATCAACGTCACCAGCACCAACGAATGCTCCGGCGGACGAGTGAGGATATGGGAAGACTGGCTGCCTGATCGCAACCAACTCATCCCCACGGCATACCGGTACCCACTCCCGGAGTGAGGCCGGGCTAGCTGGGACCGACATTGCACCTCCGGCCCCCGCCCCGATCCCCAGGGTTTGCACGCCGCCACCTGGCATCAAGGGCGCAGGAGCGTTGCTACGCAATGGGCTACGCCCACCCTTGACACCAGGCGACACCGAGCAATCTTGGCTGGCTATCGGTTCGGTGGCACTCATCTGGACTCCCTCATGGGTGCGGACACAATCGCGGACACAATGCGGGTCGATTTGCCCGGAACAACCACAACTGACAGGTGCGCTCAACGCGCAGGGGGCAGGCTCAGCCCAAGGCAGCAGCGGAGCAGTGGCGATATCAGCGGGTTGTAGGTTCAAGTCCTACATGGCGTACCAAACAAGACTCCTGACCAGCACAAACGGTCGGGAGTTTCTTGCATTTCAAGGCCCTGATACCCGGTGCGTAAGGAATGCGGTTCACGAGCCCGTCTCCCCGCCCTCGTCATTCTGGCCGGTTTCAGAGTCCTCAGCGTTCGCTACGCAACTCCTGAGGAACTCGACTCCTACGTCTTCCTGCCACTCGTCCCAACTCCCCTGCAGTCGCAGCATGTGCGACCTCACGCTGAAGGCCCGCTCCGACCATTTTCCCAAGCCCCCGCGTTGGGCGCTCGCGCGTACGACCTACCTCGCCAACTTCTTCAAACGCGTCAGGGTCCACTTGTCCGCGTGGACTACCCCTACGGTCTTGTGGCGCGGAAAGACCGGGCCGCGCTCGACAAGACTCAGGGCAGTACGTGCTGCATGTTGCACGGTCACATCGTCGCCCAATGCCTCGGCTATGCGGATGAGCGCCAGGTGCCAGCGGAAGAGCACATTCGGAAACTGAGACGTGCCTCGTTCGAAGAAAGAGTTCAGGAGTGCTTGAGCCTCGTTCACACTGGCTGCGTCGCCCTTTTCGATCAACACTTCAGCGAGGGCAATCTCGACCGTGCACGACGTCCCGTTGAGCGTCGGATGTTCGGCTAGCAGCCTGCGAAAGTACGCCTCGGCAGTTGCCGGATCGTCGCCCGTGTACGAGTCGCCGAGGTGCTCCAAGGCTGCCGCCTTCTGGGTGACGGCCAACTCATCAGTGCTCTGGAGAACCCGTTCCCACAACTCTCGAGCCCCGCGGATCTCGCCTGCGTCGCTCAGCGCAAGTCCTTTGATGCGCATGTACTGAGCGCGGTTGTTGGGCCGCGCACGCAAGACGCGCGCCTCGAAGTCGGCCTGAGCCGCGAGTGACCAGTCGGGAGAGCGGAACCAGTCTTTGGGCACCGAAACAGTGTGGCAGCCTGGTCGTCCCTCATGGCCAATCGCCTAGGATCAGGAACATGCAAGGGCTCCGGACACCGGCACCCGGGCGCGGGACGCGCCTGGCGCTGGCCGCTGTCGCGGTGGCGCTGTTCGGGCTGATGTCGATGCACGGTTGGGGATCGCACGTCGGTGCTCATCCGGTGGGTGCCGCGCCCGAGAGCGCCGGGGTCATGGTCGTGATGGACCAGGGCGGCCCGCATGCATCCGGCCCGCTGACCGCGGCCGACAGCTCGGCAGGTCACCAGAGCCAGATCCCCGGCGACGAGGAGGGCGGGGGTCTCCTCGGCCTCTGCCTCGCGATCCTCACCGGACTGGTCGTGGGCATCGTGCTGACCCTGGCGCGACGTGGCATCCGGATCCTCCGCAGCCTGCTGCCCACCTGGCCGAGTGGCTCCTTCTCCGGGCGGGACCGTGACCCACCCGATCTGCTCCGACTCTGCGTGATCCGCTGCTGACAGGTCGTCGCCACGAGGCACCCACCCGGGTGACTCGGGCTTTCGCCTGCCCAGACCAACATCACGTAGATGGAGTAACTCTCATGCGCAAGACCCTGACGGCCGCCGTGCTCGCGGCCGCGCTGCTCACGCTCGCTGCCTGCGGCGGCGAGGACGACAGCGACACGACCGCTGGACACAACGACGCCGACGTCACGTTCGCCCAGCAGATGATCCCGCACCACCAGCAGGCCATCGACATGGCCGAGGCCGCCGAGACGCGGGCCGAGAGCCAGGAGGTCAAGGACCTCGCCGCCGACATCGAGGCCGCACAGGATCCCGAGATCGAGACCATGACCGGCTGGCTGGAGTCGTGGGGCGAGGACGTACCCGACGGCGGCATGTCCGACATGGACCACGGCGACATGTCGGACGACATGAGCGGGATGATGTCGGAGGAGGACATGACCGCGCTGGAGGGCGCGAGCGGCGCCGAGTTCGACCAGATGTTCCTCACGATGATGATCGAGCACCACGAAGGTGCGATCGAGATGGCCAAGACCGAGCAGGCCGACGGTGAGTACGCCGACGCCAAGGCCCTGGCCGAGGACATCGAGACCGCTCAGACCGAGGAGATCCAGACGATGCAGGAACTGCTGAAGTCCTGACCGTCGTCCACGTGTGTCGGGCAGGCCCGGTGCCTGCCCGACACCTCCCTCGATTTCCGGAGCAACCTCATGAACCGAACCTCCCCCGTTGCCCTGACCATCGTCGTGGCAACGGCCCTTCTCTCGACCGCCTGCGGCGCGGATCCGCAGTCTGATCGACCGGCCGCCGACGGCCACACCGAGGACGCGACCGAGGTGGGTCACATCCACGGCCTCGGGGTCGATCCCGCCGACGACACCCTCTACGTCGCGACCCACTTCGGCCTCTTCCGCGTCGACGACGCGGGCGAAGCGGAGCGTGTCGCCGACCGGTGGCAGGACACCATGGGCTTCACCGTCGTCGGTCCCGGTCACTTCCTCGGCAGCGGGCACCCCGATCTGACCGAGGACCTCCCGCCGCACCTGGGACTGATCGAGTCCACCGACGCCGGCGAGAGCTGGACGCCGCTCGCGCTCCAGGGTGAGGCCGACTTCCACATCCTCGAGCCGGCCGGCGAGCTCCTCTATGCGTACGACGCCACCACCGGCCGCCTGCTCCGCACCGAGGACCGGAAGCAGTTCGAGGAGATCCTCACCGGCGACCTCGTCAGCGTCGCCGCCACCGAGGAGGCCGAGCAGCTCTACGCAACCACCGGCGACGGACAGCTCGTCAGCATCGATGCGTCCACGGGCCAGGCCCAGGAGCTCGGCGGTCTGGTCACCGCGTACGTCGACATCACGGCCGACGGCGACCTCGTCGGCATCGGTCCGGACGGCGTCGTCCGGGTCAGCGACGACTGGGGCGAGAGCTGGCAGGAGGCCGGTTCCATCGGCGGCCGTCCCGCGGCCTTCACGGTCACCGAGCAGGGCTGGTACGCCGCCACGGCCGAGGAGGCGTACCGCTCGAGCGACGACGGCGAAAGCTGGGAGCGGGTGCTGTCGAGCTCCTAGGAGCGGACAGGCGAATCTGCACCCGCCCGAGACGGCTCGCCTGCGGTTGCCGGGGCCGGCAACCGCAGGCGCCGCAGCAGGAGCGCATTGACCGCGACCAGGAAGCTCGAACCCGACATCGAGAGGGCCGCGATCTCCGGGCGGAGCATCAGCCCGAACGCCGGTACGAAGACGCCGGCCGCGATGGGAAGCGCGACGGCGTTGTAACCCACGGCCCAGCCCAGGTTCTGACGCATCTTGCGCAGGGTGCCGCGGCCGATGAGCAGGGCGACGGGGACGTCGAGCGGGTCGGATCGCATGAGGACGACGTCGGCCGCCTCGATGGCCACATCGGTCCCAGCCCCGACCGCGATACCGACATCGGCCTGGACGAGCGAGGGTGAGTCGTTCACCCCGTCGCCCACCATCGCGACGACCCTGCCCTCGGCCTGCAGCTTCTCGACCTGCTCGGCCTTGTCCTGCGGCAGCACCTCGGCGATCACCGTGTCGATGCCGAGTTCCGCGGCGATCCGCTCCGCCGTGGCCCGGTTGTCGCCGGTGAGCATGACCACGTGGATGCCGGCCTCGTGCAGAGCCGCCACGGCAGCCGTGGAGGTCTCCCGGATGGCGTCGGCGATGCCGACCACAGCGACCGCGCGGCCGTCGACGGCCACGAAGATCGCGGTGCGCCCACCGGCGGCGATCTCGTCGCGCCGGCGACCCAGATCTGCCTCGTCGATGCCCTCGGACTCGAGCAGCCGACGGTTGCCGACCGCGACCCGGTGCCCGTCGACCTCGGCGACGGCGCCGATACCCGTGACGTTGCGGAAGCCGGTCGCCCGCAACCTCGGGACAGCGGCCTCGTCGACGTACCGGACGACGGCGCGGGCCAGCGGGTGCTCGGACTCGCGCTCGACGGCACCGGCCAGCGCCAGCAGCCGCGTACGGTCGATGTCGCCGAGGACGACATCGGTCACCTCCGGCTCCCCCTTGGTGAGGGTGCCGGTCTTGTCCATGACGACGGTGTCGATACGTGCCGAGGTCTCGATCGCGGTGGCGTTCTTGAACAGGATCCCGCGCTTCGCGCCCAGACCGGAGCCGACCATGATGGCGGTCGGCGTCGCGAGCCCGAGCGCGTCGGGGCAGGTGATCACCACGACCGTGATCGCGAACAGGAGCGCTGTCGTGACCGCGGCGCCGGTGGCCCACCAGACCAGGAAGGTGGCGGCTCCACCGATCAGCGCGACGAGCACGAGCCAGAAGGCGGCCTTGTCGGCCAGTCGCTGGCCTGGGGCCTTGGAGTTCTGCGCCTGCTGCACGAGCGCCACGATCTGCGCGAGCGCGGTGTCCGCGCCGACCTTCGCGGCACGCACCCGCAGCGTCCCGCTCGCGTTGACGGTGGCGCCGGTGACCGCGTCGCCGGGTGCCTTGTGGATCGGCAGGCTCTCCCCTGTCACCATGGACTCGTCGACCTCGGACTCGCCCTCCTCCACGATGCCGTCGGTGGCGATCTTCGCGCCGGGACGTACGAGCAGCAGATCTCCGACCCTGACCTCCGAGGTCGGCATGTCGACAAATTGACCGTCCCGGATCACCGTCGCCCGGGGTGGGGCGAGGTCGAGCAGCGTACGGATGGCGTCGTTCGCTCCGCCGCGGGCGCGCATCTCGAACCAGTGGCCGAGCAGCACGAACGCCGCCAGCACCGTGGCGGCCTCGTAGAAGACCTCGCCACCGCCGGTCAGGGTGACCCCGAGGGAGTAGAGCCAGCCGGCACCGATGGCGACCGCGACCAGCACCATCATGTCGAGCGTGCGCGCCTTGAGCGCGCGCCAGGCTCCGTCGAAGAAGATCCACGACGAGTAGAAGACGACCGGGATCGACAGGATCAGGCTGAACACGTCGTCGCGCAGCCCGAACGGCGCCGGGCCGTCGAAGCCCAGGACCTCGCGCCCGATCGGCGACCAGAGCAGGATCGGGATCGAGAGCACCAGGGCCACCAGGAACCGGTTGCGCATGTCGGTGACCATGTCGGCCATCGACATGCCCTCGTGACCCCCGTGCCCCATCGCCTCGTGCGGCGACATCGTGGGAGCGTGCTCGTGGTCCGCATGTGCCGCGTGGTCCGCACGTGCCGCGTGGTCCCCATGGGCCGCATGGTCGCCGGGAGACGCGAGCGGGTCACAGATGTGGTCGGGCACCGACTGCCCGGAGCAGTGATAGCCGCACTCGCGGACCCAGTCGCGCAGCTGCGTCACGTCAGTACGCTCCGGATCGAACGTGACGGTCGCCGTCTGAGCAACCGGGTTGGCCTCCACGCCGAGGACACCCGGCCGACGCCCGAGAACGGACTCGGCCACCGCCTTGCTCGATGCCCAATGGACTCCCGAGACCTCGAGGACGGCTGTCACCGCACCGTCGTGGCTGCCGGCCGGGTCACGGTGGTGCTGATGCTCGTGGTTCATGCTGTGCCGTCCTTCACCAGTGACCATTTCCACAGCATACCCCTACGGGGTACCACGGCAAGGCCCGTACGTCGTTGGGGAGAGGGGCCTTTGGACCTCTCACAAGGTCCCTGTTGCCCTGCTGATTCCCCAGCCCGCTCGTGAAGATGGAGAGGAGTTCCGCCGAGAGGAGCACAGCCATGCCGTGGATCACGACCGGCGCCAGCCGCGTCGGCCCTTCGAATGCCGGGCGGCGTGCCGTCGATGACGCCCGACCGGAGCCTGCGAGCCGATGGGGTGCGGTTCGCGACACCGTCGGCGCGGTGACCGGCACAGTCCTGGGGATCGCTCCCCACGTCCTGCACCACATCGGACTCCTTGCGGGGGCGGCGCTGATCACCGGCTCCACGGGCAACGCTCTGTTCTACGCGATCGGCCTGCTGCTCTCGGTGCCGATGCTGCGGCGCCTCCACCGGCGGTTCCAGTCGCTGTGGGGGCCGACGATCGCGGTCGCCGTGTTCACCGGTCTGTTCTCCCTGTCGGCCTTCGTGATCGGACCGGCGATCTCCGGCAACAGCGACACCCCGCCGCCCTCGAGCCCGACGGACCACGGCCCGGGTTCTACGGACGAGCACGGCCACTGAACGCGAGCGCTGCCCAGGAGGTCGGGCCCGCACTGGTCCGCCACCACAACAGACTGCTGAGTGCGGCGAGCGCGAGCAGCCAGGCGACCGCGTACAGCAGCGGCACCACCTCATCGAACGAGGCGGTGAGCGCGCCGTCGAGGACGAGCCGTGTGCCTCCGTACGCCGGCAGCCATCTCGCCCACGCGTCCGGCTGGGCACTCAGCATCGGGCTCTGGGAGATTCCTACGTCCAGGAACGGCACCAGGAAGGCGAGGAACACTCCGCTCACCCGACCGAAGAGCGGTCCGACGAGTACCCCGACAAGGGCGTAGGTGGCGGCGACCAGCACGTTCCCCAGGGCGTAGACGGGCCAGTGTGCCGGGGAGAAGACCGCCGCTGTGACGGCGAGCGACACCGCTGCCGCGACCAGCACCGCGGCACCGATCGTGGTCAGCCGGACCGCCAGGAGGACTCCCGGACGCAGCCCTGCCAGGCACAGCCTTCGATCGGTGTCGCCCGTGGCGAGGACCGTGAACAGGCCGACCAGCATGGCCAGTGACGCGACGGCGATGGGAGCCATCGTTCCCGCATGGATCTCGGCCGGGTCGAACATCCTCACCGCCAGCCGACCGCTCTCACGCACCGCGATCCCGGTGTGTCCGTGCGGCGTGATGACGTCGGAGAGCACGATGAACACGGCGGGCACGACCGCCAGCAGCACCCACATGGCCGGGTTGCGTACCAGCTCCCGCATGCCCGTGCCGAGGCCCCGGCGGTACTGGTCGCTGCGGGATCCGGCTGCGTGCCTGCTCCGGCGGCTGCCGCGGCCGACAGCCGAGGTGCGGGCGATGAGCAACGCCGAGCCGCCCAGCGATGCGGCCACCCACGCGACGCTGATGCCCACGTCGCCGAGCCAGGCCGCGTGCCCCGAGGGTGTGTCGGCAAGCCACAGCGAGATGAAGTGGGTGGGCAGCACACGGGTGACCGGACTCTCGCTCGAGGACAGGGTCGGCCCGAAGAACACGTCGAGGATCCACACGAAGAGCACGACGACCGTGCCGTTCACCGGGTCGCGGGCGATGCTGCCGACGGCGGCGCCGATGCCGAGGTAGACCAGCGCGAACATGGTGGTGCCGATGATCAGCCGGACCGGGTGGTCCAAGGGCTGCCGCAGCGCCAGCACGGTCAACGAGACGGCAGTCGCGGCCACTGCCAGGAACGTGCCCGTCACGAGCCGGGCCGTGACGAGCGCGAGCGACCGAGCTCCGCACAACAGCAGCCGACGGTCGGTGTCGCGGGCGGCCGAGACCTGGAAGTACATGGCCACCGCCGCGAGAAATCCGGCCGCCCACCCCGCCGTGGCCTGCTCCAACGCCGTGCCGTCACCGCCGAGGAGCCGCGCCGCGTCCGCGAGCGAGTCCGCGGCGACGAGGACGAAGACGACCGGGACCAGCACCAGCACGATCAGGTTGGTGGAGTTCCTCGCGTAGTCACGCAGGAAGCCGCGCGCGAGAGTCCACCAGGTCACCGCGGGACCGCCTTTCCGTCGCGGATCTCCACGATCCGGTCGAAGCGGTCCTCGTCGACGACGAAGTGGCTCACGATCAGGGCGCTGCGGCCCGCGGCCCGACGCTCGGCGACCAGGTCCCAGAACTTGAGGTACGTGTCGAAGTCGAATCCCGCATAAGGCTCATCCAGCAACAGCACCTCGGGATCGGCCAGAAGAGCCAGGGAGAGGTTGAGCTTGGCCAGCGTGCCACCGGACAGCTCATCGGCTCGTACGTCGGCGTAGCGTGCAAAGCCCAAGGTCTCGTACAGGCCCTCGGCCGAGGTACGGGCCCGCGCGGAGGTGAGCCCGTAGGCGGCGCCGAACAGCTCGACGTGGTCGTCGCAGGTCAGCCGCCCGTACACCTGAGGGACCTGGGGGCAGTATCCGATGCGCCCCTCGTGGGTCACCGTTCCCTCGTCCTGGGCCAGGGCCCCGACCAGGATCTTCATCATGGTGGACTTTCCTGATCCGTTCTCGCCGACGAGGCCCACCACCTCGCCCGCACCGAGCTCCAGATCGATCCCCCGCAGCACCGGGTGCCGGCGCCGCCGAGGCCACCAGCCTCGACGGAACGACTTCACGATCCCCGCGGCGACGAGCACGTTCCTCACCGCTACGGGCTCGAGCATCACGTCAAGGTCCGCGGTGCTCATCGTTCGCCTAGCGGTGTGAGCGCGGGTCGCGCCGATGGTCGGCGTCGTGATGCTCGCTTCCTCCGCCGCCCTGCATGCCCTTCATCATGAAGATCATCATCAGCGGGCAGAGCAGAAGGACGGCGATCACAGCAAGGGACCCGAAGGGTACGCCGGCCCACAGAGCCCCCACGAAAGCGATTGCTGCCGCGACGGCGAACAGGCCCAGGTTCGAGGTCTTCATCGGTCTTCTCCTCAGCGTCCGGCGGTCGAGCCGCCTGACCTCAGCCTGGCCCTGCACACCGTCCGCGGCGAGGGCAGTTGGGCGACGGCCCGGGGGCAGTTGGTCCCGGGCGAAGGTCCTCGGTGCGAGCGGTCCTTCGACCCCGGGCGAGGTTCCTGCTGCCCTGCTGCTCCCCTCTCGTCGCTTGTGACGATGACGCGGAGGGCTGGGCCGAGAGGACGTGCCGAGAGGAGCAGAGTCATGTGGCAGGACCCTGAGATCGGGCGCCGGGCTGTCGTGCGCGGCGCTCTCGGAGTCCTGGCGGCCGGGGCCCTGGGCTCGTGCGGCGGCTCCGGCAGTCCAGGCACGTCCCGACCCGTCGGACCGCACTCCGACGCGGTCCGTGCAGCCGAGCGGTTGCGCCGTACGTCGGGGCAGCGTGTCGTGACCCGGAGCATCACCGCTCGACCCGGATCCGTCGACCTGGGCGGCAGGACGGTGTCGACCTGGACGTACGACGACGCCCTACCCGGGCCCGAGCTGCGGACGAGGGCCGGTGACCTGCTGCGGGTCGAGCTCACCAACGACCTCCCCGACGAGACGAGCATCCATTGGCACGGGCTGGCGTTGAGCAACGACATGGACGGCGTGCCGGGCCTGACCCAGGACCCGATCAGCGCCGGATCGAGGTTCGTCTACGAGTTCACCACCGCCGACCCCGGGACGTACTTCTTCCACCCGCACACCGGGGTCCAGCTCGATCGTGGCCTGTACGGCGTGCTGATCGTCGACGACCCCGCCGAGCCGGGTGACTACGACCAGGAGTGGGTCGTCGTCCTCGACGACTGGATCGACGGCACCGGACAGACACCCGACGATGTGCTGGAGCGCCTGGCATCGAGCACGGGGCACGGCGGGATGATGGACCGGACGATGCAGTCGGAACTGCTGGGAAGCGCCGGAGACGTCGACTACCCGCTCTACCTGATCAACGGACGCACCCCTCGCGCGCCGGTGACCTTGACCGGTCGCCCCGGGCAGCGGGCCCGGGTCCGGATCGTCAACGCCGGCTCCGACACCGCCTTCCGGGTCGCTCTCGGCGGCCATCGGCTGACGGTCACCCACTCGGACGGGTTTCCGGTGAGACCGGTCGTCACCGATGCCCTGCTGATCGGCATGGGCGAGCGGTACGACGTGATCGTCGATCTCGCTGACGGGGTGTTCCCGCTGGTCGCGCAGGCTGAGGGCAAGTCCGGTGTGGGGCTGGCGCTCGTGCGCACCGGCGCAGGCGCCGCGCCAACGGTGGGGACGACTGTTCGCGAGCTCGACCGGCAGGTCCTGCTGGGCACCGATCTGGCCGCGGCGGACGGTGTGCGGCTCGGTTCGCGGAGCATCGACAGAAAACTGGACGCCGTGCTCGGCGGCGGGATGATGTCCTACCGGTGGACGATCAACGGTGCCGCGTTCCCCGACGCCGATCCGCTGGAGGTGGCGCAGGGCGAACGGGTCAGCCTCCGCGTACGGAACACCTCGATGATGTTCCACCCGATGCATCTGCACGGCCACACCTTCGCGCTAACGGGGAGCGGCGTCCGCAAGGACACGGTGGTCGTGCGCCCCCATCAGAGCCTCGAGGTCGATCTCCAGGCCGACAACCCCGGCCAGTGGGCACTGCACTGCCACAACGTCTACCACGCCGAGACCGGCATGATGACCGTGCTCTCCTACCGGCGGTGACCCGGCTCGCGCGGGGCACGGGCCGAGGTCACAGGGCGCCGACGGCGCGGAGGACGAACTCCTCGATCCGCTCGGCCGGCAGGTGGCGGGTGCCGAGGACGGCGTGGACGAGGGCGAGGGTGGCGTCGACGTCGGTGACGACGAAGTTGCCCCGGTCGGCGCCCTGCTCGAGGATCTCGGCGAGGACCTGCTCGACGGCCACGATGTGCTCGCGGATCTCCTGGCGGGCCTCCTCCGGGAGCCCGCCGTAGACCTGGGGTCCGAAGCCCATGTGGAACTTCTCGCCCAGCGCGAGGTGGTTGCGTACGTAGATCCGCAGCCGCTCCGCCGGATGCTCACTCGCCGCGAGCTGTGCCTGGAGGGAAGCGACGTACTCCGAGGTCTCGTGGGTCGCGAACGCGACCATCACCGCATCGCGGTCCTTGAAGTGGTGGTAGATCGCGGTGCGCCCGATGTCGGCGCGCTGGGCCAGCTTCGACATGGTGACGGCGTCATAGCTGCCCTCGGCCATCAGCTCCGCGAACGCCTCGAAGATCCGCTCGCGCACCAGCCTGCGGTGCTCGGCGACGTTCTCGGCGGCGATACGGGGCACGAGAACGAACCCTAGTTCACGTGCGATAGGTGTCGAGGCGAGCGCCGAGCTCCTCGAAGAGCGCCTGGTTGAGACCGAAGGCGACCTGGACCTCCTCGACGATGCGCATCTTCTCCGCAGGGTCGAGGTCCAGGGCGTCGAGGCGGGCGCGGTAGCCGTCCTTGTAGGGCTTCGGCTTCGGGATCTCGGCGAACTCGT
Organism: Nocardioides luteus; assembly: GCF_015752315.1. Taxonomy (NCBI): domain Bacteria; kingdom Bacillati; phylum Actinomycetota; class Actinomycetes; order Propionibacteriales; family Nocardioidaceae; genus Nocardioides; species Nocardioides luteus. Next base: position 4,520,527 of record NZ_JADOVJ010000001.1, read on the forward strand.
AGAACGCCACCCCTTCGCCGTCGAGCTCGAAGAACCGGTCGAGCAGCCGGCCGATCGCCTGGCCACCGGAGAGATCGCCGAGGTAGCGGGTGTAGTGGTGGGCCGCGTAAAGACCGCCCCAGGCCCGGGTGGCCTCGATCCGGTCGGCGTACGCATCGGCAGCCGCCGACTCCACGCCGTCGCGCTCGACACCCGGCGCCCACACGGCCAGGTCGGCGTCGATCGCGGCCAGGCGCTCCAGCGCGAGGTCGTGGACGGCCGCGGCGATGGGGTCGGTGGCGGCCAGGTCACGGCCCACCGACTCGAGCGCGACGTAGACCTTGCGCAGGCGCAGCAGGTAGTCGGCGTACCCCTGCTTGTTGACCCGTCCGGCCAACAGCTCCTCCATGAAGGAGGAGGTCTCGGCGGCGGTGTGCTGGACCCGGGAGCCCTCGCGCATCAGTGCGGAGAGCGGAGCTCCGGAGGTCTCGTCGACAAGGAGGGCGGACATGTGTGCTCCAGAGAGGTCGGGGCGTCGGGCGGGCGGCGTTCCGAACAAAGATATTGACACACTGTCAGAAAGTCATCAAGGCCTTGGTTAGGTTACCCTAAGTAGCACTCGATCGTGATTGAGAACGAGTTTTTACAATCCGGACGGAAAAGAACAGCCCGGGCACAGGATCCATACGGCCGATCCATATCGAAGGCGACTTCCGGGACATTGGTCATTTCTGCCTCGAAATCGGCCCCGAGCACGACGTGTTACCGGCGAAGTTACGGGGAAATTCTGTGACCTCGGGTCTGGATTGAGCGCTGGGCGACGGCGAATCGACGTGGCTAGACTCCCCGCTTCGTCACGGCGAGTCACAGCAACCGGGGGGCTGCAGAGGCTGACTTCTACTCGTCGTGCCCTGTCATCGACAGTTATCAACACCATTGGAGAAGTCACTTGCGCTCCCCACTCTCGGTCCGCGGAGCCGCCCTTGTTGCGGCGACCGCGATGATCGGTCTTTCCGTGACCGCGGCCCCGGCGACTGCGTCGGCGGAGAAGCCCCAGGCCAAGGCGTCGTCGGTCGCTCTGACCGTCAACGTGTCTGACAAGGTCAAGGCGGACACCGGCCGCTACACCGCCACCTACAACGGCAAGAAGACCGTCAACTCCGGCACCAACAAGCCGGCCCTTCCCCTCCTCGAGGGCGAGCAGCAGCTGCTCTCCGTCGGCGTGTTCGCCCAGGACGCCGCCGCCGCACTCCGCAACGGCACCGTCTACTCCGGCGCCTGCTCGGCGCTGGCCGGCAAGGGCGCGACCCTGGTCTCCATCGGCGACGGCTCCAGCTGCGTCAAGCCGGGCGAGGCCGTCACGGTGAACCTGGCCGAGCTCGACCTGCAGAAGCTGGGCGCGACCACCGACTACGTGCTCAACGACGAGAGCAAGGACTTCCACGTCAAGCTCGGCCCGGTCAACGACCTGGTGCAGAACGTCGTCTCCGGCGTGCTCACCAAGGTCGGTGGCCTCTCGGTCGGCGTCGACCTCGACGCCGCGGAGAGCACCTGCGTGGCGAAGGGCAGCACGTTCAAGGGCGACACCCAGCTCAAGAACGCCGCCGTCACCGTCAACGTCCCCGGCAAGGGTGACATCAAGGTCGCCGACCTCCCGGCGAACCCGAAGAAGAACACGACGGTCGTCCCGGACCTCTCCCCGGTGACCGACGCCGTTCTCGGTCGCGTCGACACGCTGCTGCAGTCGGGCCTGAAGAGCCAGGCCGCGGGCGGCCTGGACATCTCCATCCGCGTCGACCTGATCGAGCACATCAAGGAGCAGCTCGCCGTGCTGCTCAAGGGTCTCGAGACCGACCTGGTGAAGCTCACCCTGAACAAGCAGACTCTGAACAAGCAGGCCGGGACCGCCAAGTCGCTCGAGGTGTCCGCTCTGGACATCAAGGTGCTCGACGCCGTGAAGAAGGTCGGCGTCCCGACCGCCGCCAAGGTCGCCATCGGCACCAGCACCTGCGGCACCAACGGCCTCACCGCCGCCGAGGAGAAGGCTGCGGCCACCGGCGACAAGAAGAACGTCGACGTCGTCGTCTCCGGCGACAAGTCCGACCCGGACACCAGCGTTCAGGCCAAGCCCGACAACGCCCCGGCCAACGCCGAGCTCAACCTGCTCTCGTCGCCGGCCGCCAAGGGCGGGTTCGCCGCCGGCGCGCTCGTGCTGCTCGTCGCCGCCGCTGCCGCCACCCGGTGGTTCCTGCTGCGCCGCGCACACGCCTGATCCACTGATCAGCACCCCGTCCCGGGCCAAGGCTTCCAGCCTTGGCCCGGGATTCTTCTTGGGGTGAGCGACCGGGCGGCGCGCCTGCGTGCCGACCGCTGCAGGATCCGACAAAGTTGCGCCGCCCCCGATGCTCCCCAGAGCTCTTCCCCAACTCTCTGGAGTCCCCCCATGCTGCGCCCCTTGGCGACCGTGCTCGCCGTCGTACTCCTCTGCGCCGGTTGTGCCGAGATCTCCCCGCCCGACACCGCGGTCCAAGCCGGATACGGCGCCGAGAGCGGTGAGGAGGTCAGCCTCCCGCTGACCGAGGCCATCGCGAAGCTCCCGGTCGCCAAGGAGGTCACCTCCGGCTACGAGCGGGAGAAGTTCAACCACTGGGTCGACGCCGACGGCGACTGTCAGGACGCCCGCAACGAGGTGCTCCTCGAGGAGTCGAGGAAGAAAGTACGCGGCAGGTGCGAGGTGAGCCGGGGCACCTGGCTCTCCACGTACGACGGCGTCACCCTCAAACGCCCCGGCGGCCTCGACATCGACCACATGGTCCCGCTCAAGGAGAGCTGGGAGTCCGGCGCCGACGCGTGGAACGACGAGCAGCGGGAGGCGTACGCCAACGACCTCGGCGACCCGCGCGCCCTCATCGCCGTCACCGCCGCGACCAACCGCAGCAAGGGCGACCAGGACCCGGCCGACTGGATGCCCGACGCCACGAGCTACCACTGCACGTACGTCGCCGACTGGGTCGCCGTGAAGATCCGCTGGAGCCTCTTCGTGGACCGTGCGGAGAAGGCCGCGCTGAAGCGGATCGCGGCAGGCTGCGACAACCCCGTGATCACCGTACGTCTGGCCCGGGCCGAGCAGCCCGAGGGCGACCGCGGCGAGGGTGAGGTGCCCGCGGGCGGCACCGGCGAGGACCCCCGCTTCGACACCTGCGCCAAGGCCGCCGCGAAGGGCTACGGGCCCTACCGGAAGGGACGCGACACCGAGTACGAGTGGTATCGCGACGGCGACCGCGACGGCACCGTCTGCGACAGCTGATTCCGCCCTGCAGAAGCGGGCTACTCGCCCGTAACCCCCGTTGTCCCACCCCGTTGAGTGTGACGAAGGTCAAAGGGAGGGGAGAAGTACGTGCGCACAACACTCATCGCGCGAGGAGCCGCAGTCGCGGCCGCAGCTGCCATGGTTGCCTTGTCAGCCGCACCCGCGAGCGCCGCGACGGTGTCGCAGGCGTCCGCAACCGCGCTGAGCCTGGAGCTCGCCGGCACCGGGGCGAGGGACACCGGCACCTATGCCGTCACCAACAACGGCTCCACCGAGTCCGCCGAAGGCACCAACGAGCCGCTCATCACCGCGCTCGGCGGACAGAAGGCGATCCACGCCGGCACGCTGGCCCAGGACGCCGTGGCCACCAAGGACGCCACCTCGGCAGCCTGCTCGGGCCTGGCCGGAGACGGCGCGACCGTGGTCGCCGTGGGATCCGGCGACTGCCTCAGCGGCGGCGACAACATCTCGCTCGATGCGGCCAGCCTCGACTTCGCCGACGTCGAGCTCGTCTCGTCCGGTCTGTTCCAGGGTGTCGACCGGCAGCTGATCGCCGAGCTCGAGAAGGTCGGGCTGAGCCAGACCAAGGTCACCGATCCGCTCTCGAAAGCGCTGAAGGATCTCCTCGCAGCGATGGGTGACCCCGGGCTGCACCTCGACCTCGGCGCCGTCCAGAGCAGCTGCACCGCCGACAAGGACAAGGCCTCCGGCGACAGCAGCCTGGCGAACAGCCGGGCCTACATCACCGTCCCGACGGTCGGCGACGTCACCCTGGTCGACCTTCCGGTCGACCCCGACGTCAACCAGAAGGTCGTCACCGACCTGACCGGAGTGACCGACGCGATTCTGGATGCCTTGCGCACCCAGTTCACCAAGGCCCTGAACGGCGCCCTGGCACCGGCCAACGGTGGGCTCGACCAGCTTCAGACGCAGGTGCTCGACACGGCCCTCGGCCAGATCGAGACGCAGCTCGCGCCGCTGGAGGAGAACGTCCTCGACATCACCCTCAACGCCCAGACCACCTCGCCGGGCGCGATCACGGTGACCGCGCTCGACGCGAAGGTCCTCCCGGCCGCCCAGGAGTTCGTCGGTGGCAGCCTGGCCCACCTGACCATCGGCACCAGCAGCTGCGGCCCGAACAGCCCGATCGCCAAGACGGTCAAGAACCCGCCGAAGGCGGACAACCCGCCGGCTTCGGTCCCGACCGTCGTGACCGCCGGGATGGAGAGCTACGACGACGGCAGCGCCGGTCGTATCGCCCTCGTCACCCTGCTGCTCCTCGCGGCCGCGGGCGCCGGCGTGGCGACGTACGTCCGCATGTTGCGGCGTGGCTGAGACTCACACCGACTCGTCGCCGCGGCTTGCCGCGGCGGCGAGCAGCCTGTGGACCTCGCTGGTCGTGCTCGCCGTGGCGATGGTGCTGGCGGGACTGGTGTGGCCCAGCGGCAGCGCCGCGGTGGAGGTGCCACCCGGCGCTCCGCAGCGCCTCGAGCTGCCCGGGCTGAACACGAAGGCCAAGGTCGTCCCGATCCGTCTCGACGGCGAGGTGCTCGACCCGCCGCGCAACCCTCGCGAGATCGGCTGGTGGGTCGGCAGCGCCAAGCCTGGCTCGGCACAAGGTCAGACGGTGGTCACCGGCCACACCGTGCACACCGGTGGCGGCAGCCTCAACAAGCTCGACCACATCGAGGAGGGGCAGGAGGTCGACATCGTCACCAAGGACGGCACCTTCCAGCACCAGGTCGACTCCGTCGAGGTGCTCAGCCGCAAGGAGCTCGCCGAGCAGGCCCAGCGGATCTTCGGCCAGGACCACGGCGACGGCCGGCTGGTGATCATCACCTGTACCGACTGGAACGGCTCGTCCTACGACAGCAACATCGTCGTGATGGCGCACCGGTTCAACGCATTGCCCAAGGCGCAGAGGAAGAGCTAGAGGTAGAGGCCCGTCGACTCGTCGGCGATCCGCTCCGCGGCAACGGCGTGCACGTCGCGCTCGCGCATCAGGACGTACACCTCGCCGGCGACCTCGACCTCGGGCTTGTCGTCGGCGTCGAAGAGGACCCGGTCACCGATCTCGACGGCCCGCGCGTGCGGGCCGACCGCGACCACGCGTGACCAGGTGAGCCGCCGAGCCGCGCCCATGGCGGCCGTGGCCGGGATGACGATGCCGCCCGAGGAGCGACGCTCCCCGGCGTCGGACCCGACCTCGACCAGCACCCGGTCGTGGAGCATCTTGATAGGGGTCTTGTCGGTCACGTTCCGTCTTGCCTTGCCGGTGGGGGGATGGGTCAGTTGACCTTGGTGATCTTACGCAGCGTCGCCATGAGCAGGACGGTGCCCACCACTCCGCCCACGGTCTTGGCGATGTTGCCCATCCTCGGCTCGCCGGAGACCGGGTCGACGTAGACCGCCTTCACGGCCGCCACCTGGCGCTGAACGATCGTCTTCGGGCTGCCCCGGTAGATCAGCTCGTCGATGGTGCCCGCGAGCCGCTCGCGGATCTCTTCGATCTCGGACTCGAGCGAGGAAGTCTGGTCCTTGGACATGCCCAGACCTTAGCAACCGGCGTACGTCCACTGCGTGCTCCACCGCTGCGGTTCGCTCGATCTCTTGGGTAGGTTGTCGACATGACGCGTCTCGAGCCGGGCGATGTTGCCCCCGACTTCACTCTTCCCGACGACACCGGAGCGGAGGTCTCGCTCAGCAGCCTCCGCGGCCGCAAGGTGATCGTCTACTTCTACCCCGCCGCGATGACCCCCGGCTGCACCAAGCAGGCCTGCGACTTCACCGACTCGATCGACTCGTTGAAGGCCGCCGGTTACGAGGTCGTCGGCATCTCGAAGGACAAGCCCGCCAAGCTCGCGAAGTTCCGCGAGCGTGACGGGCTCACCATCACCCTGGCCTCCGACGAGGACCTCTCGGTGCACAAGGCGTACGACGCCTACGGCGAGAAGAAGCTCTACGGCAAGGTCGTCGAGGGCGTGATCCGCTCGACGTTCGTGGTCGACGAGGAGGGCAAGATCGAGGTCGCGCAGTACAACGTCAAGGCGACCGGTCACGTCGCCAAGCTCCGCCGCGACCTCAACCTGGTGGGGTAGGCCTACTGCTGGTCGTCGGGCTTCTGGAAGTCCGGCGGAGGAGGTACGTCCCCCGGGATCTCCTTGGGAGGCTCGACGACCACGGGGCCGGTGCCGGCGCTCCACTTGGCACCGGTCTCCTTCAACCACTCGCCCGCGTGGGCGGCGACCTCGGTGGCGGCCGCGCCGACCTGGAGCAGGCCGGAGATCGCCTGGTTGCGCGGCGAGTCGGCGTCGGGAGCCGACGCCATCTCGGCCCGCTTGGCCTCGATCTGCGCCTTGAACTCGCCGGCCTTCTCGATGGTCTTCTCGCCGCCGGTGACAAGGTGAGGCGCCGACTTCACCTTGGCGTCCTCGACTGCGGGCTTGGCGCCTTCGACGCCCTTCTGGACGCCATCGCGCCAGTTGGACGCGCTGTCCTTGAACGACATGACTTCATCCCTCTCTGGATGGGGTGTTGTTCTTCCATCCTTGAGGGTCAGGTACCCGTTGTCCATGGGGATCGCCCCTGGTCTGCCCCGGGCCGTACCCGGACTCTGTGTGCCGAAGGCGGGACTTGAACCCGCACGCCCTGGGGCACAGCATCCTAAGTGCTGCGTGTCTGCCAATTCCACCACTTCGGCCGAGCGGCGATCAGTCTAGAGACTGATCGCCGCTCGTGGTTAGCCGCCGGTCAGGCGACGTTGTACTTGTCGCCCTCGGCATTCTCCGGGAGCGCCCAGAAGACGATCAGCACGATGACGCCGACGCAGGTCAGGTAGAGCAGCTGCCACCAGCCGGAGCGGCCGGTGTCGTGCAGGCGGCGGGCGCCGACGGAGAGCTGCGGGACCAGGATGGCGAGCGCGAAGAGCGACCCGACGATGGTGCCGGCGGTCGAGTCGGCGCCGAGGATCAGGTTGATCGCCATGTTCACGACAAAGGTGAACAGGATCGCCCACCAGAACTCGGACCGGCTGGCGCGGCCCTCGAAGGAGGCATACTTCTTGAAGAAGCGCACGATGGCGTCGCGGGGCGACGCGCCGCGGAGCGGCTGGCTCAGTGAAACTTCCCCCACGGGGCCAGCGCCGTACGGCTGCTGCGGGGGCGGGGGCGGCGGGTAATCCGTCACGTCGGATTTCTCCTCGTTGAGATGGGTTGGATGTGCGAAACCTAGTCGGGACGGACACCGAGGTAAAGGACCCTTACCCCTAGGGTGGAGCCATGACCACGCTGGTCCTCGCCTCCAAGTCCCCCGCCCGGCTGCAGACGCTGCGCAGCGCAGGTGTCGAGCCTGTGGTGATCGTCTCCGGCGTCGACGAGAGCGTCCTCGACGGCCTCGCGCCGACCGAGCTCGCCCTGGGGCTCGCCGAGCTCAAGCGCGACGCGGTCGCCGGTCGCCCGGACGTCCCCGAGGGCGCCCTCGTGCTCGGCTGCGACAGCGTCCTCGAGCTCGACGGCAAGGCACTCGGCAAGCCGCACGATCCGGAGGAGGCGACCCAGCGCTGGCGGGAGATGCGGGGGCGCAGCGGCGTACTCGTCTCCGGGCACGCGCTGGTCGACACCGCGACCGGCCGGCAGGTCTCGCAGACCGCGGCCACGACGGTGCACTTCGCCGACGTCAGCGACGAGGAGATCGCGGCGTACGTCGCGACCGGTGAGCCGCTCCACGTCGCCGGGGCGTTCACGATCGACGGTCTGGGTGGTGCGTTCGTGACCGGGATCGAGGGCGACCACCACAACGTGGTCGGCCTGAGCCTGCCGCTGCTACGCGACCTGCTCAGCCGGCTCGGTCATGCGTGGCCTGATCTGTGGAACCGGTGACCCGCTCGCGACGGTCCGGGGCCACCGCGAAGGTCCGACCGTCGGCGGCGCTGAGCGCGGCCGCCTCCTCCTCGACGCTGCCGTAGACCTGCGTGTAACGGATCGGGCGGCCGAAGACGAACCTCCGGAACAGGAAGAACCGGGCGATCTGGCCCAGCAGCACCCCGACCACGTTGGCCGAGAGGTTGTCGGCGATCGCGCTGTCCCAGCCGAAGACGCTGCGGGTGAGGTAGAGACACGCCACCGGCAGCAGCATGGTGACCGCGTTGATCACGACGTAGGCCGTGAAGCCGCCATCGGGATGGTCCGAGACCCGGTGACGGAAGGTCCAGCGACGGCTCAGGTCGTAGCTGATCAGCATGCCGACCGTGTTGGCGATGATGTAGGCCGGGATCGGCTGCCCGTTCATCGGACCGGCGCCCATGAAGAAGCCGTGGACCAGTCCGTTGAACAGCACGAAGGCGACTGCGGTCGCGATTCCGCCGACCATCATGAAGCGGACCACCTCACCGAAGAGGCGGGTGCGACGCAGCCGTCCCAGCAGCTGTCCCCCGAACACCATGGAGCCACAGTAAACGGTCATTGGTGAGATGGCTCTTGATTACTTGCCGCGGTTTGTTCAGCGCGCAGTAAGATCCGCACTCACTCGACGGGCAGACCGAGGCCCCTTGCGATCAGCATCCGCTGCACCTCGGAGGTGCCTTCGCCGATCTCCAGGATCTTCGCGTCGCGGTAGAAGCGGGCGACCGGGTACTCCTCCATGAACCCGTAGCCGCCGAAGATCTGGGTGGCGATGCGGGTCGCGGTGACGGCCGACTCGGTGGCGTACAGCTTGGCCGCGGCGGCCGCCTGCTTGAACTCCTTCATGGTCACGGCGCCGGAGTCGAGGCCCGACTTCATCGCGGCGGCCTCGTACGTCAGCAGGCGCGAGGCCCGCAGCGTGACCTCGAGATCGGCGATCTGGAAGGCGACGCCCTGCTTGCGGCCGATCGGGCCGCCGAAGGTCTGCCGCTCCCCTGCGTACTCCAGCGCCATGTCGAGGCAGGCCTGGATGCAGCCCACCGCGAGCGCGGCGATCGCGACGCGGCCGTCGTCGAGGGTGGCGAGGAACTGGGCGTAGCCGCGGCCACGCTCGCCGAGGAGGTGGTCGGCCGGCACCCGGGCGCCGTCGAAGGAGAGCGGGTGCGTGTCGGAGGCGTGCCAGCCGAGCTTGTCGTACGCCTTCTCGGCGGTGAAGCCGGGTGTGCCCGAGGGGATCATGATGGTGCTGATCTCGGGCTTGCCGTTCTCGCGGGTGCCGGTGCGCGCGGTGACGGTGACGACCGAGGTGATCGAGGAGCCGGAGTTGGTGATGAACTGCTTGGCGCCGTCGACGACCCACTCGTCGCCGTCCAGCACGGCCTTGGTCGCGGTCGCGCCGGCGTCGGAGCCGGCCCCCGGCTCGGTCAGCCCGAACCCGGCCAGCTTCTTGCCCGCCACGAGGTCGGGCAGCCAGCGCTCCTTCTGCTCGTCGGTGCCGTAGGTGAGGATCGGGTTGATCCCGAGGCCGACCGCGGCCTCGAGCGTGATCCCGATCGACTGGTCGACGCGGCCGAGCTCCTCGATCGCGACGCAGAGCGCGACGAGGTCGCCGTCGCCCCCGCCGTACGCCTCGGGGGCGGTCAGGCCGAACAGGCCGAGCTCACCCATCTTGTGGACCACATCGACGGGGAAGTGGTGGTCGCGGTCCCACTGCGAGGCATGGGGCGCGATCTCCTTCTGGGCGAAGTCACGGACGACAGCACGCAACTCTTCGTGCTCGGGCTGGAGAAAAGCGGTCACGCCCTCCAGGTTAGCGCTTATTAACCTGGAGCGCGAGACCCGCGTCACATCTGAGCCAGATCCGGGCCAGATCCGGGTCAGATCAGGGTCAGCGGAACGTGCCCGTGGAGACCGTTCCGGCGATCCGCCGCTGGAAGATCAGGTAGACGACCAGCACCGGGAGCACGGTCATCACCACGCCGGCGAAGAGCGCCCCGAAGTCGACGTTGTAGCCCGCCTGGGACGAGAACGACGCCATCCCCTGGGTGAGCACCCAGTTCTCCCGCTGGGTGTTCAGCGCCACCGGGAGCAGGAACTGGTTCCACAGCCCGAGGAAGTTGAAGATCGCCACGCCGGCCATCCCGGGCGCCGCCATAGGCAGCATGATCTGGAAGAACGTGCGCCACTCCCCCGCACCGTCCATCATCGCGGCCTCGTAGACGTCGTCGGGCAACGTCTTGAAGAAGGCGTAGAGGAAGAAGACGGTGAACGGCAGCGCATAGGCCACGTACGTCAGGATCAGTCCCGGCAGCGTGTTGAGCAGCCCGAAGCCCTGGAGCACGAAGAACAGCGGCACGATGACCAGGAAGACCGGGAAGGTCAGTCCGCCGAGCATCGAGTAGTAGATGAAGTTGCGCCCGAAGAACTCGAACCGCGCCAGCACGTAGGCGCACATCGCCCCGAGCAGCATCACCAGCACCAGCGCGGTGCCGACGACGATGACCGTGTTGAAGAAGTACGTCCCGATGCCGGCCTTCGTCCAGGCGCTGGTGTAGTTCTCGAAGCTCCACTCGGCGGGCAGCGAGAACGGCGAGGACAGGATCTCCTTGGACGTCTTGAACGAGGAGAGCACCACCCAGCAGAACGGCACGATGACGATCACCGACCACAGGATCAGCATCGTGTGCGAGGTACCGGCGACCAGCGCGTCGCCGGGCGTACGCCGCTGGCGATCGGCGCGGGCAGCGACCGGCTTGTCCAGAGTGACGGTGCTCATCGGCGTACGTCTCCCTTCTTGTCCCGCCCGCCAGCGAAGTGGAAGACGGCGAAGACCAGGGCGGCGAAGAGCAGCGTGACCAGGGCGAGGACGACGCCCATGGAGGTGGCGTAGCCGAACTGGCTCTTCTTGAAGGCGGTGTTCATCAGGTGCTGGCTCATCGTCAGCGTGCTGTTGGCAGGACCGCCGCCGGGGGCGAGCGCGGCCATGAAGACGTAGGCATCGAGGGTCAGGATGCCCAGGTAGATGTAGGCCGTCTGCACGTTGTCGCGGATCGAGGGCAGCGTGATCGAGATGGCGGTGCGGAAGCGGCCGGCGCCGTCGATGCGGGCGGCCTCGTAGATCTCCGCGGGGACGCCCTTGATGGCGGCCACGAAGAGCACCGTGTAGAACCCGATGTTGGCCCAGATCATCACGAACATCGAGGCGGGCATCGCCGCCCGCACCTCACCGAGCCAGGCGTAGTCCTTGAACCCGTCGAGGCCGATGCCGGTGAGCATGCCGTTGAGCAGGCCGGCGGCCGGGTCGTAGACCTGCGCCCAGAGCAGACCGATGACGACGGCCGGGACGGCGTAGGGGAAGAACGAGACGACCCGGTAGAAGCCGGATCCGTTCAGGCCACGGACCTGACCGGTGCTGGGACCGGCGGTGGTCACCACCACCGCGATCGCCAGCGCGGCCACGAGCGTCACCAGGGGCACCACGATCGTGAGAAGTACGTTGTTGCGCAGTGCCTTGAGGAACGTCTCGTCGTCGAGCAGCTTGGCGTAGTTGTCCAGGCCGACGAAGTTCATGACCGGGGAGAAGCCGGTCCAGTCGGTCAGCGAGTAGAAGAGGGCCTGCCCGATCGGGACCACGACGAAGATGACGAAGACCGCGACCGGGAGGCCGAGGAAGACCGTCATGAACAGTGCCCGGTCGAGGGTGAGCTTGCGTCGGCGCCGGCCGGGGGCGGCCCCCCAAGGATTCTCCTCGGAGAGGCCGCCCGCCGTCACCGCCATCGTGGTGGATGGGTCCGGCATGGTGTCAGGAAACCTTGAGCTTCTCGATCGAGGAGTCGTCCGCGACCTTGTCGAAGATGCCCTGGACGGCCTTGGTCAGGCCCTTGACGTCCAGGTCACCGGAGAGGAAGGAGTTCCACACGACCAGCTCGTCGGCGTTGGTGCCGTAGTAGTCGTAGAACTGGAAGTTGAAGGTGTTCTCGCCGGCGGCGTCGAGCATCGCGCTCTGCGACTTCAGCGCCGCGGAGCCGAAGCCGTCGGCCGGGATGGTGTCCTTGACGATGGTCGGCGCGAGCTTCGTCTTGGCGAAGTTGGTCGCGGCCTCCTTCGACAGCATGGCGCGGAGGATCTCCTTGCCGCCGGCAGGGTTCTTCGCCTTGCTCGGGACGATGAAGGCCTCACCGGCCGCGGCCCGGACGGCCTCGTACGGCAGCGCCGGGCTGTCGCTGAGCACGAACTCCGGGATGCCGGTCATCTCGAAGCCGGACTTGGTGGCGTCCTTCATCTCGTTCTCGATCCAGCCACCGCTGGGGTAGAGGAGCGCCTGCTGGTCGTTGGACCACTTGGCCTGCGCGGCGGTGAACTGGGTGCCGGCGCCGCCCGGGATGAACATGTCCTGGCTGACCATCTCGCCGAGCTTGCCGAGGATGTCCTGGATGACCTTGTGGGACCAGATGCCCTTCTCGAGGTTCTCGAGACCGAGGCGCACCTCGTCGCCGCCCTCCTTGGCCGCCGAGTCGATGACCAGGGTGCGGTAGTAGGTCGCCGCCTCCTTGCCCCAGGTCCACAGGTACTTCTTCTTGGCCTTGGCCTTGGCACCGAGGTCGAGCGCCTCGTCCCACGTCTTCGGCGGGGTCCAGCCGTTCTCCTCGAAGAGCGAGGCGGAGTACCACACGCCGTAGAGGGTCATGACGTAGTTGATCGCGACGAAGCGGTCGCTGTAGGTGCCGGGCACCTTCACGTTCGGGTAGAGGGTGTCCTCGATCTTGACGCCCTCGTAGCTGTCGGCCTCGAAGACGTCGTCGAGCTCCTCGAGCTGGGCGGCGATCGAGCTGAAGCCGATCAGGTCCGCACCCGAGTTGTCGATCAGGTCCGGGGGCGTGCCACCGACGAAGCGCGGCTGCAGCTCCGTGGCGATCTTGGTCGTGGCGCTGACCTTGATGTCGGCGTCCGCGAACTCCTTGCCGACGATGCCGGCGGCGAACTCGACATAGTCGTAGCCGTAGCCACCGTCGAAGATGACCGCGTCGACGGTGCCGTCCTTGGCCATGCCGAACGGGTTGGAGGCGGACTTGGTGCCACCGCCGGAGTTGTCGGTGTCGCTACCAGGTGCGCCACACGCGGCGAGCGCTCCGGAGAACGACACGAGCGCCGCGCCGGCGAGGGTGCCGCGCAGAAGGGTCCGGCGGTCGAGCCGGTGAAGCTGCTGGGACATCGTGCTGCCTTCTTTCGGGTGGGTTCCTCTTTGCTTCTTCTTACGGGGGTTCAAGCCATGCTTCCGATGCGCTCGCCGTAGCGAGCCTTCAACGCATCGTTGTGCTCATCGCCACCCGGGATATTGGCGGAGAGATAGAGGGGCGGGGTCTCGCCCGCCTCCTGGATCCTGGCGGCGGTGCCGAGGGTCAGGAGCTGGGCGATGTAGGCCGCGGTGATGGAGGAGACGGCGCCGGCGAGGACGCCGCCGTCGCCGACGGGGACAGTCGCGTCGCCGAAGGGGGCCAGGTTGTCGATCACCACGTCGGCGATCTCGGCCAGGCGCTTGCCGCTGGGGTGCTTGGGGGTGACCGCGTTGGTGTGCTCGAGGCTCGTCACCGCGATCACCGTGTGGCCCTTCTCCTTCGCGCGCAGCGCGATGCCGACGATCGAGCCGTTGACGCCGGAGTTGGACGCGATCAGGAAGACGTCCTCGGGGTGGAACTCGTGGAGCTCCCAGAGCTCGTCGGCAATGTTGGTGTCACGCTCGAGCAGACCGCCCTTGAGGTCGCTCGCCGGCCGGTCGCCCTTGAGGACGGTGTCGCGCAGAGCGATGGCGTGGCTGGGGATCAGACCACCGGCCCGTCCGGCGATCTCCATCGCGAACGCCTGCGAGTGGCCGGTGCCGAAGGCCTGCAGCACACCGCCGTTGCGGATGCTGGTGACCATCGCCTCGACAGCCTCGTCGAACCCACCGGACTGGGCGATCGACTGCAGCTCGGACAGGCGTGTGCGAACCTGCTCGTCGAAGGCTCCGAACACGTCTCTGGTCAATTAGTCCACCCACCTAGCAAACTCGCGCCGCGACTGTATGCCGAGGCCTGCGCTCGAAAACTATTTGGAGAGAGTACGCCTGGCAATGGTTTTCTGTTACGAAACGGTGTCAATGAATAACAACTACTTGGGACTCGACGCTGGAGGCACCAGCACTCGCGCCGTCGTGGTCTCCTCAGACGGACGCTGCACAGGCATCGGGAAGGCCGGCAGCGGCAACCCGACCTCCGCCGGCGTCGACGCCGCCACGGCGGCGATCAGGGACGCGGTCACCCAGGCCGTGACCTCCGCGAAGGCCGGCCCGGTCGCCGGCGCCGCCCTGGCGGTCGCGGGTGCCGGCGACCCCGGCCACCGGACGGCGATCGTGTCCGCCCTCTCCGGGCTGGTGGCGACCGAGCCGGTCTTCGAGTTCGATGTGCTGGCTGCGTACTTCTCGGGGACGGCGGCTCCCGACGGCTATGTGCTGCTCTCCGGCACAGGGGCGTCGGCGGTGCGGGTCGAGGACGGCCGGCTCGCGGGCATCTCGGACGGCCTGGGCTGGCTGCTCGGCGACGTCGGCTCGGGCTTCTGGCTGGGCCGGGAGGTCGTACGTGCCGGACTGGCGCCGCTCGACGGGCGGGGCGCGTCCACGGCGTTGACGGGCATGCTCCTGGACCGGCTCGGGATCGCCGTCGACGAACGTCGACAGGGCGGCCGGACCGCGACGCTCGTCGCGGCGACAGCTGCGCTCTATGCGATGCCGCCGCTGCGACTGGCCGACTTCGCAGCGCTCGTCTTCACCGCGGCGGGTGCCGGGGACCAGGTCGCCGCGGGCATCCTCGACGAGGCCGCGGCCGGGCTGGCGGAGACGCTGGCGGCGGTGCGTACGCCTGAGATCGAGGGGCCGTTGGTCGCCGCCGGGAGCGTCCTGGCCCGGCAACCCGACTTCGCCGCGAGGGTCGCTCCCGGGGCCGTCGTCGCCACCGACGGGCTGGCCGGGGCAGCGGTGCTGGCACTGCGTCACGGGGGTGTGCTCGTCGACGATGCGACCTACGCACGGGTAACCTCGTCGCTCGACCAGCTCACCAGAGTGTGACAATCGTTACTACGGCTGCCTGAAGCCAGGCCGGAAGGCCTCCCCTAGCATGTCCTTGCATTCACGATGGAGGAGTTCTCGTTGAGCAAGCCACTGACAAAGGTCCTGATCGCCAACCGCGGTGAGATCGCCGTCCGAGTGATCCGCGCGTGCAAGGACGCCGGCATCGGCTCCGTAGCGATCTACGCGGACCCCGACCGTGACGCGCTCTTCGTGCGCCTGGCCGATGAGTCCTACTCACTCGGCGGAGCCACGCCGGCGGAGTCCTACCTGTCCATCGAGAAGATCATCGATGTGGCGCGCCAGTCCGGTGCTGACTCGGTCCACCCGGGCTACGGCTTCCTCGCGGAGAACGCCGACTTCGCCCAGGCCGTGATCGACGCCGGCCTGACCTGGATCGGTCCCTCGCCCGAGGCGATCGACGCGCTCGGCGACAAGGCGAAGGCCAAGCAGATCGCGCTGAAGGCGGGCGCCCCGCTGGCCCCGGGCCTCAAGGACCCGGTCAAGGACGCCTCCGAGATCGTCTCCTTCGCCGAGGAGTACGGCCTCCCGGTCGCCATCAAGGCGGTCTTCGGTGGTGGTGGTCGCGGCCTCAAGGTCGCCCGCACCCTCGAGGAGATCCCCGAGCTCTACGAGTCGGCCGTGCGCGAGGCCGTCGGTGCCTTCGGTCGTGGCGAGTGCCTGGTCGAGAAGTTCCTCGACAAGCCGCGCCACGTCGAGACCCAGTGTCTGGCCGACAAGCACGGCAACGTGGTCGTCGTCTCCACCCGCGACTGCTCGCTGCAGCGTCGCCACCAGAAGCTGGTCGAGGAGGCCCCCGCGCCGTTCCTGACCGACGAGCAGAACAAGCGCCTCTACGAGTCCTCCAAGGCGATCCTGCGCGAGGCCGGCTACGTCGGCGCGGGCACCTGTGAGTTCCTCGTCGCCGCCGACGGCACCATCTCCTTCCTCGAGGTCAACACCCGCCTCCAGGTCGAGCACTGCGTCTCCGAGGAGGTCACCGGCATCGACCTCGTCCGCGAGATGTTCCGCATCGCCGCTGGTGAGGAGCTGGGTTACGACGACCCCGAGGTCCGCGGCCACTCCATCGAGTTCCGCATCAACGCCGAGGACGGCGGCAACAACTTCATGCCCGCCCCCGGCACCCTGACCGAGTGGGCGCCGCCTGCCGGGCCTGGTGTCCGGTTGGACGGTGGCTACGAGAAGGGCGAGACCATCCCGGGCTCGTTCGACTCGCTGATCGCCAAGCTGATCGTCTCCGGCCGCGACCGCACCCAGGCGCTGGAGCGCTCGCGTCGTGCGCTCGACGAGTTCAAGGTCGACGGCATGCCGACCGTCATCCCGTTCCACCAGGCCGTCGTCAACGACCCGGCCTACACCGCCGAGAACGGCTCCTTCGACGTCTACACGACCTGGATCGAGACCGACTTCGACAACCAGATCCAGCCGTACGCCGGTGCTGCCGGTGAGGCTGAGGAAGCCGGCGAGCGCCAGACCGTCGTGGTCGAGGTCGGCGGCAAGCGCCTCTCGGTCTCGCTGCCCGCCGGGCTCGGTGGCCTCGCTGCCGGCGGTGGCACCAGCGCCGCGAAGAAGCCGAAGCGCTCCGCCAAGAAGGCCGGCGCCGCCGCCTCCGGCGACTCCGTCACCTCGCCGATGCAGGGCACCATCGTCAAGATCGCCGTCGAGGAGGGCCAGGAGGTCGCCGAGGGTGACGTCGTCGTGGTCATCGAGGCGATGAAGATGGAGCAGCCCCTCAAGGCCCACAAGGCCGGCGTCATCACCGGCCTGAGCGCCACCGTGGGCGAGACCGTCACCAACGGGGCGGTCATCGCCGAGATCAAGTAGTCGGCTCGACCGACAGCGGCCGTTCACCGAGTTACCTCGGTGAACGGCCGCTGTTGTCGTGAGGGTACAACCCGAGCTCGTCCGCCATCACGGCCAGATGGATCTCGAAGAGACCGGCCGGGTCGCCGAAGCGGTCGGGGCCGAACTGGCCGAACACCTCGAAGCTGACGCGGCCGAAGAGGCTGGTCCAGACGAGTACGCCGCGGGTGAGCGCGGCATCGGGCAGATCGAGACCGAGCTGGTCGCGGATGCCCTGGAGCCCCACGGTGAGCTCGGGCGAGATCCCGCCGTCTCCCTCCGGCACGATCAGCCGGCCGGCGGCGAGCGCACCGGCACACACCCGCAGCATCGCGGTCGGCACGCGGGTGCCGGGCACGCTGGTGCGCTCGTCGGGCGCGGCGTAGCCGGGCACGGGCGACCCGAACAGCAGCGCGTACGTCGCCGGCTCGGCGAGCGCCCAGGTCCTGACCGCGCGGCCGAGCGCCAGGAACTGGGCGCGGTGGTCGTCCTCGGGGGCGGCCGCGACGGCCGCGTCGACGGCGTCGCCGAGCTCGTCGTAGCCGGAGACGAGGAGCAGGGTCAGCAGCTCGTCGCGGTTCTTCACGTAGCGGTAGACCGCCGAGGAGACCACCCCGAGGTCGCGGGCGACCGCGCGCAGCGAGAGCGCGGCGGCGCCGTGGACCGCCAGGTGCTCGCGGCCGATCCGGACGATCTCGTCCATGGTCTGCGCCCGCGCCCGCTCGCGTGGGGTGCCGTCTCGTGAGGTGGCTGTCATGGCGCCATCGTGTCCCGATCAAGAGAGCGCTGTCAACAAAAGTGAGCAGTGCTCTTGCTTTTGCTGCCGACACGCGCCAGACTCATTCCGAGAGCACTGCTCTCGGAATCTCGACAGGTGGTTCCTGAGCCTGTCGAAGGGTTCGACCACCAAAACCAAGGACACAGCCATGAACAGCACCTACCTCGTCATCGGCGCCGGCCCCGTCGGCGCGACCATCGCCCAGCAGCTCGCCGCGCGCGGCGACCGCGTACGCCTCCTCACCCGCTCCGGGAGCGGCCCGGTGCACGAGAGCATCGAGCGCCTCCGCGGCGATGCGACCGACGCCGAGACCGTCACGCAGGCGGCCACCGGCACCCGCGCCGTCTTCCACTGCATGCACGGCAGCGCCTACGCCGCCGCGACCTGGCGCGCCGAGCTCCCGCGCGCCGAGAAGGTCGTGCTCGAGGCCGCCGGTCGGGCCGGCGCCGTGGTCGTCTTCCCGGAGAGCCTCTACGCCTACGGCCACGTCACCGCGCCGATGACCGAGCAGACTCCGCGGAACGCCGACTTCGGCAAGCCCGCGGTGCGCGTCGAGCTGCTCCGCGCCCGCGACGCCTCCCCGACACCGACGGTCAGCGTCGCGGCCTCGGACTTCTACGGCCCGCTGGTGCGTACCGCCCACGCGGGCGAACGGATGGTGCCGACGGTGCTCGCCGGCCGCACCATGCGGGTGTTGGGCGACCCGGACGCGCCGCACTCGTGGACGTACGTCCCCGACCTCGGCGCCGCGATGATCAGGGCGGCCGACGAGGAGAGCCTGTGGGACTCCTTCCTGCACGCTCCGACCGCGCCGGCGATATCCCAGCGTGCTCTCGTCCGGGTCTACGCCGAGGTCGCCGGGGTCGAGGCGCCGCCGGTCGGCCGGATCCCCACCTGGGCGCTGAAGGCGATCGGGACGGTGCACGGCGGCACCCGGGAGCTGGCCGAGATGGTCTACCAGTTCGACAAGCCGTTCGTGCTCGACTCCTCGGCCAGCGAGTCCCGGCTCGGCCTGTCCCCCACCCCGCTCGAGACCGGGGCCAAGGCGACGGTGGACTGGTGGCGTACGCAGGCCTGAGCAGGCCAGAACCGGAACTGGGGCTAGCGGGCGCTCCAGCCGCCGTCGATGGCCCACGAGGCGCCGGAGACCATCGAGGCGTCAGGGCCGGTGAGCCAGCCGACCAGCGAGCCGACCTCGTCCGGCTCGACCAGCCGCTTCACGGCGGCGTCCTGCAGCAGCACCTTCTCCAGGACCTCGTCCTCGGGGATGTCGTGCACCTTGGCCTGGTCGGCGATCTGCTTCTCCACCAGCGGCGTACGCACGTAGCCGGGGTTGATGCAGACGCTGGTCACGCCGTGCGGGCCGCCCTCGAGGGCGGTGACCTTCGAGAGTCCCTCCAGACCGTGCTTGGCCGAGACGTAGGCGCTCTTGAAGGGGGAGGCAACCAGGCCGTGCACGGAGGAGATGTTGACGATGCGGCCCCAACCGTTGGCGTACATGTGCGGCAACGCGGCCCTGACCAGCAGGAACGGCGCGACGAGCATGATCGAGTGGATCCTGCGGAAGTCGTCGGGGTCGAACTTCTCGATCGGACTCACCCGCTGGATGCCGGCGTTGTTGACCAGGACGTCGACCTCGAGGCTGAGGTCGTCGAGCTCGTGGGTCGCGGTCAGGTCGACCACCCACGCCTCGCCGCCGATCTCCTCGGCGAGGGCGTGGGCGTCGTCGCCGGCCACGTCGGCGACGACGACCCGCGCGCCGCGGGCGGCGAGCTCGCGGGCCACCGCCGCGCCGATCCCCGACGCACCGCCGGTGACCAGGGCCCGCCGGCCCTGGAGCGTACGACCGGAATCGACGGCGCCCGAGACAGCCGTGGCCGAGTTCACGCCGGGCTCACCTCGCGTGCGGCCTCACGGTCGGCGTCGGCCCGGTCCAGCGCACGCAGCGAGGTGCCCTTCGTCTCCTTCAGGGTAAGCACGACGAGCGCGGTGATGATGCCCGCCACGGCGAGGTAGATCGCGGTGTTGGTCCAGGTGCCGGTGTCCTTGAGCCAGGCGATGGCCAGCAGCGGCGCGAGCGAGCCGGCGAAGATCGAGGTCACCTGGTAGGAGATCGAGATGCCGGAGTAGCGCATCCGGGTCGGGAACATCTCGGCCATGATCGCGGGCTGGGTGGAGTACATCAGCGCGTGGATCGCCAGGCCGGCGATCAGCGCCGCCACGATCGCGATGTTGCTCTTGGTGTCGAGCATCGGGAACGCCCAGAAGCCCCAGGTCGCGCCGAGCACCGCACCGACCAGGTAGACCGGCTTGCGGCCCACTCCGTCGGCGAGCCGGCCGACGGCGAGGATGAAGAAGAAGTGGCAGGCGTGCGCGATCGCGATCAGACCGAGCAGCGCGCCCTGGTCCATCTTCTGGTCCTCGACCAGGTAGACGATCGAGAACGACACCACCAGGTAGTACATGATGTTCTCCGCGAACCGCAGGCCCATGCCCTTCAGCACCCCGAGCGGGTAGCGACGCAGCACCTCGAAGACGCCGTAGCCGGCGGCAGCGGCCTCGCCCTGCTCGGCCTTCGCCTCCTCGAAGATCGGCGAGTCGGTGACCGAGCGGCGGATGAAGTAGCCGACGAGGACGACGACGGCCGAGAGCCAGAAGGCGACGCGCCAGCCCCAGGCCAGGAACGCGGCGTCGGAGAGCGTGATCGTCATCAGCGTGAGCACCAGCGTGGCGAGCAGGTTGCCCACCGGCACCGCGGCCTGCGGCCAGGCGGCCCAGGTCGCCCGCTTGTCGTCCGGGGCGTGCTCGGCGACCAGCAGGACGGCCCCGCCCCACTCACCACCCAGCGCGAGCCCCTGCACGAACCGCAGCAGCACCAGCGCGATCGGTGCCGCCAGGCCGATCTGGCCGTACGTCGGCAGGCAGCCCATCAGCACGGTGGCGACGCCGATCAGCATGATGGTCAGCTGCAGCGTGTACTTGCGGCCGAGGCGGTCGCCGATGTGGCCGAAGACGACGCCGCCCAGCGGGCGGGCGACGAACCCGATGGCGTAGGTGACGAAGGCCGCGATGATCGCGTCGTAGGCGTTGCCGGTGGCCGGCATGATCACCTTGGCGAAGACGAGCGCCGAGGCGGTGGCGTAGAGGAAGAAGTCGTACCACTCCACGACCGTGCCGGCCATGGAGGCCGCCACGGTCCTGCGGAGCAGGCTCTGGTCGTTGGGGGCGGCGGTGGCGCCCGGCTGTGTCATGGACATGGCTGGGAGTGTGACAGTGATCATAATGTGCTTGCAACGCGCATGTTGGCACACGTGATGAACGGAAATGCACATCCCGCGTTAGGGTGGCCCGATGCCCACGACCACGCCGACGCCGCCGTCCGCCGACCAGCTGCTGGTGCTGCTGGAGGTCGCCCGCAGCGGCCGCTTCACCACGGCCGCCCGCTCGCTCGGCCTGACCCACACGACGGTCAGCCGCAACATCTCCGCGCTCGAGCGTGCTCTCGGCGGCCGGGTCCTGGTGCGCGGCTCCGACGGGTGGGCGCTGACCGCCCTCGGCGAGCGCGCGGCGCGGGCGGCCGAGGGTGTCGCCGAGTCGCTGGCCCGGCTGGCCGCGGACGAGCCCGCCGACCCGGTGGCCGGCGTGGTCAGGATGTCGACGACCGACGGGTTCGCTGCGTACATCGCCTCACCGGCGGTCGCCGCGCTCCGGCAGGACCACCCCGAGCTCGCGGTCGAGATCGTCACCGTGACCCGGCAGGCGGCGCAGCACCGCTCCGGCGTCGACATCGAGGTGGTGGTCGGCGAGCCGGCGGTCATGCGTGGCCGCGCGCTCCACCTGGGCGAGTACGAGCTCGGCCTCTACGCCTCCCCCGGCTACCTGGAGCGCCACGGCGCCCCGGCCACGATCGAGGAGGCCGTACGCCACCGCCTGGTCTACTTCGTCGACTCGATGCTCCAGGTCGACGACCTCGACATCCCCCGGCGGCTGCTGCCCGGCATCCGCGACGCCGTCACCTCGACGAACGTGTTCGTCCACGTGGAGGCGACCCGCGCGGGAGCCGGCCTCGGCCTGCTCCCCTGCTTCATGGCCGACCGCCATCCCGACCTCGTCCGGATGCTCCACGAGGACATCCACCAGCGGCTGCCCTACTGGGCCGTCGTGCACCCCGAATCCTGGCGCCGGCCGGCCGTGGCCGCCGTCGTGGGCGGCCTGCGCGAGCAGATGGCCGAGCAGCAGGACGCCCTGCTCGGCCGGGGGACGCGTCCACCGACTGGGCGGTAACGTTCCATAACCTGGACAAGCCGATTCTGATGGGTACCGTGGCCGCCATGTTCAAGAAGGTGTTGGTTGCCAACCGCGGCGAGATCGCGATCCGAGCTTTCCGTGCCGGCTTCGAGCTCGGGGCCAAGACGGTCGCCGTGTTCCCCTACGAGGACCGGGGCTCAGAGCACCGGCTGAAGGCCGACGAGGCCTACCAGATCGGAGAGCTCGGTCATCCGATCCGGGCCTACCTCGATCCCAACGCGATCGTCGAGGTCGCCAAGCAGAGTGGCGCGGACGCCATCTACCCCGGCTACGGCTTCCTCTCCGAGAACCCGGCGCTGGCCGAGGCCTGCGCTCGGGCGGGGATCACGTTCATCGGGCCTTCGGCGGAGGTCCTCACGCTGACCGGCAACAAGGCCACCGCCATCGCGGCGGCGAAGGCTGCCGGCGTACCGACCCTTCAGTCCGTCGAGCCGTCGACCGACGTCGACGAGCTCGTCTCCGCGGCGTCCGCCCTTCCCTACCCGCTGTTCGTGAAGGCGGTCGCCGGTGGTGGCGGTCGCGGGATGCGTCGCGTCGACGACCCCGAGAAGCTCCGCGAGGCCGTGGAGACCTGTATGCGCGAGGGCGAGGCCGCCTTCGGCGACCCGACCGTCTTCATCGAGCAGGCCGTGGTCGAGCCGCGCCACATCGAGGTGCAGATCCTCGCCGACGGCGAGGGCAACGTCATCCACCTCTTCGAGCGTGACTGCTCCGTGCAGCGCCGCCACCAGAAGGTCGTCGAGATCGCGCCCGCGCCCAACCTCGACCCCGAGCTGCGCGAGCGCATCTGTGCGGACGCGGTGCGGTTCGCCAAGGAGATCGGCTACTCGTGCGCCGGCACCGTCGAGTTCCTGCTCGACCCCGCGGGCAACTACGTCTTCATCGAGATGAACCCGCGCATCCAGGTCGAGCACACCGTGACCGAGGAGGTCACCGACGTCGACCTGGTCCGCTCGCAGATGCGGATCGCCGCCGGCGAGACGCTGGCCGACCTCGGCCTGAGCCAGGACTCCGTGCAGCTGCGCGGCGCGGCGATGCAGTGCCGGATCACCACCGAGGACCCGGCCAACAACTTCCGCCCCGACACGGGCATGATCACCACCTACCGATCCCCCGGCGGCGCCGGGATCCGGGTCGACGGAGGCACGACGTACGCCGGCGCCGAGGTCTCGCCGCACTTCGACTCGATGCTCGCCAAGCTCACCTGCCGCGGGCGCACCTTCGAGGACGCCGTCACCCGCGCCCGCCGGGCCGTGGCGGAGTTCCGGATCCGCGGCGTCGCGACGAACATCCCGTTCCTGCAGGCGCTGCTCGACGACCCCGACTTCATCGCGGGCTCGATCACGACCTCGTTCATCGAGACCCATCCGCAGCTGCTGACCGCGCGGGCCTCCGGCGACCGCGGCACCAAGCTGCTCACCTACCTCGCCGACGTGACCGTCAACCAGCCGCACGGCGCTGCGCCGGTCTCGCTGCACCCGTCCTCGAAGCTGCCGGCGGTCGACCTGTCGGTCGCGCCTCCGGCGGGTTCGCGCGACCTGCTGCGCGAGCTCGGGCCGGAGGGCTTCGCGGCCGCGCTGCGTGCCCAGGAGGCGGTGGCGGTCACCGACACCACCTTCCGTGACGCCCACCAGTCGCTGCTCGCGACCCGGGTCCGCACCACCGACCTGCTCGGTGTCGCCGGCCACGTCGCGCGGCTGACGCCGCAGCTGTGGTCGATGGAGGCCTGGGGCGGGGCGACGTACGACGTGGCCCTGCGCTTCCTCTCCGAGGACCCGTGGGAGCGGCTGGCGCAGCTGCGCGAGGCGATCCCGAACATCAACCTGCAGATGCTGCTGCGCGGCCGCAACACGGTGGGCTACACGCCCTACCCGACCGAGGTCACCGACGCGTTCGTCTCGGAGGCCGCGGAGACCGGGATCGATGTGTTCCGGATCTTCGACGCGCTCAACGACGTCTCCCAGATGCGGCCGGCGATCGACGCGGTGCGTTCGACCGGGACCGCCGTCGCCGAGGTGGCGCTGTGCTACACCGGCGACCTCTCCTCGCCCGACGAGAAGCTCTACACGCTCGACTACTACCTGCGACTCGCCGAGGAGATCGTCTCGGCCGGGGCGCACGTGCTGGCGATCAAGGACATGGCCGGGCTGCTCCGGGCGCCTGCCGCGCGCACCCTGGTCACCGCGCTCCGCTCGCGCTTTGATCTGCCCGTCCACCTGCACACCCACGACACCGCCGGTGGCCAGCTGGCCACGCTGACGGCCGCGATCGAGGCCGGTGTCGACGCCGTCGACGCCGCCACCGCGTCCATGGCCGGCACCACCTCCCAGCCGCCGCTCTCCTCGCTGGTGGCGGCGACCGACCACACCCCGCGGGCCACCGGGCTCTCCCTGGCCGCGGTCAACTCGCTCGAGCCCTACTGGGAGGCCGTACGCCGCGTCTACGCGCCCTTCGAGTCCGGGCTGCCCGCGCCGACCGGCCGGGTCTACCGCCACGAGATCCCGGGCGGCCAGCTCTCCAACCTGCGCCAGCAGGCGATCGCGCTGGGGCTCGGCGAGAAGTTCGAGCAGATCGAGGACATGTACGCCGCGGCCAACCAGATCCTCGGCCGCGTCCCCAAGGTCACCCCCTCCTCGAAGGTCATCGGCGACCTGGCGCTCTCGCTCGTCGCCGCAGGTGCCGACCCGGCTGCGTTCGAGGCGGACCCGGCTGCGTACGACATCCCGGCCTCGGTCATCGGCTTCCTCAACGGGGAGCTCGGTGACCCGCCGGGCGGCTGGCCCGAGCCGTTCCGCAGCAAGGCGATCGCCGGTCGCACCTGGAAGGAGCCGTCGCCGTCCCTGTCGGAGGAGGACGCCGCCGGGCTGAAGTCGGACCGTCGTGGCACGCTCAACCGGCTGCTCTTCCCCGGCCCGACGAAGGACTTCACCGAGGCGCGCTCGAAGTGGGGCGACGTGTCGGTGATCTCGACCCTCGACTACCTCTACGGGCTGCGCGAGGGCGAGGAGCACGTCGTCGAGATCTCCGAGGGCAAGACGGTGATCTTCGGGCTCACCGCCGTCTCCGAGCCCGACGAGCGCGGCATCCGCACCGTCATGGCGACGATCAACGGCCACCTGCGCCCGATCAGCGTGCGGGACCGCTCCGTCGCGGCCGAGGTGGCCGCCGCCGAGAAGGCCGACCCTGCCGTTCCCGGCCAGGTCGCGGCGCCGTTCCAGGGTGTCGTCACCATCTCGGTCGCGGCCGGCGAGTCGGTCAAGGCCGGCGACACCGTCGCCACCATCGAGGCGATGAAGATGGAGGCCGCCATCACCGCACCCATCGACGGCACCGTCTCCCGCCTCGCCTTCTCCGGCACCCAGTCCGTCGACGGCGGCGACCTGGTGCTCGTGCTCGGCTGAGCCGAAGCGTCAGCCGCGCCGGCCGAGATGGCACTGCGGTGCCATCTCGGCCGATGCGAGCGACGCCTCGGCCGGCCCGGGAAAGCAAAAGGCATGTCCGCGAGGAGTCCCGAAGCGCTAGGTTGAGCGCACCATCACACGACCGCTAGGACGCCTTCGTGAGCAGTACGTCTCGGCAGCCCGCACCCGAGCAGGGCCCGCGCCCTACGTCTGAGAACGCAAAGAACCTCTGGAACCACGGTCCCAACTGGATCTCCGCGATCGCCGCGCTGGTCACCGCACTGGGTCTCGGCGGCGTAGTCACTCACTTGGCCGGCTCCGATGGCTCCTCCGGTGGTTCCGCGAGCACGCCGACCGCGACCACCACCGTCACCGTCACCGCGACGGTCGATCCGTCCGGCGGCACGGCGCCCAGCGACGTCGCGAACGACGCCGACACCGACGGGGTGCGATGGAGCGGCGAGGTCACTCTCGGGAAGCTCAACTTCGACTTCTCGCCACCCAAGGTGGCCCCGGCCAACACCGTTGGCTGGCTGCAGTCCGACATGATGTCGGTCGATGACAGCTCCGAGGTGCTGATCGCGGCCTGGCTGAGCGACTCCGCGCCCACGAAGGAGGAGTGCGACACCACTGTTGTCGAGAGCGGCGACCGGGTGGTCCAAGACCTCACCCAGGGCCTCTACGTGTGCGGCAAGACGGCTGAAGGACGCATCTTCCGCCTCGAGACACTGGCCACCGGGAACGCCATCAAGGTCGACGCGACCGTCTGGAAATAGCCCGCACCGGCCGGCTGTGGGCGACGAGACCACAGTTTCGTCGCCCAGAACTGACGTCTCGGCCGCCACAACTGACGGCTCGGCCGACGTGGGTGACGCCTCGGCCGACCGGGGCGCCTACTCGACGTGGTGGAGGCGGCGGGCGGCCTCGGCGGTGGAGCCGGAGATCGACGGGTAGACGGTGAAGCTGTTGGCGATCTGGTCGACGGTCAGCCCGGTGGAGACCGCGAGGGTGATCGGGTGGATGAGCTCGGAGGCGCGGGGGCCGACCACGACACCACCGATGACGACGCCGGTGCCGGGACGCGAGATCAGCTTGACGAAACCGTCGGTGATGCCCTGCATCTTGGCCCGCGGGTTGCCCTTGAGGTCGAGGCGCAGGGTGTCGGCGACGACCTCGCCGGAGTCGACCTGGGCCTGGGAGTAGCCGACCGTGGCGATCTCGGGCGAGGTGAAGACGTTGGCCGCGACCTCCTTGAGGTCCATCGGGATGACCGCGTCGCCGAGGAAGTGGCGCATCGCGATCCGGCCGGCCATGGCAGCGGTCGAGGCGAGCATGAAGCCGCCGGTGCAGTCGCCGGCTGCGTACACGCCGTAGGCGGAGGTGCGCGACACCTTGTCGGTGCGGATGAACCCGCCCTCGTCGAGCTCGATGCCGGCCTCCTCCAGGCCGAGGTCCTCGGTGTTGGGGATCGAGCCGAGCGCGAGGATGCAGTGGCTGCCGGTGACCTCGCGGCCGTCGGTCAGCCGGACGGTGACGACGTCGCCGTCGCGGGTCACCGACTCCATCCGCGACTTGCTGAGGATGTTCATGCCCTGACGCTCGAGTACGTCCTGGAGGACCGTCGCCGCGTCCGCGTCCTCGCCCGGGAGGACGCGGTCGCGCGAGGAGACCAGGGTGACCTGCGAGCCGAGGTTGAGGTAGGCGCTGGCGAACTCCGCGCCGGTGACGCCCGAGCCCACCACGATCATGTGGGAGGGCAGCTCGTCGAGGTCGTAGACCTGCTCCCAGGTCAGGATCCGCTCGCCGTCGGGCTGCGCGGTCGGCAGCACCCGCGGCCGGGCGCCGGTGGCGATCAGGACGGCATCGTTCTCGATGGCCTCCTCGCCGCCGTCCTCGGCCCGTGTCGCGATCACCTGACGCTTGTCGGCGTCGATGCGGCCGGTGCCCTTGACGATCCGGATCCCGCGACGGGACAGCCGGCTCTCGATGTCGCTCGACTGCGCGAGCGCGAGCGACTTGACCCGCTTGTTGACGACCCCGAGGTCGGCGTAGAGCTCGGTGGCCGGGTCGCCCTGGTGGTCGCGGAAGTGGATGCCCAGGTCGCGGGCGAGCGTCATGTCGGACATCAGCTCGGCCGTGGCGATCAGGGTCTTGCTCGGCACGCAGTCGGTGAGCACCGCGCTGCCGCCGAGGCCGTCACGGTCGACGACCGTGACCTCCGCCCCGAGCTGCTGCGCGACCAGCGCCGCCTCGTATCCGCCTGGACCTCCACCAATGATCGTCACCCGCGCCATGGGCCGCATTCTTCCACGCGCCCCGGAGGGCAGAGTCAGCCCATCGTCTTCTGACCGTCGATGGTCTCCCGGATGATGTCGGCGTGGCCGGCGTGCTGGGCGGTCTCGGCCAGGATGTGGGCGAGGACGCGGCGGTTGGACCAGCGGGCGCCGGCCTCGAACCAGGGGGCCTCGGGAAGGGCGTGGTCGGCGTCGAGGTCGACGGTCCGGATCAGCTCGTCGGTGGCGGCGGCCACCTTCTCGTACGCCTCGAGCACGCCCTCCAGCGTCTCGTCCTCGGCGAGCACGAAGTCGGCGGCGAACTCGGCGTACTTCTCCGGGGAGAGCTCCTGCGCGACCGTCCCACGGACGATGAAGTCGGCCCAGCCCCGCTCGACGCCGGCAACGTGCTTGACCAGACCGCCGACGCTGAGCGCGGAGGCGGTCGGGGTGAGCCGGGCCTGCTCGTCGGTGAGGTCGCGGGCGGTGAACCGCAGGAAGCCGCGGTGCTTGGCCAGCGTCTCCAGCAGGTCGGTCCGCTCGCGGCTCAGGGTGGTGGTGGCGACGGTCATCGTTCAGCTCCTTGGTCGTGTTTCCCTCTGACACCGACAACGCTAGGGGCCCTTCAGGTCAGTTTCCGTCCGCAATGAACCCGGGTCCGAAAAAGATCCGCCGGCCACTACCCTGCTGGGATGACCAGCCCTGCGAACCCGACCCGGAGCGACGCGGTCCGCAACCGCGACCTGCTGGTCTCCGCTGCCCGCGAGGTCCTCGCCGAGCAGGGTCTCGACGCCCCGATGTCGGCGGTGGCCAAACGCGCCGGCGTCGGCCAGGGCACCCTCTACCGGCACTTCCCCGACCGGCTCACCCTGGCCACCGCGGTGCTGGAGGAGAACGTACGCGACATCGAGCAGGTCGCCGCCCGCCCCGACGCGACGCTGGCCGACGTGCTCGGCGTCGTCACCTGGCAGATGATCCGCTCGACCGCCTTCGTGGGCATCGTCCGGCTCAGCAACGAGGAGAGCTCCCAGCACCTCGCCGATCGCGTACGCACCGCCATCGACGGGCTCCCGAAGGAGACCCACGGCACCGACGACGTCATGCTCGCCGTCGCGATGGTCTCCGGCGCGGTGCTCGGGCCGACACCCGAGGCACGCGAGGCCACCGCCCGCCGGGCGTGGGGCCTGCTGGGGATCGAGATCGGCCCGGTCACACCCGGCGTCTAGCGGGACCGGAGAAGCGACGAGGCCCGGATCCGCGGTCGTGCGGATCCGGGCCTCGTCGGTGAGATCAGAAGTTGATCATGTGACCCGCGATGCCGTGGACGGCCTCCTTGACCGCCTCGGAGAGCGTCGGGTGGGCGAAGATGTTGCGCGAGATCTCGTCGGCGGTCAGGTCCCACTGCTGCGCCAGGGTCAGCGCCGGGAGCTGCTCGGTGACGTCCGGGCCGATCATGTGGGCGCCGAGGAGCTCGTTGTGCTCGGCGTCGGCGACGATCTTCACGAAGCCGACCGCGTCGCCGAGGCCCTGCGCCTTGCCGTTGGCCGAGAACGGGAAGGACGCGGTCTTGACGTCGTAGCCCTTCTCCTTGGCCTGCGCCTCGGTGTAGCCGAAGGAGCCGATCTGCGGCTGGCAGTAGGTCGCCCGCGGGACCATGTCGAAGTTGATCTCCATGGTCTCGGCGCCGGCGATGGTCTCGGCGGCGACGATGCCCATGGCCTCGGCCACGTGGGCGAGCATGAACTTCCCGGTGCAGTCACCGATGGCGTACACGTTCTCGACGTTGGTGCGGCCGCGGCCGTCGATCGCGATGGCCTTGCGGTCGGTGAGCTCGATACCGACGTTCTCCAGGCCGTAGCCCTCGACGCGCGGCGCGAAGCCGAAGGCCGCGAGGAACTTGTCGGCCTCGATGACGGTCTCCTCGCCGCCGGCGGCCGGCGCGACGGTCACCTTCACGCCCGAGCCGGTGTCCTCGACGCCCTTGACGGCGGTCGAGGTGAGGACCTTGACGCCCAGCTTCTTGTAGTGCTTGGCCAGCTCCTTGGACACGTCGGCGTCCTCGGTGGGCACCATCCGGTCGAGGAACTCGACGATGGTGACGTCGACGCCGAAGTTCTTCAGGACGTACGCGAACTCCACGCCGATCGCGCCGGAGCCGCCGATCACGATGGACTTCGGGAGGTTGGCGTCGAGGATCTGCTCCTCGTAGGTGACAATGTTCTGGCCGTTCGGCACGACACCCGGGACGCTGCGGACCGTGGCGCCGGTGGCGATGATCAGGTTGTCGAAGGTGTAGTCGGTGTTGGCACCGTCCTTCGCGACCGTGATCGACTTCGGACCGGTCAGCGTGCCCCAGCCGTCGATCTCGGTGATCTTGTTCTTCTTCATCAGGAAGTGGACGCCCTTGACGATCCCGGCGCTCACCTGGCGGGAGCGCGCGTGGGTCGGCCCGAAGGACATCGTGGCCTCACCCTCGATCCCGAACTTCTGCTTCTCCTTCGGGTCGTTGAGGGTGTGGGCCAGCTCCGCGTTCTTCAGCAGCGCCTTGGACGGGATGCACCCGACGTTGAGGCAGACACCGCCCCAGTACTTGTCTTCGACGACGGCGACGGACTTGCCGAGCTGGGCGGCACGGATGGCGGCGACGTAGCCACCGGGGCCAGCGCCGAGGACGAGAACATCAAAGTGGGTCACGCATCCAAGGGTAGACCGCCAATAACAGATAGATCCCAAGCGGGTGAGGACTGGGCGGTAACCTCGTGACCCGTGACTCTCTACGCGGCCTATGGCGTCAATCTCGACCCGGCGCTGATGAGTGAGCGGTGTCCGCATTCGCCGTTGCGTACGACCGGGTGGCTGGACGGCTGGCGGCTCACCTTCGGGGGCGAGGACAACGTGCTCGGCGACGGTCCGACGGCGACGATCGTCCCCGACCCGTTCGAGCAGGTCTTCGTGGCGGTCTACGACGTGGTGGACCAGGACATGGAGGCCCTGGAGAAGTGGGAGCTGGCCGACATCGGGCTCTACTTCAAGACCAAGGTGCGGATCGCCGCGCTCACGGGCGAGCTGCTCTGCGAGACCTATGTGCTGGACACGTACGAGGGTGGCATCCCCTACGCGCGCCACCTGGGCGCGCTGGCCGACGCCGCCGAGGCGGCCGGGGCTCCCGACGACTACGTGCATGCGCTGCGTACGCGCCCGTGCCGGTCAAACGACTGAGCGAGTCTAGAATCAGCGAGTGACCACGCCTTACGAACTCGCCAAGGAAGCCGCCGCCGCGCTCGCGGAGAAGACCGGCGTCGAGAAGCATGACATCGCGCTGGTGCTGGGCTCGGGCTGGCTGCCCGCCGCCGAGGCGCTCGGCGAGGACTACACCGAGATCGACACCACCGACCTGCCCGGCTTCAGCGCCGCCGCGGTCGTCGGTCACAGCGGCAAGATCCGCTCGATCCGGTCGGCGAGCGGTCGCAACCTGCTGGTCTTCCTGAGCCGCACCCACTTCTACGAGGGCAAGGGCGTCGAGGCGGTCGTGCACCCGGTCCGCACCGCGGCCGCGGCCGGCTGCTCGACGATGGTGCTCACCAACGGCTGCGGCGGGCTCAACCCGTCCTGGTCGCCGGGCACCCCCGTGCTGATCCGCGACCACATCAACCTGACCGCGGCCTCTCCGCTGGTCGGCGCCAACTTCGTCGACCTCACCGACCTCTACTCCGCGCGCCTGCGGGGCCTCGCCAAGGAGGTGGACGCCTCCCTCGACGAGGGCGTCTACGTCCAGTTCCCCGGACCCCACTACGAGACCCCGGCCGAGGTGAAGATGGCCGGCATCATCGGCGGTGACCTCGTCGGCATGTCGACCACCCTCGAGGCGATCGCGGCCCGCGAGGCCGGGATGGAGATCCTCGGGATCTCGCTGGTCACCAACCTGGCCGCCGGCATCTCCGACCAGCCCCTCGACCACGCCGAGGTCCTCGAGGCCGGCCGCAGCGCCGCCACCCGGATGGGTGCACTTCTCGGCGACCTGTTGCCCAAGATCTGAGCCTCCGGGCACCCGATGACCTAGGGTCTGGTCCATGGTCCCCACCGATCAGTCCGCGCTCGTCGTCCAGGCCAGGGAATGGCTCGCCGACGACCCCGACGCCCAGACCCGGGCGGAGCTCGAGAGCCTGCTGTCCTCCTCCGACCCGAGCGCGGTCGCCGAGCTGGCCGACAGGTTCTCCGGCATGCTCCAGTTCGGGACCGCCGGGCTGCGCGGCGCGCTCGGAGCCGGTCCCAACCGGATGAACCGCGTGGTCGTGATCAAGGCCGCCGCGGGGCTGGCCCGCTACCTGCTCGCCACCGGCGCGCAGGGACCGGTGGTGATCGGCTACGACGCCCGGCACAACTCCGACGTCTTCGCCCAGGACACCGCCCAGGTGATGACCGGGGCGGGCCTGCAGGCGCTGGTGATGCCGCGCTCGCTGCCGACCCCGGTGCTGGCCTACGCGGTCAAGGCCCTGAACGCGAGCGCCGGCGTGATGGTCACTGCCAGCCACAACCCGCCCCAGGACAACGGCTACAAGGTCTACCTCGGTGACGGGTCGCAGATCGTGCCGCCGGCCGACGTCGAGATCGCGAAGCGGATCGCGGCGGTCGACAAGGTGAGCTCGGTGCCACAGGGACCGGCCGGGCAGACGATCAGCGAGGACCTGGTCGACAGCTACCTCGACACGGTCGTCGGGCTACTCGAGGAGGGCGGCCCGCGCGACCTCAAAACGGTCTACACGCCGCTGCACGGCGTCGGCGGCGACCTGGTGCAGCTGGCGATGAAGTTCGCCGGCTTCCCCGACCCGGTCGTGGTCAAGGAGCAGGAACGGCCCGACCCCGACTTCCCGACCGTCGCCTTCCCCAACCCCGAGGAGCCGGGCGCGATGGACCGGGCGATGGCGCTGGCCGGCAAGAAGGGCGCCGACCTGGTCATCGCCAACGACCCCGACGCCGACCGCTGCGCCGCCGCGATCCCGGTCGGCAAGAAGTGGCGGATGCTGACCGGTGACGAGGTCGGCGCCCTGCTGGCGACCCACCTGATCCGCAAGGGCGTGACCGGGACGTACGCCGCCTCGATCGTCTCCTCCTCGCTGCTCGGCAAGATCGCCGCGGCCGCCGGGCAGGCCTACTCCGAGACGCTCACCGGCTTCAAGTGGATCTCCCGCGCGCCGGGGCTCGCCTTCGGCTACGAGGAGGCGCTGGGCTACTGCGTCGACCCCGAGCACGTACGCGACAAGGACGGCATCTCGGCGCTGCTGCTCCTGTGCGAGCTGGCGGCGTCGCTGAAGGCGGAGGGGCGCGGCCTGGCCGACCTGCTCGACGACCTCGCGGTCGAGCACGGCCTGCACGCCACCAGCCAGCTCTCCGTACGGCTCGAGGACCCGGCCCAGATCGCCGCCGCGATGCAGCGGCTCCGCGAACGCCCGGTGACCGCCCTGGCCGGGGCCGCCGTGCAGCAGCTCGACGACCTCACCACCGGCATCGGCGGCCTGCCGCCGACCGACGGCATCCGCTACCAGCTCGCCGGCGGGTCGCGGGTGATTGTGCGGCCCAGCGGCACCGAGCCCAAGATCAAGTGCTACCTCGAGGTCGTGCAGCCGGTCGCGGACGCGTCCGCGCTCGCCGACGCCCGAGCCGACGCCGAGATCGCGCTCGGGGCGCTCAAGGTCGACATCCGCGCCGCCCTCGGCGTCTAGAGCCGGACTACCCCGATCGCTCAGAGCACGAGCAGGACGACGAACACGACGGCCACCGCGAGCGTGACCGCGATCAGCGGCCAGTCCCAGCTGCGGCGTACGTCCTCGGCGAGCGCGAACTGCTCGTCGGAGTCCCGCTTGATCCGGAGCCGGTCGCGGGCGTCCTGGGCCAGCGCGTTGAGGCGGTCCTCGATGAAGTCGACGTGGTTGCTGAGCGGCTTGTGCTCGCGCTTGGAGCCCTTGACCGCCTCGCGCATCGGACGCCCGACGGCACCGCTGACGTAGGTGCGGCCGCCGGCGTAGGCACCGAGGGTGCGGCCGACCGAGACGCTCTCCAGAGCGGCCATCGGGAAGCGCACCGTGGAGTAGAGGTGGTTGAGCACGAAGTCGCCCTGGCTGACCCCGACCTTGGTGCGGATGAAGGCGGCGTACGCCACCAGCACGAAGAGCACGCCGCCGGCCGTCGTCTCGGGGTGCCAGCCGGTGACCGCGTCGACCACGATGACCACGATCGCGGCTCCTGCGGAGAGGAAACCCCATGCGGTGCTGCTGGAGTTGCGGAACCACTCCTCGGGCTGATCGTCATTCACGGCGCAAACATTAGCCCGCGACCCGAGAATGCCTATGCTGAGGCCGTGCCTACCTCCACAGAGATCGCCAAGCTGATCGACCACACCCTCCTCAAGCCCGAGGCGACGCACGCCGACGTCGAGGCGCTGATCGTGGAGGCCGCCGAGCTCGGCACCTACTCCGTGTGTGTCTCGCCCTCGATGCTGCCGGTCACCGCGCCGGCCGAGCTGAAGCTCGCCGTCGTGTGCGGCTTCCCGAGCGGCAAGCACATCTCCTCGGTCAAGGCCGCCGAGGCCGCGGCCGCCGTCGAGGCCGGCGCCGACGAGATCGACATGGTCATCGACATCGGTGCCGCCAAGGAGAAGCGCTACGCCGACGTGGAGGCCGACATCGCCGCCGTCCGCGCCGCGGTTCCGGCCCCGACGGTGCTGAAGGTGATCATCGAGTCCGCCGCGCTGGAGGACGACGAGATCATCGGCACCTGCCAGGCCGCCGTCCGCGCCGGTGCGGACTTCGTGAAGACCTCCACCGGCTTCCACCCCGCCGGCGGCGCCACCGTCCACGCGGTGGAGCTGATGCGCAAGACCGTCGGCCCCGACATCGGCGTCAAGGCCTCGGGCGGCGTCCGCACCATGGAGCAGGCCGAGCAGATGATCGCCGCCGGCGCCAACCGGCTCGGCGTCTCGGGTTCGCGCGCCCTGCTCGCCGGGGCGCCGGGGGCGGGTTCCGGCGCCGGCTACTGAGTCCCGGCTACTGACTTTCGCGCACTCTCGGGGAGAATGCTCCGGTGCGTGCTCAGGTCATCGTCCTCGCCGGCCCCTCGGGTGCCGGCAAGTCCCGTCTGGCCGAGCGGCTGGGCCTCCCGGTCCTCCGGCTGGACGACTTCTACAAGGACGGCTCCGACCCCTCGCTCCCCCGGATCACCGAGGGCCCGAACGCGGGCCTGGTCGACTGGGACCACCCCGACTCCTGGCTGCCCGCTGACGCGGTGAAGGCGATCGCGGCGCTGTGCGAGGCGGGGACCGCCGACGTACCCGTCTACGACATCGCCCACGACGGCCGCACCGGCTGGCAGGAGCTGACCCTCGGGGACGAGCCGTTCTTCGTCGCCGAGGGGATCTTCGCCCAGGACATCGTGGCCGAGTGCCGCGACGCCGGACTGCTGGCTGCTGCCTACTGCGTCACCCAGTCGCCGACGGTGACCTTCTGGCGCCGGCTCACCCGCGACCTGCGCGAGCGCCGCAAACCACCGTTCGTCCTGGTCAGGCGTGGCCTGGCGCTGATGCGCGCGCAGCCGCGGGTAGTCGCGGACGCGGTCGCCAAGGGCTGCACCGCGGTCTACCCGAAGCACGGCTACGTCGCGGTCCAGCAGCTCACAAGGCGGCGTACGCGTCCTTGATCTCGTGGATCAGGTCGACCCGCTCGTCGTAGGGGATGAACGCGGACTTCATCGCGTTGGTCGTCAGCCGCTGGAGCTCGGGCAGGCCCCAGCCGAAGGCCTCCACGATCCCGGCCATCTCCGCCGACATCGACGTGCGTGACATCAGCCGGTTGTCGGTGTTGATCGTGACCCGGAAGCCGAGGTCGTAGAGCAGCCCGATGGGGTGCTCGGCGATCGACTTCACGGCCCCGGTCTGGATGTTGGAGCGCGGGCAGAGCTCGAGCGGGATCCGCCGGTCCCGGACGTAGGCAGCGAGCCGGCCGAGCCGCGGCGCCTCACCCTCCTCGACCGTGATGTCCTCCACGATGCGTACGCCGTGACCGAGCCGGTCGCAGCCGCAGGGGTGGACGGCCTCCCAGATCGAGGGAAGTCCGAAGCCCTCGCCGGCGTGGATGGTGAAGCGCATGTTCTCCGCGGCCAGGTGCTCGAACGCGGCCAGGAACCGGCTCGGCGGGAAGCCCTTCTCCGGCCCGGCGATGTCGAACCCGGCGACCCCGCGGTCGCGCCACGCCACCGCGAGGTCGGCGATCTCGGTGGCGTGGGCCGCCTGCCGCATGGCGGTCAGCAGCTGGCGTACGACGATCTTCTTCCCGGTCGCCGCGACGGCCGCCATGCCCTCGTCGAACCCGGCCTGGACGGCGGCGACGACCTCGTCCGGCTCGTGGCCGTTGGCCAGGTGGAGCTCGGGCGCCCAGCGGACCTCGGCGTAGACGACCCCGTCCTCGGCCAGGTCCTCGACGCACTCACGGGCCACCCGCGTCAGCGCCGGCAGGGTCTGCATGACCGCGAGCGTGTGCGCGAACGTGTCGAGGTAGCGCTCCAGCGAGCCCGAGTCCGCGCTGGTCACGAACCATTCCTCCAGCGCGACCGGATCGTCCTGGGTCCCCTCGGGAAGCTCGTGGCCCACCTCGGCGGCGAGCTCGATGAGGGTCGAGGGACGTACGCCACCGTCGAGGTGGTCGTGGAGCAGCACCTTCGGCGCGGCCTTGATCTGCATGTCGGACGGTTTCATGGGCCTATTGTTCCCTATCGGACTAGATTCCGGGGGTGCGCAAATTCACCACTCTCGAAGAAGTCTCCGACGCTGCAGGCACCGAGATCGGCACCGGCGAATGGCTCCAGGTCGACCAGGACCGCGTCAACGCGTTCGCCGACGCCACCGGCGACCACCAGTGGATCCACGTCGACGAGGCGCGGGCCAAGGAGGGCCCGTTCGGGGGCACCATCGCCCACGGCTACCTGACGCTGTCGCTGATCCCCTACCTCGGCGTGAGCGTCTACTCGCTGGAGACCCCGGGCGCCAAGCTCAACTACGGCCTCAACAAGGTCCGGTTCCCCACGCCGGTCCTGGTCGGCTCCCGGATCCGTCCGGTCGTCTCGTTCGGCGAGGTCACCGAGCTCCCCACCGGACTCCAGCTCGTGGTGAAGACGACCATCGAGATCGAGGGCTCCGACAAGCCCGCGTGTGTCGCGGAGTCGGTCGTGCTGCTGCTCGAGGGCTGACCTCAGGAGTAGTCCGCCCACAGCCTCCGGGCACTGCCGTCGACGGTCATCTCGCCGCCGTACGGCAGGACCCACTGGGGTCGGGTGTGCCCGAACGGCGGGCCGACGACGACCACCGCGTCCGGGTTGTAGCGGGCGACGGTCTCGATCGCCGCGTCCCGCTGCTCGGCGCGCTTCGCGGCCCGCTCCTCGGCGCCGGGCTTCCGCTCGAAGTCGGAGGTCGGCGGGCGCCCGACGACCACCGCGTCGATCGCCTCCAGCAGCCCACGCTCGCCCAGGGCACGCGTGATCCAGGCGAACTCCTGCGCGGGGATGAGCTCCTCGGAGGTCTCCAGCAGGAGTACGCCGCCCGCGAGCACGCCCGGGTCGGCCGGGAAGCGTCCGGCGGTGAGCACCCACTGGAGGATCTCGATGCAGCCGCCCCAGGTGCGGCCGGTCACGGTGCGGGCCGGGCCCGCCCAGGTCCACGGCTCGGTCGGCTCCCGCTCGCCGCACTCGGTCAGCGCGCGCGGGTCGTTCCAGTCGCGGCCGATGTCCTCGGACTCCCCCGGCTCGGTGATCTCGAGCCGCTCTCCGGTGAAGAGGGCCGCCTTCAGCGAGGCCTCGTGGATCGGGTCGAGCGCCGGCCCCGGACCGAGGTGCACCTGGGTCGAGCCGCCGTGGAACGCGGCGACGCCGTTGGTCCACAGCCAGTTGAGCAGGTTGGTGTTGTCGCTGTAGCCGAGGAAGGGCTTCGGGTCCTTCCGGACCAGCTCGGGGTCGAGGTGCGGGATCACGGTGATCTGGTCCTCGCCGCCGATGGTCGCCAGCACCGCCCGGATCTCCGGGTCGGCGAACGCGGCGTTCACGTCCGCCGCGCGCTCCTGGGCCGACGCCCCGAGCTTCCGGGTCGTCGGGTACTCCACCGGCACCAGCCCGGTGACCTCGGTCAGCCGCGCCAGCGCCTGCTCGTGGATCGCTGGCCCCACCCCCGGCGCCGCGAACGAGGGTGACAGCACGGCGACCTTGTCGCCCGCGGCGGCCTTGGGTGGCTTGACGATCTCCATGCCCGAAGTCTGGCCGTACGGCGGCTGGCGGTACCAACGGTTATCGACCGGTCGCCCTCGCTGGTCGAGCCGGATTCGTGAGGAACGAACGAATCCGTGTCGAGACCAACACGGTCCCATCTAGCGCGACAGGGGACCGTGTTGGTCTCGACACCGCTCGCTGGCGCTCGCGGGCTCGACCGACGGCGGGTCTGTCAGCCGATCCGGTCGAGGATCAGCGGCGTCGCCTCGTACGCAGCCCCGTCGCCGATCTCGTAGCCACCCTCCAGCGCGGCGAGGGCCCGGTCGAAGCGCTCCGGGGTGTCGGTGTGGAGCGTGAAGAGCGGCGCGCCGGCCGTGACCGAGTCACCCGGGCGGGCGTGCCAGGTGACCCCGGCTCCGGCCTGGACGGCGTCCTCCTTGCGCTCGCGTCCGGCACCGAGGCGCCAGGCGGCGAGGCCGACGGCCATCGCGTCGAGCCGGGTCAGCACACCGGACGAAGGCGCGGTGACCACGTGGGTCTCGCGCGCGACCGGCAGAGGTGCGGACGGGTCGCCGCCCTGGGCCGAGATCATCGCCCGCCAGGCGTCCATCGCCTTGCCGGAGGCGAGCACCTCGGCCGGATCCGGACCGGACACGCCCGCAGCCGACAGCATCTCCCGGGCGAGCGCGACGGTGAGCTCGACGACGTCGGCAGGACCACCGCCGGCGAGGACCTCGACGGACTCGGCCACCTCGATCGCGTTGCCCGCGGTCAGGCCGAGCGGCGTGGCCATGTCGGTCACGAGCGCGACCGTGTTGACCCCGGCGTCGGTGCCGAGGTCGACCATGGTGCGCGCCAGCTCCTGCGCGGAATCGAGCGTCTTCATGAAGGCACCGGCGCCGACCTTGACGTCGAGCACGAGCGCCCCGGTGCCCTCGGCGATCTTCTTGGACATGATCGAGGAGGCGATCAGCGGGATCGACTCCACGGTGCCGGTGACGTCGCGCAGCGCGTAGAGCTTGCGGTCGGCCGGGGCCAGCCCCTCACCGGCCGCGCAGATCACCGCGCCGACCGACCCGAGCTGGGCCAGCATCTCCTCGTTGGACAGCGACGCGCGCCACCCGGGGATCGACTCGAGCTTGTCGAGCGTGCCGCCGGTGTGGCCGAGCCCGCGCCCGGACAGCTGCGGCACCGCCACCCCGCACGCGGCCACCAGCGGCGCCAGCGGCAGCGTGATCTTGTCGCCCACCCCGCCGGTGGAGTGCTTGTCGGCCGTCGGCCGGTCCAGGGAGTCGAACGACATCCGCTCCCCCGACGCGATCATCGCCGCCGTCCACCGCGCGATCTCGCGCCGCGACATCCCGTTGAGCAGGATCGCCATGTTGAGCGCCGACATCTGCTCCTCGGCCACCACCCCTCGGGTGTACGCCGCGATCATCCAGTCGATCTGCGAGTCGCTCAGCTCGCCACCGTCGCGCTTGGCGAGGATCACCTCGACCGCATCATGTTCCGCCATACGGACAGCGTAAAGCGCGACCGCCACAGCCCCCTACCGGGCGTCGCTCGCCCTCGTCACGCCAGCGCCTCCGGACCGAAGGCGTCGGGAAGGACCTCGGACATCGGCTTCACGCCGGAGACGGTCATCAGCAGCAGCTCGGCGCCGCCGTTCTCCCACAGGAGCTGGCGGCAGCGGCCGCACGGCATGATGACCTCGCCGGAGCCGTTGACGCAGACGACGTGGGTGAGCTTGCCGCCACCGGTCATGTGCAGCGAGGAGACCAGGCCACACTCGGCGCACAGCGTGACCCCGTAGGCCGCGTTCTCCACGTTGCACCCCTGGAGGAGGCGCCCGTCGTCGGCGATCCCGGCCACTCCGACGGAAAAGTTGGAGTAGGGCGCGTACGCATGTTTTGCGGCCTCGACCGCCTGCGCACGCAGGCCTTCCCAGTCAAAGCCCTCTGTGGCGTACGTCTGTTTCTCGGTCATGGTTCGACCTTAAAGCCTGTCCGGACAACCGGAAGACAAGCTACGAGGCTTAGGCTTCGTCGAGATCAAAAGTTGGTAACCGTTCGCGTAATCCCTGGCGTTGCTCGGTCATTGGGGAGAACGTTCGGACATGAATGTCCTTTGCGCCGTGATTTGCGGAGCAACGACCTGGAGGCACCAGTGAAGAACACCATGAAGAAGGCCGCCGCCGGCGGCGTCGCAGCGGTCCTGTCCGCTGCCGCCCTTGCCGCGTGTGGGGAAGCGCCGGCCGAGCGCGCAGGCGAAGGCAACAGCGACTACCTTCCCTGCATCGTCTCCGACTCGGGCGGGTTCGACGACAAGTCGTTCAACCAGCTCAGCTTCGAGGGCGTGAAGGAAGCTGCCGACGAGCTGGGCTCGAAGTACAAGGATGTCGAGTCCAACAGCGAGGCCGACTACGAGGCCAACCTCGAGGGCCTGACCGGCCAGGGCTGCGACACCATCGTGACCGTCGGCTTCGCCCTCTCGGCCGCGACCATCGAGTCCGCCAAGGCCAACCCGGAGACCGAGTACGTCCTGATCGACGACGCGGCCGACGCCGACTTCGACGGCAAGACCGACGCGGAGAACAT
The DNA here is from genome assembly GCF_015752315.1 of Nocardioides luteus. NCBI lineage: Bacteria > Bacillati > Actinomycetota > Actinomycetes > Propionibacteriales > Nocardioidaceae > Nocardioides > Nocardioides luteus. The sequence continues at coordinate 4,561,275 of NZ_JADOVJ010000001.1, forward strand.
CAAGCCGATCCTCTACGACACCGCCCAGGCCGCGTTCCTGGCCGGCTACGTCGCCGCCGACTACACCAAGACCGGAGTCGTCGGCACCTACGGCGGCCAGCCCTTCCCGACCGTCACGATCTTCATGGACGGCTTCAAGCAGGGCGTGGAGTACTACGCGAAGACGAAGAACAAGGACGTCAAGGTCGTCGGCTACGAGGGTGGCGAGAAGGGCTCCTTCACCGGTGAGTTCGTCGCCAACGAGAAGGCCACCAACACCGCCCGCCAGATCATCGACCAGAACGCCGACGTGATCCTGCCGGTCGGCGGTCCGATCTACCAGGGTGCGCTCACCGCGATCGAGGACTCCGGCAAGGAGGTCGCCCTGATCGGTGTCGACGCCGACTTCTACGAGACCGACCCGAACACCCAGGACGTCGTGCTCACCTCGATCCTGAAGAACATGAAGACGTCCACCAAGGACGTCATCGTCGCCGCCGGCGACGACAAGTTCGACGCGACGCCGTACGTCGGCACCCTCGAGAACGGTGGAGTCGGCCTGGCGCCGTTCCACAACTTCGAGTCCAAGGTGTCCGAGACTCTCCCCGACGAGATCGAGGAGGTCACCGCCGGCATCAAGGACGGCTCGATCAAGGTCAACTCCTACCTGGCCAAGTGATCCTGCTCTGACGAGCAACGCGAGGGGGCCGGGGACCCGGCCCCCTCGCCACGTACTTTGGAACTTCTCCACCCCTGCAAGGAATGATCCGTGCCATGAGACTCGCGCTTCGCGACATCACCAAGCGCTTCGGCTCCCTGGTCGCCAACGACCACATCTCCCTGACGATCGAGCCAGGTGAGATCCACTGCCTCCTCGGTGAGAACGGCGCGGGCAAGTCCACGCTGATGAACGTGCTCTACGGCCTCTACCAGGCCGACGAGGGCGAGATCCTCATCGACGACGAGCCGCAGCGATTCAAGGGTCCCGGCGACGCGATGGCCGCCGGCATCGGGATGGTGCACCAGCACTTCATGCTCATCCCGGTCTTCACCGTCGCCGAGAACGTCATGCTCGGCCACGAGGCCACCGGCTTCGCCGGCAAGCTCGATCTCGACGCCGCCCGCAAGCAGGTCCGGGACATCTCCGACCGCTTCGGGTTCCAGGTGGATCCCGACGCGCTCGTCGAGGACCTCCCCGTCGGCGTGCAGCAGCGGGTCGAGATCATCAAGGCGCTCTCGCGCGACGCCGAGGTGCTCGTCTTCGACGAGCCGACCGCCGTGCTGACGCCGCAGGAGACCGATGAGCTGATGGCGATCATGCGCCAGCTCAAGGAGTCCGGCACCGGCATCGTGTTCATCACCCACAAGCTGCGCGAGGTCCGCGAGGTGGCCGACCGGATCACGGTCATCCGCCGTGGCGCCGTGGTCGGCGAGGCCTCCCCGGAGGCGTCCAACGCCGAGCTCGCCGCCCTCATGGTCGGACGCCCGGTCGAGCTCAAGGTCCACAAGGACCCGGCCCAGCCGGGCGAGCGCGCGCTGGTCGTCTCCGACCTGACGGTGGCCGACGAGGACGGCTACGTCCACGTCGACGGGATCAGCTTCCACATCGACGCCGGAGAGATCCTGGCCGTCGCCGGTGTCCAGGGCAACGGACAGACCGAGCTCACCGAGGCCATGGTCGGCCTGGCTCCGCACGTCGAGGGCTCGATCAAGCTCGACGGCCGCGAGATCGTCGGCCGCTCGGTGCGCAAGGCGCTCGAGGCCGGCATCGGGTTCATCCCCGAGGACCGGCAGGTCGACGGTCTGGTCGGCAACTTCACCATCGCCGAGAACCTCATGCTCAACCGCAGCTTCGACGAGCCCTTCGTCTCCCGCGGCTCGCTGAACCTCAAGAAGCTCGACACCTTCGCCAAGGAGAAGCTGGCGGAGTACGACGTACGCGCCCCTGGGGTCTCGACCCTGGCCGGGCAGCTGTCGGGCGGCAACCAGCAGAAGGTCGTCGTCGCTCGCGAGCTCTCTCGTGACCTGCGGCTCCTCGTCGCCGCCCAGCCGACGCGCGGCGTCGACGTCGGGTCGATCGAGTTCATCCACAAGCAGATCGTGGCGGCACGGGACTCTGGCGTCCCGGTGCTCGTCGTGTCCTCCGAGCTCGACGAGATCGCCGCTCTCGCCGACCGGATCATGGTCCTCTACCGCGGGCGGGTCGTCGGCATCGTCCCCGCCGACACCTCCCGCGACACCCTCGGCCTGATGATGGCCGGCGAGTCTCCTGAAGGGAGCGAAGCGTGAGCGAGAAGGGGCCGGAGAACGAACCGGCCGAGACGACCGAGACGACCGAGCCGACAGAGACGACTGAGCCCTCGGAGCAGACCGGGGCGGCGAAGGTCGCCTCCGACAGCGACCGGGTGCCCGAGGCCAGCCGCTGGCACGTGGCGCTGCGGGAGATCACCACCGGCAACGCGCTCGTGGCGGTGCTCTCGGTGGTGCTCGCGATGTTCTTCGGGTCGCTGATGATCCTCTTCACCGACGAGGACGTCCGCTACGGGCTCTCCTACTTCTTCGCCCGCCCCTCCGACACGTTCTACTACGCGTGGGAGGCCATCTCCGGGGCGTACGTCTCGCTGTGGCGGGGTGCGGTCTTCAACGACCTGGGCGGCACGTTCGTCCAGCAGATCAAGCCGATCACCGAGACGCTGAAGTACGCCGCGCCGCTGACCCTGGCCGGGCTCGGCATCGGCCTGACGTTCCGCGCCGGGCTGTTCAACATCGGTGGCCGCGGGCAGATGCTGCTCGGCGGCGCCGCCGCCGCGTTCGTCGCGGTCAAGTTCGACCTGCCGATGATCGTGCACCTGCCGCTGGCGGTCCTCGTCGGTGCGCTGGTCGCGGCCCTGTGGGGCGGGATCGCCGGCCTCCTGAAGGCCCTCACCGGGGCCCACGAGGTGATCGTGACGATCATGCTCAACTACGTCGGCTACTACCTGGTCTTCTACGCGCTGACCCGCAAGTCGCTGCTCCAGGCACCGGGCTCGGGCAACCCGAAGTCGTCGCCGATGCCGGAGTCGGCGATCCTGCCGGACCTGCTCGGCCCGCAGTTCAACCTGCACGCCGGGTTCCTGCTCGCCGTGCTGGCGACGTTCCTGGTCTGGTGGATCCTCAACCGCTCCTCGCTCGGCTACCGGTTCCGGGCCGTGGGTGAGAACCCGTCGGCCGCACGGGCGGCGGGCATCAACGTCGGGGTCGCCTACTTCAGCGCGTTCCTGATCTCCGGCGCCCTGGTCGGGCTGGCCGGCGTCAACCAGGTGCTCGGCTCGGTGACCGACGGTGCGACCAGCGGCCTCGACGCCGGAATCGGCTTCGACGCGATCACCGTCGCGCTGCTGGGCCGCTCGCGTCCGTTCGGCATCCTGGCCGCCGGCATCCTGTTCGGCGCGTTCAAGTCCGGGGGCTTCTTCATGCAGGCCTCCGAGGGCATCCCGGTCGACATCGTGCTGGTCATCCAGTCCCTGATCGTGCTCTTCCTCGCCGCACCGCCCCTGGTGAAGGCGATCTTCCGACTCCCCACGAAGGAGGCCTGACCGTGTCCACCGTCGATCTTCCGGTCAACTCCGAGGCACCCGCCGTCGCCGAGCGCATCCCGGGTCTGTGGAAGACGCCCGGCGTGATGGCGGCGTTCACCGTGCTGGTGGCGCTGCTCGTCCTCGTCCGCCCTCGCGCGGGTGACTCCACCTTCCGGTGGAGCCGCGACGGCGACTGGTTCGCCATCCCCGACATCACGCTGCCGGCCAACGGCATCGTCTGGACGGCCGTTGCCTTGTGCCTCATCGCCACGGCGTACGCAGCCTGGAACGCCTACTCCGGCCGCAAGACGCACCTCGCCGTGGTCGCGGTGTTCGCGGTCGTCGCGGTGTCCGGCTTCCTGGCCTGGGCGGTCGCGGGCAAGACCCTGCCCGTGGTCGGTCTGCTCGCCGGCGCGCTCGCGCTCGCGGTCCCGCTGGTGTTCGGTGCGCTCGGCGGCGTACTCGGTGAGCGGGCGGGCGTGGTCAACATCGCCATCGACGGCCAGCTGCTCTTCGGCGCCTTCGGCGCGGCGATCACCGCCTCGCTGACGGGCTCGCCGTGGGCGGGCCTGATCGCGGCGATGCTCGCCGGCATGCTGATCGCGCTGCTGCTCGGCCTCTTCGCGATCACCTACTGGGTCGAGCAGGTCATCGTCGGTGTCGTCCTCAACGTGCTCGTCATCGGCTTCACCAGCTTCATGTTCTCGCAGGTGCTCTCGGAGAACGCGGCCGCGCTCAACAACCCGCCGCACTTCCCGCGCCTGCCGATCCCGCTGCTGTCCGGCATCCCGGTCATCGGGCCGATCTTCTTCCGCCAGACCGTGCTGGTCTACCTGATGTACGCCGCGGTGATCCTGGTCGCCTGGGCGCTCTACCGCTCCAAGTGGGGCCTGCGGGTCCGCGCGGTCGGCGAGCACCCGAAGGCCGCCGACACGGTCGGCATCAACGTGATCGCGACCCGCTACCGCACTGTGCTGCTGGCGGGTGCGATCGCGGGCATCGGCGGGGCCACCTACACGCTCGTCTCGGTGCCGTCGTTCGGGCGTGAGATGACCGGTGGTGCGGGCTACATCGCGCTGGCCGCGGTCATCTTCGGCAAGTGGGACCCGATCAAGGCGACGCTGGCGGCGCTGCTCTTCGGCTTCGCGTCCAACGTCGAGTCGGTGCTCTCGGTCATCGGCTCGCCGGTGCCGTCGCAGTTCATGCTGATGCTGCCCTACGTCGTCACCATCTTCGCCGTCGCCGGGCTCGTCGGGAACTCGCGTGCACCGGCCGCTGACGGCGTGCCCTACCGAAAGGGCTGACCCGCCGAAACTGCACCTGTGGGCGACGAAACTGCCGTTTCGTCGCCCACACGTGCGTTCTCGGCCGCCACTTCTACCGATTCGGCGGGGCGAGTGTGCGGTGGGCGGCGGCGGCAAGCACCTTGGCGCCGACGCCCACCGCTCGCTCGTCGATGCGCAGGTCGCCCTGGTGGAGGTCGTAGGTGGGGCCGCCGGGGGTGCGTACGCCGAGCCGGAACATCGATCCCGGCACCTGCTCCTGGTACCAGCCGAAGTCCTCGCCGCCGAGGCTCTGGGCGGAGACGACCGCGCCCCGTTCCCCGAGGACCTCCCGGACCGTGTCGACGAGGATCTGGTGGGACTCCTCGTCGTTGCTCACCGGCGGGACGCCCCGGGTGTAGTCGACGGCGGCGCTCACGCCGTAGGGCGCGATGATCTCGGCGACGACCTCGCGCACCACGTGCTCGACCTCGCTCCAGGCGTCGCTGTCGAGGATGCGTACGGTGCCGCCGACCGAGCCGTGGGCGGGGATCACGTTGTGGATCTGGCCGGCGGTGACCTTGCCCCAGACCACGCTCACGCCGGCGCGCGGGTCCATCCGCCGGCTCAGGATCACGGGCAGCTCGGTGGTCACCTTGGCGAGCGCGAAGACCAGGTCGCCGGTCAGGTGCGGGCGCGAGGTGTGACCGCCGGTGCCGCTGAGGTGGACGTCGATCAGGTCGGCCGCGCTGGTCAGCGCACCGGAGCGGATCCCGACCCGGCCGACGTCCACGGTCGGGTCGCAGTGCAGCGCGAAGATCCGTTCCACGTCGTCGAGCGCACCCAGGCTCATCAGGTGCAGCGCCCCGCCCGGCATGACCTCCTCGGCGGGCTGGAACAGCAGGCGTACGCCCCCGGGCAGCGGTGACTCGCGGTGGAGGTCGGCCAGGGCGAGGCCGGCGCCGAGCAGCGCCGTGGTGTGCACGTCGTGGCCGCAGGCGTGGGCGACCCCGGGAACGGTGCTCGTCCAGATGTCGGTGGTGACGTCGTCGACGGGCAGCGCGTCCATGTCGCCGCGCAGCGCGACGACCCTCTCCCCCTCGCCCAGATCAGCGATGAGACCGGTCGCGGAGGGCCGGTCGACCTGCCAGCCCGCCTTCTCCAGTCTCTCGGCGATCAGCTCGGTGGTGCGGTGCTCCTGCCAGGAGAGCTCCGGGTGGGCATGGATGTCCCGGCGCAGGTCGATCAGCTCGGCATCGTAGGCATCGACTCGCTCGGCGAGGAAGGCAGCAGGCTCCAGCATGGTCCCGCCAGACTAATCCTTGTCGTAGGCGGCCAGGATCCTGTCCGCGGCCACGGTCGCCGGAAGCTCGCCGGAAAGCACCTCGCCACGGATCTGGTCGCGGATCGCCTTGACGCCCGGGGAGTGCTTGAGCCGCTGGTCGAGCTCGTCCCGGACGAGCGCCCAGGTGAAGTCGAGCTGCTGCTCGGCCCGCTTGGTGCGCAGGCCGTCCTTGCCGAGGTGGGCGCGGTGCGCCATCACCTGCTCCCAGACGGAGTCGACCCCGTCGTCGTGGAGCGCAGAGGCGGTGATCACCGGCGGCGCCCACTCCTCGCGGGACCGCACCAGCCGGAGGGCGCCGGCGAGCTCGCGCGCGGCCGCGCGCGCCTCCTGGGCGCGGTGAGGGTCGTTGGGGTCGGCCTTGTTGACCGCGATCACGTCGGAGATCTCCAGGATGCCCTTCTTGATCCCCTGCAGCTGGTCGCCGGTGCGCGCGATGGTGAGGAACAGGAACGTGTCCACCATCCCGGCCACGGTCACCTCGGACTGCCCGACGCCGACCGTCTCGACGAGGATCACGTCGTAGCCGGCGGCCTCCAGCACCGCCATCGCCTGCACGGTCGCCCGGGCGACCCCGCCGAGCGTCCCGGCGCTCGGGGAGGGCCGGATGAAGGCGTTGGGGTCCACCGAGAGGCGCTGCATGCGCGTCTTGTCGCCCAGGACGGAGCCGCCGGTGCGTACGGAGGACGGGTCGACGGCCAGCACCCCGACCTTGAGGCCGTTGGCGGTCAGCCGGCTGCCGAGCGCCTCGATGAAGGTCGACTTGCCGACGCCCGGGACGCCGGAGATCCCGACCCGCACGGTGTCGCCCGCGGGGAGCTTGGTGAGCAGCTCGCGCGCGATGTCGCGGTGCTGCGGCTTGGTCGACTCCACCAAGGTGATCGCCCGTGACACCGCCGCCCGCTTGCCGTCGCTGATGCCGTCGAGAAGGTCTTGTACGTCGGGCCCTGGCATGCCCAGCACCTTAGCCAAAACACCCGGCATCCCGCGGCCCGGCTCGACCAGCGGAGCCTGGTGAGCGCCGGTACGCTCGACCGACGTGACCGAGATGACGAGAACAGCGGTGGTGACAGGCGGCGGGACCGGGCTGGGACGCGCGATCGCGGATCGGCTGGCGGCGGACGGGCTCGAGGTGACCATCGTCGGTCGCCGGGCGGAGGTGCTCGAGACCGCGACCAAGGAGATCAACGCCGCCGTCGGCGCCGACCGGGTGACGTACGTCGTCGCCGACTGCGCCGACCCGGGCGACGTACGTGCCCTGGCCGATGCCTGCCCGGACCGCGTGGACGTGCTCGTCCTCAATGCCGGCGGCCTCACGCCCTCGACCGGCGACGACCTCGAGGCGCTGGCCCACGACTGGGCGGCCGACTACCGGCTCAACGTGCTCACCGCGGTGCTCCCGGTCGAAGCGCTGTTGCCCAGACTGGCTCGGCCCGGTGGCCGGATCGTCGCGATGAGCTCGATCGCGGCGCTGCGCGGCCCGGGGTCGTACGGAGCCTCCAAGGGCGCGATCAACACCTGGATCACTGGCCTCGCGGCCGAGGTCGCGGCCGACGGGATCACCGCCAACGCGGTCGCTCCCGGTTTCGTACCGGACACCGAGTTCTGGGACTCCCGCCGCAGCCCTGAGCTGATCGCGCAGCGCACCTCGCAGATCCCCGTCGGACGTCCCGGCGCCCCGGAGGAGATCGCCGCGCTGGTGGCTCACCTCACCTCGCCGGACGCCGGGTTCACCACCGGACAGGTCGTCGGCATCCACGGCGGAGCGCTCCTCGCGCGGCTGTGACCACAGCGCCGCGTCGCGGCAGGGTGTGAGACCGCAACACGAATGGCCACCCAGGACATGGGTACAGAACGATCATGACGAATCTCGGCTACACCCTGTTCACCGAGCAGAGCGGACCTCGCGACCTCGTCCGCTACGCCACCTCCGCCGAGGAGGCCGGCTTCGACTTCGAGGTGATGAGCGACCACTACTCACCGTGGCTGACCGAGCAGGGGCACGCGCCGTACGCCTGGAGCGTGCTCGGCGCGGTCGCCCATGCGACCTCGCGCGTGGGCCTGATGACGTACGTCACCTGCCCGACGCTCCGCTACCACCCCGCCGTGGTGGCGCAGAAGGCCGCGACCGTCCAGCTGCTCGCCGAGGGCCGTTTCCGGCTCGGCCTCGGCTCCGGCGAGAACCTCAACGAGCATGTCGTCGGCCAGGGCTGGCCCGCGGTCCAGGAGCGGCACGCGATGCTCCGCGAGGCGGTCGGGATCATCCGCGACCTGCACACCGGCGAGCTCGTCGACCACCGTGGTGAATACTTCCAGGTCGACTCGGCCCGCATCTGGGACGTCCCCGAGGAGCCCGTCGAGATCGGGCTCGCCGTGGGCGGCGAACGTGCCATCGAGGAGCTCGCCCCGCTCGCCGACCACCTGATCGCCGTCGAGCCCGAGGCGTCGCTGGTCGACACCTGGAACGGTGTCGAGGGCGCCAAGCCGATCGGCTCCGAGGCCCGCGCGATCGGCCAGATCCCGATCTGCTGGGACCCCGACGAGGAGACCGCCGTACGCCGTGCGCACGAGCAGATGCGCTGGTTCAGCGGCGGCTGGGAGGTCAACGCCAACCTGCCCACGCCGGCCGGCTTCGCCGCGGCCACCCAGCTCGTCCGTCCCGAGGACGTCGCCGAGTCGGTGCCGTGCGGTCCCGACCTGGACGCGATCGTCGAGGCGGTCTCGGCCTACTGGAAGGCCGGCTTCACCGACGTCGCGCTGGTGCAGATCGGCGACGACACCCAGGACCGGTTCCTGGCCGAGGCCGCCGGGCCGCTGCTCGAGCGGCTCCGCGCGGCCGCGCCCTGATCACCGAGCACGCCGCAGGACGTCGCGGAGGACGTCGCGGAGGGCGTCAGGGAGCTGGCTCGACCGAACGTCGTCCAGGGGCGTCCACGAGACACCCACCTGCAGCACGTACCAGGCGACGCCGGCGGCGATGATCGCCAGGCCGACGACGGCGACCACCCATCGCTGGGAAGGCGACGAGGCGGCGCGGGCGACCGGCCCGACGGTGTCGCGGACCCGCTGCGAGGCGAGCCAGGCGGCGGACATGAACGTCATCGCGGCGGCGTAGAGCACGGCGGCCGGCGGCATCCCCAGCGCCAGGAGACCCACGCCGACGGCGGCCGCGATCACGCCGGTCAGCACGGTCAGCGCTGCCGTGCCGGGGATGGCGCGCACCAGGTCCCACGGCGAGCGGATGAGCGCCCACGGCCCGTCGTACCACTTCCGTCCGCGCGCCTCGCGGCGCTTCGTCAGGTGGTCGGAGGCGAGCGACGCGGCGCGCAGCAGCCAGACGCCGACGCCGAGGAGGGTGGCGCCCAGGAACGGGTAGGCGGCCACGATCCCGGCGAGGATCGAGGCGAGCGCGACCAGGATCAGGAAGTGCATCGGGCCCGGCCAGCGCTTGAGGTTGGCGTGCTTGCTGGGCGGGCTCCACCCGGGCTCGCGCGGCGGAGCAGACGGTGGCGGCTGCTGCGGGTCGAACCGGCGGACCACCAGCGGCTCGGCCGGCGCGTCGGCGACGGTCACCGCGGTCGGCGGCACCTCCTCCACCTCCGGCGGCTCGACCTCCGTCACCGCGTCGCCGGCAGCGTCCGGGTCGACCAGCGTCGGCTTCAGCTCTGCGTCCACGGGGGCGGCGGCCAGCGGCATCGTCAGCGGCAGCACCTTCGTCACCGCCGCGGCGTCGCCCCCGGACCATGGCACCTCGGGCTCCATCAGCCACTCCCGCAGCTCCTCGAGGCCCGGTCGGTCCACGGGATCGGTCGCCAGCGCCGCCGTCAGGACCTCGCGCATCGAGCCCTCGATCCCGTCGAGATCGTGCTGGCCGCGGCGTACGCGATCCAGGACGGCCATCGACGGTCCGGTCCCGAACGGCGGCCTGCCCAGCAGCGCATAGGCGGTCGTGGCCGCCCACGAGTGCACGTCGCTGGCCGGCGTCGCGGGCGTCCCCTCCAGGATCTCCGGCGCCAGGTAGCCCGGTGTGCCGACCAGCCACCCGGTCAGGGTGATCTTGGGATCGTCGGCGACCCGGGCGAGCCCGAAGTCGATGAGCACCGGCGTACGTCCCTCCATCACCACGTTGGAGGGCTTCACGTCACGGTGCAGAACGCCGGCGTCGTGGCAGGCGGCGACGCCGTCGGCGAGGCAGCGGGCCAGCCAGAACCGGTCCTCGCCGAGGACCGGCCCGTCGTCCTTGATCCGGTCGTGGAGCGTCGGCCCCGGGACGTAGCGGGTCGCGACGTAGGGAAGGTCCGCGTAGGGGTCGGCGTCGACGATCTCGGCGATCCACGGGCTGCGCACCTGCCGCAGCGACCGGACCTCGCGCTCCAGCCGGGCCCGGGTCTCCTCGTCCCCCACGACATGCGTACGCAGCACCTTCAGCGCCACCCGCTCGCCGGTCTCCTCGTGGCGGGCCAGGTGGACGACGCCCATGCCGCCCTCACCGAGCTTGGTGAGGAGCTCATACGCCCCCACCCTCACCAGCCCGTTCCCGGATGCCCGCCCGGGGCGTAGGTCCGTCACAGCTCTGAGGCTAGACGAGCCCGACGCCCCCGGCGAGGACAAACTCCGGGTCGGTCCGACCTCAGTGGTCGAGCTGCTCCCGCAGACGACCGAGCAGGTCGAGGGCGGAGTCGGCGATGACGGTGCCCGGAAGGAAGACCGCGGCCGCGCCCATCTGCTCGAGCGTCGCCACGTCGTCGGGCGGGATGACGCCGCCGATGACGATCATGATGTCCGGGCGTCCCTGCTCCTCCAGCGCCGCCTTGAGCGCGGGGAGCAGCGTGAGGTGACCGGCGGCCAGCGACGAGACCCCGACGATGTGTACGTCGGCGTCGACCGCCTGCTGCGCGACCTCCTCGGGCGTGGAGAACAGCGGGCCTACGTCGACGTCGAAGCCGAGGTCAGCGAAGGCCGAGACCACGACCTTCTGGCCACGGTCGTGGCCGTCCTGGCCCATCTTCGCGACGAGGATGCGGGGGCGGCGGCCCTCGGCCTCCTCGAACTCCTTGGTCGCCTTCAACACCTCGGTGACCTTCGAGTCACCCGACGTCGTCGCCTCGTCCCGGTACACACCGGAGATGGTACGGATCACGGCCTGGTGCCGTCCCCATGCCTTCTCCATCGCGTCGGAGATCTCCCCGACGGTGGCCTTGGCGCGGGCCGCGTCGACGGCCAGCGCGAGCAGGTTGCCGTCGAGGTTCGCCGCGGACTTCTCCGCCCCGGCAGCGTTGGTGATGGCCTCCAGGGCCCGGCGTACGTCCTCGTCGTCGCGCTCCGCGCGCAGCCGCTCCAGCTTGGCGACCTGCTGCTTGTAGACCTGGTCGTTGTCGACCTTGAGCACGTCGAGCGGGTCCTCGGAGGGGAGCCGGAAGGTGTTGACGCCGATCAGCTTCTGAGCGCCGGAGTCGAGGCGCGCCTGGGTGCGGGCCGCGGCCTCCTCGATGCGCATCTTCGGGATGCCCTGCTCGATCGCCTTGGCCATCCCGCCGGCCGCCTCGGCCTCCTGGATGTGGGCCCAGGCGCGCTCGGCGAGGTCATGCGTCAAACGCTCCACGTAGTAGGAGCCGCCCCACGGGTCGATGATCTCGGTGGTGCCGCTCTCCTGCTGCAGGAGCAGCTGGGTGTTGCGGGCGATGCGGGCCGAGAAGTCGGTCGGCAGCGCGATCGCCTCGTCGAGGGCGTTGGTGTGCAGCGACTGGGTGTGCCCCTGGGTCGCGGCCATCGCCTCGATCGCGGTGCGGCCGACGTTGTTGAAGACGTCCTGCGCGGTCAGCGACCAGCCGGAGGTCTGGCTGTGGGTGCGCAGGGACAGCGACTTGGGGTTCTTCGGGTCGAACTGGCTCACGAGCCGGGACCACAGCGCCCGGGCCGCGCGCATCTTGGCGACCTCCATGAAGAAGTTCATCCCGATCGCCCAGAAGAAGCTCAGGCGAGGCGCGAACGCGTCGACATCGAGGCCGGCGGCCAGACCGGTCCGCAGGTACTCGACGCCGTCGGCCAGCGTGTAGGCGAGCTCGAGGTCGGCCGTCGCGCCGGCCTCCTGCATGTGGTAGCCGGAGATCGAGATCGAGTTGAACCGGGGCATCTTCGCGGCGGTGTAGGAGAAGATGTCGCCGATGATCCGCATCGACGCCGCCGGCGGGTAGATGTAGGTGTTGCGGACCATGAACTCCTTGAGGATGTCGTTCTGGATGGTCCCGGCGAGCTTCTCGGGCGGAACGCCCTGCTCCTCGGCCGCCACGATGTAGAGCGCCAGCACCGGCAGCACCGCACCGTTCATCGTCATCGAGACCGACATCTGGTCCAGCGGGATGCCGTCGAACAGCGTCCTGGTGTCATAGATCGAGTCGATCGCGACGCCCGCCATGCCGACATCGCCGCGCACCCGCGGGTGGTCGGAGTCGTAGCCACGGTGGGTGGCCAGGTCGAAGGCGACGCTCAGGCCCTTCTGGCCGGCAGCCAGGTTGCGGCGATAGAACGCGTTGGACTCCTCCGCGGTCGAGAACCCGGCGTACTGCCGGATCGTCCACGGCTGGGTCGTGTACATCGTCGGGTAGGGACCGCGCAGGAACGGGCTCAGGCCGGGGAAGGTGTCGAGCGCGTCGAGACCCTCGAGATCCGCAGGCCCGTACGCCGGCTGGATCTCGATGCCCTCGGGGCTCAGCCAGCCCTCGCCCGAGGGAGCGGCGGCGGCGTACGGCGGGGTCTCGCCCTGCAGCGGAAGACCCTTGAAGGAGCTGGGGATGGTCATGCGAGCTTCTCCCTCGTAGCGGTCAGGAAGGCGAGTGCGTCGACGCCCATCGAGGCGGCGTCGTCCACCTCGGCGTCGACGGCGTCGGGCTTCCCGGCGATGATGACGTGCGTGGCGCCGGCCTCGCGGAGGGCCGCGATCGCGGCCGCGCCCCACTCGGCGTACGCCTTGTCCGAACCGGCCAGGCAGACGACCGGCGGCGCGCCGGCCGCACGGTACTTTCCGGTCAGCTCATCGGCGTCCGCGGTCGCACCCGCGACCTCGACGCCGATGCCACCGGCGGCGAGGAGGTTGGTCGCGAAGGTCGCCCGCGCGGTGTGCTGGGCGACGGTGCCGAGGGTGGCGAGGAAGACCTTGGCGGTGGCGGGGGCGTCGCGGAGGGCCTCGAAGGAGGCGCCGTAGCGCACCACCCGCTCGTTGAGCGGGTCGACCGGTCGCTCGGGAAGCGTCTCGGCGAGGTTGGGGAACTCGGTGAGCCCGGTGATCGGGCGCTTGCGGCGCGCGATCGCCTTCTCCCGCTCGGCGGAGACCACGGCGATCCGGTCACGGAAGGGCGAGAAGTCGTGGCCACCGACGGCGTTGGCCCCGGTCCACTCCTCCTCGAGCTGGATGAACGCCTCCCAGCCGGCCTCGGCCATGTCGGCGGTCAGCCGCTCGACGGCGAAGGAGCCGCCGGCGGGGTCGGCGACGGCCGCGACGTGGGACTCGTCGATCAGCAGGTGGGACACGTTGCGGGCGATCCGGCGCCCGAACCCGTCCGGCACGCCGTTGGCGGAGTCGAAGGGCAGCACGGTGACCGCGTCCGCCCCGCCGACACCGGCGGCGAAGGCCGCGACGGTGCCGCGCAGCATGTTCACGTAGGGGTCGTACTTCGACAGCATCGGCCGCGAGCTCACCGCATGGATGCGCATCTCCACGCCCTCGGCCCCGGAGAGCTCGAGCACGCGTGCCCAGAGCTGCCGGGCCGCCCGCAGCTTGGCGATGGTCGGGAACTGCTCGTCGGTGGCGGCGTAGCGGAACTCGATGAGGCTCGCCGCCACGGCCGGCGAGAACCCGGCCTCCGTCAGCGCGCGCAGGTAGGCGACGCCCACCGCGATCGACCAGCCGAGCTCCTGCACGTCGGAGGCACCGAGGTCGTGGGCGGCGGTGGCGTCGACCACGATCGCGCGCACCCCGATCCCCTGGGCCAGGCGCGCGAGGTCGACCAGCTCGGCGAACGCCTCGTCCGGCGCCAGCGGCAGGTCGCGCAGCAGCGCACCCATCGGGTCGGCACCCAGGTTGGTCGCGGCGTGCAGCCCGGTGCCGCGCTCGGCGATCAGCGCGAGCAGGTTCTGGGCGACCTTGACCGCACCGATCGGCGCGTCGAGCACGACGGGCGCCAGGTCGAGGAGGACCTTGTCGAGCAGTACGTTCAGGTCGGTGGTCTCGTCGGCGGCCACCCACAGCGAGGAGACCCCACCGTCGAGGTCGACCAGCGCCGCCTCGTTGGCCGCCTTCGCGTCCACCCCGGACAGGCCGGAGACGAGCGAGCGGATGTCCCAGGCGCCGGCGCGCGTGGGACGCGCCACGTCGGCGAAGGACGTGTCCGGCAGCCCGAGCGGGGCGATCCGGAGACCGTCGAGGGAGGTGCGGGTCAGCTTGTCCCAGACCAGAGAGTCGGCGTCGTCGGCGCTCAGCCGACCACTCTTGCGGAGGACAGCAGCGGTCGCCGCCTCCCACTCTGCCTGGGAATGGGCATCCGCCGGCTGGGCAAGGCGCAACGAGTCGGCGCGAGCGGCGTCGTTCATGGATCGAACCTTAGGCGGCTGAAGTGGCGGTGACCACAAAGTGTGAGGTTTACAACCGCTAACTGAGACGCGTCGTTACGTTGAGCGCCGTGAAGATATGCACCCCCGAGGGAGCGGTCTATCGCGTCACCCGACGCTGGGTCCCGTGGCAGCGGAAGTCGCGGAAGCTCGAGGCGGAGGGAAGCGCGGACTTCTCCGGCTTCGACGGCGGCGACGACCCGATCAGCTTCCTGTTGGCACTGACCGCCGCGTTCGTCCTGATCCCGTTGCTCGCTGGGATCGTTTTCGTCTTTCTAGTCACGGGCATCGAACTCATGCTCTTGATTGCGATCCTCCCCTTCGCAATCACAGGGCGGGTCGTCTTCGGCCGCCACTGGACCGTCGAGGTGCGCCGCGGCTTCACCCCGATCCACGAGGAGCGCACCGGCAGCTGGACC
Organism: Nocardioides luteus; assembly: GCF_015752315.1. Classification (NCBI taxonomy): domain Bacteria; kingdom Bacillati; phylum Actinomycetota; class Actinomycetes; order Propionibacteriales; family Nocardioidaceae; genus Nocardioides; species Nocardioides luteus. The sequence continues at coordinate 4,576,438 of NZ_JADOVJ010000001.1, forward strand.
ACCAGCGGCGTACGCATCAGGGAGCTGGCGCGGGAGATCGAGTCGGGCAACGTCCCGGCCAACACGCTCGCCCGGCCCTAGCCGCACCAGCCGCGCAGCAGCGGCAGGCCGGTGTAGACCAGCACCCACACCGGCCAGAAGAAGCCTCGCCCGGTGACGTGCCAGGCGACGACCGCGATCGCGCCGCAGATCAGGAACACCAGAAGGTCCCGTACGAAGCGCCGGTCCGTCTCCGCGGAGGGCGCCGGGTCCTGCTCGCCGAGGTCGTCGACCACCGCGGCGAGCTCGGCGGCCCGGGCAGCGCCCCACACCGCCTCGGCGCGCGACTCCAGCTCGGGCGCGTCGATCTGCCCCGCGGCGTACGCCTCGACGAGCCGGGCCCGCGCGGCCTCACGCTCCAGGTCGCCGATCCTCATCACAGGCCCTCGAGGTCGAGGGCCTGGCCGGCGGCGTACAGATCCTTCGGGCACGTCGAGGCGGCGCAGTCCTGGTAGCGGGAGGCCAGCCGGGCAAGCGCCTTGACGGTCTCCGCGGAGGCGGGGTCAGCGGCGAGGTTGTGCTGCTCGTAGGGGTCGGAGGAGCGGTCGTAGACCTCGACCTGGCCGGTGTGCACGCGGGCGTAGGTCCAGGAGCCGACGCGGATGCCGGACCACAGCTGCCGGTTCCCGTCGGCGACCCGCCAGCCGGCGATGGGGATCGCGCGGACCTGCTCGGGGGCGCGCAACCACGGCATGATGTCGATCCCGTCGGACGCACGGGGCGGCCGAGCGTCGGCGGCCGCGAGCAGGGTCGCGGCCAGGTCCGGGTTGGTGACCGGGGTCCGCACCGTCCGGCCGCGCGGCACCCCGGGACCGCTCATCAGGACCGGGATGCGCAGGGACTCGTCGTAGTGCCACAGCTTGCCGTTGAGGTTGTGGTAGCCGTTGGAGAAGCCGTTGTCGGAGGTGAAGACGACCAGCGTCCGCTTCAGCTCCCCGCTCTTCTTCAGCGACCCGATCAACGAGGCGATGTTGCGGTCCAGGCTTCGGGTCGCCTCGAGCCGGCGCTGGTAGGCGATCCGGAGCGCGTCCTTCTTCCTCGGGTTGAACGTCCCGCGACCGGGCGACCCCTTCGCGTAGCCGGAGGTGTCCTCGGGGAAGAGGTTGGGCCGCGCCGGGATCCGCACGTTGTCGTAGAACCCGCGGTCCTGCCGGTCGGGCACGGTCACCGAGAGGGCGGCGTCGGTGCCGGGGTAGATCTTCTTCGGGTCGTCGGGCCCCGAGGGCCCGCCGTGGTGCGGCGCCACGTAGTTGACCCAGGTGAACCAGGGCTTCCCCGACCCGCGCTCGGCCGCGATCCCGGCCTTCGCGTGCTCGGTGATGACGGTCGAGGAGTAGCCCTTCGACTTGATGATCTCGCCGTTGACGTTGAACTTCGGCGAGCGGAAGTTGTAGGTCGACGGGTCGACGGTCGCGCGCCACTGGTCCCAGCCGGGCGGTACGTCACCTCGGGTCTCACCCTCGCCGTAGCCGTTGAGGTACTTCCCCGCCAGGATCGTCGCGTAGCCCGCGTCCTGCAGCGAGCTGGCGACCGTCGAGGAGTCGTCGAAGGCCGCATATCCACCGTGGGGCCCCTCGATCGTGCGCGCACCGTGGTTGTGGGCGTACTGCCCGGTCAGCAGCGAGGCCCGCGCTGGCACGCAGATCGGCGTCGGCGCGATCCCCTCCGAGAAGGAGACCCCGGTCCGCTCGACCAGCTTGCGCACCTGCGGCAGGTAGTCCATGTCGAGATAGGAGAGGTCGTCGACGGTGACCAGCAGCAGGTTCGGCTTCTTCACCGGCCGTTCCAGAGCAGGCGTACGCGTCGGGGCCGCCGCCATCGCGGCCGGCTCGTGCACCAGCCCGGTCACGGCGAGGGCGCTCATCGCAGCCGTCGCCACGGCTGCGCGCCTGCGACGGGTGAACAGATTGCCGACCGACATGACCAAACACTCCCCAGTAATATGAGTTATTTAGTCTACTTTAACGCGACGGCGCCTCCAGAAGAATCCGCGCTCGTCCGCCGGACGCGCGTTCAGTCGGCCTGGACCGTGCTGGTCACCAGCGAGAGGGACACGATGCCGGGCAGGTAGCGGTCGTCGCTGAGCTCGAAGGCGCGACCGTCGGCGAACCGCGCGGTGCGGACGACCCGCAGCAGCGGGCTCCCCCGGGAGACCCCGAGCAGGCGGCCGTCCATGGCCGAGGTCGCGAAGGCCTCGATCCGGTGCTCGGCGTGCGCGAGACGGACGCCGAGCTCGGCCTCGACCACGTCGACGATCGAGGGCGCGTCGACCGGCAGCGCCTCGATGGTCGGGGCGAGCCAGCCGGGGAACACGGTGTGCTCGACCATGGCCGGCGCCCCGTCGAGGGAGCGGACCCGCACCACCCGCAGCACCGGGTTGCCCGGCCGCTCGCCGAGCTCGCGCGCCTCCAGGGTGGTGGCACGGCCACGCGCCACATCGACGAACCGGCCGCCGGGGCTCAGCCCGGACGCGACCGCCCACTGCGCGAACGAGCGCACCCCCAGGCTCTGCAGCCGCGTGGCCACATGGGGGTGCCAGTGCCGGCCGTGGTGGGAGACGAGACGGCTGTCGGTCTCCAGCCGGGCCAGCGCGCGTTCCACGGTGCCGCGCGCGACCCCGAACTCCCGCGCCAGGCAGGACACCGCCGGGAGCGGCCTGCCCGGCGGGTACTCGCCCGCTCGGATCCGCCCCTCCAACGTCGCCGCGACCGCGTGGTAGCGGCGCGACGCCCTCGACTCCCGCATCGGGTCACCCCGTCCCGAGGACACGTTGGACGAACCAGAACAGCCCGACGACGGCGACCCCCGTGGCCGCGGCGACGCCGAGCCACCAGCCGATCACCGGCTGCCGACGCCGCAGGACCAACAGCACCGGGAAGGCCAGCGCGATGATCACGAGCTGCACGGCCTCGATGCCGAGGTTGAAGACGAGGAGGGAGACCAGCAGCCGCCACGAGAACGGCTCGTCGATGCCGAGGGCACCGGCGAAGCCCAGGCCGTGGATCAGGCCGAACCCGAAGACCACCGCGAGCCGAGCCCTCTCCCCCGACATCCACGATCCCGCCGTCCCCGGCGCGGTCTCGGTGGCCGTACGCACCGGCGCGGCCACGGCGAGGACGCCGCCGGAAGAGGCGACCGGCGCAGGACCGACACCGGCCGGCTCCCCGAGCGACGGCGAGCCGGAGCGGCCGGGGCGCCCACCGCGCCACGAGCCCCACACGTGCCAGGCGGCCACCGCCGCGATCGACAGCGCGATCACGGGCTCGACGATCGCGGCCGGGACCGACACGAGACCGAGGCTCGCCAGCACGAACGTCACCGAGTGCGCCGCCGTGAACGCGGTCGCGGCCAGCAGGATGTCGCGCGGGCGGCGTGAGCCGACGATGAGCGCGACGAGGAACAGGATGTGGTCGATGCCGAAGAGCAGGTGCTCGGCACCGAGGACGAAGAACTCCAGCAGCCTCGTCGGCGACGACTCGTCCGTGGAGAAGCTCGGGTCCTCGGCGGTGAGGACCGTGTTGCCGGATGCCTCGGGCAGCGAGTACTCCACGATCGTCTCGGTGCTCCCGACGAAGCCCTCCGACTCGGGGAACAGCTCGCTGGAGATCTCGTACGCGGCGTCGCCCGTCACCTCGGGGCAGGCATGGTCGAGGGTCACCACGACGTGCGGCACGCCGTCGCGCTCGGTGGTCCGGAGCTCGTCGGCGATCGACGGCGCACAGTCCTGGCCGTCCACGGCGATGCGGAAGCGGTCGCCGAGGTAGCCCAGCACCGCGTCCCGGTGCTCCTCGATCAGGCCGACGTCGGCGCCGGAGGTCTGGAAGGCAGCCTTGGCCTCGCTCTCCAGCCCGGGGTCGCCCTCGGCCTTCGCCACCGACCTGACCAGGAGGACGTACTCCATCTCGAGCTCGGTGCTCACGACACCGTCGGCGCGCTGGGTCGTCTCGGCGTAGACCGTGGAGGTGAAGCCGTGGGCCGAGGCCGGGGGCGTCAGCAGGACGGGCGCGAGCAGCGCCAGTGCAGCAGCGGCGAGGAGACGTACGCCGGTGGGAACGGTCATGAGGATCCTCGATCCGAAAGTGGGGGAAGGAGGCCCGCCCGGCACTCCGCCGGGCGGGCCTCCCGGCGGGTCAGACGATCGGCTCGGTGTCGAGTCGAACGTGGTCGATGGCCCAGTACCAGTCGTTCATGGCGTTGAAGAGCCGGAAGTTGACCTTCATCGAGGTCGCGCCGGCCGGCACGTCGACCGGCAGGTTCACGGTCTTGTTGCCCTGGCTCAGGTCGGGGGTGTTGGCCGGCGTCCAGTGGACCAGCTGCACCTTCTGGCCGGTGTCGAACTCGACGGTGACCTCGGCCTCCTGCGGCTCCTCCTCGCGGTAGTGGTTGTCCCAGGCGAGGTAGACGCGCGAGGTCCCGGCCGGGATCGGCGCGCTGGGGGTGGAGAGCGTCGAGTCGAAGCGGCCGCGGCTCTCCGGGTCGTTGACGTCGTCCCACTCGTCGGGGTCGGCGACGGCCACGACGTTGCGACCCAGCGTGAAGCCGCTGCGGTCCTGGTCGTCACCGTTCTGCCAGAACGCCTTGGTCATCAGCGACCAGCCGTTCATCTCCTTGGTGCCGGTGGGCATGTCGGGGGCGTTGGTGATCGTCCATCCCGCCGGCGTGGTCTTGGTCCACCCGAGGACGCTCGCGTTCGCCGGCATGTTGTGCTCGACGCCGTACTGGAGCTGGCCGGCCACCGACTCGAAGTCCTGGTAGACGAGGTAGTCGGCCGGGTCGACCGGGGGCGGCGGCGGAGCGGTCTTGAAGGTCGTCGAGATCGACCCACCCGCCTTGCCCCAGGTGTTGTAGGGCGTCACGCGCACCTCGTACCGGGTGTCGCCCTTCAGGTTCCGGATGGCATGACCGCGGGAGGCCGGCAGCGGAAGGATGTAGAAGCCCGACCACTGCTTGAAGTCGGCGACGGTCGCCCCGGTCGCCTTGTCGACGACCTGGTAGCGGTAGAGGTGGACGATGTCCTGGACATCGTTGGCCGCCGGCTTCGCCTGCGGGAACGACACCTGCGCGCTGTCCTCCTTGATGTCGGAGACCGTCACCGCCGATCCCGCGGGCCACTTCGGGCCGGCGGTCCTGGCCGCACGGCGGTCGGTGTAGGGGAAGTTGCGCTGCGGGTTCTTGATCGCTTCCTCGACGTCCCACGTCCAGGTCTGGTCGATCCACCGACCGGCCTGCAGGTCGTAGTTCTTGACCTTGACGACGCTGCCGGCGACCTCGACGACCGCGGTCTGCGCGTTGTCGCCCGCGTCGTTCGGCGTCGTGTCGTTGTCGACGCCGCTCTCCATCTCGAAGTACGCCAGCGGCGGGGCGTTCACGGTCGTGAAGCCGCCGTCCTGCCAGATCGAGGTGGAGATGTTGTTGGGCGTGTGGATGTGCCCGCCCCAGACGACGGCCTGGGGGAAGCTGTCGAAGACCGACTTGAAGGTGTCGCCGCAGCCCTCGGAGAGGCCGGCACCGTACCACTCGTTCGAGACGTAGTGCGTGCACTTGAGGGGGTGGTGCACGAGCACGAACACCGGGCGGTCCGGGTGCTCGGCGGTGTCGGCGGCCAGGCGGGTGTGGAGCCAGTCGCGGGCGTAGGCGTAGTTGCCGGTGCTGCGCTCGGTCGGCCGGCCGGTCTCCTCGTCGAGCTCGCCGGCACCCGGCGAGACGGTGATGAAGTGGTAGCCGTTGATCAGGTAGTCGGCGTTGGGCCGCTGGCCACCCGTCGACTGGGTGAAGAGGTCGTAGCCCGTCATGCCCGAGCCGATGTCGTGGTTGCCCAGCGCGGCGACGAGGGAGATGTCGTCCTTGCCGTCACCGTTCTCGTCCAGGCGGCGGTCGAGCACCTCCTTCAGGCCGGCGTACTCGCCCGCGGTGGCGTTGTTCGTCAGGTCGCCGACGAACAGCGTCGCGTCGAGGTCCTGGGCGTGGTAGAGGTCGAAGGCCTTGTCCAGGTCGCGCCACTCGTTGTGGATGTCGCCGATCGAGCCGAAGGTCACCTGCGGCTGGTGGGTGTCGGCGGTGCGTCGCGCCGCCTCGGCACGGGCCTTCTCGACCTCGGCGTCGTTGCCGGCGACGACCTCGAAGTCCTCGAAGTCGACGGTGCCGTTCTCACCGACGGCCGAGTAGCTGATCCGGTAGTCGCCGGGGGTCTGCGGGGTGAACTCGTAGACCGGGTCGCTCGCGGAGCCCGTCGGAGAGATCTCCGCCGTGACGCCGTCGGGCGAGGTCACCGAGACGACGTAGTCGCCGGTCCGGAAGGAGCTGCTCTCCTCGGCCGGGACGGGCTCCGGGATGCGGAAGGTCTCACCGACCGCGGCCTTGGGCCTGGGGGCGTCCTGCAGCCGCACCTGCTCGTCGAGCAGCGCGAAGGCCGGGCCGTCGGCCTCGGCGCGCTCCTGGGCGACGACAGTGCCGCCACCCGCGATCGCGACAGTCACGAGGGCGCCTGCGGCAAGCCGCGCGCCCCACGATCGTCTGATGGGAATCATCGGTCTCCTCGTCTCGGTCACGGTGCTCGGGCACCGGGAACTTGTCTGGACAAGTCCATCCGAACGAGGTGGCGCGTGATTGTCCGTCTGCAGCCCGAAACCACGGCAGACAGATGAAATATCCGTGACGCGATGCGGCAATCCGGCGTGGTTGCCACATCGGGATCAGCCGGGAAGCGTCTAGAGGCCCTCGAGGTCGAGCGGCCGGTCGGCGGCGTACATCCCCTTGGGGCAGTCGTCGCCGGCGCAGTCGCGATACTTCTCGGTCAGGTCGGCCAGCTGCGAGACCGTCTCGGCATGGCCGGGGTCGTCGGCGAGGTTCTTCATCTCGTAGGGGTCGGTGGTGCGGTCGTAGAGCTCGACCCCACCGGTGGTCAGCTCGACGTACGTCCACCGCCCGACACGTACGCCGGACCAGAGCCGGGAGGTGCCGTCGGAGGTCGGCCACGCCTCGATCGGGACCACGCGCGTCTGGTCGGGCGCCCGCAGCCAGGGCAGGATGTCGACGCCGTCGGGCTCGTGCGGGTCGTCGGCGCCGGCGGCCGCGAGCAGCGTGGTGGCGATGTCGGGGTTGGTGAGCGTGGTCGCGACCTTGCGCCCCTTCGGCACGCCGGGTCCGCTCATCAGGACCGGGATGCGCAGCGACTCCTCGTAGTACCAGAGCTTGCCGTTGAAGTTGTGGTAGCCGTTCGAGAACCCGTTGTCGGAGGTGAAGACGACCAGCGTGCGCGCCAGCTCGCCGCTCTTCTTCAGCCCGCCGAGCAGGGAGGCGATGTTGCGGTCCAGGCTGCGCGCCGACTCGATCCGCCGCTGGTAGGAGAGCTCGTAGGCGTCCTTCTCGACCTGCGAGGGGTTCTTCCGTGACGGCGACCCCTTGGGGAACTGCTTGCGTCCCTCCGGGAAGAGGTTCGGCTGCTGCGGGATCGGCTTGTCGGCGTACGCGTCCCGGTCCTGCTGGTCCGGCACCGGTACGCCGATCGCGCCCTTGGTGCCGGGGAAGCGCTGCTTGGGGTCGCCCTTCTCCGTCGGGCCGCCGATGTGCGGCGCGACGTAGTTGACCCACTGGAACCACGGCTTCGCCTCGGCCCCGGACTTCTTCCTCGCGTCCTGCAGGGCCGCCTGCGCCTGCTGGGTGATGACGGTGGTCGAGTAGCCCTTCGGCTTCACCAGGCGCCCGTTCACGTTGAACTTCGCGCCCAGGTAGTTGTAGGTCGACGGGTCGACGGTCGCGCGCCACTCGTCCCACCCGGGAGGGATGTCACGGTCGGTGCCGTCCTCGCCGTACTCGTTCAGGTACTTCCCGGTGAACACCGTGGTGTAGCCCGCGTCCTGCAGCGAGGTGGCGACGGTCTCGGAGTCGTCGAAGGAGGGGTAGCCGCCCTCGGGACCGTGGATGGTGTGCGCGCCGTGGTTGTGGGCGTACTGCCCCGAGAGCAGCGAGGCCCGGGCCGGCACGCAGATCGGCGTCGGCGCGACCGCGTCGGTGAAGGTCACCCCGCTCTCACCGACGAGCTTGCGCACGCTCGGCAGGTAGTCCATGTCGACGGTGGCGAGGTCGTCGACGGTCACCATCAGCAGGTTGGGCTTCTCCACCGGCATCTCGAAGCCCGGTGTCGGCGTCGAGGGCTGGCCCCCGTCACCGGACGGCTGCTGGGTCGGCGCGTGGCCACAGCCCGACATCCCCACGACTCCGGCCACCGCGAGTGCCGCCGACAACGCCCGGACGCGCCTGGATACCGCCACTGATTGTCCTCATCACACTGGTCATCTACTGGTCGCCATGACTGGGCCCGCCCGGTCGCGCGGACAGCCTGCCACTATGCCGATGGTTCATCCCAGATCAACGCACGTGTCGCGCACTCGCCATCCCCGGGCAGGACGCTGGTCCCATGAAGATGGCGCTGGTCACCGAGAGCTTCTTTCCTACCATCGATGGTGTCACAACCACGGTGAAGGCCATCGCCGACCGCATGATCGAGTCGGGCCACGAGGTGCGCTTCATCGCGCCGGGCCCCGGCCTCCCGGTCTACCGCAACAGCCGTGTCGTCCGGGTCTCGCCGATCGCCAAGACCGGCAGGCAGGTACGCACCGCGCTGGAGTCCTTCGAGCCGGACGTCGTGATCAGCTTCGACCCGGGGCGTCTGGGCCGCAAGGCGCTGGCCTCGCCGACGGCCGCCGACGCGACCACGCTGGTCGTCCAGCAGTCCCCGCTCTCCCCCAAGGCGGCGCTCACCTGGGACACGTCGATCGCTGCGTACGCGGATGAGATCTTCGTCACAAGCGAGTGGCTCCGTCGCGTGCTCTCGGCGATCGACGTCCGCGCCGAGGTGTGGGAGCCGGGGGTCGACACGGCCGCCTTCTCCCCCAGCCTGCGCGACGACTGGCTCCACCGCCGCTGGTCCAAGGCGAAGTCCCGTCCCACCCCTCTGGTCGTGGTCGGCTATGCCGGGAACCTGGCCAAGAGCCATGGCGTACGCCGCCTCGCCGAGCTCACCGCCGTGCCCGGCATCCGCCTCGTCATCATCGGCGACGGACCCCAGCGCGGCTGGCTCAAGCAGCGGGTCCCGCAGGCGAAGCTGACCGGGCCGCTGGGCACCGGCGACCTGGCCATCGCACTGGCCTCTCTCGACGTGCTGGTGCACCCCGGCGAGGAGGAGGGATGCGGCCACATCCTGCGTGAGGCCGCGGCCAGCGCCCTCCCGGTGGTCGCCCCGCGTGCCGGCGCCGCGGCCGAGATCGTCCAGCACCTGGAGACCGGTGTGCTCTACAACCCGGCGCGCAGCCGCGAGCTCGCCGACGCGGTCGCCTCGGTGGTCTCCGACCCCCGTCGACGCCTGCTCGGCGACCGCGGTCGCGAGCTGGCTGCGACCCGGCCGTGGACCGATGCCGTCGACGAACTCTTGACCCGTCTGGTCACACTGAACGACGCCCGGACCTCACAATCTCACGCCGCTGCCTCCGAGAATGCGGGACCTGCTGTTAGGCTTGCCTAACTCGCGATAACGATACTCATCGGTAACCTCGCCCGCCCAGGTAGAGACGACAATGTCACATACTCCCTGCGTACAAGTTCGGGTCTGAGGGGTAGTAGCGTGCGTGCCGTGGCAACCACGACTCTGATCAAAGGCGCGCGGTCGACGCGCTCGACGATCGCCCTGAAGCTCCTTATGGCGGCCAGCGGCATCGTCTTCATCCTGTTTGTGCTCGTGCACATGTACGGCAACCTCAAGGCGTTCAGCGGCGAGCTTGCCTTCAACGAGTACGCCGAGCACCTGCGTACGTTCGGGGAGCCGATGCTGCCGTACGGCGGCCTCCTCTGGATCATCCGGGTGGTGCTCCTGGCCTCGCTGGTGGCGCACGTCGGCTCGGCGATCGCACTCGCGAAGCGTGCGCACGCGCAGCGGCCGGTGAAGTACGCGGTGAAGAAGAACAAGGCTTCGTCGCTCTCCTCGCGCACCATGCGCTGGGGCGGCATGGCGCTGTTCCTCTTCCTCGTCTGGCACCTGCTCCAGTTCACCATCGTGAAGATCAACGTGGGTGCGGGCGGACAGGCTCCTGACGTCACCGAGAACCCCTACCGGCTGCTGATCAACGCCTTCCAGCCGGAGCAGTGGTGGATGGTGATCATCTACCTGCTCGCGATGCTCGCGCTCGCGTTCCACCTGCACCACGGCACCTTCAGCGCCATCCAGACGCTCGGGTTCACCAACACCGCTGAGTCGCGTGCCAGGGCCCGCGTCGCCGGCTGGGTCGTCGCGATCGTGGTCGCCGGCGGCTTCTCGCTGGTCCCCCTGTTCACCGTCTTCGGCGTCATCTCGTAAGGACATCTGACACATGGCTGCTGGAACCCACTACCTGCCGGGCCTCACTCCGACCAACGAGGCACCGGTCCAGAAATCCGACGACGCCGCGGGCTACTACGTGCTCGGCGACAAGCTCGTCGACCCGAAGGCTCCGACCGGTCCGATCGAGGAGCGCTGGACGACCCGCAAGTTCGAGAACCGCCTGGTCAACCCGGCCAACCGCCGCAAGCTGTCGATCATCATCGTCGGCACCGGCCTGGCCGGCGGCGCCGCCGCCGCCACGCTCGGCGAGGCCGGCTACAACGTGAAGTCGTTCTGCTACCAGGACTCCCCGCGTCGCGCCCACTCGATCGCCGCCCAGGGCGGCATCAACGCCGCCAAGAACTACAAGGGCGACGGCGACTCGGCCTACCGGCTCTTCTACGACACGGTCAAGGGCGGCGACTACCGCGCCCGCGAGTCCAACGTCTACCGCCTCGCCGAGGAGTCGGTGAACATCATCGACCAGTGCGTGGCGCAGGGCGTTCCGTTCGCCCGCGAGTACGGCGGTCTGCTCGACAACCGCTCCTTCGGTGGCGTGCAGGTGTCGCGTACGTTCTACGCCCGCGGCCAGACGGGGCAGCAGCTCCTCATCGGCGCCTACCAGGCCATGGAGCGCCAGGTCGCGGCCGGCACGGTGGAGCAGTTCACGCGTCACGAGATGCTCGAGCTGATCGTCGCCGACGGCAAGGCCCGCGGCATCATCGCCCGTGACATGGTCACCGGCGAGATCGAGACCCACCTGGCCGACGTGGTCGTGCTCGCCACCGGCGGCTACGGCAACGTCTTCTACCTCTCGACCAACGCGATGGGGTCCAACGTCACCGCCACGTGGCGTGCGCACCGCAAGGGCGCCTACATGGCCAACCCCTGCTACACGCAGATCCACCCGACCTGCATCCCGGTGACCGGCGCCCACCAGTCGAAGCTGACCCTGATGTCGGAGTCGCTGCGTAACGACGGCCGCATCTGGGTGCCCAAGAACGCCGAGGACTGCGCCAAGGACCCGCGCGACATCCCCGAGGAGGACCGCGACTACTTCCTGGAGCGGATCTACCCGTCCTTCGGAAACCTGGTCCCCCGCGACATCGCCTCGCGTGCGGCGAAGTACATGTGCGACGAGGGCCGCGGTGTCGGCCCGGAGGTCGAGGAGACCCAGCCCGACGGCTCGGTGAAGAAGTTCCGCCGCGGCGTCTACCTCGACCTGGGTGCCGCGATCGAACGCCTCGGCAAGGCCGCCATCGAGGAGAAGTACGACAACCTCCTCGACATGTACGAGCGGATCACGGGTGAGAACCCCTACGAGCTGCCGATGCGCATCTACCCCGCCGTCCACTACGTCATGGGCGGTCTGTGGGTCGACTACGAGCTCTCGACCAACATCGAGGGTCTGTACTGCACCGGTGAGGCCAACTTCTCCGACCACGGCGCGAACCGCCTCGGTGCCTCGGCGCTGATGCAGGGTCTGGCCGACGGCTACTTCGTGCTCCCGAACACGATCCGCGAGTACCTCGCCGACGGGCCGTTCGAGCCCATCTCCGAGGACCACCCGGCGGTCGTCGAGGCGAAGCAGTCGGTCCAGGAGCGGATCGACAAGTTCATGTCGATCAACGGCACCCGCTCGGTCGAGTCGATCCACAAGGAGCTCGGCCTGATCATGTGGGAGTACTGCGGCATGGAGCGGACCGAGGAGGGCCTCAAGAAGGCCATCGGCCTGATCCGTGAGCTCAAGAAGGAGTTCTGGACCAACGTCAAGGTCCTCGGCTCGGCCGACTCCCTCAACCAGGACCTCGAGAAGGCCGGCCGTGTCGCCGACTTCATCGAGCTCGGTGAGCTGATGTGCATCGACGCGCTCAACCGGCGCGAGTCCTGCGGCGGCCACTTCCGCGCCGAGTCGCAGACCGAGGACGGCGAGGCGCTGCGTCACGACGACGAGTTCGCCTACGTCGCGGCCTGGGAGTTCGGTGGCGAGGACGGCGCCCCGATCCTCCACAAGGAGGACCTGATCTACACCGCCATCGAGATGAAGCAGAGGTCGTACAAGTGAAGCTCACCCTCAAGATCTGGCGGCAGGCCAACGCGTCCGAGAAGGGTGCGCTCAAGACGTACGAGCTGGACGGCGTCTCGCAGGACATGTCCTTCCTCGAGATGCTCGACCTGCTCAACGAGCAGCTCCTGCACAACGACGAGGAGCCGGTCGCGTTCGACTCGGACTGTCGCGAGGGCATCTGCGGCATGTGTTCGCTGATGATCAACGGCCAGGCGCACGGCCCGGAGGTCACCACGACCTGCCAGCTGCACATGCGCTCGTTCAACGACGGTGACACCATCACCATCGAGCCGTGGCGCGCCGCGTCGTTCCCGATCGTCAAGGACCTGATCGTCGACCGCTCCGCGTTCGACCGGATCATCCAGAACGGCGGCTACATCTCGGCCAACACCGGCTCGGCCCCCGAGGCCAACTCGGTGCCGGCTCCGCGCGACAAGGCCATGCGGGCGTTCAACACGGCCACCTGCATCGGCTGCGGCGCCTGCGTCGCCGCCTGCCCCAACGGCTCGGCGTCGCTGTTCCTCGGCGCCAAGATCACCCACCTCGGTGAGCTGCCGCAGGGTCAGCCGGAGCGCTACTCCCGCGTGCAGTCCATGGTCGGCCAGCACGACGCCGAGGGCTTCGGTGGCTGCACCAACATCGGTGAGTGCGCCGCCGCCTGCCCCAAGGAGATCCCGCTCGACGTGATCTCCCAGCTCAACAAGGACCTGCGCAAGTCGCTGATCCTCGGCTGACCATCTGGTCGCCAGACGCCAGAAGGGCCGCTCTCCTCGGAGAGCGGCCCTTCTGCTGTGCCGAGGTCAGGCGACGGTGAGCTTGACCTCGATGTTGCCGCGGGTGGCGTTGGAGTAGGGGCAGACCTGGTGGGCCTGCTCGGCGAGCTGCTGGGCGGTCGCGGCGTCGGCACCGGGGATAGTGACCTCGAGCTGCACGGCGAGGCCGAAGCCGCCCTCACCGTTGCTGCCGATGCTGACGTCGGCGACGACCTCGGAGTCGGTCATGTCGACCTTGGCCTTGCCGGCGACCAGCTTGAGCGCCGAGTGGAAGCAGGCTGCGTAGCCGGCGGCGAAGAGCTGCTCGGGGTTGGTGGCACCGCCCTCGCCACCCATCTCCTTGGGGACGCGGACATCGGCGTCGATGAGACCGTCGGTGGACTGGACGTGGCCGTTGCGGGCGTCCCCGGTGCTGACTGCGGTGGCTGTGTAGAGAGGTGTCATGTGCACAACTATATTGTGCACAACTTAATAGCGCAAGGGAGTAGACTGGTGAATGTGTCCGGACGTACCTATCCGCAGCTCGCGCTCGACCTACAGCTCTGCTTCCCGCTGTACGCAGCGACCCGAGCCGTCACGAAGCGCTACGTGACACTGCTCAAGGGGACCGGCCTGACCTATCCGCAGTATCTGGTGATGCTGGTGCTGTGGGAGGCCGAGGAGCCGCTCTCGGTGAGCTCCCTCGGGCAGCGGCTGCGGCTCGACTCCGGCACCCTGACGCCGCTGCTCAAGCGGCTCGAGACCGCGGGGCTGGTGAGCCGCGACCGCGACCCCGGCGACGAGCGCCGGGTGCTGGTCAGCCTCACCGAGGAGGGCCGCGCCCTGGAGGAGCAGGTCTCCGGTGTGCCGCATCAGCTCGGCGCGTCGATGGGGATCACCCGTGACGAGGCGCTCGCGCTGCGCGACCAGCTCACCGAGCTGGTCGACCACCTCGACACGGCCGAGTCGTCCTGAGCGTCCTATCCCCTGGTCAGCAGCCGCTGCACGCCGAGCTTGATCAGCAGACCGCCGAGAAGGACGTCGACGACCACGAGCACCGCGTGGGCGATGTAGTAGGGCTTGGGCCGGCTCTGCTCCGGGTCCTTGGCCGTCTTGACGAGGTTGCGGCCGAAGTTGGTCCAGATCGCGATCGTCCAGATCCCGATGACCAGGATGAGCGCGCCGTCAGTCTTCTCGAGCTTCATGGTCCGACTCTCTCATCCGCTGGTGGCGTCTGAACCGGCAGCCCGGTCGGGATCGTCCGAGTCGGCCGGAGTCGCCCCGACGTGCGCATACGAGGCGGCGTACAGGATCACCATCGAGGTGTAGTGGATCCAGACGACCAGGATGAGGGCGATGCCGAAGGCCTGGAACGCGGGCTGTCCCTGGGTGGCGTTCAGCAGCAGGGTCGAGGCCTGCTTGAGGACCTCGAAGCCGATCGCGCCGAGCACGGCGCCCGCCCACAGGGGTCGCTTCGGGGTGTCCTTCTGGGGCGCCAGGTGGAACATCGCGAAGAAGAGCACGGTGTTGGCCGCCAGGCCGAGCACCAGGGAGAGGAGCACGATCAGCCAGCCGAAGCCCTCGTCTAGGCCGATCCAGTCCAGGACGTTGACCGAGAACGTACGGATGAGGCCGGTGAACGCTACGGCCACCAGCATGATCAGGCCGAGCAGGATCAGTGCGGCCAGGTCGCGGACCTTGGCCATCAGGAAGCCCGGCTGCTCCTCCTCGGGCACCAGGAAGACGGCTTCGAGGGCCTTGCGCAGCCCGTCGATGAAGCCCAGGCCGGCGTAGAGCAGACCGAACGCACCGACGATCCCGACCGCTCCGGCGGCTCGCTCGATGTCGGCGATCTTCAGCTGACCGGGGCTGTCCCCGACCAGGCCGGGCAGGACCTGGTCGATCGCCTCGACGAGGTCGCTCTCGGCACCGCCGTAGACCTTGGCGATCTGGCCGACCGCGAAGAACGCCAGCGCGAGGATCGGGAAGGTCGACAGGAAGCCGAAGTAGGTGATCGCGCCGGCCTGCTGGGACGCCCCCACCTCGCCATAGTGCTCCTGCGTACGCACCACCCGGTCCAGTGCCGGGAAGCGAGCACGCAACTCGGCGATCTTCGCCTTGATCTTCTCTTTGTCGAGCATCCCGAGGTCCCCATCCGTCGTTCGTAGGCGGACCCGAGCCCGCCTAACCGGTCAGTGCTGCTCTCAGTGCGAACTCCCGGGTCGGGCGCCAACCGTCCGTGTCGTCGTGGACATAGAGGTGGAACTCCTCGACCGACCACTCGCACTCGAAGTCGGCCAGCTCACCGAAAGCCTTGTCGAGGCTAGCGTCGGGAAGGTCGTGGGCGATCGTGACATGCGGGTGATAGGGAAACGTGAGCTTCTGGTCGAGCGGACCCTGCCGAACCGTGTTGGCGAGCTGCTCACATCCCGAGATGCCCTGGACCACAGCCACGAACACCACGGGTGAGACCGGCCGGAAGGTGCCGGTGCCGCGTAGGTGCACGCCGAACGGAGCCACCCTCGAGGCAGCCTGCTCGAGATGGCTCTCGACGTCCGGCAGCAGATCGTCGTGGATCTCGGTCGGTGGCACAAGTGTGATGTGCGTCGGGATCATGGTCGCCGTCGCGTCCCCGAGAGACGTCCGGTAGTCCTGGAGCTGACTTGCCCACGGCTCCGGGATAGCGATGGCAACACCGATGGTGCGCATGCGCCGACCTTACTAGCCGAGAGGCGCCGCGGGGGCCACAAAGCCAACCCGCTCGTAGACGTCGGCCAGAGTCTTGCGGGCGACCGCACCCGCCTTCTCCGCACCCTGCGCAAGGATGCCGTCGAGATACTCCCGGTCCTCGAGGACCTCGAAGGTCTTCTCCCGGAACGGCGTGACGTAGTCGACGACGACCTCGGCGAGATCCTTCTTCAGGTCGCCGTAGCCCTTGCCGGCGTACTTGCCGACCAGGGTGTCGATGTCGGAGCCGGTCAGCGCGGAGTAGATCCGCAGCAGGTTGGAGACGCCCGGCTTGGCCTCCTCGTCGAAGCGGATCTCCATCTCGGAGTCGGTGACCGCGGAGCGG
Organism: Nocardioides luteus; assembly: GCF_015752315.1. NCBI lineage: Bacteria > Bacillati > Actinomycetota > Actinomycetes > Propionibacteriales > Nocardioidaceae > Nocardioides > Nocardioides luteus. The sequence goes on from NZ_JADOVJ010000001.1 coordinate 4,592,721, forward strand.
ATCTTCTTCGCCGAGACCTTCGGGTCGTCGAGCATGTCGATCAGACCGCTCGGGCTCGAGGCCGACTTGGACATCTTGATCGACGGGTCCTGGAGGTCATAGATCTTCGCGACCTCCTTGAGGATGTAGGGCTCGGGGAGACGGAACGTCTTCTTGTAGCGGCTGTTGAATCGCTGCGCGAGGTCGCGGGTCAGCTCCAGGTGCTGGCGCTGGTCCTCGCCGACCGGGACGTACGCCGGGCGGTAGAGCAGGATGTCGGCGGCCATCAGCATCGGGTAGGAGAAGAGGCCGACGGAGGCCGCGCCCTCACCACCCTTGGCGGACTTGTCCTTGAACTGGGTCATCCGGCGGGCCTCACCGAAGGAGGTGATGCACTGCATCACCCAGCCGAGCTGGGCGTGCTCGGGGAGGTGGGACTGGACGAAGATCGCCGACCGCTCCGGGTCGACACCGGCGGCCAGCAGCTGGGCGGCGGCCCGCCGCGTACGCTCCCGGAGCACCTTCGGGTCCTGCTCGACGGTGATCGCGTGCAGGTCGGCGATGAAGAAGAACGGCTCGTGCTCCTCCTGCAGGCTCACCCACTGCCGAACGGCGCCGAGATAGTTGCCGAGGTGGTAGGAGTCCGCGGTCGGCTGGATGCCGGAGAGAACCCTGGGCCGAGTGGTGGGAGCGGTGCTGCCGGTCATGTGCGCATTCTGTCAGCCGGTCGCCGAAAGGCTCGAAATGACAGAGGATCCTGCCCGCGGCACTGATCTGCGTGCCGGCCATGGGCCTCGACGCCCCCCGTGATCAACGTCGAGGACCATGGTCGCCCGCAGTCTTTGAGGCCGCGAGCAGGATCCGCATGACCCATCAACGACGGATCCTCGGCGGGGTTATCGAACAAGTGCATCCAATTTCTTACGAGTTTGTGGACCTCCTGAGAGGCTCTACTCAGGGCAGATTCGATGCTCCGTCAAATCCCCGTTCCCTGGATGACACACGCTCCTGTTAACGTGGTTGGTCGACCCGCGGATCCTCCAAGGGGTCCGCAGCCTCGGGCCAGCTGCCGAATCGGCCTCGAGGCCAGGCGACCCCCGAGGAGACTTGTGAACGACACGTCCGCTGCCAATGCGCGCATGCTGCTCGCGACCGATCTGGACGGAACCTTCCTAGCCGGCGACCCCGAGGCGAAGGTCAAGCTCTACCAGACGCTGAGCCGCCGCGAGGACGTACTCCTGTCCTTCGTCACCGGTCGTGGGCTGGAGTCGGTGATGCCGCTGCTCGCCGACCCGACCATCCCGACGCCCGACTTCATCATCTGCGACGTCGGCGCCACGATCGTGACCGGCCACGACCTGCTCGCCGTCGAACCGATCCAGCAGGAGATCGCGGCCAAGTGGCCCGGCGAGCTCGCCGTCCTGGAGAAGATCGGCGACCGCCCCGGCTTGGTGCGTCAGAACGTTCCCCAGGATCGCCGGGTCTCCTACTTCTGCGACCCCGAGGCCGTCACCGACGACCTCGCCCCGCTGGTCGCGGAGATCGGCTGCGACCTGCTCTACTCCCTCAGCCACTACCTCGACGTGCTGCCCGGCGGGATCAACAAGGGCCACACGGTCACCAAGCTCGTCGAGCACCTCGGCATCCCCAAGGACCGCGTGCTGGTCGCCGGCGACACCCTCAACGACCTGGCGATGTACGACATCGGGTTCAACGGCGTCTGCGTCGGCGAGGCCGAGGACAAGCTCCTCGACGCGACCCGCGACCAGGAGCGTACGTTCCACGCCACCTCCCCCGGCACCGGCGGGATCCTGCAGGCGATCAGGCACTTCAACCTGCTCGACGACGAGCACATCTACGACCCGGAGAACGACGCCGACGACCCCGGGAAGTCCGACCTCGTCATGGTCTACCACCGGCTCCCCTACGACGAGGTGATCGAGGAGGGAGAGGTCAAGCGTCGCCGCCCGAAGTCACCCAACGGCATCATCCCGACGCTGCTCTCCTTCTTCACCGAGCGCACCGGATCCTGGGTCGCCTGGTCGATCGACGACCCCAAACGCGGGAAGTTCGCCACCCACACGGTGGTCGACCCCAAGCTCTATCCCGGCCTGGTGGCCTCCCGGCTGCCGCTGTCGAAGAGGGACGTCGACGTCTTCTACAAACGCTTCTCCAAGGAGGCGTTCTGGCCGTTGCTGCACACCTTCTGGGAACGCGCGAAGTTCAAGGAGGAGGACTGGAAGGTCTACTGCCGGGTCAACAAGGCCTTCGCCGAGCAGGCGGCGGCCGAGGCGGCGTACGGCGGAATCGTCTGGATCCACGACTACAACCTGTGGATGGTGCCGGCCTACCTGCGTGAGCTGCGGCCGGACGTGAAGATCGCGTTCCTGCACCACACCCACTTCCCCGGCGCGGACGTGTTCAACGTGGTGCCGTGGCGCCGCGAGATCATCGGCTCGCTGCTGCAGTGCGACTACATCTCGTTCCACATCCCGCGCCAGGTCGAGAACTTCGTCGACGTGGCCCGCGGCGTGGCGCCGGTCGAGGTCGTCGAGACCGAGGACTCGGCGCCGCGGTTCCGCACCTACGGCTTCGCCCTCGGCCTGGACACCATGCCCTCGGTGATCGACGTCGGCGGGCGGCGCGTGCACCTGGGCGCCAACCCGGTCAGCGTCGACACCAAGCGGATCGAGCAGACCCTGGCCTCCTCGGCGGTGCAGGCCTCGATCGCACGGGTGAAGGACGAGTTCGAGGGTCAGCGGATCGCCCTCGCGGTCTCGCGACTCGACTACACCAAGGGAGTGCTGCAGCAGCTCGAGGCCTTCGAGCGGGCGCTGCTCGAGGACCCGTCGCTGCTGGGCGAGCTGTCGCTGGTGCTGGTGTGCGTGCCCGCGGCCGGCGAGATGACCGTCTACAAGACCCTCCAGAACCAGATCGAGCAGGCGGTCGGGCGGATCAACGGCCGGTTCTCGCGGATGGGCTGGATGCCGGTCCACTTCTACTTCCGCCCGATCCCCTTCGAGGAGCTGCTGGCCTACTACGCCAACGCCGACGTCATGTGGATCACCCCGCTGCGCGACGGCCTCAACCTGGTCGCGAAGGAGTACGCCGCGGTCCACGGTCTCCGCGGCACGAGCGGCACGCTGGTGCTCTCCGAGTTCGCCGGGGCGGCCGCCGAGCTGCGCGGCGCGGTGCTGACCAACCCCCACGACGTCTCCGATATGGTTCGGGTCTTCCTCCAGGCCGTCGACATGGACGAGGCCGAGGCCAAGGACCGGATGCGCGGGCTGTGGGACACCATTCGCCACCACGACTCCAAGGCCTGGGCCGACGGGTTCCTGGCCGCGGTCGAGGCCGCGACCTCCAACACCCCGGGCGACGAGGTCGAGCTCTAGGACTGGGCCCGCCGCCGGTGGATGCTGGTGCTCCACACCAGCACCAGCAGCCCGGCGGCGGCCAGGCCGGCGCCGACCAACGGCGCCTCACGGACGCTCCAGACGTCGAGGGCCACACCGCCGGCGAAGGCGCCGAGTGCGTTGGCGATGTTGAGGCTCGCGTGGTTCATCGCGGCACCCAGCGTCACCGCGTCGTCGGCGACGTCCATCAGACGTACCTGCAGGTTGATCACCAGCACCGACGCCACCGCGGTGGTCAGGAAGGCGACCGGCGCGAGCCACCAACCGGCCGGGGCCACCAGCCAGAAGAGCGCCAGCACCGCCACCATCCCGAGGCTGCTGGCGAGCAGTGAGCCCATCACCGACCAGCGCGCCAGCTCTCCCGCGATCCAGGTGCCGACGACCATCCCGGTGCCGAACGCGAAGACGAACCACGGCACCGCGCCCGCCGCCAGTCCGGCCGTGTCGGTCACGATCGGGGCGATGTAGGAGTAGGCGGCGAACATGCCGCCGAAGCCGATCGCACCGGCGAGCATGGTCAGCCAGACCTGCTTGTTGGTGAAGAACCGGCCGGCCTCGCTGCGGCCGGTCGCGTTGGGGTCGCCCGGGAAGTGGGGCACCGAGAGTTGCACCAGGACCACGGTCAGCAGGGCGAGGCCTGCTGCGGCTGCGTACGGGGCTCGCCAGCCGGCGGTCTGGCCGAGCCACGTGGCGAACGGGACGCCGACCACGTTGGCGACCGAGAGCCCGAGCATCACCAGGGCGACCGCACGGCCGCGGTGCTTCGGGGCGGCCATCGAGGTCGCGACGATGCTCGCGACACCGAAGTAGGCGCCGTGCGGCAGCCCGTCGAGGAACCTCGCGACCAGGAGCATCTGGTAGTCGACGGCAGCCGCGCTCAGCACGTTGAACAGCGCGTACGCCGCCATCAGCGACAGCAGCAGCCCCTTGCGCGGAAGGTGGGCGACGAAGAACGAGAGGATCGGTACGCCGACCACGACTCCGACCGCGTAGGCGCTGATCAGGTGGCCGGCCGTGGAGGTGCGGACACCCACGCCCTCGGCGATCTCGGGCAGCACGCCCATGGTGACGAACTCGGTCGTACCGATCGCGAAACCACCCGTCGCGAGGGCGATCATCGCGATCGCGAACCGGACGGGGGTGACCTGCCTCAGGGCGGTCTCGGTGCTGGCGGTGTCGGTCACTACGGCTTAACCTTCCGCGATTTGGGGGCTATTCCGCGAATCGGTGTGACTCGGGTCCCGCTTCTCCACGCTTCTGTCAATATTGGTTGACATCGCTGCGCTGTCAACCTACATTGACATCATGACGGATGCCAAGGATCTCGCCGAGTCGGCCGCAAGCGCCGACCCGCGCACCGGACTGCGAGCCGCGCTCGCGCTACGTCGCCTCGCCGACTCGCTGGAGCGGCTGCAGGTGGCGAACGCCCGTCGGCAGGGATGGGCCTGGCAGGAGATCGCCGACGCGCTGGAGGTCAGCCGGCAGGCGGTCCACAAGAAGTATGCGAAGGAGCTGTGATGTTCGAGAGGTTCACCAAACAGGCCCAGCTGGTCGTGGTCGAGGCACAGGGCGTCGCCCGAGAGCTGAACCACACCCAGATCGACACCAACCACCTGTTGCTGGCGATGCTGGGCGACCCTGAGAATCCCGCCGCCCGGGCGCTCCTCGAGGCAGGTATCGACCGCGAGCGGTTGCGCTCGGAGGTCGCGAAGGCCCACGACCGCCTCGGGCCCGACGACGCCGAGGCGCTCGCGGCTCTCGGGATCGATCTCGATGCCGTCCGGGAGAAGGTCGAGGAGGCCTTCGGCCCCGGAGCCCTGGACAAGGGCGGACCGCGGCGCCGCGGCGGGCACATCCCCTTCTCCAAGGAGGCCAAGAAGACCCTCGAGCTCTCGCTCCGCGAGGCGATCCGGCTCAAGGACCGCTCGATCGGCACCGAGCACATCCTGCTCGGCATTCTGCGGGCGGAGGGGGAAGGACATGCTGCACTACGGGCCCTCGGCGTGGATGTTGCTGCGCTGCGCAGCACGCTCGAGCACGGCGAGGCCGCCTGACGCCGAAGTGTCAGACGGCCTGCCGAGGCGGCGATCAGCCGGCGAGGTGGGACCAGGCCGGGGCCAGCTCGGCCCACGGACCCACGGCCGCGACCTCGCCGTCGACCATGACGACCACACGGTCGGCCTGGGCGAGAGCGGCTCGCTTGGAGGTGGCTCCGATGACCGTCGTGTGCCGGTCGCGGAGCGCCCGCCAGAGCTCGATCTCGGTGGCCGCGTCGAGCGCGCTGGAGACGTCGTCGGCCAGGAGCAGCTCGGTGTCGGCGGCCAGCGCCCGCGCCAGGGCGAGACGCTGGACCTGACCCCCGGAGAGGCGTACGCCACGGTGACCGACGATCGCGTCCGCACCGCCCGCCTCCTTGACGTCGAGCTCGAGCCGCGCGTCGGCGACCGGGCTGTCGAAGGGTCGGTCGTGACCCAGACGGATGTTGTCGGAGAAGGTGCCGGAGAGCACCCGCGGCACCTGGGCGACGTAGGCGACCTGACCGGGCCGCAGGAAGGCCTGCGGGTCCTCGACCAGCTCGTCGTTCCACCGGATCGTGCCGGTGTGCTCGATCAGGCCGGCCAACGACGCCAGCAGGGACGACTTGCCCGAGCCGACCTGCCCGACGAGCAGGACCAGCTCGCCGCGCTCGATGGTGAGCGAGACGTCCGAGACGCCGATCGTGCCGTCGTCGTGGACCGCCGACAGGGCCGAGAGCTCCAATGAGTGGAGCGGCACCTGATCGACCGGACCCGGATCCGGCGCGTCGCCGGAGACCAGGTCGACACCCGGCGGCAGGTCCATCAGGTCCCGGCCACCGGCGAACCGGCTGGTCTCCTTCTGCCACGCGCGGGTGCCCGGAGCCTCGGTGACGACCATGCCGGCCACGCGGCCGAACCAGTCGAAGCCCGAGACCGCGTTGGCCACCAGCAGCGCGGTGGCCAGACCCCAGCCGCCGCCGAAGTAGATGCCCCACGCAGCCACGACACCGCACTGCACCATCAGCGCGGGCACCCCGTCGAGGAACGCCTGCACCCGGTGCTCCTTCACCGCCGCCTCCACGCGACCCGAGTCCACGTGCTGCAGGTGGGCGTGGACCTGCGGGGTGGCCGCGGCCAGCTTCACGGTGCGTACGGACTCCAGCGCGGAGACCACGGCGCGCCCGAACCGGGCACGAGCGGCGGAGGAGGCCGCGGCCGAACGACCGGCGATCGGCCGACCGACCGCGGAGGCCAGCGCCGAGGCGACCATGACGACCAGGAGCACGGCGCCCGCGAGCGCGGTGCCGGCGAGCAGGGCCGTGATCGTCGCGATCACCAGACCGTTGACGAAGTCGACCCAGCGGTCGGCGTAGCGGGCGTAGCGGTCCGCGTCCATCGACCGCGCCACGACCTCACCCGGCGGCGTACGCGTCAGGCGGTGCTGGCGGGTCTGGCCGTAGAGCACGGCCATCCGGGCCCGCAGCATGACCTCGATCCACCAGCGCGGGTAGCGGTAGAAGGCGTCGGCGAGCATCAGCGGGGCGGCCAGCAGGCTGACCACCAGCAGCACCGACAGCACGGTCGGGCTGCCGCCGTCCTGCAGCGACTCGACGATCCGACCCCACAGGAGCCCGGTGAAGGCACCCTGCGCACCGGTCATCGAGGCGAACAGGAAGAGCAGCGCACCCGCGACTCCCCACTCGGGGCGCAGGAACAGGACGTGCAGCATCCCGCGGGCGAGCGACGGCCCGGTGCCGACCTCCGGGAGCTCCGGTGGAGCACCCGAGCGCCGCTTGCCGCCGACCCCGGAACTGCCCTCGGCGACGTGGTCGAGGGTGGAGTGGTCGACGGGCTTGGCCTCCGGCGAGGGCGAGTCGTGGTGATCGGTGCGGCTGGCCTCGAGCAGGTCACGGAACGGCCCCGGCGCGGTCGCCAGCGAGGCCCGCAGACCGTGCTGGATCACCCGGCCGTGGTCGAGCACGGCCACGTGCGGAGCCCGCTCGATCGTGGACAGCCGGTGGGCGATCAGGATGCCCGTGCGCCCGGTGAGCAGCCGATCGGCGGCAGCGACCACCCGGCGCTCGGTGAGCGGGTCCATCCGCGCGGTCGCCTCGTCGAGCACGACCACGCGTACGTCGCGCACCAGCAGCCGGGCGAAGGCGACCAGCTGCTCCTCCCCCGCCGACAGCGAGGTGCCGCCGGGACCGAGCAGGGTGTCGAGGCCCTCGGGCAGACCCGCGACCCACTCCGAGAGCCCGAGCCGGGCCACCGCCCGCTCGATGTCCTCGCGCGGACGCGAGTCGTCGAAGAGCGCGATGTTCTCCGCGAGCGTGCCGGCCAGGATCTCCGTACGCTGCGTCACCACGCCCACGGAGGCGCGCAGCTGCTGCAGGTCGAGGTCGCGCACGTCCACGCCACCCAGGAACACCGAGCCGCGCGGCGGCTCGACGGCCCGGGAGAGCAGCGAGGCGAGCGTCGACTTGCCCGAGCCGGTGCGGCCGACCAGCGCGATGGTGTCGCCGGCGGGCACGGTGAGCGAGATGCCCTGGAGGGCGAAGGTGCCCTCGGCGTAGGAGAAGCTCAGGTCGCGCAGCTCGACCTCGAGCGCTCCTCCGCCGGGTACCGGCTCGCCGCCCTCGGGCTCCGGCTCGGCGGCCATCATCTGGCGCAGCCGGATGACCGCGCCCAGGCCGGCCTGGATGTCGGGCAGGTGGTTGGCGAGCATCGCGATCTGACCGACGAACGTGCTCGTGACCAGGAACAGCGTGACCAGCGCGCTGATCCCGAGCCGATCCGTCGCGGCGAGCGCCACCCCGGCCAGGCCGATACCGGCCAGCAGGGAGTGGAGCAGCACGCCGGCGCGGCGCCCGACCTTCGCCTCGACCGTGACCACGGTCCGGAACTTCTCGTGGACCGTCGCCGAGAGTCGCGCCACCCGGGCGACCACGTGGTCCTGGCCCAGGCTCGTACGCAGGTCGTCACGCCCCGCGATGCCCTCCTCGAGCACGGCGGCGTGGTCGGTCCAGGAGGCCTCCTCGATGACCTTGAGCCGGGAGATCTGGCCCAGCAGGCCGCGGATGACGAACCAGGTCACCGCGGCGAGGAGCGGGAACAGGATCGCTGACGGCCACCAGGTGAAGCTGGCCACGATCCACATCGGCAGCGCCGCGAAGACCGAGCGGAAGAGCATCCACAGCTGCCAGCGCAGCAGGTTGCCGACCTCGTGGGAGTCGTCGTCGACCCGGTCGAGGATCTCCCCGACGGCCTGCTCGCTCAGCTCGGAGAGCGGCTGTCGCATGGCGGCCTGGAGCACGTCCTCGCGCAGCTTGCCCTCGACCCGGTCGGAGACGCCGACCCAGGCGATCTTCGCCGTCGAGTCGACCAGCGAGGCACCGATCACGCACAGCGCCAGCCACCCGACCAGGCTGGCGGTCGGGTTCTCGGCCAGCCGGCCGGCCACGACAGTGCCGATCGACTGGGCCACCATGGCAACCGCCAGAGCGAGCAGCGCAGCGACCGTCACCGGCCCCTTCAGGCGTCGCCAGTCGACCTGCCGGCTCGGGTCGGCAGGTTCGGCGGAGACTCCCAGAGCCTTGCCTGAGGTGGGCGCGGGCGGAGTCGAGAGGGTCGCAGTCATCAATAGATCACGGTAGGCGCGAGCACCGACACTTACCTAAAGGTTTTCCGCCTCTCGTCGGCGGAAAACGCCATGCTGACCTGGACTTATAGGAATCAGAAGAAAGATCTGGAGAGCAAGGTCACCTCTGTCGGGAAGGTGTCCCGACAACGCACGACGGCCCGGCACGGAGTCCGTGCCGGGCCGTCGTGGATTGGATTCAGAGAGAGTCGATCGCCTCGTTGAGCGTCGCGGAGGGACGCATCACGGCGGTGACCTTCTCGGCGTCGGGCAGGTAGTAGCCACCGATGTCGGCGGGCTTGCCCTGGACCGCGAGGAGTTCCTCGACGATCTTGTCCTCGTTGGCCGCGAGGGTCTCGGCGAGGCCCTTGAAGGCCGCGGCGAGCTCGGTGTCCTCGGTCTGCGCGGCGAGCTCCTGGGCCCAGTAGAGGCCGAGGTAGAAGTGCGAGCCGCGGTTGTCGGTGGTGCCGAGCTTGCGACCCGGGGAGCGGTCGTTCTCCAGGAAGGTCGCGGTCGCCCGGTCGAGCGCACCGGCGAGCACCTTCGCGGCCGGGGCCGAGGCCTGCTCGGCGTACTTCTCGAACGAGGGCACCAGCGCGAAGAACTCACCCAGCGAGTCCCAGCGGAGGTAGTCCTCCTCGACCAGCTGCTGCACGTGCTTCGGGGCCGAGCCTCCCGCACCCGTCTCGAACAGACCGCCGCCGGCGATCAGCGGGACGATGGAGAGCATCTTCGCCGACGTACCGACCTCGAGGATCGGGAACAGGTCGGTGTTGTAGTCACGCAGCACGTTGCCGGTGACCGAGATGGTGTCCTCGCCGTTGCGCAGCCGCTCCAGGGAGTACGCAGTCGCCAGCTCCGGCGAGAGGATCTTGATCTCGAGACCCTCGGTGTCGTGCTCGGTCAGGTAGGTCGTGACCTTCTTGATCAGCTCGGCGTCGTGGGCGCGCGACTCGTCGAGCCAGAACACGGCCGGGGTCTTGGAGTCCCGGGCACGGCTGACGGCGAGCTTGACCCAGTCGCGGACCGGGATGTCCTTGGTCTGGCAGGCGCGCCAGATGTCGCCGGCCTCGACGTCGTGCTCGATCAGCACGTCGCCGGCCTTGTTCAGGACACGTACGGTGCCGGCGGCCTCGATCTGGAAGGTCTTGTCGTGGGAGCCGTACTCCTCGGCCTTCTGCGCCATCAGACCGACGTTGGGGACGGTGCCGATCGTCGCCGGGTCGAGCGGGCCGTTCTTCTTCACGTCGTCGATGACGGTCTGGTAGACGCCCGCGTAGGAGGAGTCCGGGATCACCGCGAGGGTGTCGTCCTCGCCGCCGTCGGCACCCCAGAGCTTGCCGCCGTTGCGGACCAGCGCCGGGATCGAGGCGTCGATGATGACGTCGGAGGGGACGTGCAGGTTGGTGATGCCCTTGTCGGAGTTGACGTAGGACAGGCGCGGGCCGGCCTCGATCGCGGCCTTGAACGCGGCCTCGATCTCGGCGCCCTTCTCCAGGCCGGACAGACCCGAGAGGATGGCGCCCAGACCGTCGTTGGCGGAGAGGCCGGCGGCCTCGAGGTCGGCGCCGTACTTCTCGAAGACGTCCTTGAAGTAGGCCTTCACGACGTGGCCGAAGATGATCGGGTCGGAGACCTTCATCATCGTGGCCTTGAGGTGCAGCGAGAACAGCACGTCGTCGGCCTTGGCCTTGGCGAGCGCGTTCTCGAGGAAGGCGTGCAGGTTGGCCGCGGACATGTACGTCGCGTCCACGATCTCGCCCTGGAGCACGGGCAGCTCGGCGAGCAGCGTCACCGTCTCGCCGTCGGCCTTCTCGAGCACGATGGAGAGGGCGTCGTCGGCCGGGAGGGTCACCGACTTCTCGTTGGACTTGAAGTCGTGGGCGCCCATGGTGGCGACGGTGGTCTTGGAGTTGTCCGCGAACGGCTTGTTGGTGTGCGGGTGGGCCTTGGCGTACGCCTTGACCGAGCCGGGCGCGCGACGGTCGGAGTTGCCCTCGCGCAGGACCGGGTTCACCGCGGAGCCCTTGACCTTGTCGTACTTGGCCCGGATCTCCTCCTCCTCGGGCGTGCTGGGCGCCTCGGGGTAGTCGGGGATCTCGTAGCCCTTCTCCTGCAGCTCCTTGATCGCGGCCTTGAGCTGCGGGATGGAGGCGGAGATGTTGGGCAGCTTGACGATGTTGGCTTCCGGCGTCTTGGCCAGGTCGCCGAGCTCGCCCAGCGCGTCGTCGGCCAGGCCGAACTGCGCCAGGATGCGCGCGGCCACCGAGATGTCACGCGTCTCGACCTCGACGCCCGCCTTGGCCGCGAAGGCCGAGACGATCGGGAGGAAGGAGTACGTCGCGAGCAGCGGCGCCTCGTCGGTGTGGGTGTAGATGATTCGTGCGGCCATGGGTGTGGCTACTCCTGACAAGTTGCGATCTGCGGTGCTGCGGACTTAGGTCGGGGACCCGGACATGAGAAAGTGCCTTGACGTCAAGATACCTGATGCTCGATGCGACACCGCCCCGCCCTACCTAAGCACCACGAAGTGCCGTCACAAAAGAGTTACTGTGTGTCAACACCTCCTTGTTGTTCAGGTGACTGCTGGTGCCTGAGTGCTTCTCGGGTGTCGATGGGTCTGACCGACGTCAACAGACATTGAAGGGTTTAAGGGGACATGACTGAGGAATCACTGTCGGCCGCTGAGCCGACCTTCATCCAGAAGATGGCAGCCGAGGTCATCGGCACCTTCATCCTCGTGTTCATCGGCTGCGGTTCTGTCATCGCGGTCGTGGCCGGCGCCGGCCACGCCGAGCAGCCGACCTGGGGTCTCGAGGTCGTCGCAGTCGGACTGGCCTTCGGTATCGCCGTGGTGATGGGGGCCTACACCTTCGGCCGCATCTCCGGCGGCCACTTCAACCCGGCGGTCACCCTCGGCGTTGCGACGGCCGGCCGGATCAGCTGGAAGGACGCCGGCGCCTACATCGGTGCCCAGTTCGTCGGTGCGGTCATCGGCGCGATCGCGCTGTTCCTGATTGCGCTCTCCACGGGCTACAACTCCTGGAACGACGGTGGCCTCGGCGCCAACGGCTTCGGCGACGGAGCCGGCACCGGCATCGTCGGCGCGATCCTGGTCGAGCTGATCCTCACTTTCATCTTCGTCTTCGTCATTCTCGGCGTCACCGACGTCCGGGCCGGCACCAACGCCGCCGCCGCGCCGCTCGCCATCGGTCTGGCGCTGGCCGCGATCCACTTCGTCGGCATCCCGCTGACCGGCACCTCGGTCAACCCCGCCCGCTCGTTCGGCCCGGCCCTCTTCTCAGGCACCGACGCACTCGCCAACCTGCCGGTCTTCCTGATCGTCCCGGCCCTCGGCGGCGCGCTCGCCGGTCTCGTCTACCCGCTGCTCTTCGACAAGGACGGCTCCGAGATCGCGGGTGCCGGCCTCGCCTTCGGTGGCGACAACCTGCGCCCGGCCGTCCCGTCCTGGGACTCCCAGGCTGCCGCCCCGGCTGCGCCCGCGGCTGCGGCTCCGGCGGCTCCCGCACCGGCCGCTGCTCCGGCTCCGGCTGCACCCGCCGCTCCCGCGGCACCCGCCGCGCCGGCCACTCCAGCCGCACCTCCGGCTCCGGAGAACAGCGACCGCACCATCGTCTCCGGCGGTGCCGGTGGCGGCCAGCAGGCCTGGCAGCAGCCGACCCAGACCGCCGAGGGCGAGCTGCCGGTCTACGAGCAGGACGGCTGGCGCTGGGACTACGCGAAGCAGGAGTGGGTCCCGATCGAGCAGTGACCCGCACATAGCAAGAAGGCCGTCCCGCTCGGGACGGCCTTCTTGCTGTTCCTGGGTCCTACTCGCCCGGGACGGTCACGGCGAGGATCCACAACGCGCCCGCGGTCAGCGCCAGCAGCACCACGTCGAACCAGCGGTTGCGCACCGCCAGCATCCCGGCGTCCTTGCTGCGCAGCACCGCACGCCCCAGCGACGCGGCGCCCAGCCCGGCGGCGAGGACGATGATCCCCACCCGCCAGTGGCCGAAGCCGACCAGCCCGAGACCGACGATCGCCGCCGTCAGCACGCCGAGGTAGACGAAGCCGCCGATGGTCGAGGGGAAGCTGCGTACGTCCTTGGGGTCCGTCTTCTCAGGCGCCACCGTCACCGGTGCGGGAGCCGCCGGTGTGGGGCTGAGCGGGGGATGGACGGACACGTGTCAGAGCCTTTCGAGAGCCTTCTCGGCGCTGAGGACGATATTGGAGAGCAACATGGCGCGTGTCATCGGACCCACCCCACCCGGGTTCGGAGACACCCAGCCAGCCACGTCCCACACGTCCTCGGCCAGGTCTCCTGCGATCTTACCGTCGACCCGGGAGACACCGACGTCCAGCAGCGCCGCGCCCGGCTTGACCATGTCCTTGGTGATGATGCCCGGCACGCCCGCGGCGGCCACCACGATGTCGGCGTTGCGGGTGTGGGCGGCCAGGTCGCGGGTGCCGGTGTGGCACAGCGTGACCGTGGCGTTCTCGGAACGCCGGGTCAGCAGCAGGCCCAGCGGACGCCCGACGGTCAGCCCGCGGCCGACCACGACCACCTCGGCGCCGTTGATCTCGACGCCGTGACGACGCAGCAGCTCGATGCAGCCCACCGGGGTGCACGGCAGCGGGCCGTCCTCGCCCAGGACCAGCTTGCCGAGGTTGTGCGGGTGCAGCCCGTCGACGTCCTTCTCCGGGGCCACCCGGGACAGGAGCGCGAACTCGTCGAGGCCGGTCGGCTGCTGGATGAGGAAGCCGGTGACAGCCGGGTCCGCGTTGAGCTCGTCGATGACCTTCTCGACCTCCGCCTGGGTCGCGGTGGCGGGCAGGTCGACGCGGGTCGAGGCGACACCGATCTCGGCGGCGTCCTTGTGCTTGGCGTTGACGTACCAGTGCGAGCCGGGGTCGTCGCCGACCAGAACGGTGCCGATCCCAGGGGTGATCCCCTGGGCCTTCAGCTTCTCGACGCGCTCGGCGAGCTCGGCCTTGATCGCCTTCAGCGTCGCGGTGCCGTCCAGCTTCTGTGCTGTCACTTCTTCATCCTGTCACTCTGGGCTGTGGTTTCGGCGTAGTGGGCGGGCTGTGTCTGTTCGTCGAGGTATGCAGGGAAACCGTCACTTCCCACGCGGAGTTCCGCGCGGGAAGTGACGGATCGGCTGCATACCTCGACGAACATACGGCGCGCTCAGTGCGCGAAGTGGCGCGTGCCGGTGAAGTACATCGTCACCCCGGCCGCCTCGCACGCCTTGATGGTGAGCTCGTCGCGGATGGAGCCACCGGGCTGGACGATCGCCTTGACGCCGGCGTCGATCAGGATCTGCGGGCCGTCCTCGAAGGGGAAGAAGGCGTCGGAGGCGGCGACGGCGCCGCGGGCACGCTCGGTGCCCTCGGCGAGGGTGTTGGCCCGCTCGACGGCGAGGCGGCAGGAGTCGACGCGGTTGACCTGGCCCATGCCGATGCCGACGGCGGCACCGTCGCGGGCCAGCAGGATCGCGTTGGACTTGGCGGCGCGTACGGCCTTCCAGGCGAACGCCAGGTCGGCCAGGGTCGCCTCGTCGGCGGCCTCACCGGTGGCCAGGGTCCAGTTGGCGGGGTCGTCGCCCTCGGCCTGGAAGGTGTCGGTGTGCTGCATCAGCAGACCACCGCTGATCGGCCGGGTCTCGACGCCGGTGGTCGCGAGCGGCTCGGCCACGAGGATGCGGATGTTCTTCTTGCCCTGCAGGATCTCGACGGCGCCGTCCTCGTAACCGGGAGCGACGATCACCTCGGTGAAGACCTCGGCGACCTGCTCGGCCATCTGCTTCGAGACCGGTACGTTGGTGGCGATCACGCCGCCGAACGCGGAGACCGGGTCGCACTCGTGGGCGCGGCGGTGGGCCTCGGCGACATCCGCGCCGACCGCGACGCCGCACGGGTTGGCGTGCTTGATGATCGCGACGGTCGGCTGGTCACCCTGGTCGTAGGCCGCGCGGCGGGCGGCGTCGGTGTCGACGTAGTTGTTGTAGGACATCTCCTTGCCGTGCAGCTGCTCGGCGGCAGCCAGGCCACCCGGACCGAAGCCCGAGCGGTAGAGCGCGGCCGGCTGGTGCGGGTTCTCGCCGTAGCGCAGCACCGCCTGGCGGTCCCAGGTCGCGCCCGCCCATGCCGGGAATCCCGAGCCGTCGGAGGTGTCGGTGAGCACGTTGCCCATCCAGGAGGCGACGTGGACGTCGTACGTCGCGGTGTGCACGAACGCGGCCGCGGCCAGCGCCTTGCGCTGGTCGTAGGTGAACCCACCGGCGGCGAGGGCGGCGAGGGTGTCGGCGTACTGCTCCGGGGAGGTCACGATCGCGACGGACGGGTGGTTCTTGGCGGCGGCACGGACCATCGAGGGGCCGCCGATGTCGATCTGCTCGACGACCTCGTCCGGGCCGGCGCCAGAGGCGACGGTCTGCACGAACGGGTAGAGGTTGGAGACGACCAGGTCGAACGGCTCGACCTCGAGCTCCTTGAGCTGCTCGACGTGGGACTCGAGACGGCGGTCGGCGAGGATGCCGGCGTGCACGCGCGGGTGCAGCGTCTTCACGCGGCCGTCGAGGCACTCGGGGAAGCCGGTCAGGTCCTCGACCTTGGTCACCGGCAGGCCGAGCTTCTCGATCAGCGCGGCCGAGCCGCCGGTCGAGACGAGCTCCACGCCGGCGTCGTGAAGCCCGCGGACCAGGTCCTCGAGACCGGCCTTGTCGTAGACGGACACCAGGGCCCGCTTGATGGCGATCTTGTCCTGCACAGCCACTCCTCATCGGTCGATGAATTCGATGAGGGGCACCCAGGCGGTCGATGCCGTCTCTTTACACTCCCCGGTGGTCCCCCACCTGCGCCAGTCGTGTGCTCGTCACTCTAACCGTTCAGGCGCGCCCGAATCGAACCCGCCGGCCGTCCACGGTGTAGCCCTCGCGGGCGATCCTCCCGACGGACTCGACGAGCATCGAGCGCTCGACGACCTTGATCCGCTCGTGCAGCGTCTCCTCGGTGTCGTCGTCCTCCACCGGCACCGTCACCTGGGCCATGATCATCCCGGTGTCGACCCCGGCGTCGACGATGAACAGCGTCGCCCCGGTCACCTTCACGCCGTAGTCCAGCGCGTCCCGCGCACCGTGCATCCCTGGGAAGGACGGCAGCAGCGCCGGGTGCGTGTTCAGCGTCTTCCCCCCGAACCGGTCGAGGAAGGCAGCGCCGACGAGCTTCATGAACCCTGCGGAGACAACGAGATCAGGCTCGTACGCAGCCACCGACTCGGCCAAGGCCGCGTCCCACTCCTCGCGCGACCCGAAGTCCTTGACCCGGTGCACGAACGTCGGGATCCCGGCGTCGGTCGCCCGGGTCAGCCCCTGGATCCCGTCGCGGTCGGCCCCGACCGCGACCACCTCGGCTCCGTACTCCGGGGACGCACAGGCGTCCAACAGAGCTTGGAGGTTGGTGCCCGAGCCGGAAACGAGGACGACGAGACGCAGCGACATGCTGCGAACTCTAGGCGGATGGGGCGGCGGGGAGGGAACGCCGGTGCCACCAGGTCATGGTGAGCCCGGCGAGGAGACCGGCGAGGCCGAAGAAGGCGATGGCGTTGACGAGCACCTGGCCGGCGTACGGCCCGACGTCGGCCATCCGGCCGGGGCCGACGGCGCCGCCGGCGATGCCGGAGAGGATCGCGACAAGGAGGCCGGCGACGACTCCGGCGCTGACGCCGCGGAGCGCGCCCTCCGACCAGCGCAGGGTCGGCCGGACGCGGCTGACCCGGCAGACGGCCCAGAAGGCGGTGAGCGGGCCGAGCGCCATCACGGCGGCGACCCAGGCGGGCGGGGCGCCGTTGTCGGGCAACGCGGCGAGCATCGGGAACATCGGCAGCGGCCCGAGGGTCACCGCCGTCGGGGTGACGGTGGTGCCGACGCCGACCGAGAAGCCCGGGCCCAGGGCATAGGCGCTGGAGAAGAGGACGGCGTTGGGCAGCACGAGGACGGCGAGCAGCGAGTAGAGGATGATGCCGCCGAGGTCGAGGTGGAGCTGGGAGACGACGTTGACCGAGGTGGTGAAGTCGGTGAAGAGGGCCGCGAAGAACACCAGGGTGGTGACCGCGAACCACCACAACAGGATCGAGCGGACCATCACCAGCACGTCCACGGCGGCACGTGGCAGCAGCGTGATCCACAGCGCCGCACGGCCGGAGCCGACCGCGATCGCGGGCAGCGCCACGACCACGCAGAGTCCGACCGACCAGGCGAAGACACCGGCGATGCTCGGCGCGGTGGCCGGGGTGCCGGCGACGGCCGCGGTCCCCACGGCCACCGCCGTGTAGCCGAGCGTGAAGAGCCCGGCCACGACCGGGACGGTCAGGTCACGCTCCCCGTCGGCGAGGGCGTTGGCGTCCGGCCCGTGCAGCGAGACCGCGTCCCCGACCCGGACGGCGACCTGCCACATGACCCACGCCAGGACGAGGGTGAGGCCGAGCGGGACGACGGTGACCGCCACGCCGGAGACGAGGACGCCGGACCCGTGGCCGAGCAGCCAGCCGAGCGCGGCGACACGCAGGGCGTCCGAGGGCTCGCCGTGGGCTCCCATGTCGCTGATGAACCAGCCGAGGATGCCGACCGCCAGGCACACGACCAGCGTGGACGCGGCCGTGCCGACGCCGCCGAGCAGGGCGACCGCGACCAGCGGGCGGCGGTGGCGGAGATCGTGGAGATCGTCCGCGACTCGCCCGTCGGGGGTGCGAGGAGGCAGCAGCGAAGACATCGCCACTCATCCTCGCAACCCTCGTCGGCTCGATCTCGGCGACGCGCCGCCACGGCCCGTGCCCGGCTTGGTCACAGCGGTTGATACCCGCCTGTGCATCTGCGGGTATTGCCGTTCATTCGACCGAATCACCTACAGTTGACCGCTGACATGGGCATGACCGCGGCAGACCACGAGACCTTCGAGGCGTTCTATCAGGACGTCCGCGGACGCCTCCTTCTCCAAACCTGGTCGCTGACCGGGGACCTGGAGGCTGCCAAGGCCGCCGTGCGCGGCGCGCTGGTCATCACCTGGCACCACTGGCGCAAGGTGAAGCCGATGGACGACTTCGAGCGCGAGGACTGGGTGCGCCCGATCGCCTGGTCCAAGGCGATCCGCAACCACTCGGTGCCGCTGCTCCACCGCGACCAGACGATCGCTCCCGAGGCCCGCAGCACCCTCTCCGCGCTGCGCAGCCTGCCGCTCCACGACCGCAAGGTCTTCCTGCTCGGCCACCTCACCAGCGTCGACCTGGCCCAGCTGGCCCGCGAGGTCGGCACCCCGATCAGCCGCACCGAGACCGACCTGCAGGGCGCCAACGCCGCCATCTGCGCCGAGCTCGGGATCGCGCCCGAGCAGCTGCAGTCCATCTTCGACCCGCTCGTCGACGTGCTCACCGAGCAGCCCTGGCCGAAGACCTCGACGATCACCACCGCCGGGGCCGTACGCCGCCGGGTGCACACCACGATCGGCGCGGTCGCGGCCATCGCCGCCCTGGTCGGCACCGGCTTCTTCGTCACCCAGGACGCCGAGAGCGAGCCCCGGCTCAACACGCTCTCGATGCAGTCGGCGGCCGAGGAGTTCGAGGTCGAGCCGAGCCAGATCCCCGGCAAGAAGCTGACCGCCAAGGACCTGATGACCGAGGACGAGGTGGCGAAGATCTACGGCGGCAGCTGGGCCGTCGACATCTCCTCCGACAACCTCGAGGGCACCGGCCTCACCATCCCCTGCCAGGCCGACACCTCGGCCGACAAGCGGCCGGTGGCGAGTCTGGCGCGCACCTTCACCGCGCAGGCGAAGGCGACCACCGCCGGCACCACGATCGAGTCGTCCGTCGACGCGAAGGCGGCGGCTGCTGCGTACAAGAAGATGCAGGGGTGGTACGCAGCATGTGCCGAGCCCCGCTACCAGCTGATGTTCACCGAGACGGTCCAGGGCATCGGCGACGAGGCGACCCTCTTCACCTATCGCGACTGGGAGAACAGCCGGGCTGTGACTTACGGCGTCGCGCGCACCGGCCGGCACACCGCCGCGGTGACCGTGAAGACCGAGGGCAAGTCCAGCACCACCGCGGCCAAGACCTCGACCATGCTCGGCACCGCGGTCCACAACCTCTGCTCGATGCCCGGCGCGGGTGCGTGCGTGGAGACCAAGCGGCCGCGCGCGACGGTGGTCCCGATCCCGACCGGCAAGGCGCCGGGGCTGATCAACGAGACCGACCTGCCCCCGGTCAGCACCATCGGTGACCCCTGGGAGGGCACCGAGGCGAAGGCGGCCAAGACCAACCCGGCCCAGACCCGCTGCGACAACACCGAGTTCAACGCCAAGGGCATGTCCGGCGCCCAGACCCGCTCCTTCGTGATCCCCGAGACGAAGAAGAAGCTCGCCCCGATCTTCGGGCTCACCGAGACCGTCGGCAAGTTCGGCTCCGCCAAGGAGGCGCAGGCGTTCAACGTCGCGATCAAGGGCCGGCTGGACAAGTGCAGCGACAAGCAGCTCGGCAGCCACGTCACCCAGCTCGCGACCGAGTCCATCAAGGACGGCGCGATCACGGTGTGGTACATCCGGGTCGAGCTCGAGAACACCTCGATCTACTACCGGATGGCCGCGATCCGGCGCGGTGCGAACGTCGCCCAGATGAGCTTCGTGCCCGACGGTGACGCCGACATCAGCAACTCCGAGTTCGTCGCGCTCGCCAAGCGCGCTGCGTACCGCCTCGACTACCTCTGAGCAGTTCTCGGTATTTCTCGTCCGGATGCAACCGGACCTGCCTCTCGTGCATCTGACTGATCGAGGCTGGCGCAGGGCCAGATCGGCGAGGCCCAGTCTGGGGGAGGCAAGCGATGGACGAGGACGAGTTCGACGCGTTCTACAACGCGTCCTACCGCCGCGTGTGCGCGCAGGTGTACGCCATGATCGGCGACTCCGACGAGGCCGCCGAGTGCGTCCAGGAGGCCTTCGCCCGCGCCTGGGCGCACCGGCGCAAGCTGTCCACGGTCGACTACCCTGAAGCCTGGGTCCGCACCACCGCCTACCGCCTCGCCGTGGGCCGCTGGCGCCGCAAGAAGTACGCCGGCCGGGTCACCGACAGAGCCGTCGGCATCCGGATGGAGATGCCGGCCGTGGACGAGACCCATGTCGCGCTCGTCGCCGCGCTCAAGAAGCTCCCCGAGGCCCAGCGCCAAGCCATCGTCCTGCACCACATCGCCGACCTGCCGGTCCATCAGGTGGCCGCCGAGGTCGGCGCCCCCACCGGCACCATCAAAGCCCGCCTGGCCCGAGGACGAGCCACGCTGGCCGAGCTACTCGCCGACGAAACACCCGGCGCCGTCTGGAAGGAGGCCTGAGATGAGTGATCCGATCTCGCGTCTGGACCAGTTCCGCGCCGACACCCCTGGAGCACCGATGAAGTCCGCAGCCGAGGTACGCCAACGGGGTGATCAGATCCGACGCCGCCAGCGCGCCATCGTCACCGCCGGTGCGGTAGCCCTGGCCGCGGTCGTCGCCGGGCCGATCATCTTCCTCTCCGCCGGGTTCGGCGAGCGGGCCACCGAGCCGGACCCTGCCCCGGCGCCGAGCCAGACACCGAGCACGGCGCCGAGCCCGTCGTCCTCGGCGCCGGCCGCGGACCTCACCCGTGCCCACCTCCCGACCGCGGACGACCTGGTCGCCGACGAGCCCGCTCCGCGGTGGGTCGAGGACCAGACGTACGACGACGAGGGCAAGAGCGACTACAACGAGTGCCTGCCCGAGTCGCTCCGGGACATGGGGGCGACCGCTGCGGTGCGCCGCGACTTCCTCCCCCGGTCCGGCGAGGAGCTCTCGGACTCCGCCGGGACGCTGAAGGCCGTCGTCGCCGAGTTCTCGTCGGCCAAGGAGGCCGAAGCGGCCCGCGCCGAGGTCACGAAGGCCGCAGCGAGCTGCTCCGCCCTCGACGCCGAGACCGCCGGCTCGTTGCCGGTCGAGGGCGGCGTCGCCTCGGCCGGGGAGATCAGTGTGGTGACGTACCAGCCCGACGACCCCGACATGAACGCGGTCTGGGAGGTCGCGACGGCCGTCGTGACCGTCGAGGACCGGGTGCTGGTGATGACCCGGAAGCGTGGCGTGCAGAGCTACGTCCCGCCGACCGACCTGCGGACCTCCGCCGTCAACGCCACCTACCGGATGGTCGGTGCCCGGCCACCCGCCGCATCGACGTCGTCGCCGGCGTCCGACCCGGCGTCGAACCCGCCGTCCTCGCCCCCGCCCGCCGACATCCTCGGCGACGCGCAGCTCGTCTCGGCTTCGGCGCTGCCGGCCCTGCCGCTGGAGGGCGAGTCCTCGGCGACATGGCAGCAGGTCGCCGCCCAGCCGACCCCGACCCTCTACTGCCAGGGCGCGTGGCTCTCCTCGTTGAAGGCCGCCGAGTCGGTCAGCCGGGAGTTCCGGCTCGAGAACCCGGGCGAGATCGGCAAGGTCAACGTGACGGTGCTGGAGTTCGCCACGAAGGCGGCCGCCGACGCGGCGTACGAGACCGTCCACGGCTGGCTCGACGGCTGCCCGGCGACGATGGCCGACGCGAAGCTCTTCACGGCCGGGCCGGTCGAGTCCATCGAGATCGATTCCACCCCCGCGATCGACCGCGCCGCACAGACCCTCGCCGAGTACGCCGGTGACTGCGGTGACGGGAACTGCGACGCCACCTGGTACGACCACCAGACCGTCGCTCAGATCGGGACCCGGCTGGTGCTGGTCACCCACGCCGAGGCCGGTGGTCCGTGCCCGCCGACCCGGGCCTGCCCGCCGGAGGAGGCCTCGGACTACACCGAGTGGGACAACCGGGTCGCCCAGACCGTCGAGGCCACCGTGGGCCAGGCCGTCGTGGACCTGCGCTGATCAGGGGACCCAGGTGCTATTGAACTTTACGGTCACGCCCGTCACCGCCGACACTGACGCTCTGGCAGGCGTCAGGGGACGCGTCAGGCAGAGCCAGCCGGGGAGGCGAACGATGGACGAGGACGAGTTCGACGCGCTCTACAACGCGTCCTACCGCCGGCTGTGTGCTCAGCTGTACGCCATGATCGGTGACTTCGACGAGGCGGCCGAGTGCGTGCAGGAGGCGTTCGCGCGCGCCTGGGCGCACCGGCGCAAGATGTCCTCGGTCGACTACCCGGAGGCCTGGGTCCGCACCACCGCCTACCGCCTCGCGGTCGGCCGCTGGCGCCGCCGGAAGTACGCAGGCCGCGCCGCCGACAGGGCCGTCGGTGCTCGCACCGAGATGCCGGCCGTCGACGAGGCCCACGTGGCTCTCGTCGCGGCCCTGAAGAAGCTCCCCGAGGCGCAGCGCCAGGCCATCGTCCTGCACCACATCGCCGACCTGCCGGTCCACCAGGTGGCCGCCGAGGTCGGCGCCCCGACCGGCACCGTCAAGGCCCGCCTGGCCCGAGGACGAGCCGCCCTCGCGGAGCTGCTCGCCGAGGACAATCCCGGCGCCGGCGCCGTCTGGAAGGAGGCCTGAGATGAGTGACCCGATCTCACGCCTGGACCAGTTCCGCGCCGACTCCCCCGGAGCTCCGATGAGCTCCGCTGCCGAGGCCCGGAGGCGGGGCGACCAGATCCGCCGGCGCACCCGTGCCGTCGTCACCGCCGGCACAGCTGCCGTCGCCGCGATCGTCGCCGGACCGATCATCTTCCTCTCCACCGGGATCGGCGATCAGGGCGTCGACCCGGCACGGAGCGACAGCATCAGTGCGGCCGAGTCCAGCGCGGCGGACTCCGTGTCGCCGTCCGATCTCACCCGCGCCAACCTGCCGACCGAGGACGACCTGGTCGCCGACGACCCCTATCCGGCGTGGGTCCAGGAGCAGACCTACGACGGCGAGGGCACGGACCCCTACAACGACTGCCTGACCGAGTCGCTGGGTGACTCCGGTGCGACGACGACGTTCCGCCGCGACTTCGTCGCGAAGCCAGGCGCGGAGATGGCGGACGCGGCGGGCACGCTGAACGCCGTCGTCGGCGAGTTCGGCTCGGCCGACGAGGCCGAGAAGGTGAGCATCGACCTCTCCGACGCCGCGATCTCGTGCTCCGGCGTGGACGGCGCCGAGCTGGCCGGCACGCTGCCGGTCGAGGGCGACGTCATCTCCAGCGGCAGCATCGACGTGGTGACGTACTCCTCCGACGAGCCGGACATGAACGCGGTCTGGGAGGTCGCGACGGCCGTCGTGTCCGCCGAGGACCGAGTGCTGGTGATGACCCGGAAGCGCGGTGTCCAGGACTACGTCTCGCCGACCACCCTGCAAACCTCCGCGGCCAAGGCCGCCAACCGGCTGGTCGGCGTCACGCCCCCGGCCGAGCCGTCCACCGATCCGGCCGCCGACCCGACGGCCACCGGCTCCCCGACCGAGGAGCGCTTCGGCGACGCCAACCTGGTCGCGGCCGGCGAACTGCCGGCGCTCGACCGCTTCGAGAGCGCCCTCGGCTGGAACCGCTACACGCCCACCCCCGACGTACCGACCCTGGCCTGTCAGAAGGAGTGGCTCTCCACCCTCGGCGCGACGGCGAAGGTGGCGGCCGACTACCGCTGGGACACCGACCGCGCCATGGTCGGCCAGGTGCATGTGGCCGTGCTCGAGTTCTCGGACGTGAACGCGGCGGGTGCTGCGTACAACGAGGTCATGGAGTGGATGGAGGTCTGCCCGGCCAACAAGCTCGGGGTCGACCCCGAGGTCACCGCGCTGCCCAGGGACGTCAGCGCCGACCTCGATGCCGGGCCGAAGCGCGCGGCGCGGTCGCAGGCGACGTATCCGGGGTCGGACGGCAACGACAGCATCTGGTTCGAGACGGAGCTGGTCGCCGAGTACGAGACCCGGCTGGTGCTGGTCGGCTACGCCGAGTCCGCTGGTCCGTGCCCGCCGAGCACCGGCGACAAGGAGGACCCGTGCTACCAGCCCGACCAGCCTGACTCCTGGCCCGGCCGGATCCTGGCGATCGAGAAGGCGGCGGTGACTGCCGGCATCGGCGATCTGCGCTGACGGCGCTCCTCTTGAATACGATATGGTCGATCGTCTTTCATGACTTAGCGCCGAGACTCCTGTCACAACGCGCGCACGCAGGGAAGACACGTACTGGCCATGGCGTTCGGGACCCACGGAGCCCGACCCGCATCAACCCTGGAGTAGCCCTCTCGTGTCCACCGCCCCCACCACCAGAAGGCGGCTGCCGCTTCCGTCCTTCTCGGTCCAGATCATTCTCGGCCTCGCTCTCGGCGTCGCCCTCGGTGCCATCGCGCGAGCGATCGGGCCCGGTGCCGGCGACGAGGCCAACTGGCTGACGACGACCCTCGCCACGATCGGCAACTCGTTCGTCGCACTGCTCAAGGCCGTCGTCGTACCGCTGATCTTCACGGCCATCATCGCCTCGATCGCCAACCTCCGCACGGTCAGCAACGCGGCCCGGCTCGCCGGCCAGACGCTGCTCTGGTTCGCCGTCACGGCGGCGATCTCGGTCGCCATCGGGATCGGCCTGGGGCTGCTCTTCCGGCCGGGCAGCAACACCGCGGTCAGCACCGCCGACGCCGCCGAGGCCGGTGCCTCCGCGTCATGGCTCGACTTCCTGCAGGGCCTGATCCCCGGTAACTTCCTCGGCCTCCAGGCCTCGACCAGCGTCGAGCAGGTCGGCGGGAGCCCGCTCGCGGAGACCGCGCTGAGCTTCAACGTGCTCCAGGTGCTCGTGGTGGCGCTCGCCATCGGCATCGCGGCGCTCAAGACCGGCGAGAAGGCCGAGCCGTTCCTCGCCTTCAACCGCTCCTTCCTGGCCATCGTGCAGAAGGTGCTGTGGTGGATCATCAGGCTGGCGCCGATCGGCACCCTCGGCCTGATCGGCAACGCGGTCGCCTCCTACGGCTGGGACTCGCTGAGCTCCTTGGCGTGGTTCGCGGTGGCCGTCTACGTCGGCCTGGCCCTGGTCCTCTTCGTGGTCTATCCGGTGCTGCTGCGTGTCCACGGCCTCAACCCGATCGCCTACTTCCGCGGCGCCTGGCCGGCCATCCAGCTCGCCTTCGTCTCGCGCTCCTCGGTCGGCACGATGCCGGTGACCGAGCAGGTCACGGTCAAGAACCTCGGTGTCCCGCAGGAGTACGCCTCCTTCGCCGTCCCGCTGGGCTCGACCACCAAGATGGACGGCTGCGCGTCGATCTACCCGGCGATCTCGGCGATCTTCGTCGCCCAGATCTTCGGCATCGACCTGAGCATCACCGACTACCTGCTGATCGCCTTCGTCTCGGTGGTCGGCTCGGCCGCGACCGCCGGACTGACCGGCGCCGTCGTGATGCTGACGCTCACCCTCTCCACCCTCGGCCTGCCGCTGGCCGGTGTCGGCCTGCTGCTCGCGATCGACCCGATCCTCGACATGGGCCGCACCGCCGTCAACGTCGCCGGCCAGGCGCTCGTGCCGACGATCGTCGCCAAGCGGGAGGGCATCCTCGACATCGACCGCTACCGCTCCGCCTCCGCGGAAGGACTGCTGGCCGACGAGGAGCCCGCGGACGCAGTCGCCGCCTGATCATTCGTGGGCTCCAGCGCCCCGGCAGCCTGTGGCTGCCGGGGCGCTGTCGTCTCAGCCGGGGTAGGAGGCGGCGGACCGGGCGGTCCGCAGGGCCTCGGCCCACCAGGCGAGCTGGGCGAGCATCGCCTTGGCGTAGACGGCCGAGTCCGGATCGTCGGGTCGGCCGTTCTCGTCGAGCCGCTCCCAGTAGCGGGGGAAGGCGAGGCGGGCCTGGAGGGGATGGGCGTGCAGCTCGGTGAGCACGTTCTCCAGGTGCAGGGCGGCGTGGCGGCCGCCGCTGTCGCCGCCATAGGAGACCAGCGCGACCGGCTTGGCCTGCCACTGGGTGAAGTGCCAGTCCAGCGCCGACTTCAGCGAGGCCGGGTAGCTGTGGTTGTACTCGGGCGTGACGATGACGAAGCCGTCGGCGGCCTCGAGGGCGGCGGTCAGGTCGCCCTGACCCTCCGGCCGTGGATAGTCGGCGCCGGCCATCTTCGGCGACTCGGCGGGCAGGGACAACGGGATCTCATGGTCGGCCAGGTCGATCAGCTCGACGTCGAGGCCGCCGTACGCCTCGGCCTGCTCGGCCATCCAGGAGCCGAAGATCGGGCCGCCGCGACCTTCCCGGACGCTGGCGAGAATGACTGCGATACGTAGTGGTTCGTTCATGTCATCCAGGCTCACGCGGATCAGCGGGTGGCGGGAGACCGAGCCGAGGCTGGCCCCGCCAGGGCCACCCTGACCACCCGGACGCGCCGTAGGCTTGGCGCCATGCCTGCCAACCCGGGAGCCCTCGGCTCGTTCATCAGGGACCGCCGGGACCAGACCACGCCGGAGAGCGTCGGCCTCCCGGTCGGCGTACGCCGCCGCGCGCCCGGCCTGCGGCGCTCCGAGCTGGCCACGCTGGCCGGGATCAGCGTCGAATACCTGGTCCGGATCGAGCAGGGCCGCGACCGCCACCCCTCGCCCCAGGTCCTGCGGGCGATCGGTGACGCGCTCCGCCTCGACGCCACCGCCCACGAGCACCTGCGTGCGCTGGCGATGGCTTCCAGCGGACAGTGCCTCGGGCCGTACTCCACGGGTCGCGACGTACGCTCCGGCGCCCGCGCCGTCGTGGAGCAGTTCGAGCCGGGACTGGCGGTGCTCACCAACCGGCTCGGCGACCTGCTCGCCCACACCTCCGGGTTCGACGCGCTCGCCCGGCCGCTCGGCCTGCTGGACCAGGCCGAGCCCAACCTGACGAGGTACGTCTTCCTCGACCCGCGCGCTCGCGAGGCGTTCCCCGACTGGGACCGGGTCGCCGACGACCGGGTCACCAACCTCTACCGCGGACCGACCGCCGGCGCCTCACGCCGGCTCATCGAGGCCATCTCGGAGCACGCGGGGCCCGAGTTCACCGGCCGGCTGAACCGCCACGAGCAGCCGCACGGCGGGGTGTGGCGCTGGCGCCACCCGGAGGCCGGCGAGCTGCGGCTCGAGGTCGAGGAGCTCGAGCTCCCGGCCGCCGACAACCAGCAGATCCTGGTGATGATGCCCGCCGACGACGCCACCGCCGAGTCCCTCGACGCGATGCGGCGCCGCCGGTCGGGCGCCCTGCGAGCGGTCTGACGTAGGTCAGCCTCGGTCGCTCTACTCGGCCTCGTCGTCGGCCGACAAGCTGTGCCAGACCTCGTAGGCGACGGATGCCGCACCCTCCGCGTCGCCGGATGCGAGCAGATCGATCAGGGTGTCATGACGCTCGACCGAGGCCCGGCCGTCGGCATCGAAGCGGTGTCGCTCGGCGCGGCGTACCAGCGGGTCGAACTGCTCGAGGACCGTCTCGATGGCGCGGTTGCCGAGGACGGCCACGGGGACACGGTGAAGCTCCTCGTCGGCGTCGAGAGCCGCGCTGACGTCGCCGGCATCCACCGCCTCCGCGAACCGGCGGTTGGCCTCGCGCATGCGATCGAGATCCCGCTCCCCCAGCTTGCCGGCAACCTCGCGCGCGGCCAGCTGGTGCATCGCGGCCACCACGTCGCGCGCGTCCCGTACGGCCTGCGACTCGATCGTGCTCACGGTCGTCGACCGTCCGGGCAGCGCCACCACGAGCCCGCTTCCCCCGAGGCGCAGCAGCGCCTCGCGGACGGGGGTGCGGCTGACGCCGAGCCACGCCGCCAGCTCGCCGTCCTTCAGCTGCTCGCCGGGGCCGAACGTGCCATCGACGATCGCATCTCTGAGCCGTCGGTAGACGTCGTCCCGAAGGAGGGTGCGGTCGACGGCGGGCGTACCTGAGGGGATCGGCATGCAACATATTGCACACGGCTTCCCGGGCCAGCGCAAGCTCGACCTTGTCTCCGACTGTTGCATGCAATATATTGCACATTGGTGGCGGACGCCGCCATCGACAACCGCTCGCGGGACCGCCTCGCGGCACACGAAAGGAACGGCAGCATGAGCACCACCGGTCAGCAGATCAAGAACATCGTGCTGGTTCACGGGGCCTTCGCCGACGGCGCCGGATGGCGCCGCGTCTACGATGACCTCACCGCCCGCGGATACCGCGTCAGCATCGTGCAGAACCCGCTGACGTCGCTCGCCGACGACGTCGCGGCAACGACGCGGGTCCTCGATCGCCAGGACGGTCCGACCGTCCTGGTCGGTCACTCGTGGGGCGGAACGGTCATCACGGAGGCGGGAAACCACCCGAACGTCGCCGGCCTCGTCTACGTCTCGGCGCTCGCACCGGCTTCGGGCGAGACCACCGCGCAGCAGTACGAGGGCTTCGCCCCCACCCCCGATTTCGTCATCGAGGTCGGCGAGGACGGCTACGGGTTCCTCAACTCCGAGAAGTTCAAGGCCGGTTTCGCGGCGGACGCGAGCGATGAGGACGCCGCGTTCCTCCGCGACTCGCAGGTGCCGATCAACATGTCGGTGTTCGACGAGCCCGTGACGCACGCCGCGTGGGGCGACAAGCCGAGCTGGGCCGTCATCGCCACCGAGGACAAGTCGTTCGATCAGGCGATGCTCCAGCACATGGCCACCCGCGCGGGCGCCAAGATCACCAACGTGTCCGCGAGCCATGCGTTGTACATCACCCAGTCGGGCGTTGTCGCCGACACGATCGCCGACGCCGCCGAGCACGCGCTGATCCCGGCCGGCTGAGCCACCCGGGCGCTGAGCTCATCCGGCTGAAGAAACGGGGAGCGGCCTGGGCTGCCGCAGCCCGGGCACCGCCCCTCGAAGGAGACACACGATGACGATCACCACGCTTCAGGCGCCGCTGTGGATCGAGCTGCTCGCGGCCGGCCTCGGCGGGCTGCAGGGCGCTCTCTTCGCCGCGGGCGAGCGCCACCGCCGCATCGACGTCCTGGGAGTCGTCGTCATCGGCCTCTCCGTCTCGCTCGGCGGCAGCCTGCTGCGCGACATCTTGCTCGATCAGCCGCCCGTGGTGATCTGGAGCAACTCGTACCTGCTCGTGGCCGGCGCCTCCGCGGTCGTCGGGATGCTGGTCCAGCCTCTGCTGGCGCGTGCCGACTGGACGCTCACCGCCCTCGATGCGGTCGTGATGGGTCTGTTCGGCGCGATCGGCGCTTCCAAGGCGCTCTCGCTCGGGGCGGGTGAGGCCGGTGCTCTGGTGGTCGGGGTCGTGGGCGCCATCGGCGGCGGGATGCTGCGCGACGTCATCCTGAGCCTGCCCTTCTCGTTCCTGCAGGTGGGGACCTTGTACGCGGTCGCCGCCGCCACCGGCGCCGGCATCCTCATCGTGCTCGTCGGTGTCGGCACTCCGGTGGCGGTGGCGGGCCCGGTCTGCGTCATCGTGACGGCGACTGTCCGGCTGGTCGCGGTGCGCTTCGAATGGCGTTTCCCCGAGCAGCGGCCGCTGCGCCTCCGGCGACGCCTCGGGCGCGACGGTGAAGCCGCGTGATCAGCTCGACGGGATGTAGAGCTTGAAGCCGGGAGGCAGCTTGTCGGGCGCCCGGTGGCCGTTGTAGATCCGCAGCTCCTCCTCGGTGACACGGAACTTCTTGGCGACGCTCGCCCAGGTGTCCCCGGCAACCGTCGTGTAGACCGTCTCGCCGGTGCCGGGCTGGGGCTTCGGCTTGGGCTTGGGCTTGTCCGCCTTGGCCGGGATCTCGATCGTCGAGCCGGCGAGCAGCTTGGTGGGGTCCGTGTAGCCGTTGTGCGCCATCAGCTCGTCGGCGGTGACGCCGAACTTCTTGGCGATGCTGAAGAACGTGTCCCCGGCGACGACCTTGTACTTCTTCAGCTTCGGCTTCGCCGCCGGGATCTTGATCTCGCTCCCGGCCAGCAGCTTGGTGGGATCCTCGTAGCCGTTGTGGGCCATCAGCTCGGCCACGTCGACGCCGAACTTCTTGGCGATACCGGAGAAGGTGTCACCCGGCGCCACGGTGTAGGTCTTCTCGGCCGGCTTCGCGGGCGGGCTGACCACGAGCTCGGCCCCCGCCCGAATCTTGGCCGGATCGGCGATCTTGTTCCACGTCGCGAGGTCGGCGACCTTGACGCCGTACTTCTCGGCGATGCCGGAGAGGGTCTCCCCCGGCTGGACGGTGTGCGTCTTCCGCTCCGCCTTTGCCTGATCCACGCTCCGGTGCGCGCCGGGGGCCGATGCCGCCACCGCCGGGGCCGACCCGGCGATGGACGACCCGACCGAGGCTGAAACAGCGATGACGACCGCACCCGAGATCAAACGCGTCATTCTCTTGGCCATAGCCGTCACAGTAAACCGTTCGGACGCTCACGCGTGCCCATTCGAACCAATCCCCGAAAACACGACCGCCCCGCGACCATTGCGGTCGCGGGGCGGTCAGGGTCTGACGTACGTCAGAGGGACTGCAGGATCTCGCGAGCGAGAGCAGCGGTCTCCGACGGGGTCTTGCCGACCTTCACGCCGGCGGCCTCGAGGGCCTCCTTCTTCGCCTGCGCGGTGCCGGCGGAGCCGGACACGATCGCACCGGCGTGACCCATGGTCTTACCCTCCGGCGCGGTGAAGCCGGCGACGTAGCCGACGACAGGCTTGGAGATGTTCTCCTTGATGTAGGCCGCGGCACGCTCCTCGGCGTCGCCACCGATCTCACCGATCATGACGATGAGCTTGGTCTCGTCGTCCTTCTCGAACGCCTCGAGGGCGTCGATGTGGGTGGTGCCGATGATCGGGTCACCACCGATGCCGATGGCGGTGGAGAAGCCGAAGTCCTTCAGCTCGTACATCATCTGGTAGGTCAGCGTGCCCGACTTGGAGACGAGACCGACCGGGCCCTTGCCGGTGATGGTGTGCGGCGTGATGCCGGCCAGCGACTCGCCCGGCGTGATGATGCCGGGGCAGTTCGGGCCGATCATCCGGGTGGCCTTGCCCTGCAGGTAGGACCACACCTCGGCGGTGTCCTGGACCGGGACGCCCTCGGTGATGACCACGATCAGCGGCATCTCGGCGTCGATGGCCTCGATCGCGGCGTCCTTGGTGAACGCCGGCGGCACGAAGAGCACCGACACGTTGGCGCCGGTCTCCTTCATCGCCTCGGCGACCGTGCCGAACACCGGGAGCTCCACGTCGGCGCCCTGGGCGTCCTTGTGGGTGACCGTGGTGCCGGCCTTGCGGGCGTTGACGCCACCGACGATCTGGGCGCCCGAGTCGAGCATCAGGGCGGTGTGCTTCGCACCCATGCCGCCGGTGATGCCCTGGACGATGACCTTGCTGTCCTTGTTGAGGTAGATGCTCATGTTTCTCTCTCCTGACCTCAGGCGTTGGCCAGCTCGGCGGCCTTGTCGGCGCCGCCGTCCATGGTGTCGACGATGGTGACCAGCGGGTGGTTGGCCTCGCTGAGGATCTGGCGGCCCAGGTCCACGTTGTTGCCGTCCAGACGCACGACGAGCGGCTTGGTCGCCTCGTTGCCGAGGATGTCCAGCGCGCCCACGATGCCCTTGGCGACCTCGTCACAGGCGGTGATGCCACCGAAGACGTTCACGAACACGGACTTGACCTGCTCGTCGTTCAGGATGACGTCGAGACCGTCGGCCATGACCTGCGCGTTCGCACCGCCACCGATGTCGAGGAAGTTGGCGGGCTTCACGCCGCCGTGCGCCTCACCGGCGTAGGCGACCACGTCGAGGGTCGACATGACCAGACCCGCGCCGTTGCCGATGATGCCGACCTGGCCGTCGAGCTTCACGTAGTTGAGGCCCTTGTCCTTGGCCTTCGCCTCGAGCGGGTCCTCCTCGTCACGGATGACGAACTGCTCGTGGTCCTCGTGACGCACCTCGGAGGCGTTGTCGTCCAGCGACACCTTGCCGTCCAGGGCCTCCAGCTTGTCGCCCTCCAGGCGAGCCAGCGGGTTGACCTCGACGAGGGTCGCGTCCTCCTCGGTGAACACCGTGTAGAGGCTCTGGATCATCGAGACGGCCTGCTCGAAGACGGGCTCCGGGAAGCCGCACTCGGTCGCGATCTCGCGCGCCTTGGCCTCGTCGACACCCTTGCCGGGGTCGATGCCGATCTGCTTCACGGCGTCGGGGTTGGTCTTGGCGACCTCCTCGATCTCCACACCACCCTCGACGGACGCGATGCAGAGGTACTGCCGGTTCGAACGGTCCAGCAGGAAGGAGAAGTAGTACTCCTCCACCGGCGGGGTCGCCGGGGTGATCAGCACCCGGTTGACCTTGAGGCCCTTGATCTCCATACCGAGGATGTTCGAGGCGTGCTCGAACGCCTCGTCCGCGGTCTTGGCCAGCTTCACGCCGCCGGCCTTGCCGCGGCCACCGGCCTTGACCTGCGCCTTGACGACGCAGAAGCCGATCTCCTCGGCGGCCTTCCTGGCTTCCTCAGCCGTCTCGACGACGACACCTTCGGTCACGGCGACGCCGTGCTTGGCGAAGAGCTTCTTCGCCTGGTACTCCATGAGATCCACTGATCCACCTGGTCTGTGTGTTGCGGTACGAGGCGGCGTACCGCATGGATCAGCGGTCGACGTCCTCGTCTTCAGATGTGTCCGTCCTGCACCCTAGACCCCGTCACGGCCTGGTTACGAGCCCAGGGGCCACGACGTGACGTACGCCACTAGCGGGGCGAGAGGCCGGACACACCGGACATATACCAACAAATCGACAACCTCGAGTAACAGTCCGTAGCCCTGCCCGCTGAGGCCCGTTTGACCGCCTACGGCGCGACCCGCCGCTCGGGGAATGACGGGTTTCAACACCGTATCGAGACGCAAACCCGGCCGTAGACACGCGTTTCGGGTGACACGAACAAGCCGCAATCCAGTTTCTAGTCTGACGGAAATACGCAGATCAGCGCCCGGTTCCGTGTTCGCCCAAGGTGAAATCAGCGAAACGGGCGTGCCACATTTCTTGACCGCGCCCTCCGGTCCGTTACAGTCATGGCTCGCCGTCTGACCCCGAACAGCGGAGATATGAACTGATGGGCAACCACCGAGCCGACGTCACCAGTGACAGTCCGCGTTCGGTCACCCCTTCCCCCGGAGCAACCACGAGCAGCAGCTACGTCGGGAAGCGGCGCGCAGCGCCGGCGACCGACAGCCCTGCTTCCAGGCCCGCTCCGCGAGCGACCGGATCGACCTCCTACGTCGGGAAGCGGCGTGCCGCGCCGTCCCCCGCCGTCGGGACCGCGACACCGACCCCCGCCCCTGAGACTGTTGAAGAGCCGGTCGCCAAGGCCCGGCCCAACCGCGTGGTCCTCGAGCAGACCGGCAAGATGCCGGTCGTCGGGTCTCCCCGCGACACCGAGGCCACCGACGGCCGCATCTCGACGGGTGAGCTGCGTGCCCTCGTCGAGGGCGACGGGGGCCCCTCCTTCCCGGCGACGTTCCCGACGACGCCGCCCGCCCCGCAGGCGCCCCGGCCGATCGTGCCGGTGCAGCGCCGGGCGGCCCAGATCGACCCGGTCCTGGCCGACCTGCTCTCCTCGATGGGCATCGACCCGGACAAGGTGACTCCCGAGGTGCTCGAGGACCTCGGCGTCGGGGGCATGACGACCTCCGAGCTCACCAAGTTCCTGACGCAGCCGACCAAGCCGGCGCCGATGAGGGCCGCGCTGAGCACGCCGGTCTCGACCAAGACCCCGCCTCGCGGCATCCCGGCAGCTCCGGCGCCGTCCCGCCCCGAGCCGGTGGCACCGGTCGCTCCCGTCGTTCCTGCCGCCCCGGCCGCGCCCGTCGCCCCGGAGCCGACCTTCCAGGCGCCCGAGCCGACGCACACCCCCAAGCCGCTGCGGATGGCCAACACGTTCGCGCCGCTGACCGGCAAGGTCCGCGCCGTGCGCCAGGCCCGCCAGATCCCGGCTCCCCCGATGGCCCCGGCGCCCGCTCCGGCCTACGAGCCCGAGGTCAGGGAGCCCCGCGGGTTCCAAGAGGCGTTCGACGCCCCGCCGACCTCCTTCAAGATCGACACCACCTCGTTCCCGGCCCCGCCGGTGTCGCTGCCGCAGCAGATCGACTTCGACTCGATGGCGATCGACCTTCCGGCCGAGACCTACACCGCCGACGCGCCCTACTACGAGGCTCCGCAGGCCGCCGAGCCGTTCTACCAGGACGACTACGCCGACGGCTACGGCCATGAGGCCCACCAGGCCGAGGCCTACTTCCGCGCCGAGACCGGCAGCATCGACCTGCCGAGCATCAGCGAGATCGCGACCTACCGGCCCGAGCTCCACGACCTGCCGGCGGTCGAGACCACCGGCACGATGGTCGGCATCGGTGGCCCCACCCGGCCGCGCACCCGCCGGGCCGCTGCCGCGGCCGCCGGTGGCCGCCCGACGGTCCCGCTGACCGCTGGTGCCGCCGCTCTCGCCGCCGCCATCGGTGGCATCGCGCTGACCGGCGGACCGACGATGGTCGCCGCCGACGACGTACGCCTCGTCGGAGCCACCGCGCTCGGTGGCGACAGCGACATGGTCGTCGTCGGTGACCGCTCCGCGACCGTGACCCGTAACGACGAGCGCTCCGAGGCCGACACCGCGGCGAGCGACCGGGAGAAGGCGCTCCAGGGCGTCGACGTCCAGGCGGACAAGCAGGACAAGTTCCTCAAGTCCAACCTGTGGGAGCTCCCGATCCCGGCAGGCGTCTACCGCATCACCGGCACCTTCGGCTCTTCCGGCTCCAACTGGGCCAGCACCCACACCGGCCTGGACTTCGCGGCGCCCTACGGCACCCCGATCCACGCCATCGCCCGCGGCACGGTCACCGAGACCGCGTGGGGCGGGGCCTACGGCAACCGGACGATCATCACCCTCGATGACGGCACCGAGATCTGGTACTGCCACCAGAGCGACTACGGCGTCTCCGTCGGCCAGACGGTCTCCCCCGGCGAGGTCATCGGCTACGTCGGCTCCACCGGAAACTCCACCGGCAACCACCTCCACGTCGAGGTCCGCCCCGGTGGTGGTGACGCCGTCGACCCGGACGCCGCGCTCAACGAGCACGGTGTCGACCCGAGCTGACACAGAGCCGAGTCGGCGCAACTGCACGCCTTGGAGCGAAGCGAAGCGAGCGAGGCGTGCCGTTGCGCCGACTCGGCGTACCCCGAGGAGACAGCCGCCTATGCGACTGGCGCCACATGAGCCTTCAGCCGCCCCGAGTCACAGCTTCTCGACCGGCGCGTAGCGGAGAAGCAACCGCTTGACGCCCGTATCCCCGAAGTCGATGCTCGCGACCTGCTTGTCGCCCGATCCCTCGATGGTGACGACGGTGCCGAGACCGAAGGAGTCGTGGGTGACCCGGTCGCCCGGGTCGAGCGAGGGCACCGCGCGGGCAGGCTTGGACTTGGCGGCGGCATCCGCGCGCAGGGCGGCCGAGGAGAAGTTGCGACGCCCGGCGGCCGTGGGCTGGCCGAGCCGCTGACCACCGCCCCAGCTGTCGCCGGCGAAGTTGGGCCGGCCCCAGGAGGACATCTCCTTCTCCGTACGCCGCCAGTCGACCAGGTCGACCGGGAGCTCGTCGAGGAAGCGGCTGCCCGGGTTGTGCGACGGCGCACCCCAAGCGGACCGGACGACGGCACGCGAGATGAAGAGCCGCTTCTCGGCGCGGGTGATGCCGACGTAGGCCAGCCGGCGCTCCTCCTCGAGCTCGGTGCCGTCACCCAGGGCCCGGGAGTGCGGGAAGACGCCGTCCTCCATGCCGGTGAGGAAGACCGCGGGGAACTCGAGGCCCTTGGCGGTGTGGAGGGTCATCAGCGTGACCACGCCGTCCTCGTCGTCGGGGATCTGGTCGGTGTCGGCGACCAGGGCCACCCGCTCCAGGAAGTCGGCGAGGCCGGGCTCGACGGTGCCTGCGTCGACGTCGGCCGGGTCGGCGCTCGGGGCGGCGACGGGGTCGTCGGAGAACTCGCGCGCCACGGCGACGAGCTCGGCGAGGTTCTCCACCCGGGTCTCGTCCTGCGGGTCGTCGGACTCCTCGAGGGAGACGAGATAGCCCGAGCGGTCGAGCACCGTCTCCAGGATGACGTCGGCACGCTCGCCGGCGTCGACCATCTGCAGCAGCTCCTCGACCATCGCGACGAAGGCCTTGATGTTGGTCAGGCTGCGGGTGGCCATGCCGGGGGCGTCCTCGGCCTTCTGCAGCGCCTCCCAGAAGGTCAGGCCGTCGCGCTCGGCCAGCGCGTTGACGCAGGCCACGGCGCGGTCGCCGATGCCACGCTTGGGGGTGTTGAGGATCCGTCGCAGCGAGACCTGGTCGTCGGGGTTGGCCAGCGTGCGCAGGTAGGCCAGGGCGTCGCGTACCTCCTTGCGCTCGTAGAAGCGCACGCCGCCGACGACCTTGTAGGGCTGGCCGGTGCGGATGAACACCTCCTCGAACACGCGCGACTGGGCGTTGGTGCGGTAGAAGACGGCGATGTCGGCGGCCTTGAGCCCGCCGTCGACGAGCTTGTCGATCTCGTCGGAGACGAACCGCGCCTCGTCGCGCTCGTCGTCGGCGACGTAGCCGACGATGCGCTCGCCGTTGCCGGCGTCGCTCCACAGGGCCTTCTCCTTGCGGCCCTTGTTGTGCTTGATGACCGCGTTGGCGGCGGTGAGGATCGTCTGCGTGGAGCGGTAGTTCTGCTCCAGCAGGATCGTGGTCGCGTCGGGGAAGTCCTGCTCGAAGTCGAGGATGTTGCGGATGTTGGCGCCGCGGAAGGCGTAGATCGACTGGTCGGCGTCACCGACCACCATCAGCTCGGCCGGTTCGCTACGAGGCGCCTCGTCGGCGTAGGAGTCGGTCAGCGCGGTGTCATCCATGCGATCCGCACACAGCTCGTGGACCAGGGCGTACTGGGCGTGGTTGGTGTCCTGGTATTCATCGACCAGCACGTGGCGGAACCGGCGCCGGTAGACCTCGCGCACCTCGGGATAGGCCCGGAACAGCTCGACGGTCGACATGATCAGGTCGTCGAAGTCGAGGGCGTTCGCCTGCCGCAGGCGCTTCTGGTACTCCTTGTAGGCCGCGACGTAGGTCTGCTCGAGGTGGTTGCGAGCGTCCTTCTCGGCCGCTTCGACGTCGCGCAGCTCGTTCTTCTGGTCGCTGACCCAGTTGAGCACCTGGCCGGGCTGGTAGTGACGCGGGTCCAGGTCGAGGTCGCTGAGCACCAGCTGCATCAGCCGCTTCTGGTCCTGCGCGTCGTAGATCGAGAAGTTGGACTTGAGCCCGACCTTGTCGATCTCCTTGCGGAGGATCCGCACGCAGGCGCTGTGGAACGTGGAGACCCACATGATCCGGGCACGCTTGCCGACCAGGGCCTCGACGCGCTGTTTCATCTCGGCGGCGGCCTTGTTGGTGAAGGTGATCGCCAGGATGCTGCCGGGATGGGCACCGCGCTGGGAGATCAGCCACGCGATCCGTCGGGTCAGCACCCGGGTCTTGCCCGACCCCGCACCCGCGACGACCAGCAGGGGCGCACCCTGGTGCTGCACCGCCGCCTTCTGGGGCTCGTTGAGCCCGTCCAGGAGCTCCTCGGCGCTCGGTCCACGCCGTTGCGTACGCGGCTCGTCGGCCGGCTGCGCCGAGGCGAAGGCCTCGAGGCCCGGGATGGTGGCAACAGGGGTCTGGTCAGGCGTACTCATGCTGCCTCCAGCCTAGGGCGTAGCACCGACAAGACGCGGGTCGGCGGGCCCTCGACAACGGTCAGGAAGCGACGTGCGCGGACGACCAGAAGACGGCCACGCAGACGTTGATGACCGTCAGGCCGAAGATCGTCCAGTAGAGGCCGTCGGAGATCTTCGGCTTGCGCAGCTGGGACATGACCAGGCCGAGGACGACCAGGCCGATCACGAGCTTCACGCCGACCTTCGCGTGGTCGACCGGACCGTCGCCCATCTCGAGGACGCCGACGAGCAGCAGCCCGGCCAGGAACGCGGTGCCGGAGCCGTCACGCATGAGGCCGTTGGCCACCTTGTCAGGGGCCTTGATCTGCACCAGCAGGCCGCCGAAGAGCGCCGCGAAGCCGAGCAGGTGAATGACGAGCAGGATGTGCCGCACGATCTCCATGGGCAAAGACTAGAGCCCCCGCCTCGGAGCCCATCAGGCGGTACCGCATCGACGCGTTTTCGAACGATCACACGAATTTGATCACATTCGCCTTGGGGAATTCCGATGCGTCTGCCTACTCTCACCGTGACCGCCACCATCGCTCTCGGCTCCGCAAGGAGGATTCTGACGTGTCATCACCTCGCCCGACCCTGCCCACCGGCGGGTCCAGACCGCTCGATCAGCTCCGCCAGTCCATTCGCTTCGACGTACCGGCCTCGCTGGTCGTCTTCCTCGTCGCCGTGCCGCTCTCGCTCGGCATCGCCGTCGCCTCCGGTGCACCTGTCGCCGCAGGCCTGATCGCCGCCGCGGCCGGCGGCATCGTCGCCGGCCTCTTCGGCGGCTCTCCCCTGCAGGTCAGCGGCCCCGCTGCCGGCATGACCGTCGTCGTGGCCGAGACGGTCGCCGAGTTCGGATGGGAGGCGACCTGCGCCATCACCGTGATGGCCGGGATGCTCCAGGTCGTGCTCGGCGCCACCCGGCTGGGACGCTACGCGCTGGCGATCTCGCCCACCGTCGTCAGCGCGATGCTCGCCGCGATCGGTATCTCGATCGTGCTCGGCCAGCTCAACGTCGCCCTCGGCGGCCGATCGCAGTCCAGCGCGTTCGAGAACGTCAAGCACATCATCGGCAACGCGCAGGAACCCAACGTCCACGCCGTCCTGGCCGGGCTCGGGGTGATCGCCATCCTGCTCGCCTGGCCACGGCTCCCGCAGCGGATCCGCGCGGTGCCCGGCCAACTGGTGGCCGTCGTCGCGCTCACCCTGCTCGCGGCCGCGTGGCTGCCTGGTGCCGAGCGGGTCGAGCTCGGCACCGACCTGCTCGACGAGATCGGCTCGGTCGCGCTGCCCGAAGGCACCCCGCTCGCCGTGGCCGGCGCGGTGCTGACCGTCGCTCTGGTCGCGAGCGTCGAGAGCCTGCTCTCCGCGGTCGCCGTCGACAAGCTGCACGGCGGCCAGCGCAGCAACCTCAACCGCGAGCTCATCGGTCAGGGACTGGCCAACACCGCCTCCGGTGCCCTGGGCGGCCTCCCGGTCACGGGCGTCATCGTGCGCAGCTCGACCAACGTCGCGGCGGGGGCGCGCACCCGTGTCTCCGCGATCCTGCACGGTGTCTGGGTGCTCCTCTTCGCCCTCGTCCTGGTCGGGCTGGTCGAGCAGATCCCGCTCGCCGCACTGGCCGGACTGCTGATCATGATGGGCACCGGCCTGGTCAGGCCCGCCGACATCTCCCAGGCGCATGCCCGCGGCGAGCTGTGGATCTACGCGCTCACCATCACCGGGGTGCTCGCGCTCAACCTCATCGAGGGTGTCCTGATCGGCCTGGTCGCCACTCTGGTCCTGGTGCTGTGGCGGCTGGTCCACGTGCGGATCGACGTACGCCCGTCCGGCCAGGCGGCCGACGGCCGCGAGAAGTGGCTGGTCGAGGTGCACGGCAGTCTCTCGTTCCTGGCCACGCCGACGCTGGTGAGCAGGCTCGACACGATCCCGGAGGGTCAGCTCGTCGAGCTCGACCTCCTGGTCGACTACCTCGACCCGGCCGGGCGCGATCAGCTCGACCACTGGCGGGCCCGCTACGAGGCCGCCGGCGGCACGGTGCTCGTGGAGCACTCCGGGCCGCACGGCGCCGAGGCGCCCCGTCAGGAGCGGGCGCTGAAGGCACCTCCGATCAGCCCGCGGGGGCTGCTTCCGTGGGGCGCCTGGCAGGACGTACGCACCGACCGCACCGACCCGCACCACCCGCTGGCCCTCGGCGTCCGGGAGTACCACCGCCGGCACGCGGCACCGCTGCGGCCGGTCTACGAGGGGCTCGCCGACGGCCAGGAGCCGCAGGCGGTCTTCCTGACCTGCGTCGACTCGAGGGTCGTGCCCAACCTGATCACGTCCAGCGGCCCTGGCGACCTGCTGACGGTCCGCACCATGGGCAACCTCGTGCCCGAGCCGGGCAGCACGGACAGCTCGGTCGCGGCGCCGATGCTCTTCGGCGTCGAC
Organism: Nocardioides luteus; assembly: GCF_015752315.1. Classification (NCBI taxonomy): domain Bacteria; kingdom Bacillati; phylum Actinomycetota; class Actinomycetes; order Propionibacteriales; family Nocardioidaceae; genus Nocardioides; species Nocardioides luteus. Next base: position 4,632,828 of record NZ_JADOVJ010000001.1, read on the forward strand.
GACCTCGGCATCAACACCGTCGTCGTCTGCGGCCACTCGCGCTGCGGCGCGATCACCTCGGCGCTGGAGAGCACCCGCGCCGGCGAGGTGCCCGCGGGGCCGGTCGGTGACTGGCTGCGCCACGCGGCGCCGGCGATCCAGGAGTGGCAGACCGGGCATCCGGTCGGTCTCGCCGCTGCCGCGGCCGGCCGGAGCGAGGTCGACCAGGTCTCCCAGGTCAACGTCGCGGTGATGATCGACCGGCTCGGGGAGCTGCTGGCAGGTCGGGACGTACGTCTCGTGGGGCTGTTCCTGGACATCTCCGACGGCACGCTGCAGATCCTGCGCGGCGACGGGTTCACGACGCTGACCGACGCGGAGACCGACGAGCTCGCCCACCTGATGGAGGCGAGGCCGCCCGAGCCCGCGTGACCGGGACCCCTAGAGCAGGCGGCGGTCGTTGGCCCAGCGAGTGAGCTCGTGACGGCTCGACAGCTGCAGCTTGCGCAGCACGTTGGACATGTGGGTCTCGACCGTCTTGATCGAGATGAACAGCTCTCCGGCGACCTCCTTGTAGGAGTAGCCGCGGGCGATGAGGCGCATCACCTCGCGCTCTCGTTCGGTCAGACGGTCGAGGTCCTCGTCGATGTCGGCGATGGCGATGGTGCCGGCGAAGGCATCGAGCACGAAGCCGGCCAGGCGCGGCGAGAAGACCGCGTCTCCCCCGGACACCCGCTGGATCGCGGCGACCAGCTCGGCGCCGGTGATGGTCTTGGTGACGTAGCCGCGGGCACCGCCGCGGATGGTGCCGATGACGTCCTCGGCCGCGTCGGAGACCGACAGCGCGAGATAGCGCGGCGAGCCGTCGACGGCCGGGGCCTTGCGCATCACCTCGACGCCGCCACCACCGGGGAGGTGCACGTCGAGCAGCACCACGTCGGGCTTGCCCTCCGCGATCGCCTTGACCGCGGTGTCGACGTCCTCGGCCTCCCCGACGATCCGGATGACCGGCGACCGGCTCAGCTCGGCGCGTACGCCGGTGCGGAACATCGCGTGGTCGTCCACGATGACGACCTTGACCTCACTCATGCCCGTTCTCCTTCATACCCGGCCTCCTTCGTGCGAGGCTGCTTCAGCCGCACCTCGGTGCCTTCTCCCGGTGACGATCTCACCACAGCCGAGCCGCCGTGGCGCGACATCCGGTCGATGATGCTGTCGCGTACGCCGTGCCGGTCCGCGGAGATCTCGTCCACCACGAAGCCGGCGCCGCGGTCGCGGACGAAGACCTCGAAGGCCTCATCGGTCGCCTCCGCGTAGACGTCGACCCGTCCGGTGCCGGCGTGCTTGGCGGCGTTGGTGACGGCCTCGCGGGTGGCGGCGACGATGGGCCTCACCGTCTCGTCGTAGGGCCCGTCGCCGACGACCACCACGTCGACGGTCACGCCGTGGGCGTCCTCGACCTCGGCGGTGGCCGCCTTCAGCGCCGCGGCGAAGGTCTCGTCGGCCTCGGCCGGGGTCGAGAAGAGCCACTCCCGCAGGTCACGCTCCTGGGCGCGGGCGAGCTTCTGCACCATCGCAGGGTCGCCGGAGTTGCGCTGGATCAGCGCGAGCGTCTGGAGGACGGAGTCGTGCAGGTGGGCGGCCATGTCGGCGCGCTCCTGGCTCCGGATCCGCTCCTCGCGCTCGCTGCCGAGGTCGCTGGCGAGCTGACGCACCCACGGCCCGGCGACGAGGAAGCCCGCGGCGAGCACGATCAGCCCGGCGATGATCAGCGCGGTGGCGTTGCCGAGGTCGAGCTGGCCACCGGCGAGGATCACCGCGAACAGCATCAGCCCGACGCCGACCCCGACCCGGACATAGGCCCGCCAGCCGCCCTTGCCGAAGACCATCCGCACCAGGTCGAGACGCCCGGTGCCGTCGATCCAGCGCTCGCGCTGGGCGGCGTCGGCCTGGCGCCACAGCAGCGCGACACCGGCGACGCCGAGCATCGCCGGCCAGATCAGGGCGCCCGCGCCGAGCACCGTGTCGAAGAGCACGACGGCGCCGAACCCGAGCGCGAGCAGCGCGATCGCCGGCCCCTTGTCGACGCCTCCGGGGCGCGAGGACGGGCGGCGGCCGCCGCGGGTCGCGCTCTCGCCGCCCGGGGTGGACTGCTCGATGTGGGGTGCGGCGGGGATGAAGATCCACAGCGCGGCGTAGAGCACCACGCCGAAGCCGCTGAACACCGCCGTCACCACGAAGAACGCGCGCACGGCCAGCACCGGCAGGCCGAGGTGCTCGGCCAGGCCGGCGGCCACGCCACCGATCACCGACGCGTCGGTGTCTCGGTAGGCGCGGCGTACCGCGGGCTCCGGGGGCGGTGCCGGCAGCTCTGCCGTCGCATGGGTCGTCGTCATGATGACAACCATCGTCACACCAACCGGGGGCGGGTGCCATGAGGATTCACCCTGATCCTGGCGCGTCGAGAACTCAGGGCCGTCCCTGATGGCCTGCGACGGGCCGAGGGGTCAGAGTAGGGGTGTGACGATCCCGCCCGAGGCGCCGCTGCCTCCAACCCCGGAGCCGCCATCGCCTGTCTCCGAGGCGCGCACCCGCCCCAGCGGCGAGCAGCTGCGCAACCTCAGTGCCCTGCGGCGTACGACCCAGGCGTCCCCGGAGGGACGGCACATCGCCGGCGTCGCGGGTGGGATCGCACGCCACTTCGACGTCGACCCGCTCCTGGTGCGGGTGATGCTGGTGGTGGCGGTCTTCTTCGGCGGTTCCGGCGGGATCGTGTACGTCGCGGCCTGGCTGCTTGTGCCCGAGGACGGCGCCGAGGACGGGCTCATCCCGGTCGGGCCCCCTGCCCGCAACCTGCTGCTCTGGATCGCCGGTGGCATCGCCACGATCTCGCTGCTCAGTGACGCGTTCGGCGACACCAGCGTCCCCTGGTTCTGGCTCGCCGTGCTCGCGGTGGTCGCGCTCTGGTACGCCAACCGCGGCAAGTGGGGCCGCCGCAAGCAGGGCGGGCCTCCGCCGGTCGTTCCCACCCCGACCGGCGACGTGCCCGCCCGCGCTCCCGCCGCGCCGACGCGCTATCTTCCGGCGCCCTGGGCGCCCGGCACCTACGACCCGCACGCGCCGATCCGGCCGGTCGGCCGCCGGCGCCCGCCGCTGCTGTTCGGCCGCGCCATCGCGGTCGCCGCTCTGGTCGTGGGCGTCCTCGGGCTCGTCGACGTGGCCGACTGGATGTCGGTCCCGACCAGTGCCTACCCGGCCGCGCTGCTGGCCGTCTTCGGCGGCTTCCTCGTGCTCGGCGCCTTCTGGGGCCGTGCCGGCGGCCTGATCTTCCTCGGACTGGTCTCCCTGGCTGCCCTTCCGCTCACGATGATCGACATGTCGAACCTCGAGACCGGCAGCAGCATCGAGATCCACCCCCGCAGCGTCGCGGCCCTGGAGAGCTCCTACGTGGTCGACGCGGGCGCGATCGTCGTCGACCTGAGCGCGATCGACCCGAAGACGCTCGACGGCCGCGACCTCGACATCACCAGCTCGTTCGGCGAGATCACCGTGATCGTCCCCGACGACGCCACCGTCGCCGCGGAGGCGACGCTCGGCGCGCTGGGCGAGGCCCAGGTCTTCGACGAGACCCGCAGCGACCTCGGCGGGTTCGCCCTGGCCCGCACCCACGTCGCCGGGGAGGAAGGCAGCGAGCCCGGCCTCGCCGACGACGCCGACCTGCACCTGACCGCGACGGCCGACCTCGGGGCGATCAACGTCTACGAGGAGAGCGACCCCAGAGCCGTACGCTTCGTCGGGACGGCCGGGAGGAGGACCCCATGAGCCACGACTACGCCCCGCCTCGCTTCGAGGATCGCGCCGGTGAGGCGAAGCCCACCGGACGGCACCCGGTCAACATCGGCCACCTCGTCATGGGCCTCGCCTTCCTCGTCTTCTTCGTGGTCTGGGCGCTGATCGTCAGCGGCACGGTGGTCATCAACAGCATCGAGGACCTCCGCTGGCTGCTCCCGATCCCGTGGATCGTCGGCGGCTCCGTCGGGCTGCTCGCCGCGCTGCTCAGGAAGAGCTGACGAGTCGGCAGTACGGTGACGCCTCGCCCGACCGGAGTGACGCCTCAGGAGACGCTGGAGATCTCCCCCGACCAACCTCCGATGAGCTCGGCCTCGTGCGGCGGCGGACCGGGAAGCCGGCGGCTGGCGGCCTCCGCGCGCAGACCGTCGCAGACGAGGGCCAGGTATCGGCGGCGCAGGGCGGCGCTGCGTACGTCATCGCCTACGTCGATGCGGCCGATCTGCTCGAGGATCACGGCGATGTCGGCGCGGGTGACGTCGGGGCGGAGGATGCCGCTGCCGCGGGCGCCGCGCAGGAGCCGGTTGGTGGTGTCCACGGCGAGCTTGTCCAGGTCATGCAGGTCCTGGTCGAGGTGGACCTCGCCGCGCAGGGCGAGGGTGAGCCGCGGGAGGCCGTCGTCGAGCACCTGGCTCAGGAAGCCGGTGAACGCGTGCCAGGGGTCGTCGGTGTCGCTCAGCGCCGCCTCCGCGAAGGCGATGTAGCGGCGGTAGCTGTCGGCGGCGACCGCGCGCAGCAGCGCCTGCTTGTTGGCATAGCGGCGGTAGAGACCGGCCACGCCCATCCCCGCCTCCTCGGCGACCGCGGCCATCGTCGCGCGGGGGTCCCGGAGCAGCACCTCGCGAGCAGCGATCAGGACCGCGCGGTCCGCGTTGAGGGGCGGCATGCCCCTCACCCTACGGGGGCGCGCCAGCCTCAGGCGGTCTGCGACGCTGTGATGTCGGCCAAAGCCGCGATCGGCCGGTTGGGGTAGTCGGCGAACACCCCGTCGACCCCTGCCTCGAACAGGCGATTCGCCTGGTCGCGGCCTGCTTTCAGGGTCCACACGAAGACCTTCAGACCGTGCCGGTGGGCCTCGTCGGCCAGGCCGGTCGGCGGCTGGCCCTTCTTGCGGACCATCGACTTCTTCGGACCGATGGCCTGGGCGTACGTCGCGATCTCCGCGCAGTCGACGGCACCCCACTTCTTGTCGACCAGCTGCACCAGGGGCAGGTCCGTGCGGGTGCTCATCTCGCGCACCCACGCCTCGTCGAAGCTCTGCAGCCACAACCGCTGCGTCGGCAGACCCGGGAGGCTGTTCCAGGCCTCGACGCCGTGGTCGGCGAGGGTCTGCAGGAGGGTTTCGGTGACGGGCAGGCCGATGGAGGCGAAGTAGGTCGGGTGCTTGACCTCGACGTGCAGCCCGACCCGCCGGCCGCGGCGCTGCGACTCGTCGGCGACGAGCAGCAGCAGCGTGTCGAGGGTGATGATCGGCTGGCTCGTCGTCGGCGCGCCGAGGCTGAGCAGCTCGGCGAAGGTGAAGTCCTCGGTGAACCAGCCGGTCCACTTCTTGCCGCTGATCACCTTGGTCGTACGCCGCTCCGCGAACTCCGGGCGAGAGGCCACGTCCGTGGTGCGGGTGAGCTCGTTCTCGTGCCGGAGCACCATGACCCCGTCACGCGTCATCACCACGTCGGTCTCGAGTGCGTCCACGCCCTGGCGCAGCGCCAGGCGGTAGGACTCCAGGGAGTGCTCCGGCAGGTAGCCGGGGGCTCCGCGATGGCCGATCACAAGGGGGCGGGAGGCCGATGCCATGGCGCCAAGCGTGCGTGCCGGCAGCGACGCCGCGGCGGGCGCAATGTGAATGGGACGTTACGAGCGGCAGGCCATCCGATCGGCACCGCGGTTCGCACCCTCAGGGAGTGTCCTCGCCGGACCAGACGACGTTCTCACGGATCAGCCGGGCCGGCACGCCGGCCACGGCCGTACGCGGTTCGACCTTCTGGTTGCGGACCATGCTGCGCATCCCGACGACGGCGCCGTCACCGATCTCGACGTGACCGGTGACGATCGCGTCGCGGCCGAGCCAGACGTGCTCGCCGAGGCGGATGTGGGCGCCGTACGGATTGATCCGCTGCCCCGTCTCGCCGTCCTCGAGCCGGTGCATGTCGTCGGTGGCGACGTAGACGTTGGCGGCCCAGAGCTGGTCGCGGGCGGTGACGATCGAGCCACCGTTGCGGGCGTCGATCTGCGCGCGCGAGGTGGCGACGAGACCGCCGGAGAGGATCACCGCGGAATCGCCGCCGCAATAGATCTCGCCCCAGACCATGCTCGTGTCCGGGCCGATGAAGATCGTCGGCCGGTCGCCGCCGACCAGCAGCGCCTGCATCGAGGTGATGTCGGTCGCGACCACGATCAGCGCGTCCGAGAACGGGTAGAACCCGAGCAGGTCGATCAGCCGCTCGTCGAGCCGGAAGCCGTCGCGCAGGTAGAGCGCGTTGCCGCCCTCGTGCCACCACTCGGGCAGCGGCCCGGTGATCTCGCTCAGCTCGAGACCGACGAGCACCTCCGGATCGAGCCCTGCGGCGACGAGCCGCTCCCGATGTACGTCGGTGAGCGGCTCACCCCTGGTCCACGACATGCCGGGAACCATAACCCGCACGGCTCGCGCGACAGGAAAACCGTTCGCAACCCCGTCCCGAGATGCTGATAATCGGTCAGGTGCGCAGACTCCCTCTCGACGATCCCGGGGTCGCGGACCATCGGTCCCCCGGCCGGTTCCTGTGGTGGATGGCGAGGGGGCAGTGGGACACCCTGCTGGGCGGGATGTTCTTCGGGATCGTCTGGATGTGCGCCCAGGCGGTGATGCCGCTGGTGATCGGCCGTGCGATCGACGAGGGTGTGGCGACCAAGGACATCCCCACGCTCAGCGCCTACGCGGCCGTGCTGCTCGGCGTCGGCCTGGTGCAGGCGGTCGCGGGGATCATGCGCCACCGGTTCGCGGTGACCAACTGGCTGACCGCGGCCTACCGGGTGGTGCAGCTGGTGACCCGACAGTCCGTACGCCTCGGCGCCTCCCTCCCCCGCAAGGTCTCGACCGGCGAGGTCGCCGCGATCGGCACCTCCGACCTGTCCCACATCGGTCAGGTCATGGACGTCTCCGCCCGGTTCTCCGGCGCGGTGGTCTCCTTCGTGGTCGTCGCCGTCGTCCTGCTGCAGACCTCGGTCACGCTCGGGCTCGTGGTGCTGATCGGCGTACCTTTCGTCGTGCTTCTCGTCGGCCCGCTGCTCTCGCCGCTGCAGAAGGTCTCGGCCGACCAGCGGCAGCTGATGGGCGAGCTGTCCAACACCGCGGCCGACATCGTGGGCGGGCTGCGGGTGCTGCGTGGGATCGGCGGGGAGGAGGTCTTCGGCGCGCGCTATCGCCGGCAGTCGCAGGACGTACGCCACGCCGGGGTCCGCGTCGCGCGGCTGCAGTCGGTGCTCGACGCGATGCAGATCCTGCTGCCCGGGCTGTTCGTGGTCGCCGTGGTGTGGCTCGGCGCGCGGATGGCGGTCGCGGGCGAGATCACGGCGGGGCAGCTGGTCGCGTTCTACGGCTACGCCGCGTTCCTGATGCTGCCGCTGAGGACCGTGGTGGAGTACGCCAACAAGTTCATCCGTGCCCGGGTCTCGGCCAAGCGGGTCATCACGGTCCTCGCGCTGGATCCGGACAACGTCTCCCTCGACTCTCCGCTGCCCATGCCTCCCGCGGGCTCCGAGCTCCGCGACGTCGTCTCGGGGCTGCGCATCGAGCCCGGACGACTGACGGCACTGGTCTCCGAGCAGCCCGATGACACCTCTCACCTCGCCGACCGGCTCGGCCGGATGGCACCGCCGGACGACCTGACGGACGGGTCGGTCACGCTCGGCGGAGTTCCGCTGTGCGATCTGCCGCTGGCGGACGTACGCAGCAGGATCGTCGTCTCCGACACCGGCACCCAGCTCTTCTCGGGCCCGTTGGGCGAGGTCCTCGACGCGACCGGCCGGGCCGGGAGGGCAGGCACCGAGGCAGCGGTGCACACGGCATCGGCCGAGGACATCCTGGAAGCCCTTCCCGAGGGCTACGAGGCCCAGGTGACCGAGCGTGGCCGCAGTCTCTCGGGCGGTCAGCGCCAACGGCTGACGCTGGCCCGGGTGCTCACCCTCGATCCCGAGATCCTGATCCTCGTCGAGCCGACCTCGGCGGTCGACGCCCACACCGAGGCCAGGATCGCCTCGCGGCTGAGTGCACACCGCGCCGGGCGGACGACCGTGGTCACCACCACCAGCCCGCTGCTGCTCGACACCGCCGACGAAGTCGTCTTCCTCGAGGAGGGGAAGGTCGCCGCCATCGGGACGCACCACGACCTGCTGCAGAGCTGCCCCGGCTACCGGCGTGTGGTCGTGCGAGACGTAGAGGAAGAGGTCACGTCGTGACAACCGCGCTCCCGGTGGCGTCGAACAAGGACGTACGCGCCTATGTCGCCACCCTGGCCCGCCGCCACCCACGGATGCTCTGGGGTGCGCTGGGCCTGCACCTGCTCGCCGCGGGTGCCGCGCTGGCACCGCCACGACTGATCGGTGACCTGGTCGAGTCGGTCGAGAAGGGCACGACCGCCGGTCACGTGGACCTTCTGCTGGCACTTCTGGCCGGGTTCCTCGTGGTCCAGGTGCTGCTCACCCGGTATGCCCGGCTCCTGTCCCAGGTCCTGGGCGAGCAGGTGCTGGCCGAGCTGCGCGAGGAGTTCGTCGACAACACCCTGGCGCTCCCGCTGGGCACCGTCGAGGACGCCGGCTCCGGCGACCTGCTGACCCGCACCGGCCGCGACGTCGACCAGCTCAACTGGTCGATCCGCTACGCGCTGCCGGAGTGGACGATCGCCTGCCTGACCGCGGTCGCGACGCTCGTCGCCGCGCTCACCGTCGGCTGGTGGGTCGCGCTGCCCTGCCTGCTCGGCGTGCCGGCGCTCGTGATCGGCCTGCGCTGGTATCTCCGCCGCGCCAAGGACGGCTACCTGCGCGAGTCGGCGACCTACTCCCAGATCAACTCGACGCTCACCGAGACCGCCGAGGGGTCGCGCACGGTCGAGGCGCTCGGCCTCCAGCGCGCCAGGGTCGAGGCCGGTGACGCCGACATCGCGGAATCGTTCCGCGCCGAGCGCTACACGCTGTTCCTGCGGACCGTCTTCTTCCCGGCGATGGAGATCTCCTACCTCGTACCCACGGTCGTCACGCTGCTGTTCGGCGGCTGGCTCTACACCCAGGGCGTCTGCTCGCTCGGCGACGTGACCGCGGCGACGCTGTACGTCCAGATGCTGATCGATCCTGTCGACCGCATCGTCTCGATCCTCGACGAGCTGCAGATGGGCAACACGTCCCTGGCCCGACTTCTCGGTGTCGCGCACGTCCCCGACGACCGGGTGGCCACCGGCGCCGAGCCCACCGACGAGAAGATCCGGGCCTCCGAGGTGAGGTTCTCCTACGCCGAGGGCCGCGATGTCCTCCACGGGATCTCGATGGACATCGGGGTCGGCGAGCGGGTGGCCATGGTCGGGCCCTCCGGCGCCGGCAAGTCGACGCTCGGGCGGCTGCTCGCGGGCATCCATCCGCCGCGTACGGGAGCCGTGACGGTGGGTGGTGTGCCGCTGGTCGACCTGCCGCTCGACGAGCTGCGCGGGCATGTCGCGCTGGTCACCCAGGAGCACCACGTCTTCGCGGGGACCGTGCGCGACAACCTGGTCCTGGCGCGCCCCGGAGCCTCGGACGCCGAGGTGCTCGACGCCCTGGCGGCGGTGGATGCCCGCGAGTGGGTCGTGGCACTCCCGGACGGCCTGGACACCGAGGTCGGCTCCGGGGGCCGCGCCCTGACCGCACCGCAGGCCCAGCAGGTCGCCCTGGCCCGGCTCGTCCTCGCCGATCCGCACACCCTGGTGCTGGACGAGGCGACCTCGCTGATCGACCCCCGCGCCGCCCGGCACCTGGAGCGGTCGCTGGCCGCGGTGCTGGAGGGACGTACGGTCATCGCGATCGCCCATCGGCTCTTCTCCGCCCATGACGCCGATCGTGTCGCCGTGGTCGAGGACGGCCGGATCACCGAGTTCGGCCCTCACGACGAGCTCGTCGCCTCCCGCGGGTCCTATGCCCGGCTCTGGGACTCCTGGCGCACCTGACCTCGCGGCTCAGCTCGGGTACATCCCGCTGGTCACGTTGAGCCAGGTGCCGGTGATAGCCCCGGCGCCGTCGGAGGCGAGGAAGGTCGCGGTGTCGGCGACCTCCTTCAGCCGCGGGGACCGCTCGGTCATCCGCAGCCCGTCGAGGTTCGCCCGGATCCCCGCGAGCGCCTCCTCCGGGAGCCGCGTCCCGAGGACCCGCTCGAACTTCTCCGCGGTGAAGGTCTCGGTGATCCCGGCCGTCCAGATCCCCACGACGCGTACGCCGGAGGGCCCGACCTCGGCCGCCAGGTCACGGACCAGCGCGTCGAGCGCACCGTCGGCGGCACTGGTCCCACCCATCCCGGGGGCCGAGCCGCGCGCGGAGCCGGAGTCGAGCGCGATCACGACGCCTCGCTTCTGCCCCACCATCTGCCGGGCCGCCGCGCGGGCGGTGTGGAAGGAGCCGGTGATGCCGCGGAGGACCGGCTGGGTGTAGTCGGCGGCCGAGATCTCCAGCAGCGCCTGCCCCTGGATGTCGCCACGGTCGGCGACGTTGAACGAGATGTCGAGCGAGCCGGTCTCGGCGACGACCCGCTCGACGAAGGCGACCACGGCGTCCTCGTCGAGGATGTCGACCACGCCGTAGCCGGCGGCACCGACCTCCTCGGCCCTGGCCGCGAGCGTGGCCTCGGTACGACCGGCCAGATAGACCGTGGCGCCCGCCTCGGCGAAGGCCTTCGCGGTGCTCGATCCGATGTCCCCCGCGCCGCCCCAGACGATGGCGGTGCGGTCCTGAAGCTGTGCGTTCACGATGTCTCCTGAGGTGTCCTCACGCACCCGGTGTGCGTGATCTGACCGTTAGGACGTACGCCACCTCGTCCACTCATCGGGTGCGCCCGAACTTTTTTCTGGTCCGTGCTCAGGTCAGCGCCTGCGGGAGCCCGAAGGCGGGGAAGAGATGCGGTTCGAACGTGGTGATCTGAGCGATCCTGCCGTCGACCACGCGGAGCACGTCGAGCGTCTGCGGGCGGTAGATCGTCGTCCCCGGGCGGCGTACGTAGCCCGCGACCGCCGGCATCCGGTTGGCGCTCGCCGGGACGAAGCGCCACTCCCCCAGGTAGGTCGGCGAGGACGGGTCCAGGTTGGGCAGCACGAAGTCGATCAGCGCCTGCCGGGTGGAGAACCAGAACGGGTTCGGCGGCATGGTCAGCACCGCGTCGCTGGTCAGCAGGTCGGTGATCCCCTCGCGCCAGTTGCTCTCCCCCGCGGCGATGTAGGCGTCGATGACCTTGCGCTCCTCCTCGGTCGGCCCCTCGGTGCGCCAGGCCGACCGGTCCTCGGGGAGGTGACGGCGCAGCGCGGGCTTGGCGCGCTGGAGCAGCGAGTTGACCGTGGCGACACTGACGTCGAGCGCGGCCGCGGTGTCGGCGGCCGACCAGCCGAGCACCTCCCGGAAGACGAAGACCGCCCGCTGCTGCGGGGTCAAGTGCTGGATCGCGGTCAGGAAGACCAGCTCGATCGTCTCCCGTGCGACCGCCTCCTCCTCGGGGCGCTCCGGCTCCAGCAGGGAGTCGGGGAACGGCTGGAGCCACTCCAGCAGCTCCGGGGGCTCACCGGTGCCGTGGTCGAACCCCGGCAGCGCGGCGTACGTTCTCGGGCGTCGCTCGTTGCGGCGCAGGAAGTCGAGGCAGGTGTTGGTCGCGATCCGGTAGAGCCACGCTCGCATCGCCTCGGGGTCGGTCAGCTGGTCACGGCGCTCCCACGCCTTGACCAGCGTCTCCTGCACCAGGTCCTCGGCCTCGTCGAAGCTCGCCACCATCCGGTAGCAGTGCACCCTCAGCTCACGCCGGTGCTTCTCGGCGGCCTCCGCGAACGGGTCGGTCGTCACGCTCATGGCTGGGAGCGTAGAGCCTCACGTCGGCACCGGAAACGGAATTCGCAACCGATCTCAAACAGGTGCAACGCAAGTTAAATGAAGGGCGTAGTAGGTATGTGGGGCGGTCCTCCCAGGGCCCCGGCTCTGATTCCCAGCCGGGGCCCTGGCCTTGCCCGGGGCCCAGGGTCAGGCTCAGATGAGAGCCCGGAGCTTGGGGAGGATCTCCTCACCGTAGAGCTTCAGGAACTTCGCCTGGTCCGGACCCGGAGCGTGGAAGACCAGGTGGGTGAAGCCCATGTCGAGGTATTCCTTGATCCGGGCGACGTGCTCGTCCGGGTCGGTCGACACGATGAACCGCTTGGCGGTCGCCTCGGTCGGGAGCGCGTCGGCGAGACGCTGCATCTCCACCGGGTCCTCGACGGAGTGCTTCTGCTCGGGGGTGAGGCCGAGGGCGCCCCAAAAGCGAGTGGCCTCCATCGCCTGCTCGAGGTCGTGGTCGAAGGAGACCTTGACCTCGATCATCATGTCGACGTCCTCCGGCTTGCGGCCGGAGAGCTCGATCCCGGTGCGCACGGCCGGGAGCAGCGTCTCGGTGTAGAGCTCGGCGCCCTTGCCGGAGGTGGTGATGTAGCCGTCACCGGCACGGCCGGCGTACTTCGTCGCCGCCGGACCCGAGCCCGCCAGGTAGATCGGGACCGGGGTGGAGGGCTTGTCGTAGATGGTGGCCCGGTCGAGCTGGTAGTAGTCGCCCTCGAAGGTGACCCGGTCCTCGGACCAGAGCTTCTTGATCACCCGCACGGCCTCGCGGAACCGCGCGAAGCGCACCTTGCCCTCGGGCCACTCCACACCCAGCGGCGCCTCGTTCATCGCCTCACCGGTGCCCATCCCGAGCACGACGCGGTCGGGGAAAAGCGAGCCCAGGGTCGCGAACGACTGCGCCACGATCGCCGGGTGGTAGCGGAACGTCGGGGTGAGCACCGAGGTGCCCATCACGATCCGCTCCGTGCGCGCGCCGAGCGCGCCCAGCCAGGTCATCGCGAACGGCGCGTGTCCGCCGTCGTGTCGCCAGGGCTGGAGATGGTCGGAGATGAAGACCGAGTCGAAACCCTGCTCCTCCGCCATCACGCCGTAGTTCAGCAGCTCCGTCGGTGCGAACTGCTCGTTGGACGCCTTGTATCCGAACCTGATCTCCGTCACGCGCCCACGGTAGCCTCCCCTTCATGAAGCTTGCGATGCCCTTGACCTACTTCGGCAACCCGCGTGACACCGCAGACCAGGTCGTCGGCCTGGAGAAAGCAGGGCTCGACCAGCTCTGGGTCGCCGAGCCGTACGGCTTCGACGCGGTCTCGCTGCTCGGCTACCTGGCCGCGAAGACCGAGACGGTCGAGCTCGGCGCAGGCATCCTCAACATCTACAGCCGTACGCCGGGAGCACTGCTCCAGACCGCAGCCGGTCTCGACAACGTCTCCGGCGGGCGCGCGATCCTGGGCCTCGGCGCGAGCGGGCCTCAGGTCATCGAGGGCTTCCACGGTGTGGCGTACGACAAGCCATTGGCCCGCACCCGCGAGATCATCGGGCTCCTGCGCGCCGGGCTGCGCGGTGAGCGGCTGCAGAGCGACGGGCTCTACAAGATCCCGCTGCCGGCCGACCAGGGCACCGGGCTCGGCAAGCCGCTCAAGCTGCTCAACCGGCCCGAGCGCGCCGACACCCCGATCTGGGTCGCCGCGCTGGGTGACAACAACGTCGCCATGACCGCCGAGGTCGCCGACGGCTGGCTGCCGTTCCAGTTCCTGCCCGACAAGGCCCGCGACGTCTGGGGCGAGGCGATCGACAAGGGCCTGGCCAAGCGCTCGCCCGACCTCAAGCCCCTCGAGATCTCCGCCGGCGGCCTGCTCGCGATCACCGACGACCCCGACGAGGCCAAGCGTCACCGCGACACGATGCGCGGCCTGCTGGCGCTGTACGTCGGCGGCATGGGCGCCCGCGGCAAGAACTTCTACAACGACATGGCCGTGAAGTACGGCTTCGGCGACGCGGCCAAGAAGATCCAGGACCTCTACCTCGACGGCCACAAGCGCGACGCCGAGGCCGAGGTGCCCGAGGCCTGGCTCGAGGCGGGCAACCTGGTCGGACCGGAGTCGTTCGTGAAGGAGCGGATCGCGGCGTTCAAGGAGGCCGGCGTGACCAGCCTCCAGGTCACTCCCGCCGCCGGCACCGACGGTCTCGCGTCGATCGCCCAGGTCAAGGAGTGGCTGGTCTGACCTCCCCGGCCGGCTGTGACCTCGCTTACCCCCACGGCCGGCCCGGCCGTCCCCCTGTGACCTTGCCCCCACGGGCATTGGTTGCATGGACGCATGTCTGAGCGGATCGGCGCCCAACTCGCGACCAGCATCACCGGACCCGTCACGAAATGGGTCGTGCTCGGCTTCTGGCTGGTGATGCTGGTCCTGATGGGTCCGCTGACCGGCAAGCTCGGCGACGTCGAGTCCCACGACAACTCCGACTGGCTCCCGGCCAACGCGGAGTCGACCCGGGCGATCGACGAGCTCGCCAAGGTGCAGGACCCCGACGACCTGACCACCACGATCGTCTACCACCGCGAGGGCGGCCTGACGAAGGCCGACTACACCGCGATCGTGCTGCAGATCCCGGAGATCGCGTCCTTGGACGGGGTGGTCACCCAGGAGAGCAAGCCCGATCAGCCGGTGATGCCGGCGATCGCCTACCCGACCGGCGAGAAGAAGGGCCAGAAGCAGGGTCTGGTCTCCGCCGACGGCGAGGTCGCCACGGTCTCGCTCGTGGTCAACTACGCCGACGAGGACCCGACCGCGCTGCTCGACCTGCGCGACGACCTGGTCGAGCTGACCGAGATCGACGGCGTCGACGTCTACATCGGCGGTGCCGGCGGCTCCACCGCCGACCAGATGGAGGCGGGTGCCGGGATCGGCGGCGCGCTGCTCTACGCGGCTGCCGGCGTGGTCATCGTGATCCTGCTGATCACCTACCGCAGCCCGGTGCTCTGGTTCCTCCCGCTCGTCTCGGTGCTGGTCGCGCTGGTCGTGTCGATGGGCGTCGTCTACCTCTGCGCGAAGTACGCCGGGCTGACCCTCAACCAGATGAACCGGGCCATCCTCGACGTGCTCGTCTTCGGCGCCGGCACCGACTACGCCCTGCTGCTCATCGCCCGATATCGCGAGGAGCTCGGCCGCCACCAGGACCGGCACGTCGCGATGGCGGCGGCGCTGCGCGGCTCGGCGCCCGCGATCATCGCCTCGGCCGGCACCGTCACGGTCGGCATGCTCGGCCTGATGGTCGCCACCATGGGCTCGACCGCCAGCCTCGGACCGGTCTGCGCGATCGGCATCGTCGCCGGCCTCGTGGTGATGCTGACCCTGCTCCCGGCGCTGCTGGTGATCACGGGTCGCTGGGTGTTCTGGCCGGTCAGGCCGGCGTACGGCACCACCGGCGAGAAGCACGGCGGCATCTGGACCCGTCTGGGCGGGTGGATCCGGAAGCGGCCGCGAGCGGTCTGGATCGGCACCGCCGCGGTGCTGCTGGCCTGCTGCGGCGGGCTCTCGATGCTCAACATCACCACGCTGGACAGCTCGGAGACCTACACCAAGGACTTCCCCTCGCTGATCGGCGACCGGGTGCTCGAGGAGCACGCCCTCGGCGACCCGTCCAACCCGATCCAGGTGGTCTCCGCCCCGGGCAGCGAGAAGGACGTCGCCGAGGCGCTGACGAAGGCGGGCTACGACGGCGTCACGCCGGTCACCGACGGCACGCACGAGGTCGCGCTGACCGCGGTCCCGCTGTCCACCGACCCGATGTCGAAGGCCTCGTTCGACACCGTCGAGGACGTACGCAGCGTGGTCCACTCCGTCGAGGGCGCCGACGCGCTCGCCACCGGCACCGCCGCGATCCAGCTCGACATGGCCTCGGCGACCGACCGGGACACCCGGGTCGTGATGCCGCTGGTGCTGGGCCTGGTGCTGATCATCTTGATGATCCTGCTCCGCTCGGTCCTCTCCCCGCTGCTCCTGATGGCCACGGTCGTGCTGAGCTTCGGCGCCGCGCTCGGCCTCTCGGCGGTCATCTTCGACGCGATGGGCTTCGCCGGCCAGGGTCGCGAGTTCCCGCTGTTCGTCTTCGTCTTCCTGGTCGCGCTGGGCATCGACTACAACATCTTCCTGATGCACCGGGTCCGCGAGGAGGTCGTCGAGCACGGCGACACCCGACGGGCCTCGCTGGTCGCCCTCTCGGCGACCGGTGGGGTGATCACCAGCGCCGGCATGGTCCTGGCCGCGACGTTCGCGGTGCTCACCACGCTGCCGCACGTGAGCTTCATCGAGATCGGCCTGGCGATCGCCCTCGGCGTGCTCCTCGACACCCTCGTCGTCCGCTCCGTCCTGGTCACCGCCATCAACCTCGACCTCGGCGACGTCATCTGGTGGCCGAGCAGGCTGACCGGCGGGCGAAGGGTCGCTCGTTCCTCCCACCCGGCTGGCGGCCCGCCGATGCCCCCGCACGGGTACGCGCCCAGGCCCCCGCGAGACCTCCGGGGCCACCCGCCGCCGCAGCAGCGTCCGCGCGCTCCCGGCCGGTACTGAGGTCTCGGCTGCGAATTCGGCGAAGTGTCTTTACGATGTGCCCTACGACTCGGGTCGCTCGGCCCGGTCGCTCCACTTCACTGACATGCGGGGCGTGCGACATGGGGCCAGACGACCAGGACAAGACGAGACCCGGTACGCCGCGGCCCACCCCGCCGCCGACGCCCGAGCCCGCGAACCCGGTCGACCCGGACGCGACCCGGATCCCCAGCGCGCGCCCCACCCCGCCGCCGCCTCCGCCCCCTCCGCCGACCGTTCCCCCGGCTGGGCCGCCGACTGCTCCGCCGCCGTCGTCTCCTCCGCCTGCCGGGCCCCCGACGGCCCAGCCACCGGCGGCCCAGCCCCCGGCAGCACCGCCCCCGCCGCCACCCACGATGGCGATGCCGGCGGCACCGCCGAGCGGCTACGGCCCGCCTCCGGCACAGCCGCCGGTCACGTACGGCTCGGCCTACGGGCTGCCGCCGCACCACCAGCCGAAGACGAGCAACAAGGGGCTGCTGATCGGTCTGGGTGCCGCGGGCGCGGTGGTGCTGGTCGCGCTGCTCGGCACCGGGGCGTGGGCGTTCTTCACCGGGCGACTGGGCTTCGGGCCGCTGAGCGCCGAGGACAAGAAGGCGGTGACCGCCATCGCCGCGGACGCGCCGAAGCCGGCCTGGGCCTCCGAGGGTGACGCGAAGTGCGCCGCTGAGCAGCTGGTCAAGGACGAGCGCAGCGACGCTCTGCGGAAGGCCGGGCTGATCCAGACCAGCGGCGAGACCGTCACCTACACCGGCGCCTGGCGCGGGCAGCAGGCGACGACGTACTCCGAGGGTCTGCTCTCGTGCGCCGGCGACTGGAGCAAGGCGATCGGCACGGAGTGGGCACTGGCCGACACCGGCTGTCTCGGCGACGTCGACGAGTCCGCGATGGCCGGCTTGATCACCTCCCAGGTGATGGAGGTCGAGGACGCCGGCGTCCAGAAGAAGGCCGACGAGGCCGTCTCGGCGCTGGACGAGTGCTACGCCAGCGACGAGCTCACCGAGCCGACCGCGACGGCGACGCCTGCCGTGCTCGGCGTCGACTTCTCCGTCAAGGGCCCGGCCGTCGAGGGCAGCGAGGTGGTCCTGCGGGCGAAGTCCGCCGACGCCACCGAGTGGACCCCGGTGTCGGGCGGGAAGGTCAACATCCCCGTGCGCGAGGGCGGCCAGGAGGGCTGCGCCACGTTCGAGGCGTCGATCAGCTATCCCTGGGGCACCACGAAGACCAGCGAGACCGAGGCCTGCGGCAAGGCGAAGGACCGCCGGCTGTGGTGGACGAAGGACAAGTCCTGCGCCCAGCCGAAGTTCGCCCCGTGCAGCTCCTGGACGCTCCACTACGAAGGCTACGAGCTCCTCTCCAGCGTCACGATCAAGCTGAAGCTCAACGGCGGCAACTGCCAGTCGGCGTCGGGTAGGTGCTCGGACACCGCGTTCGTCACCAAGCCGAGCGGCACCTGGACGAACTGGACCGCACCCAAGGGTTGGAAGGACCGGTTCACGGCCGAGGTCGACGGACTCACCGCCGTACTTCCTAACTAACGCCTTAACAATTGGTCTCGCCCGTGGCGTTGGAGCACGACGATCGTTGACGGGACGCTAGGGTTTCGGCAGACGTCATTCGGGTAAAAAAGTCAGGGCGAGGTTCTAAAGATGGTTGCGTTCCCCCAGGAAGGCGAGCAGTTCGGTCGCTACGTGATCGAGCGGGTCCTGGGTCAAGGTGGCATGGGTGTCGTCTACCAGGCGAAGGACCCGGCCCTGCGGCGCAAGGTGGCGCTCAAGCTGGTGCTGCCGTCGCTCACGGTCGACAAGGACTTCATCACCCGGTTCGAGCGGGAGGCCAACATCCTGGCCAAGCTGCGCTCGCGCAACATCGTCCAGATCATCGAGTACGGCGAGGTCGAGGGCACGGTCTACCTGGTCACCGAGTACGTCCCGGACGGCGACCTGCACGGCTGGCTGAAGTCCAACGGCGCCCTGGAGACGGTCCAGGCGCTGCGCCTGGTCGGCGACGTCAGCGACGCTCTCTTCGACGCCCACCGCGCCGGCGTGGTCCACCGCGACGTGAAGCCGTCCAACGTGCTCCTGTGGGAGCGCCAGGAGGGCGAGCTCGTCCCCTACCTGACCGACTTCGGCATCGCGACCGAGGGCGACTCCAACGTGACCCGCGCCGGCTCGGTGGTGGGCTCGCTGCCCTACATGTCGCCCGAGCGCCACATGGGTGAGCAGGCGACCGCTGCGGGCGACATCTACGCCGCCGGCTGTCTGCTGTGGGCCTGCCTGACCGGCAAGGCCCCCTACACCGGCACCGACTTCGAGCTGATGAGCGCCCACATCAACAGCCCGGTGCCGCGGCTGCCCGCCGCGACGCCGGGTGCCGACCTGATCAACCCGATCATCCAGCGGGCGCTGGCGAAGAAGCCGGAGAACCGCTTCCGGACCGCCGCCGAGCTCTCCAAGGCCCTCGACAAAGCCGCCGACCGGCTCGAGGAGGCCGGCCTGGGCGGCGGTGTCATCGGCGGTGCCGCAGGCGTGGCCGCGGCCGATCTCGGCTCCCGTCCCGGTGCCAGCTACGACACCACCTCGAGCGGCGGCACCTCCGGCGGTGGCACCCCGGCGCCCGAGGCCGAGGCCCAGCCGACGATCGTCAAGCGCCCCGGCGAGGGCACCCCGACCCCCGCGCCGCTCGCCAACGAGACCGACTCCACGGTCGTCCACAGCGGCAAGGGCCTGCCCGCGGTCGCTGCGGCCGCCGCAGCCGCTGCCTCCGCCACCGGCGGCACCGGCGGCGGCCAGCCCGAGTGGCTGCCGTCGCACCACTCCAACGCCGGCCAGGGCGACGGCGGCGACAAGAAGAAGCTCTACGCCATGGTCGGCGGCGGGGTCGCCGCGGTCCTGCTGCTCGGTGTCGGCATCTTCACCCAGGGCTTCGGCATCTTCGGTCTCCACGGCGACGACGGCAAGGCCGCCGAGGCGATCGCCAGCGGCGTACCCAAGCCGGGGTGGGCCAGCGAGGACCAGATGACCTGCGCCGCCGAGAGCCTGGTCGGCAAGGTACCCGCGGCCGAGCTGCGCTCCCACGGGGTCGTCGACGCCGGCGACGAGTGGACCTACACCGGCGAGTGGCCCGCCGACGACGCGATGAAGTTCACCCAGGGCCTGCTCGACTGCACCGAGTCCTGGGCGACCGAGATCGGTGACAACTGGAAGGTCGGCGACACCCGCTGCATGGAGAAGGAGGTCGACAAGACCTCCATGGCCGGCCTCCTCGCCGTCGGCGACCTCCTCAAGGACGGCGACCCCGGCGCGGCCGGTCCCGCCAAGGACAAGGCCGTCAAGGCCCTCGACGAGTGCTACGTCAAGGCCGACGCGCTCGGCGCCAAGGTGACCCCCAAGCCCGCCTACATGCAGGTCGACTTCGACGTGCAGGAGCCCACCGCTCCCGGCGGGGAGTCGGTGATCGGGATCGCCAAGACGGGCAGCAGCAGCTACGAGGAGCTCAAGGGCTCCTCCTACGAGCTCCCCGTCACCGAGGGTGGCGTCGAGGGCTGCATCGCGGTCAAGACCACCGTCACCTTCGCCTGGGGCACCGAGAAGGCCACCGACGCCGAGGCCTGCGGCAAGGCGGAGCCGAAGAAGCTCGAGTGGATCAAGCAGGACAAGTGCACCGACCCGATCTATACGAAGCAGAAGGTCGAGTGCAACACCTGGCGGCTGACCTTCGAGGGCTTCCAGCCCGGCAAGCCGTTCAACGTGAAGCTCACCCTCAACGGCGGCAAGTGCTCCGACGCGAAGGGCGCGAAGTGCGCCTGGCCCGGCACCCCCGACGGCGAGGGCAAGGGCGCCATCGTCGACTGGTCCGGCCCGAAGGACTGGACCGCCAAGTTCGTCGCCACCGCCCCCGGGGCGAGCGCCCAGATCGACAACTAGTTCGACAACTGGGCGGGGCCTACTAGGCTGATCGTGATGAGCGAGCAGCCGACACCTCAGCAGATCCGCCGGGCGCTGGCCCGGGCCGAACGTGGCGCAGCCCTCGACGTGGCGGAGGCTTCGGCGCTCCTCGCGGCCCGGGGCGACGACCTCGACCGGCTGACCGCCGCGGCGGCGAAGGTACGCGACGCAGGCCTGGTCGCGGCCGGACGACCCGACACGGTGACCTACTCCCCGAAGGTCTTCATCCCGGTCACCAAGCTGTGCCGCGACCGATGTCACTACTGCACGTTCGTGGAGACGCCGGGGCAGGCGGCGCGCGAGGGCCGCGAGCCCTACCTGAGCCCCGACGAGATCCTCGAGATCGCCGCCGAGGGCGCCAAGCTGGGCTGCCTGGAGGCGCTGTTCACCCTGGGCGACCGGCCGGAGGACCGGTGGCCGGAGGCGCGGGAGTGGCTGGAGAGCCGCGGCTACGAGTCGACCCTGGACTATGTGCGGGCGATGGCGATCCGGGTGCTCGAGGAGACCGGCCTGCTCCCCCACCTCAACCCCGGCGTGATGTCGTGGGAGGAGATGAACCGGCTCAAGCCGGTCTCGCCGTCGATGGGGATGATGCTCGAGACCACCAGCCGCAGGCTGTTCGAGACGAAGGGCGAGGCCCACTTCGGCTCGCCCGACAAGGACCCGGCGATCCGACTGCGGGTGCTCGAGGACGCGGGACGGCTCTCGATCCCGTTCACCTCCGGCCTCCTGGTCGGCATCGGCGAGACGCTCACCGAGCGCGCGGAGACGATCTTCGCTCTACGGAAGGTGCACAAGGCGTACGCCGGGCTGCAGGAGATCATCGTGCAGAACTTCCGGGCGAAGCCGTCGACCGCGATGCGCCACGTCGACGACCTGGGGCTGGACGAGTACCTCGCCGCGATCGCGGTCACCCGCATCGTCCTCGGGCCCAAGGCCCGGGTGCAGGCCCCACCCAACCTGGTCGACCTCGACGAGTGCCGGGCGCTGCTCGGTGCCGGGATCGACGACTGGGGCGGCGTCTCGCCGCTCACCCCCGACCACGTCAACCCCGAGCGCCCCTGGCCCTCGCTGGACGCGCTGCGCCAGGTCAGCGCCGAGGCCGGCTTCCAGCTGAGGCCGCGGCTCACCGTCCACCCCGAGTACGTCGAGGGCACCCTGCGCGACGGCCAGGCCTGGATCGACCCGCGCGTCCTCTCCCACGTCGAGGCGCTCGCGGACGAGGACGGGCTGGCCCGCGACGGTGTCCGGCCCGAGGGTCGCCCGTGGCAGGAGCCCGACGGCGGCTTCACCGCCGCCGGCCGGGTCGACCTGCACGCCTCTGTCGACACCGAGGGCCGCACCAACGACCGCCGAGACGACTTCGAGACGGTCTACGGCGACTGGGACGCCGTGCGGGAGGCGGCCACCTCGACCGGGGCGCCCGCCGTTCTCCACGCGGAGGGGAGCGCGGCTCTCGCGGCCGCCGAGAAGGACCCCGGCAACCTCTCCGACGAGCACGCGCTGACCCTGATGACCGCCGAGGGCGATCTGCTGCGCCAGGTCACCAGGCTCGCCGACGACCTGCGCAAGGAGGTCAACGGCGACACCGTGACGTACGTGGTCAACCGCAACATCAACTTCACCAACGTCTGCTACGTCGGCTGCCGGTTCTGCGCCTTCGCGCAGCGCCGGACGGATGCGGATGCGTACTCCCTCGACCTGGACCAGGTCGCCGACCGCGCCGAGGAGGCGTGGAACCTCGGCGCCACCGAGGTGTGCATGCAGGGCGGGATCGACCCCGAGCTCCCCTCGACCGCCTACTTCGACCTCGTCCAGGCCGTCAAGCAGCGCGTCCCGGAGATGCACGTGCACGCCTTCAGCCCGATGGAGATCGTCAACGGCACCGCCCGCACGGGGCTCTCGATCGAGGACTTCCTGATCAAGGTGCGCGAGGCCGGGCTGGGCTCGCTCCCGGGCACGGCGGCAGAGATCCTCGACGACGAGGTCCGCTGGGTCCTGACCAAGGGCAAGCTGCCCGCGAAGACGTGGATCGAGATCGTGTCGACCGCCCACCGCGTCGGCATCCCGACGACGTCGACGATGATGTACGGCCACGTCGACAACCCACGCCACTGGGTCGGCCACCTCCGCGTCCTCGCCGGTATCCAGGACAAGGCGCGCGAGCACGGAAACGCCGGGTTCACCGAGTTCGTACCGCTCCCCTTCGTCCACACCAGCGCCCCGATCTACCTCGCCGGCGCAGCCCGCCCGGGCCCGACGATGCGCGACAACCTCGCCGTGCACGCGCTCGCCCGGATCATGCTCCACGGCCGCATCGACAACATCCAGACCAGCTGGGTCAAGCTCGGTGTCGACGGCACCAGGGCGATGCTCCAGGCCGGTGCCAACGACCTCGGCGGCACCCTGATGGAGGAGACCATCTCTCGGATGGCGGGCTCCGAGCACGGCTCGGCCAAGACCGTCGCCGAGCTCGAGGAGATCGGTGCGGGCATCGGCCGCCCGGTCGACGAACGGACCACGCTGTACGGGACGCGATGAACCTGCGGCGGGTGGAGCGACGACTCGTCGCGCCGTTCTACCTGAAGATGATGGGTTCGAACGCGACCTTCCTGGACAAGAGGACGTACCGAAGGCTGGTCCGCGTCGGACGGAAGGCGACATCCACGGAAGTGAGAGCGTTGCTGCGGGGCGGCTCGCTGACGGTCGATGCGTGGTACGAGGCTGCGGCTGAGTCCCCGGATCGGGCCGCCCTGCTGACCCACGTCACCGGCCTTGCTCCAGATCATCTGCCATGGCGACCAGTCGTGATGGGTTCGTGGCTGAGCCTCGCCTGCCGCCCCGAGGAGATCGCTGACGACATCCTTTTCTCACTTGCCCGCTGCGACGGCGACCTGACAGCCGCTCCCCTGAGCACGGCAGCTGTCCTGATCGCCGGCGACGCGGCGGTTGAGACGCTCAGGTCCAACCGCCTTCGAGCGGATGAATATGAGGCGGACGCGGTGGCGTACCTCGACGCCGCGCTGGAACGCCTCGGAGAGGTTCCGGTGGAGCCACCCGGAGAGGGGATGCGGGAGCACTTCCGTCGGATAGTCGAGTTCGGCGTAGGCCTTCGACACGACCTCACGCGTTAAGCCGGTCAGCCTCCGAGCCGAACGATCGAGACCGCCAGATCGACGAGGGATCGGGCGCGCGGCGTACGAGCGCCTCAGCCTTCGTATGACTGGATTTCCAGTCATACGACCGGCATGGCGGTCATACGCTCTCATGGCCTCATCGAGGGAGTGGCGGGGGGTATCGGAAACGACTACCCTCTACGATCCTCGCTGAACCGTTCTCGAGGGAGTGAGATGTCCGACCCCACCGGAAGCACCGCTCAACAACAACCGAAACCCACCGAACTCGCCAACGCGGCGGCCGAGGAGGCCCGCCGGCGGCGGCTCGGGCTGCCTCCGATGCCGCGACGGCGGCGCGACCGGACCCGGCCCGTACGTCTGGTGCTGCTCTGGCTCATGAGCGTCGGGGTGCTCGTGGCGGTGGCCTTCCTCGGGACGTCGGCGTGGGCCTACTTCACCGGTGAGATCGGTCCGATGCGCGGTGATGAGAAGGCGGTGGCGCGCACACTCAGCCTCGCCGGCGACACCCCGTCGTGGGCGGACCCGGCGCAGATCCGGTGCGCCGCGGAAGCGGTCGTCAAGGACGAGGGCAGCGCCGGGCTCGCCACCGCCGGAGTGGTCACCAAGACCGGCAACGGCTTCAGCTACACCGGCGAGTGGCCCTCCGCGCTGGGCGCGCAGTGGTACGCGGAGCTGCTCGACTGCGCCGACGGCGGCGCCAACAGCTGGAGCAGGCAGGTCGCGGAGGCCTGGACGCTCGAGGACCCGAGGTGCCTGCGCGAGGTCGGCCGCCCGGCGATCGCCGGCGTCCTCGCGGTCACCAACCTGCGGCTCAGCGACGAGGACCTCGCCGCCAAGAACGTCGCCGCGATCACCGACCTGGACAGCTGCTACGCCCGCACCCCGGAGACGCCGACCGGAGCCGCGTCCGCGGGCTACCGCGAGGTCACGCTGAAGGTCACCGCACCGGCGGTCACCTCCGGCGTCGCCTCCATCGACGACGGCGCCGCGCAGCCGACCGCCGGCGAGGACCCGGAGCTCACCTACACCCTGCCGGTCGCCAAGGGCGGCACCGAGGCCTGCGTGGAGGCGACCACCAAGGTGACGTACGCCTGGGGCACGGTCCGCACCGGCGAGCCGGCCAAGATCTGCGGCAAGGCGCAGGCCGCCACGATCCAGTGGCGCCCCTACAAGCACGCCTGCCCCAAGAACATGCCCAGGTGCGCCTACATGGCGGCGTACATCGAGGGGCTGGCGGACAACCAGAGCCTGACCGTCACCTACCGGATGTCGGGCGATTTCAAGTGCCCGCGCAAGAAGCCCAGCTGCAGCGCCACGGTCAAGGCCGACGACGCGGGCAAGGCACGAGCGCCCGGCATCCTGGTCACCGGCAAGAAGGGCAAGGTCGTGGCCAGCGCGGGCAGCCTGAAGACGACCTACCCCGGCTGAAGCGGAGCCCGAAACCATAGGCACAGCTGAGGGGAAAGGTACGGCTCGTAGGCTGGTGGCCGTGCCCTCCGACCTGACCTTCGGCGCGACCCGCGGCCCCAGCCCCGACCCGGCTCTGCGTCCGCCGGCCCTGCCCCGCAAGCGCCGCCGGACCCTCGTCGACCTCCCCGGCGGGACGTACGCCGCCGGCGACTCCTTCGGCGAGGGATACCAGGCCGACGGCGAGGGCCCGGTGCACCAGGTCGAGCTGCCCGGCTTCCGGCTCGACGCGACCGCGGTGACCAACGAGGAGTTCGCCCGGTTCGTGAAGGCGACCGGTCACGTCACCACGGCCGAGCGGGAGGGCTTCTCCGCCGTCTTCCACCTGGCCTTCGAGGGCGACCCCCGCGACGTGCTGGGCCGCTCCCCCGAGGCGCCCTGGTGGCTCGGCGTGCGTGGCGCCTCCTGGCGCACCCCCGAGGGCCCCGGCTCCAACGTCGGCCGCCGCGGCAACCACCCCGTCGTCCACGTCTCCCACGACGACGCGCTCGCCTACTGCGACTGGGCCGGGACGAGGCTGCCGACCGAGGCCGAGTGGGAGTACGCCGCCCGGGGCGGCCGCGCCGGCTCGAGGTTCCCGTGGGGCGACGACCTGGAACAGGACGGCACCCATCACGCCAACGTCTGGCAGGGAGTCTTCCCCGACACCAACACCGCGGACGACGGGTTCGTCACCACCGCGCCGGTGCGGACGTACGACCCCAACGGGTTCGGCCTGTTCCAGATGATCGGCAACGTCTGGGAGTGGTGTGCGGACTGGTTCTCGCCGACCTACTACAACGACCTCGTCGAAGCCGGGCAGCCCAGCGACCCGCGTGGCCCCGCCGAGGGCCTGACCCGGGTGATGCGCGGCGGCTCCTACCTCTGCCACGACTCCTACTGCCACCGCTACCGGCTCTCGGCGCGCTCCAGCAGCCCGCCCGACTCGACCGCCGGCAACCTCGGGTTCCGCTGCGCGGCCGATGCTCCCGACGCGGCCGATCAGTCGGCCGGGTAGAACTCCTTGGGGCAGGTGTCGCCGGCGCAGTCGGCGTACTTCTTGCTCAGCGAGCGCAGCTCCGTCAGCTCGTCGGCGTACTCGGGGAGCAGCGCGAGCGAACGGATCTGGTAGGGGTCCTCGGCCAGGTCGTAGAGCTCTTCGCTGCCGTCGGAGAAGCGGGCGTAGGTCCAGTCGCCGAAGCGGATCCCGGAGTAGATCTGCTTGTGACCGTCGTTGACCCGCCACGCGGAGAGCGGGATCACCCGGTTCTGAGCGGGCGCGGTGAGCCAGGGCATGAAGTTGACGCCGTCCTGGATCCGGCCCGGCTCGGCGCCGGCGATGGCCATGACCGTGGTGGCGATGTCGGGGTTGCCGACGCCGGTGGCCAGGCTGCGCCCGACCGGGATGCCCGGCCCCCGCAGGATCAGCGGGATCCGCTGCGTCTCGCGGTAGTGCATCAGCTTGCCGTTGATGTTGTGGCCGCCGGTCGTGTAGCCGTTGTCGGAGGAGAAGATGATGATGGTGTTGTCGAGCTGGCCGGTCGCCTGCAGACGGAGTACGTGGCTGGCGACCGCCCGGTCGAGCGCCTGGACGGCCTCGACCCGCTGCTCGTGCGCGATCCGCAGCTCGGCGCGACCCTCCGCGTCGAAGAACTTGCGCGAGGCCGAGATCCGCGGCGCGTCGGTCGGCGTACGGAACATGTAGGGCAGGTCCGGCAGCTCGAGACCGTCGAAGGAGTGCTTGTCCTCGGCCGCCGGCCTGGTCGTGCTGGTGCCCTCGGGGTCGTCCGGCTCACCGGGGCCGCCATGGTGCGGCGCCACGTAGTTGAGCCACATGTACCACGGCTTCTCGGCGCGCTCCGGGGCGGAGATCATCTCGTTGGCCTGGTCCCGCATCACGTACGTCGTGTAGCGGTGGTAGGTCGTGAACTTGCCGTTGTGGTTGATCCGCGGCCGGATGAAGTTGTAGGTCGACATGTCGGTCGTCGCCCGCCAGTCGGTCCACCCGGGAGGCACGTCCTTGGCCGTGCCGCGGAGGCCGTAGCCGTTGAGGTACTTGCCGGCGAAGAGCGTGTCGTAGCCGGCGTCCTGCAACGCCTCGGGCAGCGTGCCGATGTGGTTCATCGCCTCGTAGCCACCGCGTTCGCCGTTGATGGTCACGGTGTGGTGGTTCTGGCTGTACTGCCCCGTCAGCAGCGACGCCCGGGCCGGGACGCAGATCGGCGTGGGCGCGATCGCCTCGGTCATCGAGGTGCCCTGCTCGGCCAGGAGGCTGCGGGTGTGGGGCATGAACTCGAGATCCTCGTAGGCGAGGTCGTCCGCCGTGATCATCAAGATGTTGGGCTTGGTCGAGTAGGGCGCCCACTCGGGCGTCTTCGTCGGTGTCGACGGCACCACGCCCTCCTCGGGAGCGATGCCGACGCGGGCGAAGGCGTTCCCTGCCAGCGTCCCCAACGACCCCAGCGGACCGGTCGAGTCGGGCATCACACCGAGCGCGATCGAGGAGCCCGCGAGCACGGCAACGGCCGCCACCGCCAATCGGGCGCGAGGCGCCATCTACTCTGCTCCCTCGGTCGTTCCCCGCGTCGTCTGTTTCCGTCCGGTTCCACTCCATACCGGACCGGGTTAACGTTACCGAAGGGGGCCTCGATGACCCCAATGCCCGGCCGATGAGGAGACCCAGGTGAGCGAATCGCGCGAGAACTACGGCGACTACAGCGTCGACGACGAGGACCAGATCACCGGCGAGGACGCACTCTCCGGGGACGTCCTCGAGGGTGAGGTGCGCGACGAGCTCGACCACGGCATCGTCACCGCTGACCACTACTCCACCGACTACGGCAACACGCCGTGGGAGGAGGAGCACCGCGAGTGCATCGACCAGCGTCAGCACCAGGAGATCCCCGAGCCGGATCCCTACGCGGTCGAGTACGACGACGCCGAGGAGGCCGACGACCCCGACGGCCGCGAGGTCGGCAACAAACGAGCGGGCCGGCTGGTCGACCCCGACCAGGGTGGCGGCGAGGACACCGACTCCGAGGTCTACGGGATCGACGCCGGCATCGACGGCGCCGGGGCCTCCGCCGAGGAGGCGGCGATGCACATCATCGACGACGAGGACAACGATGAGGACGACGAGGAGGACTACAGCTAGGCGGTGAGGTCTTCGACCTCCAGCACGATCTCGACCTCGAACCCCTCCGAGCTCTCCAGGTAGAGCGCGGTGTGCTCGTCGCCGCCGGCGTGCGGGTAGCGGTCGGCGTACATCTCGTGCCAGCCGTGCTCCGTCGACGCCGCCCGCATCCGGTCGAGCACCTCCCGGCTCTCGACGGTGAAGGCGATGTGGTTCACGCCCGGCCTGAGCCGGTCCTGCGTGCCGTGCTGGTCCGTGGAGTGCTCCATGAAGACGTACGTCCCGTCCGGTGCCTCCCAGAAGTGACCCTTCTCCCCGGCCTCCCAGCCGAGCTCGCCGAAGAGCCAGCCCCACTCGCCCGAGGCGGTCTCGAAGTCGTCGACCCAGAGGTCCCAGTGGTGGATCGCCCGCATGCCTGCCTCCAAGCCTTCGATCTGGTCCGGACTAGCCCACGATCGCGACGTTCTTGACCTCGATGTCGTGTGCCTCTTCACCGTAGTTGTGCACGGCGGTGGCCATGGTCTCCAGCACGCTCGCGGCGCGGCCGGAGGCGTCGATCATCCTGCGTGCGGCCCGGTCCGCGGCCTGCTTCGAGCCCGTCTCGGCCGCCCACCCGGCGGTGATCCGGTCGACCTCGTCCATCAGGTCGGTGAAGAAGGTGCGCAGGTCCTCGGCGGCCGTCCTCAGGGTCGTCTCGAGGTCCTCGATGCTGGCTTCCTTGACGATCAGGCTGTTGTCGCTCATCAGAGGGGCCCCAGTCGCTGCTGGAGGTCCGAGGCCTGGCTGTGGGCCTCGTGGACGATGTCGTTCTGGGTGGTGGCGTGCTGGATGTCGACGTCACGCAGTGCGGCGGCGTACTCCTGCATTAGGGTCCCCAGCCCACCGACCTTCTCGAACCAGGTCTGCAAAGACTCCACGAGGCCGCCCGCGGCGCTGCCCATCATCCCTGGGACCGAGCTCTCGATGTCGCCGGAGAGTGTGGTCAGCAGCTTCTCGAGATCGGCGATGCTGTCCTCGACGTGCGTGGCCGCAGCGGTCTGCTGCCCGAGTGTCAGTTGAATGTTCACAGGCGCCCCAGGTTGTTTCGATGTGCCGGCGAGCGTGAGGCTACATTGTCCTCCGACGTACGCGGTCCGGTACAGACTCGAAAGGCCTTGGTGGATGCCCTCCTACGACTTCGAGGTGGACCTGGAGTCCTTGGCCAAGGCGGCGCAGGGACTGGCCGAGACGGTGCAGCTGTTCAAAGACAAGGACGTCGAGGACCTGGTGCCCTCCGAGGACGCGTGCGGCTCCGACGAGGTCTGGAGCGCGGTCGAGGAGTTCAAGGACCGCTGGGAGCGCGGCATGAACAACCTCTGCGAGGACGTCGGTGAGATGTCCGGCCGGATCGGGAAGATCGCGATGAACTACATCGAGCTCAACGAGAAGGGCACGGCCGAGATGGACA
Source organism: Nocardioides luteus (assembly GCF_015752315.1). NCBI lineage: Bacteria > Bacillati > Actinomycetota > Actinomycetes > Propionibacteriales > Nocardioidaceae > Nocardioides > Nocardioides luteus. The sequence goes on from NZ_JADOVJ010000001.1 coordinate 4,662,422, forward strand.
AGGCCAAGTCTGCCGCCACCGACCTCACCATCACCGGCGGCGGGAAGTAGCCGGTGCCCGACTTCACCATCAAGGGCAACCCCGGCGAGATCCGTTCGCGCGGTCAGACCTGCGCCGACAAGGGCAAGTTCTTCGATCAGACCGGCGACGCCCTCACCAAGATCGACACGCAGGGGTGGATCGGCCGCGCCGCCGACAACTTCCGCGACGCGCACGACCGCGAGCCGAACCGGTGGTACGAGGCCGGCACCGGCTTCCGTGCCGCCGGCAACGCTCTGATCGACTACGCCTCCGCGCTGGAGGTCGCCCAGCGGAACGCGGCCACTGCCAAGTCGGAGTACGAACGTGGCGAGGGTGTCACGACCCAGGCCAAGGCCGACTACGCCGACTACTCGGCGCGCTTCGACCAGGCTCGCTCCGACGCCTTGGCCGGCGGAATGACCTATCCCTACACCAAGGACCCCTTCACCGACCCCGGCGCCGAGATCCGCTCCAGGGCACTGGAGATGTTCGAGACCGCGAAAGCCGACCTGAAGGTCGCCGCTTCGCGCTGCGCCCGGGAGGTACGCGTCGGCTGCAAGGACGCGCCCGAGAAGCGCAACTGGTTCGAGTCCGGGCTCGCCTTCGTCGGCGGCATCTTCGAGGGCGCCGGCGAAGCCATCTGGGACCTCGGCAAGATGATCTACGACGTCTCGATCCTCCACGACATCATCGAGCTCGCCTCCGGTGACCTCACCCCCGAGGAGCTCGCCGCCCAGAAGTCGATGATGCTCGAGGACGCCCAAGCCCTGTGGCAGGCCCTGCAGGACGACCCGCTCGAGTTCGGCAAGCAGCTCGGCAAGGGCCTGCTCGACTGGGACACCTGGGCCGACAACCCCGCCAAGGCCATCGGTCACCTCGTCCCCGACGCCGTCGCCGCGGTCTTCTCCGGCGGCACCGCCACCGTTGCGACCCGCGGCATCAAGGGCGGCGCCGACGCACTCGACGCGCTCGGCGACATGACCAAGGGCCTGCGTGGTCTCGACAACCTCGACGGTCTCGGCGATGTCGGCAAGATCGACAACGCCATAGACGACCTCAGCGATCTGGGCAAGCTGGACAACCGGCTTCCCGAAGGTGCGTTTGACGACGCTCCTCCCCCACCCCAAGGACTGGGCCGGGCCCCGGACGACCCGGAGATCCTCCAATGGGTCGACAACATGCACGAGAAGTACCCGGAGCTCTCCAAGGAGGAGATCCACGGGGTGTGGGACTACACCACCAACAAGGGCTACGACGACATGAACGGCGCCCTCCGCAGCACCAACCCGACCCCGCCAGAGGTCCAGGCCCGCATCGACAACGCCGTAGCCGGTCTCGACCGGCTGCCCACTCACGAGGGCGTCACCTATCGAGGCACGAACCTGCCCGACTCGGTCGTCGACGAGATCGCGCGAACAGGCACCTACAGCGACAAGGCGTTCTCCAGCAGCTCGATGAACGAGAGCGTCGCTCGGGACTTCATCAAGCCTTACGGCGACAATCCGACGTACATGAAGATCGACGGTCACTCGAGCAGCGACGTGCGTCCGTTCTCGGCTGCCCAACGCGAGGCCGAGTTCCTGTTCAAGCCCGACACGAAGTTCGAGGTGCTGCGGAACGAGGTCGTCGACGAGATCGAGATCGACGGCCAGATCTTGAGGAACGTACGAATCCTAGAGCTCCGGGAGCCACGATGACCGAGTCGGACAACACCAGGTACAGCTCCGGCAAGCCGAAGCCGCAGTGGCTGATCGACTTCGAGGCGGAGTCCAGAAAGTCCGGCGACAAGGCACGCGAACAGCTGCGTGCCGAGCTCGGCGACAACGTCGCCAAGGGCAAGGAGTGGCCCGCGCCGGCCCGCGGAACCTTCGAGATCCACCTGTTCGACGGCGCGTGGGTGCGGCTGTGGCATGAGCCGCACTCGATGGCCGGACGGATCAAGGGACTGCGCCGGGTCGCCGACGGTGGCTCCTTGGCCCTGTTGATGGACTTCGGCAACCGAGGCCTTCACGCCGCCCGCCCTGCCGACGGCTCGGCGTGGACCAACGACATCACGGCAGACGCGATCGCGACCGGCGCCCCGCAGACCGAGATCACCGTGTGGCTCGGTTTCGAGGATGCCGACGTCATCCCGCCCCCGGGCAACCTTCAGGTCGAGACCTGGACGATGCGCACCGCGCCCCGTGTGGAGGCCCTGTGAATCCCGAAGCCTTCCTCAAGACACTCGAGAAGCTGCCGCCGTTCCAGGGCGTCGTGTTCCGCGGCTGCCCGGCCGATGCCGAGTTTGTCCGCGACGGCCAGGTGACCGTGACCACCGGCTTCACCGCGACCACCCGCCGCCCGGACCTGGTCGCGAGCAGTGGGACGGTCTACGCCATCTACACGACCACCGCGCGCGAGATCTCCGCGTTCTCCGCGCAGAAGGACGAGTACGAGACGGTCGTCCTACCGGGCACCGCTCTCGCACTTGCCGAGACCCGGCGGCTCGCAGGCCTCGACGTACGCCTGGTCGTCGAGTTCACCCCCGGCCAGCAGATCCCACCCGAGACGGTCGAGTCCATCGCCACCACCGTCGAATCCTGGCTCGCCGACCTCACCCCGTCACCCGACCCGCGCCCCCGCTTCATCGGCGACATCGTCTGAGCGCGCTCGACTTGTGTATCCCTGTAACTGAGCAGCTGCCGTGCGTACATCTGGAATCTACTTCGACTACGGAGGACACGAGTTCAAGCAGTTCTTCGCTGGTGACAACTGGGTATGCGCCGCCATCTCCCGTCCGGACGAGAGCCGCTTTCCTGATGCCCTCGAGTTCGGCGAGACGAGGGGCCAACACTGGGTGAAACTGCCGAAGGCCACGATCGAAGATCGACGCAAGATGACTGTCCACGCCACCTGGCGTGGAGCTGCAGTCACCGTCGATGCCCACGTCACCGAGTCGGAGGTTGTCCTGGGTTATGTCGGGCCTCCTCAGCGCGCAACCGACCTCGGTATGGATGGCGACCAGTACATGGGCTGGACGGTCATCGCTCCAGCCGACGAGCTCGAGAACTTGTCGATTGACATCAGAAGGCTTTGAGAGGGCTCCCGAACCGATGGGCATTTTGATCGAGGGCACGAAGATCTTCGAGGACGAACAGTCGGTCGCGTACGCATTCGACTGGCCTGGAGGCGAGCGATCTGGCGAAGTGCGGATCACCAAGACCGAAGTCGAAGCGGGTCTTCCTGCTGCTGGATCCGACCTGGAGCCAGCGGCGGCGAAAATCCTCTTGCGGGCGTGCAAGGATGCAAGAGCCACAGGAGTGTGGCCAGACAAAGTCATCTACGCTTCTTAGATCGCTATGAGATGAGACAACCCGGATATTTCGCCCAGTACCACGGCATGGTGCATCGGGTGCCGTTTGTCGGCGCTGGTGAATGGGTAGCGATCACATCCCCCGTCGAACCCGATGAGATCGCCACCGCCTATCCAGACGCGTTGGAGATCGGGGTCGGGCGAGACGACGTCCCTTGGCTGAAACTTCCGAGGTCGAGCTTGGAGCGCTACTTCATCGTTCGCGTCGATGCCACGTGGCACGGTGAACCGGTCTGGATCCAGGGAGTCGGCGAGAACGGCCTCGTCGGGATCGGCTACCTCGGATCAAGCGAATTCGGTCGGAAGCATGGACTCGTCGGGCAGGAACGGGAGGGATACTTCGGCGAAGTTCCTGAAGTGGAGCTTCGCGACATCAAGGTGACCGAAAAGGATTTGCTGTAGTAGCGCAGCAAACCTGCCGCCAGCGTTACGGGCGCCTGTGATCAACCGCGACGATGTCGCTCGAGGAACTCGTTCGCAAACACGCACAGCACCATGTGAGGATCGGGGCGTGAGTGACCTGAACACCTTCATCGCCGGGCTGCCGAAGGCAGAGCTGCACGTCCACCACGTCGGGTCGGCTTCGCCGCGGATCGTCGCGGAGCTGGCGGCGCGGCATCCGGGGGCGGTGCCGGCGGACGTGGAGCTCCTGAAGGACTACTTCACCTTCAGCGACTTCGCGCACTTCATCGAGGTCTACCTCTCGGTCGTGGACCTGGTCCGGACGCCGGAGGACATCCGCTACCTGACCTACGAGATCGCGCGCGACCTGGCGCAGAAACAGCAGGTGCGTTACGCCGAGCTGACCTGCACCCCCTACACCTCCGTACGCCCGGATCTGGCCGTGCGTGAGCCGGGAACAGGGCACAGCGGGATGGCGATCGAGGCCTACACCGAGGCGCTCGAGGACGCCCGGGTGGCGGCGGAGCGCGACTTCGGGATCACGCTGCGCTGGATCTACGACATCCCGGGCGAGGCGGGGATCCCGGCGGCCGACGCGACGCTGGCGTACGCCGTCGACCACGGGCCCGAGGCGCTCATCGGATTCGGGCTCGGTGGGCCGGAGGTGGGTGTTCCCCGACCGCAGTTCGAGCAACATTTCGACGCGGCTCGGGCCGCGGGTCTCCGCTCGCTGCCGCACGCCGGGGAGACCACCGGGCCGCAGACGATCTGGGACGCCCTGAACGTACTGAAGGCCGAGCGGATCGGCCACGGCACCTCGGCGGCCCAGGACCCGGCCCTGCTCGCCCACCTGGCCGAGCACCGGATCCCGCTCGAGGTCTGCCCGTCGTCCAACGTCGCCACCGGTGCGGTCGCCTCGCTCGAGGAGCACCCGCTGAAGACGTTCGTCGATGCCGGAGTGCCGGTCACGATCAACTCCGACGACCCGCCGATGTTCGCGACGACCCTCAACCAGGAGTACGAGATCGCGACCGACCTCCTCGGCCTCGACCCGACCGGCATCGCGGCCCTCGCCCGGGCCGCGGTCGACGTCTCCTACGCACCCGACGACGTCAAGGCCCGGCTGCGCGGCGAGATCGACACCTACGCCGCCGGCACCGATTAACGCTTGACGCGTTCGGGCGAGGGCGATCTGCTGGTCGCCATGGAGCAGATGCTGGCGGTCAACGGGATCGAGCTGTGCACGGAGACGTTCGGTTCGCCGACCGACCCGCCGATCCTGCTGATCGGCGGGAAGTCCGCCTCGATGGACTACTGGGAGGACGACTTCTGCGCGGCCCTGGCGGCCGGCGGCAGGTACGTCATCCGCTACGACCACCGCGACACCGGCCGCTCGACGACCTGGCCGGCGGGCAAGCCGGGTTACACCTGGCGTGACATGGTCGCCGACGTACCGGGTCTTCTCGACGCCCTCGACCTCGACCGCGCTCACCTGTTCGGGATCTCGATGGGCGGCGCGCTCGCCCAGTGCGCCGCCGTGCTCTATCCCGAGCGGGTCGCCACCATGGTGCTCAACCAGACCACGTCCGCGTTCGAGGGGGTCGAGCTGCCGCCGATCGGTGAGGCGATGGCCGACTTCTTCGCGGCGGCTGCCGAGCGGCCGATGCCCGACATGGACGACCACGACGCGCTGGTCGCCATGTTGGTCGAGGACCAGCGCGCCTTCATCCCGAAGCGCTTCGACGAGCAGCGGATGCGGGCGGTGTGCGAGAAGGCCGTGAAGCGTACGCCGGACATGCGGCCCACCTTCGAGAACCACGACGCCGCCCCCGAGGGCGAGCGCATTGAGGGAGCGCTCGCCGACATCACCGCGCCCACACTGGTCATCCACGGCACGGCCGACCCTCTGATGCCGGTCGGCCACGGCGAGATCTTGGCCCGAGAGATCCCCGGTGCCACGCTGCTCACCCTCGACGACGTCGGCCACGAGCCGCCGCCTCCCTACACCTGGGAGACGGCCGTCCCGGCGATCCTCGACCACACCGCCTAGAGCTACTCGATCTTGCCGAGCACGTCTCCGATCGCGACCGAGCCACCCACGTCGGTGCCGCGGGAGAGCACGCCCGCACGATGCGCGGTGACCCGGGTCTCCATCTTCATGGCGTCGAGGACCGCGACGTCCTGGCCCTCGGTGACCTTCTCGCCGTCGGCGACGAGCCATTCGACGAGTACGCCGGGGACGGGCGCCTCGAGCACCGACGGGTCGGCGGCTGCGGCTCCGCCGTCCACCGGAGCGGCCCCGCCCGCGGCGAGACCGCGCAGCAGGTCGTCGGGAAGCCCCAGCATCACCCGGCGACCGTCGATCTCGATCGGCACCCGCCGGAGCGGCTGCTCGGGCGCCCGCTCGGGTCGCCGCTGCGCCTCGAGGCGCGGCATCAGCGTGGTCTCGATCCACTGGGTGTGCACCGCGAACCCGTCGGTCGAGAACGCCGGGTCCTCGAGCAGCACGCGATCGAACGGGATGACCGTCGCGACGCCCTCGACCGAGAGCTCGCGGAGCGCGCGGCGGGCGCGTACGAGGGCGGTGTCGCGGTCGGGCGCGTGCACGATCAGCTTGGCGATCAGCGAGTCGAAGGCGCTCTGCACCGTGTCGCCCGCCTCGATCCCGGCGTCCCAGCGCACCCCGGGGCCCGCGGGGACCCGCAGGCCCGTCACGACGCCCGGGCTCGGCAGGAAACCGCGACCCGGGTCCTCGGCGTTGATCCGCAGCTCGATCGCATGCCCGGAGGGCTCGGGCGTGGACGAGAAGGAGAGGCCCTCGCCGGCGGCGATCCGGAGCTGCTCGGCGACGAGGTCGACCCCGGTGACCGCCTCGGTGATCGGGTGCTCGACCTGGAGCCGGGTGTTCACCTCGAGGAACGAGATCACCCCGTCGGCCCCCATCAGGAACTCGACCGTGCCCGCACCGCGGTAGGAGACCGCCGCGCAGATGTCGCGCGCGGCGTCGTGGATGCGGCGGCGCTGCTCGTCCGTCAGCCCCGGCGCGGGTGCCTCCTCGACGAGCTTCTGGTTGCGTCGCTGGAGCGAGCAGTCCCGGTCGCCGACGACGACGACATGACCGTTGCCGTCGCCCAGCACCTGCGCCTCGATGTGCCGCGGACGCTCGAGGAACCGCTCGACGAAGCACTCCCCCCGGCCGAACGCGGCCAGCGCCTCACGCGAGGCGGACTCGAAGGCATCGGCGACGTCCTCGAGCTCGCGGGCCACCTTCAGACCGCGGCCACCTCCACCGAAGGCGGCCTTGATGGCGATGGGGAGACCGTGCTCGCGGGCGAACGCGACCGCCTCGTCGGCCGACTCCAGCGGCCGGTCGGTGCCCGCCACCAGCGGCGCACCCACGCTCTGCGCGATCCGGCGCGCGGTGATCTTGTCGCCCAGCTTGTCGATGCTCTCCGGGCTCGGGCCGATCCAGGTCAGGCCGGCCGCCTCGACGGCGCGCGCGAACTCGGCGCTCTCCGACAGGAACCCGTAGCCGGGATGCACCGCGTCGGCCCCGGAGGCCTGCGCCGCGGCCATCAGCCACTCGATGCTGAGATAGGAGTCGGCGGCGGTGGAGCCGCCCAGGACGTACGCCTCGTCGGCGAGCCGCACGTGCAGCGCGTCGGCATCCTGGTCGGCGTAGACGGCGACCGACACCAGGCCGGCCTCGGCGACCGCCCGCACGACGCGGACGGCGATCTCTCCCCTGTTGGCGATGAGCACCCTGCGCATGTCAGTCTCCTCGGATCTCGGCCGCCGGCGCCTCTGGCGCGACGGGTCGGAAGCGGATGCGGACCCCGGGCGGCAGCTGCCCGGCCAGGTCCAGGTCGCGGTCGATGACCGCGCCGATGATCGGATAGCCGCCGGTGAGCGGGTGGTCCGGAAGGAACAGCACGGGCTGCCCGTCGGGCGGCACCTGGATCGCGCCGGTCACCGCCCCCTCGCTCGGCAGCTCGCCGGACACGGCGCGCTCGAGCGGGACGGCTCCTTCGAGACGTACGCCGACGCGGTCGGAGCGTGGCGTGACGTTCCACTCCTGCTCGACGAGGGTGCGTACGCCGGCCTGGGTGAACCAGTCCTCGCGCGGGCCGAGCACGATCCGCAGCACGACGGTCTCATCGGGTGCGGGCAGCTGGTCACCGGGAGCGGCACCGGGTTCCACCGCGTACGGCGCTGCCGCGGGACCTCGCAGCGGGACGACGTCGCCCGCCCGCAGGGGGCGCCCGCCGAGGTCGCCGGGACCGAGGCCGGCGAGGGTGTCGCTGGAGAGACTGCCGAGCGCGGGCGGAAGATCCAAGCCACCTCGTACGGCGATCACGGCACGCAGGCCGGCGGTCACCGCGCCGAGACGCAGCTCCTCGCCGTCCTCGAGCGCGGTGGCGGCGCCGTGCTCGACCGGCAGCGGGGGGCCGTCGCTGCGTACGATCGTCGTCTCGGCGGCCGCGCCGGCCACCGCGACGACCGCGGGTCCGGTGAAGCGCAGGACCGCGCCGCCACCGGCGAGCTCGAAACCAGCCGCTGCCGGAGCGTTCCCGACGGCTCGGTTCGCGGCTCGGAGGGCACGGCGGTCGGCGGTCCCCGACGCCGAGACGCCGAGCGCGGCATGGCCGGGGCGGCCGAGGTCCTCGATCACCAGCTGGAGGCCGGGGCGTACGACCTCGACGGCGAAAGGGTGGGCCGCAGCGTCGGCGGGCGCGGCCGGCGCGGCGACCGAGACGGACTCACGCTCGACCTGCTCGAACCGCACGGTCATCCCGGGCGCGAGCAGCGCGGGCGGGTCCCGGTGGAGGTCCCACATCGGCGCGTCCGTACGCCCGATCAGCTGCCAGCCGCCCGGGCTCTCCCGCGGGTAGACGCCGGAGAACGTCCCCGCGAGCCCGACCGAACCGGCCGGGATCCGGGTGCGCGGCGAGGAGCGGCGCGGTACGTCGAAGAGCGGGTCGTCGCCGACGAGATAGCCGAAGCCCGGGGCGTAGCCGGTGAAGGCCACCCGCCACGTCGCGGCCGTGTGGCGCGCGACGACCTCCTCGGCACTGACCCCGAGCAGCTCGGCGACCTCGTCGAGATCCTGCCCGTCGTAGCGCACGCCGATCGTCACCGAGCCCGCGGTCGGAAGGCCGCCGTGGACGGCCTCGACGTGGGACAGCTCCTTGGCGAGCGTCGCCTCGTCGACCAGCGTGGGGTCGAACCGGACGAGGACCGTCCGGGCCGCGGGCACCAGCTCGACGACGCCGGTCGGAGGTGCGGCCACGAGGGCGGCGTGCAGCCGCATCGCGCCCTCGAGGTCCTCCTCCTCGACCAGCAGCGCCTGGTCCGATGCGATGAGAACGCGCCTCACGCCAGATACTCCGCATCCCGTACGTCGGTGATGAACATGTGGCCGGGCGCGTGGGTGAGCGCGAACGGCGGGCGCGAGGCCATAATCGCCGCCTGTGGCGTGACCCCGCAGGCCCAGAAGACCGGCACCTCGCCGTCCCGCACCTCGGGCGGGTCGCCGAACTCGGGAGCGGCCAGGTCGGCGATGCCGAGCGAGGCCGGGTCACCGACATGCACGGGCGCACCGTGCACCGCCGGGTAGCGCCCGGAGATGCGTACGGCGTCCGCGACCCGGTCGGCGGGGATCGGGCGCATCGAGACCACCATGTCACCGCTCAGGCGCCCGGCCGGTGCGCACGCGCGCGAGGTGCGGTACATCGGCACGTTGCGGCCGAGCTCCTGGTGACGGATCGGGATCCCGGCATCGGCCAGGCCCGCCTCGAAGGTGAAGCTGCAGCCGATCAGGAACGAGACCAGGTCGGGGTGCTCCTCCCACGCCGCGCCGGCGTCGGTGACCTCCTCGGTCAGCTCGCCCTCACGCCAGATCCGGTACGCCGGGATGTCGGTGCGCAGGTCGGAGCCGGGCGCCAGGGACGACTCGTAGGCCCCCGGGTCGAGGACCTCGAGCACCGGGCAGGGCTTCGGATTGCGCTGCGCGAAGAGCAGCACCTCGAAGGCCCAGTCGGCCGGCACGGAGATGAGGTTCGCCTGCACCAGGCCGTGGGCGACGCCGCTCGTCGGGGCGACCTCGCCCGCCCGGTAGGAGGCGCGCGCCGCGCGGGCCTCCTTCAGCTGGGTGGCGCTGGCGGTCATGCAGACGCTCCGGCGAAGGGCGCGATGACCATGCCCTCGGCCTCGAACAGCTCCCGGATGGCTGCGGCCATCCGGATGGCGCCGTCGCTGTCACCGTGCACGCAGATCGAGTCGGCGCGTACGGCCACGTCGGTGCCGTCGATCGCCTCCACGACACCTTCGCGGGCGAGCCGCAGCATGCGGGCGGCGACCGCCTCGGCGTCGTGCAGGACCGCACCCGGCTCGGCGCGCGAGACCAGCTCGCCGCCGGGCGTGTAGGCGCGGTCGGCGAAGGCCTCGGCGGCCGTCGCGAGCCCGGCCTTCTCGGCCACGTCGAGGACGACGCCGCCGGCGAGCCCGAGCAGCACGAGAGCCGGGTCGATCGCCTTGACCGCAGCCACCACGCTCCGTGCCTGGCGCTCGTCGCGGGCGATCGTGTTGTAGAGCGCGCCGTGCGGCTTCACGTAGCGGACCGCGCCGCCGACCGCCGTGGTCAGGCTGATCAGCGCGCCGAGCTGGTACTCGACGTGCGCCTGCAGCGTCGCGGACTCGATGTCCATGGCCCGACGCCCGAAGTTCTCGTAGTCGCGGTATCCCGGGTGCGCGCCGATCGTGACGCCGTTGGCGACGGCGTCGGCGAGCGTCGTACGGATCCCTTCGGGGGTGCCCGCGTGGAAGCCGCAGGCGACGTTGGCGCTCGAGACGATCCCCAGCATGGCCGCGTCGTCGGCGACCACCCGGTCGGGCGAGTTCTCGCCGAGGTCGGAGTTCAGGTCGATGGTTGCCTTGGTGTTCACGGTGCTCACGCTCCAATGCCGATGAAGGCGAAGATCGGGCCGATCGAGACGATGCCCATGTACCAGCTGAGCAGGGTCGCGAGCGTCCCCAGGGCCAGCAGCCACACCGGGTAGCGGTAGCCGTGCAGGACGTCGCGCTGACGGAACCAGCCGACGTACATGAAGATCGTCATGCCGATCGGGAGGATCAGACCGTTGAAGCCGCCGACGAAGACCAGGATAGCCGCGGGCGCCGCACCGATCAGCAGGTAGAGGACGAGGGAGACCACGATGAAGGCGACCGTCGCGACCTGCAGTCGCCACCCGGTCCCCAGCTTCTTCGAGAACGTCGAGATGAACGTGGCCGAGGTGTAGGCAGCACCGATGACCGAGGTGATCGCCGCGGCCCAGAAGATCGCACCGAAGATGCGGATGCCCGCGTCGCCGAGCACGGCTCCGAAGGCCTGACCCGCCGGGTTGGCCGCCTGGCTCGAGAAGTCGAGGGTGACGCCCGAGGCCACGACACCGAGGATCGCCAGGAAGAGTACGTAGCGCATGATCCCGGTGACGAGGATGCCGCTCATCGAGGCCCGGTGCACGGCCGGCACGTGCTCGGGGCCGGTGAGGCCGGAGTCGAGGTAGCGGTGGGCGCCGGCGTAGGTGATGTAGCCGCCGACGGTGCCGCCCACGATCGTGGTGATGGTCGCGAAGTTGAGGGTGTCGGGCACGAAGGTCTGCCGCAGCGCGTCGCCGACAGGAGGCTGGGACGCGATCGCGACGAACAGGGTCAGCCCGATCATCAGCAGGCCGAGCGCGAGCACCACCATGTCGACGACGCGGCCGGCCCGCTTGTACATGAAGATGCCGATCGCGAGCAGCGCCGAGAGCAGGCCGCCCACCTTCGGGTCGATGCCCAGCAGGGCGTTGAGACCCAGGCCGGCACCCGCGATGTTGCCGATGTTGAAGGCCAGGCCGCCGATCACGATCAGCGTCGCGAGCACGTGCCCGGAGAACGGCACGGCCTCGTTGGCCAGGTCTCCGGCCCGCTTACCGGCGACGGTGATCATCCGCCACACGTTCATCTGCAGCGCGAAGTCGATCAGGATCGAGGCCAGGATCGCGAACGCGAACGCCGCACCGAGCTGGGCGGTGAAGGTCGCGGTCTGGGTGATGAAGCCGGGGCCGATGGCCGAGGTGGCCATCAGGAAGATGGCGCCGAGGATCGGTCCTCGGCGAGAGCGGGCGAAGCTCTTCGCACGCTCGGCGCTGGTCGTGTCAGTCATGGGGGACTCCTGCCATCAACGGGCTGTGTGGTCGGGACCACATTCTTTGTGTAGTACAGGATGGCACTGATTGTTCAACAATGATAGCCGGGTCCGTTAAATTCATGTTGCGATTGTCCGCGGATGCGATTCCCCTAGGATGCGGTCATGCCCGATGTCGAGGACACCCTGACGAACGCCCTGCGCCGGCGGATCATCGACGGCGAGTTCGCGCCCGGCACCCGGCTGTCGGAGATCTCCCTCGCCGAGAAGCTCGGCGTCTCGCGCAACACGCTCCGTGAGGCGTTCCGCGTGCTTGCGGAGCAGGGCCTCATCGAGCACGTGCCTCACCGCGGGGTCTCGGTCGCCTCACCCGGCGTGGCGGACGTCGTCGACATCTACCGCGCGCGCCGCTACGTCGAGCCCGCTGCACTGGCCGCGGGCTCCCCGCTGCACCCCGCGGTGACCGCGATGCGCGAGGCCGTGGAACTGGGCGAGACCAGCCTCGAAGCACGCGACTGGCGCACCGTCGGCACCGCCAACATGGCGTTCCACGACGCCATCGTCGCCCTCGCTGACAGCCCGCGCCTGGAGCGGCTCTTCCGTGACATCGCCGCCGAGCTCCGGCTCGCGTTCCTCGAGATCGACAATCCCGAGGCCCTGCACGCCCCCTTCGTCACCCGCAACCGCGCCCTGCTCGAGACCTTCCTCGAGCAGGGCGGGCCCGCGGCCGCGGCCGAGCTGCAGGACTACCTCGTGCTGTCCGAGCGCACCGTCCTGGGTGCCTTCACCCGCCTGCGCCGTTAGGACACCTCGTGGTTGAGGGGTAGTCCGTCTATCTCAGGCGGTGACCAGGCCGCGCAGCCGCTCGTCGCGGGGCCAGGCACCGGCCCAGACGAGGACGGCGGTGGCGATGGCGAAGACGGTGTTGAAGGCGGGCTGCCCGAAGACCAGGTTCACGGTGACCGCGCCGCCGAGGTAGGCGGTGATCAGGACCGTCCCCATGGCCCGGGTGGCCGGCACGTGGTACGCGACCAGCGACAGGCCCAGGACGACGCCGCAGACCACCGGGAACCAGCCCGGCGCGCCGATCTTGTCGTTGAAGTCCATGACCGGCTCGACCCGCAGCAGGTGCGTCACGATGTCGAAGCCGAGGAACAGGGTGACCAGGACGGTGATGACCCAGCCGGCTCGTTGTGCGTTGGTGCTCATCTCGATCTCCTCGGAGGTGGGTGGTGATGCTCTTACCCATCCGTCGAGCGTGCACCGGCGATCTCGACATCGCCTCTCGCGATTTCTCTACGGTCATTTCTTCAGGGCTGCTGCGGCGACCTTCAGATCGGCGACCAGACCGTCGTACGTCGCCTGCCGCTCGTCCTCCGCCCGGAGCACGGCCGAGGGGTGGGTCGTCGCGAGGACCCAGGGGTCGAGGGTCGCCGTGGTGATCTCCTCGGGCCAGTCGAGGAGGTGACCGCGGGCCTCGCCGACGCGGAAGGACGAGCCGAACAGTGCCTTGCCGGCGGTGCCGCCGAGCAGGACGACGCCGGTGGGACGTACCAGGTCCAGCTCCGCGGCCAGCCACGGCGCACAGGCCCCGACCTGCTTGCTGGTGGGCGACTGGTGGATGCGGCGCTTGCCCGAGAGGCGGTGGCGGAAGTGCTTGACCACGTTCGTCGTGTACGTCGCCTCCGGATCGATCCCCGCGTCCGCGAGCGCCTCGTGGAGGATGCCGCCGGCGGGGCCGACGAAGGGCTCGCCCTCGCGGTCCTCCCGGTCGCCGGGCTGCTCTCCGAGCAGCATCAACGGGGCGGGCGTGGGGCCTTCGCCCATCACGCCCTGGGTGGCGTCACGATAGAGCTCGCAGCCACGGCAGTCCTGGACGGCGCTGCGCAGCTCGGCCAGCGTCGGTGACTCCGGCACCCACTCCGCGGCGCTCACGGGACCAGCGGGTCGTGTCCGACGTTCATCAGCCGGTGGCGCCAGTGCTCATCGCCCGCGGTCGGCTCCCACTGGCCGGTGTCCCCGCCGCGTAGGTCGGTGACCTTGTCGACGACGCGCCGCATCACCTCCACGTCGTCCGGAGTCACATCGGCCCGACGCTTGCCGAGGATGTCGGCCACCCGGTGACCGAGCTCGCTGCCGGCCCGGTCCGGTTCGGTCTCGGTCGTCTCTCCTGCGCCCTGCACGGCGAGCCACTGCCGCAGGTCGCGCGAGGTCATGTTCACCGCGCGGTGGAAGTTCTCCCAGAGCCTGTCGTCGACGATCGTCTCGGCCATGTCGTGCCTCCTACCTGATCGACTGCTCCGATCCGGTACCCAGCGCAGCGGCCGAACACACGGGGCGTCACCCCAGGAGAGCCTGGGCCTCCGGAGAGTCGTAGAAGCTCGACAGCCGGCGACGGATCAGCTGCTCGAGGACGCCGGCCTCGGCGAGCGCCTCGATCACCGGCGGCCCGAAGCGGAGAGCCTCCTCGATCAGGTCGTCGCGACCCAGGCCCCACTCCTCCAGGAGCCGGTCGAGGGTGAAGCTCCCGTAGGTGTCGAAGAAGAAGTCGACCCCCGTGTCCACCAGGGCCTGCAGATACTCCGAGTCCCGGACGTCGAGCCAGACCTGATAGCCCCCGACGAAGAGCGCGACCAGCTGCTCGTCGTCGACCAGGTCGGCGATCTCGCGCACCGGGCGGGTGGCGAGCGCGTCCCAGACCTCCAGCAGCGCGTCGTGCACCTCCTCGTCGGTGACCGAGCTGGCCGCGGTGTCGGAGAGGTAGCCGAGCAGCGCCCCGGCTCCCCGCTCGGCGAGCTCGCGGGCGCTCTGGTCGACGGCCGCACCGACCGGGGTGCCCTTGACCGTGTCCGCCATCCGGCCGGCGACGCGTTCGGCGATCGAGAAGCCGAAGGCACCTCCCGGCAGGTTGTCGGCGAGTCGGCGGCCGGTGTCGACGGCACCCCGGGCCGTGCCGCGCACCAAGGTGCCGACGCCAGCCTGGATCCCGGAGTTCTCGGCCAGGCTGCGCAGGACCTGCTGGCGCAGCGTACGCATCTCGACGAGGGCCTCGACCAGCTCCGCGATCCGCGGCCGGCTGACCACCTCGCCCAGCAGGGTGTCGTTGGCGGGGTGCGCCCTCAGTCTCGTCGCGATCGCCCCGGCGACCTCCGGGATCGCACCCGGGAGCCGGAAGGTGCTGACGTACTTCAGCGCGACCTCCTTGATCAGGTCGCGCGGCATCACCTGGTCGAGCGTCAGGTCGCTGGCAGCGCGCAGCGCGAAGTCGATCTCGCCGGTGACGAGATCGAGGAAGCGTACGCCGCGGATCGCCGCCATCTCGTGGGCGACATGGGCGTCGAGGAGTCGTCGAGCGAGGTCCGGCTCAGTCATGGACGACATTGTCCACGGCCGGGACCGCTCGACGACTCATTCCCACTCGATGGTGCCCGGCGGCTTCGAGGTGATGTCGACGGTGACCCGGTTGATCTCGCTCACCTCGTTGGTGATCCGGGTGGAGATGCGCTCCATGACGTCGTAGGGCAGCCGGGCCCAGTCGGCGGTCATCGCGTCCTCGGAGGTGACCGGGCGGAGCACGACGGGGTGGCCGTAGGTGCGGCCGTCGCCCTGGACGCCGACGGAGCGGACGTCGGCGAGCAGCACGACCGGCATCTGCCAGATGTCGCGGTCGAGGCCGGCGCGGGTCATCTCCTCGCGGGCGATCGCGTCGGCCTCACGCAGGATGTCGAGCCGCTCCTTGGTGACCTCGCCGATGATGCGGATGCCCAGGCCGGGGCCGGGGAACGGCTGGCGCTGGACGATCTCGTCGGGCAGGCCGAGCTGGGAGCCGACGGCACGCACCTCGTCCTTGAAGAGCTCACGCAGCGGCTCGACCAGCTCGAACTCGAGGTCCTCGGGGAGGCCGCCGACGTTGTGGTGGGACTTGATGTTGGAGGTGCCGGCACCGCCACCGGACTCGACGACGTCGGGGTAGAGGGTGCCCTGGACGAGGAAGGCGACCTTCTCGTCGGAGTCACCGAGGATCTCGACCTCGGCGCGCTCGAAGCAGCGGATGAACTCGCGCCCGATGATCTTGCGCTTCTCCTCCGGGTCGGTGACCCCGGCGAGCGCGTCGAGGAACTCCTTCTCGGCGTCGACGATCTTCAGCTCGGCGCCGGTCGACTCCCGAAACGCCTTCTCGATCGCGACCGACTCGTTCTTCCGCATCAGGCCGTGGTCGACGTAGACACAGGTCAGCCGGTCGCCGATCGCCTTGGCGACGATGGCGGCCGCGACCGCCGAGTCGACGCCGCCGGAGAGCGCGCAGATCGCGCGGTGGTTGCCGATCTGCTCGCGGACGCGCTCGATCTGGTCCTCGGCGATGTTGCCGATGGTCCAGGTCTGGCGCGCGCCGGCGATGTCCCACAGGAAGTGCTCGAGCACCTGCTGGCCGTGCTCGGAGTGGAGCACCTCCGGGTGCCACTGCACGCCCGCCAGCTGCTTGTCGACGTTCTCGAAGGCGGCGACCGGGGTGTCCGCGGTGCTCGCGAGCACGGTGAAGCCCTCGGGCGCCTCGGAGACCGAGTCGCCGTGCGACATCCACACGTTGTGGGCCGGCGGCATGTCCCGGAGCAGGGTGCCGGGGACGCCGATGGTGACCGGCGTCCGGCCGTACTCCCGCGCGCCGTTGTCGTCGACGGTCCCGCCCAGGCCCTGAGCCATCAGCTGGAACCCGTAGCACATCCCGAAGACCGGGGTGCCCGCGGTGAACAGGCTGTTGTCGATGGCGGGGGCACCCTCGGCGTACACGCTCGACGGGCCGCCGGAGAGGATGATCGCCTTCGGGTTCTTGGCGAGCATCTCCTCGACCGGCATCGAGTGCGGCACGATCTCGGAGTAGACCTTCGCCTCACGGACGCGGCGGGCGATCAGCTGCGCATACTGCGCGCCGAAGTCCACCACGAGAACCAGATCGTGCTCTTCCGCCCCAGGAGCCTGCGTCATGCACGAATCCTAACGACGGGTCGCGCCACGAGCCGAATCAGCCTTGCTCAGGCCCGACCTGCCTCCCGCGACTCAGGTCTCGACACGCGGGTCGCGGCTTCGCAGGCTCAGCCGCGCCGCTGCTCGACCTCGTCTCGCTAGCCAGCTCGCTCCTCCGTCGCGACCTGACGGCTCGCTTGAAAATGCACCAGGGCCCGGCCGGGGAGGGAGGTGGCCGGGCCCTGATTGCCCGAGGCATCACTGTCCCGGACTAAAAAGACCCGGCATGTATTAGGGAGGGAGCAATCCCGGGTCTGATCACTCCAACGACCCCTCTTAACCACGGTTACGGGTCAACTAAAAACTTCCTGCCAGAAACTTCGTGCACAGTCGGTGTCATTACGGCAACAGTCCGGTCACCGAACGTCAACGATGGGCAGCTGCAGCGCAGCCGGCGCCGTGGCCGGCACCGCGGGGGCGGCCGGCCGGACCGGCTGGATCCGCGCGTACGCGGCGCCCAGCTCCGGACGCGGGTCGGCCTGGTCCTTGTTGGGCCAGAACGCCATCGCCCGCTCGGCCTGCGCGGTGATCGTCAGCGACGGGTTCACGCCCAGGTTGGCGGAGATCGCGGAGCCGTCGACGACGTGCAGGCCCTGGTAGCCGTAGAGACGCTGGTAGGGGTCGATGACACCGGTCTCCACCGAGTCGCCGATCGTGCAGCCACCGATGAAGTGGGCGGTCATCGGCTTGTTGAACGGCTCGCCGATCGTGCCGCCCGCATACCCCGGCTTCTCCCCCGAGCTCATCACCCCGGCCATCTTCCGCACGGCGTCGAGGCCTGCGGGGATCCAGGTCGGGTTGGGCTTGCCGTGACCCTGCTTCGACGACATCCGCCACCCGAAGATCGTCCGCTTCGGGAAGGTCGTGATCGAGTTGTCGAGCGCCTGCATGACCAGCGCGATGACGGTGCGCTCGGACCAGTGCTTGAAGTCGTAGAACGTACGCAGCGACCGCCGCTGCAGCCACATCTCCTTGAGCCAGCGCTGCAACCGCCGGGGACCACCCTCGGTGAGCACCGTCTGCATCGCCGCGATCGCGTTGCTGCCGTGGCCGTAGCGGACCGGCTCGATGTGGGTGTGCTCGTCGGGGTGCCACGAGGAGGTGATCGCCACGCCCTCGGTGTAGTCGATGGCCCTGTCCGGCGCGATCGCGCCGAGGATCGACTCCGAGTTGGTGCGGGTCAGCTCGCCGAGACGATCGGAGATCTGGGGCAGGTCGCCGGTGCGCTTGAGCTTGTGGAGCAGCTTCTGGGTGCCGAGCGAGGCCGCCGAGAAGATCACCTGGTCGGCGGTGAACCGCTTCGTCCGGCCCAGCCCCAGCTTGGCCTTCGTGGAGCGGGTCTCGACGACGTACCCGGTTCCGGTCTTGGCGGGGTAGACGCGGGTCACCGTGGTCAGCGGGTGCACCTCGGCGCCGTTCTTCTCGGCCAGGTAGAGGTAGTTCTTGACCAGGGTGTTCTTCGCGTTGTGGCGACAGCCGGTCATGCACTCGCCGCAGTTCGTGCACGTGCGCCGGTCGGGGCCCTCCCCTCCGAAGTAGGGGTCCGCGACCTCCTGCCCTTCCACGTGGCCAGGGCCTCCGAAGAAGACGCCGACCGGCGCCTTGTGGAAGGTGTCACCGCGTCCGGCCTCGGCCGCGACCTTCTGCATGACCTCGTCGGCGGGGGTCAGGTGCGGGTAGAGGGTGACGCCGAGCATCCGCTTGGCCTGCTCGTAGTAGGGGGCGAGCTCGTCCTTCCAGTCGGTGATGTGGCTCCAGGAAGGGTCCTCGTAGAACGGGTCGAGCGGCTCGTAGAGCGTGTTGGCATAGACCAGCGACCCGCCGCCGACCCCGGCACCGGCCATGATCACGGCGTCCTTGACCATGTCGATGCGCTGGATGCCGTAGCAGCCGATCGCCGGCGCCCAGAGGTACTTGCGCAGGTCGAAGGAGGTGGCGGGCAGCTCGTCGTCGGCGAACCGGCGACCCGCCTCGATCACCCCGACCTTGTAGCCCTTCTCGGTCAGGCGCAGCGCACTGACCGACCCGCCGAACCCCGATCCGATGACGAGAACGTCGTAGTGACTCCCGCTCATGCCCGGCCCAGCGACTTCAGCACCCGCAGCGAGGCGGTCATGAACTTGGCGTACGCCTGGTCGCTCATCCCGAACTGCGGGGCGAAGCGCAGGACGGCCTGGGAGGCGACCGACTGGGTCTCGGTGTAGCGCAGGATGCCCTCGACACCCTGGCGACGACCCTGGCCGGACTCGCGCATACCGCCCATCGGGGCGTCGATGCTCGCGAAGGTGGCGCCGAAGGCCTCGTTGATGTTGATCGTGCCGCACTTGATCTGGCGAGCGATACGACGGGCGCGGGCGGTGTCGCGGCTGTAGATCGAGCCGTTCAGACCGTACTCGCCGTCGTTCGCACGCTCGATCGCCTCCTCCTCGCTGTGGAAGCGGTAGATCGAGACGACCGGGCCGAAGGTCTCGTTGCCGAAGCAGGTCATCTCCGGGGTGACGCCCTCGAGGATGGTCGGCTCGAAGAAGAACGGCGCCAGGTCGGGGCGGGCCTTGCCGCCCGCGAGCACGCGCGCGCCCTTGGATACGGCGTCCTCGACGTGGGCGGTCGCGGTGTCGACCTGGGCCTGCGAGATCAGGGTGCCCATGTCGTTCTCCCACCCGAGAGTGGCCCCGAGAGTCATCGCCTGGGTGCGGGCGACGAAGCGCTCCACGAACCGGTCGTAGACCTGGTCGTCGACGAAGAGCCGCTCGACGCTCACGCACAGCTGGCCGGAGTTGGAGAAGACCGCGCGGGTCGCACCCTCGGCAGCCTTCTCGATGTCGGCGTCCTTCAGGATCAGCATCGGGTTCTTGCCGCCGAGCTCGAGGCTGGCGCCGATCAGGCGCTCCGCGGCCTGCTTGGCGACGATCTTGCCGGTGTTGGTCGAGCCGGTGAAGCAGACGTAGTCGGCGCGCTGGATGATGCTGGTGCCGACCTTCGAGCCCGGTCCGGCGACCACGGTCCACAGGTTCTCCGGAAGTCCCGCCTCCTCCAGCAGCTCGGCACCGAGGAGGGCGCTGAGCATGGTCTGCGAGTCGGGCTTGATGACCACCGCGTTGCCCGCGGCGATCGCGGCCAGGCCGTCGCACAGCGCCATCGTGAACGGGTAGTTCCACGGGCTGATGATGCCGACGACGCCCTTGGGGACGTGGTTGAGCTCGACCCGGGTCAGCATCGGGATGACGCCGAGCTTGCGCTCGGTGTCGAGGATCTTGCTGCTCCGGCGGCCGTAGTAGCGGGCGGTCAGCGCGATGTGCAGCGGCTCGTCGAAGGCGTGCTTGCGGGCCTTGCCCGACTCCAGCACGATCAGGTCGAGGATCTCGTCCTGGCGGTCGAGGACGAGGTCGTGCAGCTTGATCAGGATCCGCTCGCGCTCGGCGACCGGGGTCGCGGCCCACTTCTCCTGCGCCACCCGGGCCTTGGCGAACGCCCCGGCGACGTCGTCGTCGCTCGACTGCGGGATGTGCGCCAACGGCGCCCCGTTGAGCGGACTGATGACCTCTCGGCTCTCCCCCGTCGTCGCCACGATGCGGCCGGTCAGGCGGGAGACGTAGTCAGGCTCGAGGGCCAGGGACGCCGTGGCGTCGTGCTCGGGATCGAGCGGGCCCTCGACGATCGGGCCGCCGGAAGAAGTCGGGTTCGATGCGCTCATGTACCGAGAGTATGTGACGGGCGTCTCGGAAGCCAGACAGTCGTCCCACTAACTCACGATACGAACGTCCGCGGACCACCACAGGTAGTCGTGCTGCTCGGCCGGAAGGTCGATCACGACGCGGTCCAGGGGCAGCCGATCGAGCGCGTGCACGGTGCATTGCTCCGCGGGGGTTGCCCGGTAGAGATAGGCGTCCAACGGCCATTTCGTACGCAGCCACTCATCGAGCCGCTCGGCGACCGAGGCGCCGAGCCCGGGATCGCGGTCCTGGCGGAGCCAGTAGCTGACCCGGGCGGTGGAGCCACCTGCGTACCGGAGGAGGGTCTGGGCGTCGGCGCCCATCGCCTCCAGGTAGGGGAACAGGGGCTGCACGTAGAGACAGCCGAGCGAGGAGGTGCCCGCGGGGTCGAGGAAGAGGTAGGTGAAGGCGCGCTTCGCCTGGTGGTCGGACCAGTGCCGGATCACCAGCGGCAGGTTGTCCTCGGTGCCGAAACCCTCCAGCGGCCACCGGCCACAGCTGTGGTCGCGGATGACGTCCGGGCTGGCCAGGTAGGCCTCGGTGTCCAGGTCGAGCAGCTCGGGCCGGAGCGGCGCCAGCACGAAGTCATCGGTGGCCAGCGGCTCGGGGGGATCTGCGACCAGAAACATGGCGTCAGAGTGCTACGTCAACCGCTTCGTCCGCCACGGTAATTCGCTCGCCGTGAACCTTCGTCGCAGGCCGTAGGCTCAGACCTCGACCTCGTGCCGCGCGCGGTCGGCCTCCTCGTCGGTGACCTGGAGCTGGGAGCGGCGCTCGGCCTCGATACGGCGGAGGTAGTGGTCGACCTCCTCCTTGGCGCGCTGCTCGTCCCAGTCGAGCTCGTCGGCCATGATCTTGGCGACCCCCGGCGCCGCGCGTACGCCGCGGTCGAAGGTCTCCATCGAGATCCTGGTGCGGCGCTCGAGCACGTCGTCGAGGTGGCGGGCGCCCTCGTGGGTGACGGCGTAGACGACCTCGGCGGCGAGGTAGTCGTCGGCGCCCTCGAGCGGCAGCGCGAGCGGGCGGCGCTGCTGGATGAGGTCGAGGACGTCGTCGATCAGACCGCCGTGACGACCGAGGAGGTGATCGATGCGGGCGACGTGCAGGCCGGACCGACGAGCGAGCAGGACGCGCTGGTT
Source organism: Nocardioides luteus (assembly GCF_015752315.1). Taxonomy (NCBI): domain Bacteria; kingdom Bacillati; phylum Actinomycetota; class Actinomycetes; order Propionibacteriales; family Nocardioidaceae; genus Nocardioides; species Nocardioides luteus. The sequence goes on from NZ_JADOVJ010000001.1 coordinate 4,684,259, forward strand.
GGAGCGGGTCTCGAAGCCCTCGGCCCCGACGAGCCGCACCTTGTCGGTGATCGAGTCGCGCAGGGTCATGTTGGTAGTGGTGCCGAGCGAGTGGGCCGCCGCGTCGACGGCGTCCTTGGCCATCACCCGGTAGGTCGTCAGCTTGCCGCCGGCGATCAGCACCAGGCCCGGCAGCGGCGTGACCACGGTGTGCTCGCGGCTGAGACCCGCGGTCTGGTCGGACTCGCCGGTGAGAAGCGGGCGGAGCCCGGCGTACACGCCCTCGACGTCCTCGAGGTCGAGCGGCTCGCGCAGGATCGCGTTGACGTGCTCCAGGACGTACTCGATGTCGGTCTTGGACGCCGCCGGGTGGGCGAGGTCGTAGGTCCAGGGGGTGTCGGTGGTGCCGATGATCCAGTGGCGGCCCCACGGGATCACGAAGAGGACCGACTTCTCGGTGCGGACGATGAAGCCCGACTCGGAGCGGATCCGGTCGCGCGGGACGACGAGGTGGATGCCCTTGGACGCCTTGACGTGCAGGGCACCGCGGCCGCCGACCATGGCCTGGATGTCGTCGGTCCACACCCCGGCGGCGTTGACGACGGTCTTGGCGCGGATGACCAGGTCCTGGTCGTGCTCGAGGTCGCGGGCTCGGACGCCGACGACCCGCTCGCCCTCGCGCAGGAACCCGGTCACCTGGACCCGGGTCGCGATGTGGGCGCCGTGGGAGGCGGCGGTGCGCGCGATCGTCATGACCAGGCGGGCGTCGTCGACCTGGGCGTCGTAGTACTGGATCGCGCCGGTGATGGCGTCGGTGTTGAAGTCGGGGGCGATCCGGGCGACTCCGCGGCGGGTGAGGTGGCGGTGGCGCGGGAGGCCGGAGTTGCCGAGCCCGGAGAGCGGGCCGAAGCTCGCCATCCCGTCGTAGAGCGCGAGGCCCGCGCCGATGTAGGCGCGCTCCCAGACCGGGTTGGTCAGGGGGTAGAGGAACGGCACCGGCCGGACCAGGTGCGGGGCCAGGGTGTTGAGCAGCAGACCGCGCTCCTGGAGCGCCTCGCGGACCAGCTCGAAGTCGAGCATCTCGAGGTAGCGGAGCCCGCCGTGGACGAGCTTCGAGCTGCGCGAGCTCGTTCCGGAGGCCAGGTCGCGCTGCTCCACCAGGCCCGTGCTCAGGCCTCTGGTGACGGCGTCCAGCGCCACTCCGGCGCCGGTCACACCTCCGCCGACGACGAGTACGTCGAGCTCGGTCTCCCCCGCCGCACCGACCATCGTGCCGATCGCGAGATCGCGGCTCTGTGGACTCAGTGCCCCAGTACGAGTCATACGTTCGAAGTTAACCCACCACGCCGAATTGTCACTTCTGGCGCGCGAGAAATTCACCGGCGCCGGCCGATAAGTCACGCAGACGTCACAGACGGGCGGCACTGACCAGGGTGGCGAGCCGCTCCGGAGCCATCGGCTCCTCGACCACGAGCATCTTGTCGCCGTCGGCGTGAATCATCGGGCGGGTGCCGTCGGGCTCCGGAGGCGCGGTGGCGATGGCGACATGCATGACGCGCCCGTCCGGGCGCGCGAAGAAGTAGAGGTCGCCGGCGGTGACGTCGTCGAGGTCGATCGCCTCGAGTGCGACCGCCTGGTCGCGGGCGTCTCGCGGGAGACGTACGCCGATGGCCTCGGCCGCCCGGAAGACTAGGCCGGAGCAGTCGATGCCGGCCTCGGTGGTGCCGCCCCAGACGTAGGGGACGCCGAGGTAGCTTCTCGCCTTGCTCAGCAGGATCGAGACCGAGCTGGTCAGAGCGTCCGTCGGCAGCCACCCGGGATAGCCCCGCTCGTCCTTCGTGGAGGCGTGCGAGGGGACGACGACGTACGCCCACTCCCCCTGCGTCTTCAGGACGACGACCTCCTCGCCGGGGACCACCTCGGTCTCGTGCTCGGCGTCGTCGGTGGGCTCGGCCACGACGAAGGTGGGCTGGTTGACGGTCGTCATGAGAGGACTCCTTCGATGCCGAGGCCGTCGGCCTGGGGGAAGAGGATGCGGGGGCCGTCGTAGGCGATGCCACCGTCATACGGGCTCGTCCTCGCCCACCAGCCGGCGTCGAGATCCTGCTCGCCGGGGAGGCCTGTCGCGGCGACCAGGGCTGCCGCCGCGCCGATGCCGAGATGGGACTCCATCATGCAGCCGACGAGCCGACCGAGACCGTGGCGCTTCGCGACCTCCAGCAGCTCGATCGCCGGCGTGATCCCTCCACACTTGGCCAGCTTGACGTTGACCGCGTCCGCCGCGTTCGCGCGGATCACGTCGACGAGGTCCTCGAGGTCGAAGACGGACTCGTCGGCGAGGATCTTGTAGGGCTGGTTCCGACGGACGTACGCCATCGCCTCCAGGTCACGCCGGGCCACCGGCTGCTCGACGAACTCGAGCTCGACGCCCTGGTCGGCCAGGGTCGTCAGCACCGCCACCGCCTCGTCCGCGCGCCAGCCGGTGTTGGCGTCCAGACGGAGTACGCAGCCCGGCGCCGCCTCGCGCACCGCGAGCACGCGCTCGGCGTCGCCTGCCGCGTCCGTTCCGACCTTGATCTTGAGCGTCGTGAAGCCGTCTCGGGCTCGGGCTGCCGCGGCCTCTGCGAGGTCGACGGGGGTGCCTACGGAGAGGGTCATGTCGGTGAGCAGGCTCGTTGGAATACCCGGTTCACCGGCCAGGTGCTCGACCATGGACACCCCGGCTCGCCGGGCGACGAGGTCGTGCAGCGCGATGTCGGCGGCCATCTTGGCCGACCGGTTCCCGACGACGGCACCCTGGATCAGGCCCGCCGACGACAGGTCCGCGGCAGCACCGACCAGGACATCCGAGATCGGCCCCTCCAGCGCCGCGGCGGAGCCGGCGAGCGAGTCGCCGGTGACCCGCCAGACCTGCGGTGCCTCACCCCACCCGACGCGCCCGTCGGAGTCCTCGACGGTGACCACGACCGTCTCCGCGAACTCCGTACGCCGCAGCGCGGTCACGAACGGGGTGTGCAGCGGCACCCGCACACGCCGGGTGCGCACCGCGACGACCCGAGGCACCGTCACAGGGTCGACCACAGATAGCGAGCGACCTCGCTGATCCGGAACTCCGACTCGTCGTCGTCCAGGCCGGTCGTGAGGACGACCATCACCTGCGGTTCGCCCTGAGCCGGCCGGATGATCGCCATGTCGTGGCGTACGCCGTCGACCCAGCCGGTCTTGTTGCCGACCACCGCGTCCTCGGGCACGCCGAGCGGGATCGCGTCACGGTACTCCTGAGCGACCAGGATGCCCTCGAGCTCGGCGGTCGACTCGGGCGAGAGCAGCCGGCCGGAGGCGAGCTTGGTGAGCAGCTTGCCCATGTCGTTGGCGGTCACCAGGTTCTGCAGCCCGGCCTCGCGCGCGGGCGCGTCCTCGATCCCCCGCGCGATCGTCGTCATCGGCGTCATGCCCGCGTCAGCGAGCACCGCGGCGACCTCCTCGAGCCCGACCCGCTCGAGCACCAGGTTGACGGCCAGGTTGCCCGACACGGTCAGGGAGCGGCGTACGAGATCACCCAGCGGCAGCTGGGAGCCGACCGCCTCCCAGGTCACGGGATCCTGGTCCTCCTCCCGCGACATCTCGAAGCGCGACCCGGTGACCGCGGAATCGAAGTCCGGATGCACCGCGATCGGCTCGTCCAGCGACAGCAGCCCGCGATCTCGCAGCCGATAGGCCGCGATCGCGACGGGCACCTTCATCAGGCTCGCCGCGTAGTGCTGCTGGTTGACGTTCTGGGCCTGCGTCGGGATGCCGTCGAGGCCACTGAGCCAGGTCGAGACCAAAGGTTCCACGCGTCGAGGCTAGTCGGTCCGGTCGAGATCCTGCCGGATCCGGTTCACCTCGTCGAGCCAGCTGTCGACGTCCGCGGCACGCGTGGCGTACTCCTCGGCCACGTCGGGCTCGAGCGAGATCCAGAACTGCGAGCTCTGCCCGGCATCCCAGACGGCGTCGGCGACCTCCTCGGCGGTGAGCGCGCCCTCGGCCGTCCGGAAACCCGGGAGTCCGGAGGAGCGCTCGAGCATCGCGGTCTTCACGCTGCGGGCGACGATCGCCTGAGCGACGATGCCCTGGTGCCGGTAGGTGGCGGCGAGCCACTCGGCGAAGGCGATCTCGGCGTGCTCGGTGGCCGCGTAGGAGGGGGAGCCGAGCAGCGTGAGGAGACCCGCGGAGGAGGAGGTGACCACGAACCGACCGGCACCGCGGGCGACCCAATCCGGCAGCAGCAGCCGCGCTGCGCGTACGTGGGCGAGGACGTTGACCTCGTAGGAGGTCAACCAGGCGTGGTCGGAGGCCTCGAGGCCGCGGCCGCGCTCGACTCCCGCGTTGCCGTACCAGGCGTCGATCTTGCCGAGCTCCTCCCGGGCAGCGTCCACCAGCGCCGCGGTGCCGGCGGCGGAGGCGGCGTCGCCGGGGACCGCGAGGGCACCGATCGAGTCGGCCACCGAGCGGAGCTCGGCGTCGTCGATGTCGGCCACGACGACGCGACACCCCTCCGCGGCGAACCGCGTGGCCAGGGCTCTCCCGATCCCTCGGGCTGCTCCGGTCACCACTACCCCGCTCCCGGGTGCGAGTACGTTCACGGACCGACCACCTCCAGTGGCATTTGGGGTTGGCTGACCACTGTACCGAGGTCGATCCGTGAACGTGTGACTACCTACTGATCAGTACGGATTACTCCGCCCATCTCATTCGGGCAGCCCGGACGAGGGCGGAGCGTCCGAGGCGGCACTGTCGTCCTCCTCGATCGGGGCGTCGCCGATGTCGGTGACGAGGACCGGCGTGAGCGGCTCGGAGGCACCGTTCTTGATCTCGACCACGCTCACCCCGGAGATGCCCATGTGGGAGTCCTCGGAGAAGCGGAACGGCGCCAGCCCGGGTCCCTCGAAGGAGGCGCCCTCCTTCTCGATCGTCTCCACGATCGACTCGCGGGTGAGGTCCTCGCCGTTGGCCTGCAGCGCCTGGACGAAGGTGTAGGCCTGCGACATGCCGTAGATCCGGTAGTTGGTCAGCTTCTCCGAGCCCTTCTTGGAGTAGGAGTCCCAGACCTTCTGCCAGAGCTTGACCCACTCGTCGTCGGGAGCGTCGACGCCGGGGATGTACTCGGTCGTCATCATCCCGTCCATCAGCTTCACGCCCTGCTCGGCCGGGATCTTCCCCTTGGTCATCGAGGCGAGGAGGCCACCGACGAGCGCCGGGTCGGAGCCGACGTTCGAGTAGAACCACTTCGACTTGAAGCCGACGCCCTGAGCGGCGATCTGGCTCAGCGCGGTGTAGGAGGGGGTGTTGAAGCCGATCACCAGGTTGACGCCCTTGGACTTGAACGAGGACATCTGCGGGGAGAAGTCGGTCGACCCGCCCGGCGTGTACTTCTGCACGTCGACGATCTGGGAGTCGAGGAACTGCCGCGCGCCCTTCTCGCCGTCCTCGCCGAAGTCGTCGTCCTGCAGGAAGAGACCGACCTTGGCGTCGGGCATGTTCTCCTTGACGTACTGGCCGATGACCTTGCCCTCGATCTCGTAGTCCGGCTGCCAGCCGAACGTCATCGGCGAGGTCGCCGGGTCGTCGCCCCACTGCAGCGAGCCGCTGGAGACGAACAGGTCGGGGATGCCGTCGTCGTTGAGCCGCTGCACGACCGCGCGATGCGTGGGGGTGCCGAGGCCGGAGACCATCGCGAAGATCTCGTCCTGCAGGATCATGTCGTTGGTGACGGCGCTGGTGTTGGTCGGGTTGTAGGCGTCGTCCTTGACGACCATCTCGATCTCGCGGCCGTGGACGCCGCCGGCGTCGTTGACGTACTCATAGAACGCCTGATGGCCCGACGGGATCTCCGAGTAGCCGGGCGCGGCGGGGCCGGTCAGCGGGAAGTGCGCGCCGACCTTGATGGTGGTGTCGGTGACGCCGACCGCCGTCCCGTCCTCGGAGGGCCGCTCCTTCCCCGCACCACAGGCCGCGAGGAGCGAGGCAGTGGTGAGGACACAGACGACCTGTACGGCTCTGCGTGCAGTGTTTCTCATGTTGTCTTCTCCTTGGTTGACCCGAGAGATGAGCGCGCCAGAAATGTGCGCAGACTGCCGACGATCCCCGCCGGAGCGAGGAGGATGACGAGCATCAGCACCAGCCCGTAGACCACCGGGGTGACCTCCGCGGCCTGGGTCGCACTGAGCCCGGCCGACTCCCCGAGATCGGTGGCGAAGTGAGGAAGAAAGGCGAGTACGCCGGCCCCGATGAGCGCTCCGGTCAGGCTGCCCAGCCCGCCCAGGACGACCGCGGCCAGCAACGTGAGGGAGAGCGTGATCGTGAACGCGCCCGGCGCCGTGAGACGTACGTTCATGGCCATCAGCCCGCCGGCGAGCCCGGCGCACATGGCGCTGACGGTGAAGGCGACCACGCGGGCGCGGCCGAGGTGGATGCCGGCCAGCTCGGCGGAGACGTCGTCGTCCCGCACCGCCCGCCAGCGGCGTCCCACGCGGGACCGGCTCAGGTTGGCGAGCGCCACGAAGGTGAGCACGAGGAGCAGCCAGCCGAGGTAGGCGAGGAAGGAGTACTGGTCGATCTCGACGGCGGTGAAGAACCAGATCAAGTCCTGGATCCAGGCGGGGAGCTCGCTCGCCCGCGGCACCGGCACCTGGAGACCCTGCTCGCCGCCGAGGACGTTCCACTGGTTGGCCAGCCGGGGCACCGCGACGGCCAGGGTCAGCGTCGCGCCGGCGATGTAGGGCCCGTGCAGCCGCGCCGCCGGGACCCCGACCACCACGCCGACCACCGCACAGACGGCGATCGCGACGAGCAGGGCGACGAAGACGTCGGCCAGCGTCTCGCCGCCGGTGCGCTCGAGCACGAGGGTGGCGGCGTACGCCCCGACGGCCATGAGCGCGCCGTGGCCCAGGGAGAGCTGGCCGGAGAGGCCGGTCAGCAGTGTGAGACCGCCGGCGGCGATGGCGAAGTAGGCCATCTCGGCGTAGCGGGTCTGCAGGTACTGGCTGGAGGTGCCGATGACCGCCATCGCCACCACGAGGGCGACCAGGGCGACGACGAGGTGACGGGCCAGCGGCACCGACATCACCGGACGGAGGAGAGAGCGCAGACGTTCCATGGGTCAGACCCTCCTGGCCGCAGCTGCCGCGAAGAGGCCGCTGGGACGCACCAGCAGCACCACCATCAAGATCCCCAGCGCCACCAGCGGCGCCAGATGCTCGCCGACGTAGCCGGTCACGTATGAGAGCGAGAGCCCGAGGATCAGCCCGCCGATCACCGACCCGAGCGGCGAGTCGAGGCCGCCCAGCACGGCGGCGATGAAGCCGTAGATCACGAACGGGTCCATGAACGCCGGGTTCACCAGGTCGCCGCCGGCGATGAGCATCCCGGCCACCGCACCCACGGCGGCCGCGAGCGCCCAGCCGAGGGTGAGCATGCGGCCGACGCGTACGCCCAGGAGGCGGGAGACCTCGCCGTTGAACGCCGCCGCCCGCATCCGCAGCCCCAGGTCGGTGAAGCGGAAGAGCACGACGAGCCCGGCCATCACGACGGCGACCACGACGATCGTCAGGATGCCGAAGGGGGTGATGCCGATCGAGGTGTCCCCGACCGCGATCGCGTTGGTGCTGACCGGGGCCGGAAAGCCGCGGTGCTGGACACCGAAGGTGATCGCGGTGAGCCCGTGGAGGACCATGAAGAGCCCGAGGGTGAGGATCACCGCGTTGAGCTCGGCCTTGCCCTCGACCGGGCGGATGATCACCCGCTCGATCACGGCACCGAGCCCGAAGCCCGCGGCCAGCGCGGCGACGAAGGCCAGCCAGTAGGGCACGTCGGCGTTGAGCAGCGACAGCGCGATGTAGGTGGTCACCATCGCCATCGCCGCCTGGGCGAAGTTGACGATCCGGGTCGAGCGCCAGATCAGGCACAGGGCCAGCGCGAACGCGGCGTAGACCGCGCCCAGGACCAGCCCGCCGAGGGTGGTGTCGAGGAACTGTTGCATCGTTCTTGGCCTCCTAGAACCCGAGGTAGGCGTGGCGGAGCTGCTCGTCGGCGGCCAGCTCGGCGGCCGGCGCCGAGGCGACGACCTTGCCGAGGTTGAGCACGACGCCGTGATCAGCGATGGACAGGGCACTGCGGGCGTTCTGCTCGACCAGCACGACCGTGAGCTCCTCGGTCTGCACCAGGCCGCGGAGCAGGTCGAAGATCTGGGCGACGACCCGGGGCGCGAGCCCCAACGAGGGCTCGTCGAGCAGGAGCACGGTCGGTCGGGCCATCAGCGCGCGGCCGATGACGAGCATCTGCCGCTCACCGCCCGAGAGCATGTGGGCGGTGGCCTCGCGGCGCTCACCCAGGCGTGGGAAGAGCTCGAAGACCCGCTCGATCGGCATCGGCTGCGAGCCCGTCGCGCGGTGCAGGCCGCCGAGGCGGAGGTTCTCGACGACGGTCAGCTCGGCGATGACGCCGCGGCCCTCCGGTACGTGGGAGAGGCCGTACGAGGTCAGCTTCTCGGTCGCCGTGCGGGTGATGTCCTTCCCGTCCAGCTTCACGCTGCCCCTGGTCGACCTCACCAGCCCGGAGACGGTGCGCAGGAGCGTGGTCTTCCCGGCGCCGTTGGCACCCAGGACCGCGGTGACCTGCCCTCTCGACGCGGTGAAGGTGACGCCGTTGAGCGCCTTGACGGGTCCGTACGCAGCGCTCAGATCCTCGACGGCGAACATCAGGCCTCCTCCCCATCGGTGGTCGAGCTTGTCGAGACCATGGCGTGGACCTCGGCGTCCAGGTCGTCGTGCTCGACCTGGTCACCCAGGTACGCGGCGAGGACGGCGGGGTCGTTGCGGATCTCGTCGGGTGTGCCGGCCGCGATCACGCGGCCGAAGTCGAGCACGGTGATCCGGTGGCAGACCGACATCACCAGGTCCATGTGGTGCTCGACGAGCATCACCGCGGTGCGCTCGGTCAGTCCGGTGATGATCTCGCCGAGCTCGGACATCTCCTCGGCGCTCAGTCCGCTGGCGGGCTCGTCGAGGAGCAGCAGCTCCGGCTCGGCGACCAGGGCGCGGGCGAGCGCGACCTTCTTCCGGATCGGGTAGGGCAGGCTGCCCGGGTAGCGGGCGGCGTACGACGCGATCCCGAGCTCGCCGAGCACCTCCCGCGCCTTGGCGGCCAGGCGGGCGTCGTCGCGGTGGCCGAGCCCGAGCAGGCCGCGCACGAACCCGGCGCGGGCGAGCCGGTCGGCTCCGACCATCACGTTGTCGAGCACCGTCATCCGCTCGAAGAGCCCGAGCCCCTGCAGGGTCCGGGCGATGCCGTGGCCGGCCAGCTGGTGCGGGCGGAGGTCGTGGATCGGCTCGCCGCGCAGGCGGAGCTCGCCCTCGGCGGGGCTCACGAAGCCGCACACGACGTTGAACAGGGTGGTCTTGCCGGCGCCGTTGGGGCCGATGACGCCGAGCACCTCGTGCGGCGCGACCTCCAAGGAGACGTCCTCGAGGGCGCGTACGCCACCGAATCTCACCGAGACGCCCTCGACGGCGAACAGCGGCGTGGCTTCGCCAGGGTTCTGCATCGTGCTCCCTTCACCCGTTGTGACGGCTATCACTTTGGACTCTCCGCACAACAGGGGATATGGGCAACGCGCCCAAAATCGTTCGGGCACTCTGTCTGAGATTCCCTGGTTTACTGGCGGATACGGCAGTGGGCATGGGACGCTCCGCACATGGGTGTGATGCGCGACACATCTCCCGACTCGGAGCTCCGACCGCTGGTCGAGCGTGCCTGGGCGTCCTTGGTGAGCCAGGCCGACGCGATCGCCGACGACATCACGTTGACGCTGATCGCGATCCAGCCGGAGTGGCACCAGAACGCGGAGCCGTCGGTGCGAGCCGACCTGCGCTCGAGCACCCGGGAGCACGTACGCCGGGGCATCCGGGCCATGGCCGGGATGACCCCGGGAGCCAATCCCGTCGACCTGTGGCGCGAGACCGGCAGGCGGCGGGCGCGGCAGGGCGTGCCGCTGGAGTACTGCCTCAACGCCTACACCGTCGGCACCCGGATGCTCTGGGAGGCGATGGTCCGCCAGCAGGCGGCGCTGGGCATCGACGACAGGGTGATGGTGCTCGCCGGGCGGCAGGTGTGGACCGACCTGGACGTGCAGAACTCGGTCATGTCGGGGGCCTACCGGAAGGAGGCGGCGCTGCTGCAGCGTCGCGACCTGCAGCTCCAGGCCAGGCTGCTGGACGGGCTGGCCGAGGGCCGTGGCGGTGACCCCGCGTTCGCCGCCGAGGTGCAGGACATCCTCGGGATCGCCGCCGACGAGCAGATGGCCTGCGTGGTCGCCGCCTTCGACGGCAACCGCGACTCACCGCTGCGCAACCCCGACGACCGGCTGGAGAAGGCCGAGCTGATGTCGTTCTGGCACGTCCGCGGCGACCACCACTTCGGGCTGGTCCCGCTCGGGTCGCGCCCGATCGCGGAGGCCGTCGAGAACCTGGTCGAGCAGCTCGCCTGCTGCAACTCGGGCCGGGTCGGGATCGCCACGGCCGACGATCTCAGCGGCTTCGGCACCGCCTTCCAGCTGGCCACGCACACGGTGGAGACGGTGCCCCGGGGACGTACGGACATCGCGGTCGTCGACGACCGTCTTCCGCAGGTGCTCCTGACCGCCTCCCCGGCGGTCTCCTCGCTGCTCGTACGCCGCACCCTCGGCCCGATCCTGGCGCAGCCGACACACCAGTCCGACGTGCTCCTGGCGACGCTGCGCGCCCTCATCGCCCACGGCGGCTCCCCCACCCACGCCGCCGAGGACCTGATCTGCCACCGCAACACGGTCATCTACCGCATCAAGCAGATCCAGGACCTCACCGGCAAGAGCATCTCCGACCCCGGCGACCGCCTGCTCCTGGCGCTCGCCCTGATGGCTCTGGAGAAGTAGCCGCGCTGGTCGAGCCGTCGTCGTGAGGAACGAACGACGACGTGTCGAGACCAACACGGTCCCTTCGGCGCTCGATAGGACTGTGTTGGTCTCGACACGCCTCCGCCTAGCGGCTCCGGCGGCTCGACCAGCGGTCTAGATGTCGACCAGCGACCCCAGACGGTCGCGATGGAGGCCGGGAAGGCCGTACGCGATCTGGTCGGCCTTGGCCCGCTTGAGGTAGAGGTGGGCGGGGTGCTCCCAGGTCATGCCGATGCCGCCGTGCAGCTGCACCGCCTCCTCGGCCGCGGTGACGGCGAGGTCACCGCAGTACGCGGCGGCGACATGGGTCGCGATCTCCGCCTCCTCGGCGTCGCCGAGAGCCAGCGCTCCGGCGGCGTAGCGCGCTGCGGCGCCGGCGCCCTCGACGCTGGTGTAGAGGTCGGCGAGCCGGTGCTTGAGCGCTTGGTAGCCACCGACGATCCGACCGAACTGGCGGCGCACCTTGAGGTAGTCCACCGTCGTGGTCAGGCACCACTGGGCCACCCCGACCTGCTCGGAGGCCATCAGTGCGGCCCCGGCCAGCAGACCGGAACGTACGCCGTCGGCACCGTGCTCGGCGGCCACGACCACCTCGCCGGCGGCCGGGTCGAGACGTACGTCGGCGAGCTGGCGGGTCATGTCCAGCGAGCTCACGGGGGCGATCGTCGCCCGGTCCGCGGGGGCGGCCCGGACCTCGATGCCGGCAGAGGTCGCGACCGGCACCAGGAGGGTGTCGGCCTCGAGGGCACCGGCGACCGATCGCACCTCGGCCTCGCCTGCCTCCAGCGGCTGGACGGTCGTGGCGGTCAGCGGCACGACCAGCGCCGCGGTGCGCTCTCCCGCCGCCAGGCCGCCCAGCAGCTCCACGCCCTTCTCGGTGGGTCCGGCGAGCAGGACCGAGGTCGCGACGACCGCGCTGGTCAGGAAGGGCACGGGGGCGACCGAGCGCCCCAGCTCCTCCAGGACCACGGCGGCCTCGCGGGCGGACGCGCCCGCGCCACCGTAGGACTCCGGGATCAGCAGCCCTGCGAGCCCGAGCTCGCCGGCGATCCCCTTCCACAGGACCGGGGTGAGCGAGCTGTCGCCGTCGTACGCCTTGACGACGTCGGCCGGGTCGCAGCGCTCGGCCAGGAACGACCGGACCGTGGCCCGCAGGTCGGCGTCGAGCTCGTTGTCGAGCAGTTCGACTTCGGGTCCGCTCATCGGGGGATCTCCTTCCAGGCCACGTCCTTGTCGACCCGGTGCTCCCCGGGGAGGCCGAGGACGCGCTCGGCCACGATGTTGCGCAGGATCTCCGAGGTGCCGCCCTCGATGGAGTTGCCCTTGGCGCGCAGGTAGCGGTAGACCGCGTCGCGACCGGCGAAGTCGACGTGCTCGGGCCGGACCATCGTCCAGCCCTCCCCGTCCTCGTAGCGAAGACCCTCCTCACCACGGAGCTCCAGGTCGAGCCCGGTGAGCTGCTGGTTGATCTTGGCGAACGTCAGCTTCATCGCCGACCCCTCCGGGCCGGGCTGGCCGACGGCCAGCTTCTGCCGCAGCCGCGCCCCGGTCAGCCGGGCCACCTCCGACTCGACCCACAGCTCGAGCAGCCGGTCGCGCAGCTCGGGGGCGTGGTTCTCCGGATGCGTACGCCACGACTCGGCGACCACGCCGAGCATCCCGCCCTCGCGAGGCATGGCGGCGCCACCGATGGCGACACGCTCGTTGTTGAGGGTGGCGTTGGCGACCTCCCAGCCCTGCCCGACCGCACCGAGCCGGTGCGCGTCGGGGATCCGGACGTCGGTGAGGAAGACCTCGTTGAACTCCGCCTCGCCGGTGATCTGGCGCAGCGGGCGCACCTCGACGCCGGGATCGTGCATGTCGCACAAGAAGTAGGTCAGACCGCGGTGCTTGGGGACGTCCGGGTCCGTGCGAGCGACCAGGATCGCGAAGTCCGCGTTGTGGGCACCCGAGGTCCACACCTTCTGCCCGTTGACGACCCACTCGTCGCCGTCGAGGACCGCCCGGGTCGCCAGCCCGGCCAGGTCGGAGCCGGCGCCGGGCTCGGAGAAGAGCTGACACCAGATCTCGTCGCCGCACCACAGCGGCTCCAGGAACCGAGCCTTCTGCTCAGGGGTGCCGTAGGCCAGGATCGTCGGCGCGGCCATGCCGAGCCCGATCCCGTTGCGCCGTGGGTTGTTGTCGGGAGCACCGGCGGCCTCGAAGAGGTCGTTCACCAGCGGCTGCAGGGCCCGGGAGACCCCGAGACCACCCTCGCCCTCGGGGAACGCGACCCAGGCCAGCCCGGCCCGGTAGCGGGCGTGCAGAAAGGCGCTCGGCTCGGTCGTCGCGACCGGGTGCGCTGCCAGGAACTCCTCGACCCGCCCCGTGATCTCCTCAGGAGTCACTGTCGACCCTCCCGTCGTGCGGCCTGCCGGCGCAGCTCCGCCTTGGCGAGGGCGTTCTTGTGCACCTCGTCGGGGCCGTCGGCGAAGCGGAGCGTGCGGATACCGGCGTACGCCTTGGCCAGCGGGAAGTCCTGCGAGAGGCCGCCGGCGCCGTGCGCCTGGATCGCCTTGTCGAGGATCCACTGGACGGTCGCCGGGGTGGCGATCTTGATCGCCTGGATCTCGGTGTGGGCGCCCTTGTTGCCGACCGTGTCCATCAGCCAGGCGGTCTTGAGGACGAGGAGCCGCAGCTGCTCGATCCGCACCCGCGACTCGGCGATCCAGTCCCGGATCACGCCCTGCTCGGAGAGGGGCTTGCCGAAGGCGACGCGGTCCTCGACCCGAGCGCACATCAGCTCGATCGCCCGCTCAGCGAGGCCGATGGAGCGCATGCAGTGGTGGATCCGGCCCGGGCCCAGGCGCGCCTGCGCGATGGCGAACCCCATGCCCTCGGTGCCGATGAGGTTGGCCGCGGGGACGCGTACGTCCTCGAAGATCAGCTCCGCGTGACCACCGTGGTCGTGGTCGTCGTAGCCGAAGACCTCCATACCGCGCTTGATGGTGAGGCCCGGGGTGTCACGCGGCACCAGGATCATCGACTGCTGCTTGTGGCGCTCGGCCGACGGGTCGGTCTTGCCCATCACGATGAAGATCTTGGCGTTCGGGTTCATCGCGCCGGTGATCCACCACTTGCGGCCGTTGAGGACGTACTCGTCGCCGTCGAGGGCGATCGAGGTCTCGATGTTGGTCGCGTCCGAGGAGGCGACGGCCGGCTCGGTCATCGCGAACGCGCTGCGGATCTGCCCGTCCAGCAGCGGCTCGAGCCACTCCTTCTTCTGCGCCTCGTCGCCGAAGTCGTGCAGCACCTCCATGTTGCCGGTGTCGGGGGCGGCGCAGTTGAAGGCGGCCGGCGCGAGGTGGCTGCGGCCGGTGATCTCGGCCAGCGGGGCGTACTGCAGGTTGGTCAGCCCCGCCCCGCCCTCACCGGGCAGGAAGAGGTTCCACAGGCCACGCTTGCGGGCCTCGGCCCGGATCTCGCCGAGGACCGGGACGCTGTCCCAGGCCCACCTGTCCGGCAGTGCCGCGAGCTGCTCGTCGAAGACGGCCTCGTTGGGCTCGACGTACGTCTTCTGAAAGTCCCACACCGAGGCGACGAGCTCCTCGGTCCTGGCGTCGGGTTTGAAGTCCATCAGCTCTCCTTCATCGCGTTGATGCCCATGTCCAGGAGCGGGTGGATCCCGTCCCCGATCTTGTCGAAACCGGGCCCGACGGTCTGGCCCTTGAGGTAGCGGTAGTGGATCCCCTCGAGGATCGCGGCGAGCTTGTACGCGGCCAGACCGAGGTAGAAGCCGAACTCGCTCAGGTCGCGCGGGCTGGCGGCGTCGTAGCGGGCGATGATCTCGTCCTCGGAGAGCCAGCCGGGTGCGTTGCTGACGTCGGTCACGGTGCCGTCGCCGGAGACCGAGGCCATCCGCTGGTAGGTGAGCAGGATCGCCAGGTCGGTGACCGGGTCGCCGAGCGTGGCCATCTCCCAGTCGACGACGGCCCTGATCCGGTCGGCCTCGTCGGTGAGGACGTTGTCGAGGCGGTAGTCGCCGTGCACGATCCCCGGCCCGGTCGAGGCCGCCTCGGCGGCGCCCACCCGAGCCTCCAACAGCGCGTGGAGCTCGTCGGCGGCGGGCAGGTCACGGGAGTAGGACGCCTCGAGCTGCTTCTTCCAGCGCCTGACCTGCCGCGACAGGAACCCGTCCGGGCGGCCGAACTCGCTCAGCCCGACCTTCGCCGGGTCGACCGCGTGCAGCGCGGCCATCACGTCGATGAGCTGCTCCGAGATCGCCCGGGTCCGCTCGGCGCCGAGCGGCTCGAGCTCGCGGGCGTAGCGGTAGGGCCGGCCGTCGACCTTCTCCATCACGTAGAACGGCGCGCCGAGCACGTCCTCGTCGTCGCAGAAGGCGAAGGTGTGCGGCACCGGTACGTCGGTTTCACGCAGCGCGGTGATCACCGTGTGCTCGCGCTTCATGTCGTGGGCGGTGGCGAGCACGTGCCCCAGCGGCGGGCGCCGGACGATCCACTCGTGGGTGCCGTCGGAGACGGCGTACGTCAGGTTGGACTTGCCCCCGGAGATGTGGGCGGCGCTCAGCTCGGCGCCGGCGCCGTCGACGTTCTGGGCGAACCACGGGCCGAGCCGGTCCAGATCGAGGCCGGGCAGAGATTCGGTCGTCACGCGGCACCTCCGAGTGCGGGAATCATGCGGGCGAGCGCTGCGCGGGTGCTCGTCGCGTCTGTATGGAGCAGTGCGTCGAGACCGACCGCCCGGGCGCCGAGCACGTTGGGCTCGGCGTCGTCGATGAAGAGGCACTCCTCGGCCCGGAGCCCGAGCCTGCTCAGGGTGCGTTCGAAGATCGGCGGCTCCGGCTTGCGCATCGCGACCTCCTCGGAGATCACCACGACCTCGAACAGCGCGTCGACCTGCTTTCGCGGGTAGAAGTTGCCCCAGCTGTTGGAGAGCAGGGCGAGCCGGATGCCGGCGTCGCGGAGCTCCTCGGCCAGCGCGAACATCTCCGGGTTGGGCCGCATCCCGGCGAAGAGCCGGGACAGGACGCCTTCGGGATCGACGGGGCTGCCGTCGTACGTCTCCAGGCGGGCGGCCAGGAGTGTGTCGAACTCCTTGACCGAGAGCTCGCCGAGCTCGAGACGGTGGATCGGGGTACCGGCGTCGGCGTAGCGACCCAGCCACTCCTTGAGCACCGTCGTGAAGCTCTCCGGCTTGATGCCGTCGGCCTTCAGCCAGGCCCGGATCGAGTCGCCGATCGGCGTGGTCAGCACCCCGCCGTAGTCGAAGATGACAGCCTTCATGCGACGTACACGACCCGTCCGACGGTGGTGCCGTCTGCAAGACGCTGTACGCCGTCGGCCACCTCGTCCAGCGGCAGCTCCTCGCTGACCAGCGGCTTGATCGAGCCCTCGGCCGCCATCCGGGTGAGCTCGGCGTGGCACTCCTTGACGAGCTCGGGGGCGAGCATGTTGTAGAGACCCCAGTGGAGCCCGACGATCGAGTAGTTCTTGATCAGCGAGTGGTTGAGCGCGGCCTCCTGGATGCGGCCACCGGCGAAGCCGATGATCAGGATCCGGCCCTCGAAGGCGATGCACTTGGTGGAGCGGTCGTAGGTGTCGCCGCCGACCGGGTCGTAGATGACGTCGGCGCCCTTGCCGCCGGTGACCTCCTTGACCACCTTCACGAAGTCCTCGGTGTGGCGGTCGATGACGACGTCCGCGCCGAGCTTCCTGGCGACCTCGGCCTTCTCCGGGCCGCCGACCACGCCGATCACCGTGGCTCCGGCGGCCTTGCCGAGCTGGATCGCGGCGCTGCCGACCCCGCCCGCGGCGGCGTGCACGAGCAGCGTCTCGCCGGGCTGGAGGTGGGCGCGACGGTGCAGCGCGAACCAGCCGGTCTGATAACCGATGTAGAGGCTCGACGCCTCGGCGTCGGTGAGCGCCTCGGGAGCAGGGAACGTCGTCGCCGCGTCCATCAGCGCGAGCTCTCCGAAGCCGCCGTAGGGCAGCGAGCCGCCACCGATCACGCGGTCACCGACCTGGAGGCCGTCGACGCCGTCGCCGAGCGCGACCACCTCGCCGCACAGCTCGACGCCGGCGGTGAACGGCAGCTCGGGCTTGACCTGGTAGAGACCCCGCGCCATCAGGACGTCGGGGAAGTTGGCCGGGCTGGCCAGCACCTTCACGACGAGCTGTCCGGCCCCGGGGGACGGGTCAGGCACCTCCTCGAGCCTCATCACGTCCTTCGGCTCACCGAGCTCGTTGATCCGCCACGCCTTCATACCTGTCCCTCCACGTGCTGCCAGAGTCGGTTCATCCCGCCGAGCCACTTGTCGGTCTGCGTCGCCCGCGCGGCGTAGTAGTCGCCCACCTCCGGGTGCGGGAGCACCAGGAAGCGGTCGTCGGTCGTCGCCTCCCAAGCGGCGTCGGCGACCTGCTCGGGGGTGAGTGCCACGTCTCGGCTGAGCAGGTCCTTCATCACGCCGGACCGCTCGAGCATCCCGGTCTGCACACCCTGCGGGCAGATCGCCTGGACGACGATCCCGTGGTGGCGGTACGTCGCCGAGAGCCACTCCGCGAAGGCGACGGCGCCGTGCTTGGTCACGGTGTAGGTCGGCGCGCCGATCATCATCAGCAGCCCGGCTGCGCTCGCGGTCACCACGTAGCGGCCGGCCTTGCGCTCGACCCAGTCGGGGACGAGGAGCCGGGCCGCCCGGACGTGGGCCATCACGTTGACCTCGTGGGACGCCTGCCAGTCCTCCTCGGGACAGTCCAGGCCGATGCCGCGGTCGATGCCGGCATTTCCGTACCACGTGTCGATCTGGCCGAGGTGGTCCTTCGCCGCCTCGACCAGGCGGGCGACGCCCTCGACGGAGGCCGCGTCGCCGGCCACCGGATGGGCGCCGATCTCCTTCGCGGTCTCGGTGAGGCGTACGTCGTCGATGTCGTTGATCACCACGCGGACGCCCTCGGCGACAAGCCGGGCGGCCAGCGCTCGGCCGATGCCGCCCGCGGCGCCGGTGACGACGGCGGTGCTGTCGGGAGCGATCGGCATCAGACGCGACCGCCGGCGAGGGTGAGGCCGCCGTCGACGGTGACGAGCTGGCCGGTCATCCAGCCGGCGTCCTCGGAGAGGAGGAAGGAGGCGACGCCGGCGATGTCCTCGGGTACGCCGAGGCGCTTGAGCGGGTAGGCCGCCGAGACCTCGGCCTCGCGGCCCTCGTAGAGGAGCTCGGCGAACTTGGTCTTCACGACCGCCGGGAGGATCGCGTTGACGCGTACCTTCGGGCCGAGCTCGACCGAGAGCTCCTGGGTGATGTAGCTGAGCATCGCCTTGCTCGCGCCGTACGTCGCGATCAGGGGCGTCGGGGCCAGGCCGGCCACCGAGGAGATGTTGACGACCGCGCCGCCGTGCTCGGACATCCACTGCCGCCAGACCTGCTGGGTCCAGCCGATCGGCGAGAGGCAGTTGACCTCGACCGTCTTGCGGGCCGACTCGCGGTCCATGTCGATCAGGCCGCCGGCCTTCGGGTTGATACCCGCGTTGTTGACCAGCAGGTCCGCGCTGCCGAACGTGTCGATCGCCGCCTTGACGACCTCCTCCTGGTGGGCCGGGTCGTCGGCCTTGCCGGCGATGCCGAGGGCGACCTCCTTGCCGCCGAGCCCCTCGACGGCCTCCGCCAGCGCCTCGGGCTTGCGCGCCGTGATGACGACCTTCGCGCCCTCCTCCACCAGCCGCTGGGCGATGCCCAGCCCGATGCCCCGGCTGGCCCCGGTGATGATCGCCGTACGTCCCTCGAACCTCGACATGCTCAATCCCTCGTATGCTCGGCTAATCTAAGCGCTTGCTTAGGTGGTGACAGCGGTCACTCTACGGGGTCGCCCAAGAACATGGAAGGTCGATGTCCAAGCAATGCCGAGAAGTCGGCCGCGTCGGCCGAGGCGTCGCCCCGGTCGGCCGAAGCATCACGCGCGTCGGCCGAGCAGAAGCAACGCCGAAAACGCAGTTGTGGGCGACGAAACTGTCGTTTCGTCGCCCACAACTGCAGACTCGGCCCGCCAGAACGACCGACTCGGCCCGAGGTGATCGTCAGCCGACGACGACCTCGATGCGCTGGAACTCCTTGAGGTCGGTGTAGCCGGTGGTGGCCATGGCGCGCTTGAGGGCGCCGACGAGGTTCATGGTGCCGTCGGCGACGTGGGAGGGGCCGTAGAGGACCTCCTCGAAGGTGCCGACGGGCTGGAAGGCGACGCGCTCGCCGCGGGGCAGGTCGGCGTGGTGGGCCTCGTTGCCCCAGTGGAAGCCCTTGCCGGGAGCGTCGGTGGCACGTGCGAAAGGCGAACCCACCATGACGGCGTCGGCGCCGCAGGCGATCGCCTTGGCGATGTCGCCGGAGCGGCCGACGGCGCCGTCGGCGATGACGTGTACGTAGCGGCCGCCCGACTCGTCGAGGTAGTCACGACGCGCGGCAGCCACGTCGGCGACGGCCGAGGCCATCGGCACCGCGACACCCAGCACGGTCCGCGTCGTGTGGGCCGCACCGCCACCGAAGCCGACGAGGACACCGGCCGCGCCGGTGCGCATCAGGTGCAGCGCTGCCTGGTAGGTCGCGCAGCCACCGACGATGACCGGCACGTCGAGCTCGTAGATGAACTCCTTGAGGTTGAGCGGCTCGGCCTGCGAGGAGACGTGCTCGGCCGAGACGGTGGTGCCGCGGATGACGAAGAGGTCGACGCCGGCGTCGACGACTGCCTTGGCGTACTCCTTGGTCCGCTGCGGGGACAGGGCCCCGGCGACGGTGACGCCCGAGGCGCGCACCTCGCGCAGCCGCTCGGTGATCAGCTCGGCCTTGATGGGAGCCTCGTAGATCTCCTGCAGGCGCCGGGTCGCGTCGACACCGCTCAGCTCGGCCAGCTCGTCGAGCAGCGGCTGCGGGTCGTCGTAGCGGGTCCACACGCCCTCGAGGTTGAGCACGCCGAGACCGCCGAGCTTGCCCATCGCGATCGCGGTCGACGGCGACATCACCGAGTCCATCGGCGCGGCGAGGACGGGGATGTCGAAGCGGTAGGCGTCGATCTGCCAGTCGGTGCTGACCTCGGTGGTGTCGCGGGTGCGGCGGGACGGCACGATCGCCACGTCGTCGAAGGCGTACGCCCGTCGTGCTCGCTTGGCCCGGCCGATCTCGATCTCAGTCACAGGACGGATTGTTCCACGTGACCGGATCGAGATCGGAAAGCACGCACCGACCTGGACCGTCGAGGCGCTAGCTGCGTACGGCGGTCAGGAGCAGGTACTCCCAGTTCATCGTCCCGCCGGCGAGGTAGCGGTCCCCCAGCTCGGCGAGCTCGGCGTCGAGCTCGGCGGTCCGGGCCTCGTCCTCGGCGATCCCCCGGTAGGCGACGATCGTCGGCCCATAGCAGGCCTTGAAGAAGTCGCGGAACTCCGCGCCGGTGTCGAACGAGTCGATGGCGACCGTCCGCTTCTCGGCCCGGACGTCGCTCACCGCGTCACCGAGCAGGCCGCGGACGTGGGCCTCGTCGCCCCACCGAGGAGGCGGCTGCGCACCTTCGGGCGGCGGCGCCATGAACGGCTTCATCGTCGCGAACATCTGGCCGATGAAGCCCTCGGGCGTCCAGCTGATCAGGCCGATCCGGCCGCCCGGCCGCACCACGCGGACCAGCTCGGCGGCGGCCTTCTCGTGGAACGGCGCGAACATGATGCCGACACAGGAGATGACGACGTCGTACGCGGCGTCGTCGAACGGCAGGGCCTCGGCGTCGGCGACGCGCCAGGTGATCGAGCCGCCCCCCGCCTCCTCTGCCGAAGCGGAGCCCGAGGCGATCTGCGCTGCATGCGCCTGCCCGATCTCGAGCAGCTCCGGCGACAGGTCGCTCGCGGTCACGTCCGCGCCGGCGAGAGCGGCCGGGACGGCGGCGTTCCCGGTGCCGGCAGCGATGTCGAGCACGCGGTCGCCGGGTCCGATCTCGCTGGCCTCGACGAGCACCTGGCCGAGCTCGGGGATGAGCTCGTCGGCGACCCGGGCGTAGTTCCCGAGCCCCCACATCGCCCGGTGCTTGGCCTTCAGGTCGGGTGAAACTGGTGTTGCGGTCATGTCGTCCTCCACGACGTCGACCCGAGATGTGATCTGGAGGCTCCAGCGTCACCCGGCGCCGTCGCGGGCGGATAGTGCCGGATCTGAACCCCTGACGGTTCTGGATCTGTACTTGCCACCCGTCCACGTCAGCGGTCTACTGATGGCAGGGATCTCGGGCTGCGAGAGAGGCGGTCCGGTGGCGGGATACGGCCAGTTCTGTCCGGTGGCGAAGGCCATGGAGGTGCTCGACGAGCGGTGGACGCTGCTCGTCGTCCGCGAGCTGCTGCTCGGCAGCACCCACTTCAACGAGCTCCGCCGGGGCGTGCCGAAGATGTCGCCGGCGCTGCTCTCCAAACGGCTCCGCACCCTGGAGCGCGCGGGCATCATCGAGCGGCGCGGCGAGGGGCAGCGTACGTCCTACCACCTCACCGACAGCGGCCAGGAGCTCGCCACGGTCGTGACCGCGCTCAACGAGTGGGGAGCGCGCTGGATCGGCTCGCTCGGCCAGGCCGACCTCGACCCCCACCTGCTCTTCTGGGACATGCGCCGCACCATCCCGATCGACGTGTGGCCGCGGCAGCGCACCGTGGTCGAGTTCCGCCTCACCGACGTCGAGCCGAAGGCCGCTCGCTGGTGGCTCGTGGTCGCCGCCGACCAGGCCGAGGTCTGCGACTTCGACCCCGGGTTCGAGGTCGACGCCCGGCTCACCTGCAGCCTGCGTACGCTCACCGAGATCTGGCGTGGCGACCTCGCCTGGCCGATGGCGCTCCGCGCGGAGATGGTCAGCATCGCCGCCGCCGAGGACGTACGCCGCGCCCTCCCCTCCTGGCTCGGCCAGTCCTCCGCCGCCCACGTCCCCCGCCCCCGCCGTCAGCTCCAGTCGTAGGAGAGCACGAAGCCGTACGACTCGCCGCCGCCCTCCTCGGAGAGGACCATGTCGGCCTCGCCGACGAGACCTTCGAGGCCGCCGGTGCCGAGGCCCGGGACGACGGTGAGGTGGGAGCGGACGGTCTTCTCGGCGTACGTCCCGCTGATCCGCCACACGCAGGAACCCTCCTGGCCGGCGATGGAGCCGGTGAACTGCTCGTACGCCTCGAAGACCGCGCCCCCGGCGGGGTTGCCGTAGGCGCCGATCATCCGCGCGACCCCCTTGCCCTCGATCTCCCCGGCGTAGGTGTAGTCGGTCTCGGCGGTGGTCAGGCCGCGAGCGGGGATGTAGACGTCGTCGCCCATCCGGGTGCCCTCGCCGTCGATGTCGACGTAGGCCGCCTCGATCCAGCGCGCGACGGTCATCGTGGTGCTTGCCTTGTTTCCGTAGGTGTTCATGGCTCCAGCCTGCTGCGGGAACCGGGGCGCAGGATTGAAGGAACGCGCCATATCGTTGGCAGCATGGCTGGCCAGGTGGAGGGCAAGGGCTATCCCGACGCGATCGTGCGGCCGGTGACGGCGGCGCGGACGATCACGACCGAGCGGTTCGCGCCGTCCGCGGAGATCGCCGGGCACGTGGACTACCACTGGTACGTCGGCTGGGACCTCGAGCACCCGCACGACCAGCAGGTCATCCCCCAGCCGCGGATCCACATCGCCGCCGAGGAGGGCCGGCTGCTGGTCCACGGCATCGGCCGGCGCCCGTTCGTCCGGCACCTCACCGGCCGCGGCCACACCCTCGGCGTCTCGTTCCT
This sequence comes from Nocardioides luteus, assembly GCF_015752315.1. Taxonomy (NCBI): domain Bacteria; kingdom Bacillati; phylum Actinomycetota; class Actinomycetes; order Propionibacteriales; family Nocardioidaceae; genus Nocardioides; species Nocardioides luteus. The sequence continues at coordinate 4,706,964 of NZ_JADOVJ010000001.1, forward strand.
GCCCGGCCTGTTCCGCCCCGTGCTCGGCAGCCGGGTGAGCTCGATCGCCGACCAGGTCGTCCCGGCTGAGGAGCTTCTCGGCGTCGACGACCGGCCGGCCGCGGACCGGATCCTGTCGTCGGCCGATCCGAAGGAGATGGCCGCCGCGATGGAGTCCTACCTGCTGGAGGTCGGCCTTCCCACCGACCCCGTCGCCGAGGACGTACGCCGCTGGGTGGCTCTCGCCGAGGACGACCGCTCGATCACCCGGGCCGAGCAGCTCGCCGACCACGCTGGCCTGAGCCTCCGGTCGCTGCAGCGCCTGTTCAGCGAGTACGTCGGGATCGGCCCGAAGTGGGTCGTGCAGCGGTTCCGCGTGCTCGAGGTCGCCGCCCGCGCCCACTCCGGCGAGGTCGACTGGGCCGCGGTCGCCGCGGAGCTGGACTTCAGCGACCAGGCCCACCTGGTGCGGACCTTCCGGGACGTCGTCGGCGCTCCCCCGGCGACGTACGCCAAGGACCTCTAGCCGCGAGCGAGCTGCTCGAGCGCGGCTGCCGAGGGCGAGCCGGGCTCGGCCCGGTAGAGCACGATCCGCTGGCTGGTCTCGGGCAGCACCATCGCCTCGTACGCCAGGTCCATCCGCCCCGCCACCGGATGCCGCAGCCGCTTGATCCCGTAGCCGCAGTCCATCACCGGATGCTCGGCCCACAGCTCGGCGAACAGGTCGCTGCGCTGGACGAGCTCGCCGACCAGGCAGCTGAGGATGTGGTCGTCGGGGTGCAGGCCCGAGGAGTAGCGCAGGAAGCCGACCATCTGCAGCCCGGTGCCCTCGGGGTCGACGAAGAGCTCCGGCCCGTCCGGCTCGAGGAAGAACCGGCGGATGAGGTTCGGGCGGTGGGGGCGGCGGGCGTAGGGGGCGTCGAAGTCGAGTCCGTGACCGAAGAGACGGTGACCGAGATCGTTCCAGGCGAGCACGTAGTTGGCGTGGTCGACGATGAGCGCCGGCCCCGGGTAGTCCATCAGCATCGCCACCGCGGCCGGGCGTGGCTCCACGTCGCGGCCGCCCGAGACCGTCTCGACGGGGCGCGCCAGGCGACGCAGGTGGTCGTGCTCCTCGGCGCTCAGCCGCAGCGCCCGGGCGAGCGAGTCGATCACGGCATCGGAGGCGTTGTGGTGGTCGGCCCGCTCCAGCCGGGTGTAGTAGGTCGGCGAGACGCCGGCCAGCATCGCCAGCTCCTCGCGCCGCAGGCCGGGTACCCGTCGAGCGCCGTAGGACACCAGTCCGGCCTCCTCGGGGCTGATCGCCGCCCGGCGGCTGCGCAGGAACTCTCCGAGCTCGGTCGTCATGGTTCCTATAGTGCGGCCGCGCGGCGATTTCTTCCTGTCCCTGTCAGTGCCAGGCACGCGGGTGGCTGTCAGGACAGGTGTCTGGCTGGCGTACGCCGTCCGGCGCAGCGTTGGGGCCATGACCACGACTACCCAGGCCGAGCCCGTACGCGCGGCCGCCATGACCCGCGGACAGCTGCTGGTGCTCCTGCTGCTGCTCGCCTCCCAGTTCACCCTCACCGTCGACTTCTCGATCCTCAACGTGGCGCTGCCGACCGTCGGCGACAGCCTCGGGTTCGCCGAGGCCCACGTGCAGTGGATCGCGACCGCGTTCGCCCTGTGCGCGGCCGGGTTCACGCTGCTCTTCGGCCGGATCGGCGACTACGTCGGCCGCCGTCGGGTCTTCCTGATCGGCATGGTCGCGCTGGGCGCCGCCTCGCTGCTCGGCGGCGTCGCCACCTCGCCCGAGGTGCTGCTCACCGCTCGGGTCGCCCAGGGCCTGGCCACTGCCGCGGTCACCCCGGCGGCGCTCTCGCTGCTCACCGTCTCCTTCCCCGAGGGGCCGCTGCGGCAGCGTGCCCTGGGCCTGAACAGCGTCGTGATGTCGACCGGCTTCACCGCCGGGGCGGTGCTCGGTGGCGTGCTCACCGATCTGCTCTCCTGGCGCTGGGCGTTCCTGGTCAACGTACCGATCGCGCTGCTGGTGGTCGCCGTGGCGCCGTTCGTGCTGCGCGACTCCGCCGACCGGGAGCGGTCGCGGCTCGACCTCCCGGGTGCGGTGCTGGTGACCAGCGGTCTGCTGGCGCTCGTCTACGGCGCGACGCGGCTGGGCGAGGCCGGCATCGGCGACGTCATCGGGCTGGCCGCCATCGGTGTCGCGGTGGTCCTGCTGGTCGCCTTCTGGCGCGCCGAGTCCACCCATCCGCACCCGCTGGTGCCGTTGCACATCCTCACCCGGCGCACGATCGGCTTCGGCAACATCGCCGGCTTCGCCACCTTCGCCTTCGAGTCGTCGCTGGTCTTCGTGCTGACGATGTACCTCCAGCACGTCCTCGGCCTCGACGCGCTGCAGACCGGTCTGATGCTCGTCGCGATGGGCCTGGGGGCGATCATCGGCGGCTCCCTCGCTCCTCGGTTCATCGAGACCTTCGGGGTACGCACCGCCGTCGCGGGCGGTCTGGCCCTCCAGGCGGTCACCACCGGCGTGCTCGTCCTGGTCGGGCCCTCGGTCGGCTGGCTGTGGTTCGTCGGGCTGATGAACTTCGTCGGCGCGATCGGGCACGTCGCCGCGATCGTCGGCTTCATGGTCGCGGCGACCTCCGGGCTGCCCGACCACGAGCAGGGGCTGGCCACCGGGCTGGCGATGATGACCCAGCAGGTCGCGATCGCGCTCGGCATCCCGATCATGTCCACCGTCGCCACCGCCGCCGGCGGCGTCGCCTCGCTCGGGGCTCTGCACCTGGCGATCGCGGTCAACGCCGTCCTGGTCCTCCTCGCCGCGGTGCTGGTGGCCGTCGGTCTGCCCGTCCGTCGGTCCACCCTCCGAAACTCACCACACTAAGTTTATGAAGTCAGTAGACTTTACTCATGAGCGCTCCCACACCTCGTCTTCGACTCGCCGTGGCTCTCGACGGCGCCGGGTGGCATCCGGCCGCCTGGCGAGAGCCGAACGCTCGGCCCGGGGATCTCCTGAAACCCGGCTACTGGGCTGATCTCGTCCGGGAGGCCGAGTCCGGCCTGCTGGACTTCGTCACGATCGAGGACTCGCTCTCGATCCAGACCGACGCGCCCTTCGCCACCGAGGACGACGATCGCACCGATCGGGTGCGCGGGCGGCTCGACGCGGTGCTGGTCGCCTCCCGGATCGCGCCGCTGACCCGGCACATCGGCATCGTGCCGACCGTGGTCGTCACCCACACCGAGCCGTTCCACCTCAGCAAGGCGATCGCGACGCTGGACTACGTGAGCCGGGGCCGGGCCGGCGTACGGGTGCAGGTGGCGCCGCGGCCGCGCGACGCGGCGCTGTTCGGGCGGCGCGAGTTCCCCGACCTCTCGTACGCGGACCTGCGCTCGCCCGCGGGCGAGGGGCTGCTCCGGGAGACGTTCGCCGAGGCCGCGGACTACGTCGAGGTGCTGCGGCGGCTGTGGGACTCCTGGGAGGACGACGCCGAGATCCGCGACGTCGCGACCGGCCGGTTCATCGACCGCGACAAGATCCACTACATCGACTTCGAGGGACTGCACTTCGACGTGAAGGGTCCCTCGATCACCCCGCGGCCGCCGCAGGGCCAGCCGGTCGTGGCCGCCCTCGCCCACCGCGACCGGCCCTTCGAGCTGGTCGGCACCTCGGCCGACGTCGGGTTCGTGACGCCCCGGACGGCGGCCGACATCGCCTCGATCACCGCCGAGATCCGGGCCGCTCAGTCGGCCGCCGGGCGCGACGACGAGACCGTCCATGTCTTCGGCGACGTCGTCGTCCTCCTCGACGAGACCGAGCAGGGCGCCCAGGACCGGCTGGCCCGGCTGAACGAGGCGGCCGGGGCTGCGTACGAGTCGGACGCGCTGGTCTTCGCCGGCACCCCGGAAGGCCTGGCCGACCTGCTCGCGACCTGGCACGCCGCCGGGCTGAGCGGGTTCCGGCTGCGGCCGGCGGTGCTCCCCGACGACCTGCGTCAGATCACCCAGAGGCTCGTGCCCGAGCTGCAGCGGCGCGGGCTCTTCCACGATGCGTACGACGCCGCGACCCTCCGGGGCGCGCTCGGTCTGCCGCGTCCCACCAGCCGCTACGCCACCACCGAGGGGACGCCCGCATGAGCACGCCGCACCGCACCGACAGGCCGAAGAAGCAGATCCATCTCGCCGCCCATTTCCCCGGCGTCAACAACACGACCGTGTGGAGCGACCCGGCCTCGGGCAGCCACATCGAGTTCGACTCGTTCGTCGAGTTCGCGCAGATCGCCGAGCGCGGGCTGTTCGACTTCATGTTCCTCGCCGAGGGGCTGCGGCTGCGGGAGCAGGCCGGGGAGATCTACGACCTCGACGTGGTCGGCCGGCCGGACACGTTCACGATCCTGGCCGCGCTCGCGGCGGTCACCGAGCACCTCGGGCTGACCGGCACGATCAACTCGACCTTCAACGAGCCCTACGAGGTGGCCCGCCAGTTCGCCAGCCTCGACCACCTCTCCGACGGCCGCGCCGCGTGGAACGTGGTGACCTCCTGGGACGCGTTCACCGGGGAGAACTTCCGGCGCGGCGGCTACCTGCCGCAGGGCGAGCGCTACGAGCGGGCCAGGACGTTCCTCGACGCCGCGACCCGGCTGTGGGACACCTGGAAGGGCGACGAGATCCTCGCCGACAAGGCCTCCGGAGAGTTCCTGTCGACACCGGCGCCCGGCGCGTTCGAGCACCACGACTCGCAGTTCGACATCAGCGGCCGGTTCAACGTCCCGCGCAGCCCGCAGGGCCGCCCGGTGATCTTCCAAGCCGGCGACTCCGAGGAGGGTCGTGACTTCGCCGCGGCCAAGGCCGACGCGATCTTCTCCCGGCACAGCCACCTCGATGACGGGCAACGCTTCTACGTCGACGTGAAGGGTCGCCTGGAGAGGTTCGGGCGTCGCCACGAGGACCTGCTGATCCTGCCCGCGGCCACGTTCGTGCTCGCCGACACCGACGCCGAGGCCGTGGAGCTGGCCCGGGAGATCCGCCTGCAGCAGGTCTCGCCCGCGACCGCGATCAAGCTGCTCGAGCAGCTGTGGAACCGCGACCTCTCCGACCACGACCCCGACGGCCCGCTGCCCACCGTCGACCCGTCCGAGAACGACGACCTGATCGCCAAGGGTCGTGCCAGCGCGCGTTCGCACGGGGACCGGCTCGAGCAGGCCGAGCGCTGGCGGGCGATCTCGCAGGCGAAGGGGCTGAGCACCCGCGAGACCATCGTCGAGGTCACCGGCCGGCAGAGCTTCATCGGCTCGGCCGAGACGATCGCGTCCACCATCGACGACTTCGTCCAGGCCGACGCGGCCGACGGCTACATCCTGGTCCCCCACATCACCCCCGGCGGCCTGGCGCCCTTCGTCGACCACGTGGTGCCGCTGCTCCAGGAGCGCGGCGTCTTCCGCACCGCCTACGAGGGGACCACGCTCCGGGAGAACCTCGGGCTGCGGGAGCCGACCAGATGAGGTTCCTGGCCATCACGCTCATCGTCCACCGGCCCGATCCGGTGACGGGGCAGCAGAAGTCGACGTACGAGAGGTTCCGGGAGGTCGTCGCCAACGCCGTCCTCGCCGAGGAGCTGGGGTTCGACGGGTTCGGGGTCGGCGAGCGGCACGAGCGGCCGTTCATCTCCTCCTCCCCGACGGTGGTGCTCTCCCACCTCGCGGCACGCACCGAGCGGATCCGGCTCTTCACCGCGGTGACGACGCTGGCGCTGCTCGACCCGGTGCGGGCCTATGAGGACTACGCCACCCTCGACCACCTCTCCGACGGCCGGCTCGAGCTGATCATCGGCAAGGGCAACGGCTCCGCGCAGCGCGACCTGTTCCAGGTGACGCCGGAGGACCAGTGGGACCGGAACGCCGAGTCCTACGAGATCTTCCGGAAGCTGTGGCGCGAGGACCGGGTGACCGCCTCGCCGCGGTTCCGGCCCGAGCTGGTCGAGGCGGAGGTCTGGCCGCGGCCGCTGCAGCAGCCGGTGCGGGTCTGGCACGGGAGCGCCACCTCGAAGGAGTCCGTCGACCTCGCCGCCCGCTACGGCGACCCACTGTTCTCGGCCAACGTCACCAACCCGATCGAGCCCTACGGCGAGCTCGTGGACCACTACCGCGAGCGCTGGGCGGCCTACGGCCACGACCCCGCCGCCATCGCGATCGGCGCCGGGACGGCGGGCCTCTACGTGGCACCGACCAGCCAGGAGGCGTACGCCGCCTACCGCCCGGTCTTCGAGGGCCAGCTCGCCTTCCAGGCGAGCGTCGGGCTCGAGCCGGTCTTCCCGACGCTGGAGGACTTCGTCGAGCGTTCCTCGGCGCTGGTCGGGTCGCCGCAGCAGGTCATCGAGAAGATCCACCGCTACCACGAGCGGTTCGGCCACCAGGTCGTCCACGTCCATGCCGATGCGAGCGGCCTGTCCGAGCAGCAGCATCGCGACAGCCTGGAGCTCTTCGCCTCCGAGGTGGCTGCCCCGCTGCGTACCGCCCTCCCCGACCCGCCCTGGGGCTGGGGCTCCCCCACGAACGGAGCGACTCCATGAGCCACACACCCCTGTCCGTCCTCGATCTCGTGCCCGTGTCGTCCGGCGCCTCCGGTGCCGATGCGCTACGCAACGCCGTCGCGCTCGCCCAGGCGACCGAGTCGTTCGGCTACCACCGCTACTGGGTCGCCGAGCACCACCTCAACCCCGGTGTCGCCGGCACCTCGCCGGCGGTCGTCCTGGCGCTGCTGGGCAGCGCCACCTCGACGATCCGGATCGGGTCCGGAGCGGTGCTGATGGGACACCGGACGGCGCTGTCGACGATCGAGGAGTTCGGGCTGCTCGACGCCGCCTTCCCCGGCCGGATCGACCTCGGCCTGGGCCGCTCCGGCGGCCGTCCCGGGTCCTCGGGCCCGGTGGACATCGGGGTGAACCTGGTCGACGGACGCACTCCGGAAGGCCTTCTCGTCCCGCCGAAGTTCGATCCCAGCGGGCTGCTCGGGTCACCGCGGTTCCGGCTGCAGAAGGAGCTCCTCCAGCTGCCCGGGGCGACCTCCGCCGACTACGGCGAGCAGGTGGACACGATCCTGGCCTTCATCGACGGCACCTACCGCGATGCCGCCGGAACCCCGGCGCAGGCCGTCCCCGGCGAGGGCGCGGAGCTCGAGCTGTGGGTGCTGGGCAGCAGCGGCGGCGAGAGCGCCGAGGTGGCCGGCAAGCGGGGGCTCCGGTTCGCGACGAACTACCACGTCAACCCCTCCGGCGTCCTCGAGGCGGCGTACTCCTACCGCACCGCCTTCGCGCCTTCCGACACCCTCGCCGCACCTCATGTCGCCGTCTCCGCCGATGTCGTGGTCGCCGAGACCGAGGAGGAGGCACGCGAGCTCGCCACCGGCTACGGCCTCTGGGTTCGCTCCATCCGCACCGCCGAGGGCGCGATCCCGTTCCCCACCCCCGACGAGGCGCGCGCGTGGGAGTGGACCGAGGAGGACCGAGCGCTCGTGCAGGACCGGCTCGACACCCAGTTCGTCGGCACCGCGGCGCAGGTCGCCGATCAGCTGGAGATCCTCCAGCGTGCCGTCGACGCCGATGAGCTGGTCATCACGACCATCACCCACGATCACGCCGATCGTGTCCGCTCCTACCAGCTGATCGCCGAGGAGTGGGCCCGCCGCGGTCACTGAGGTCGGGTGCGGGGGTGACACGGCGTCCGCCGTGTCACCCCCGCTGCGCCCGAACCTTCTACGGCTTCTTCTCCCCCGCCTCGACCGCGACCGGCAGCCGGTTGCCGGCCGGCGGGAGCGGGCAGGTGGCGTGGTCGGTGTAGGCGCACGGCAGGTTGGTGGCGCGGTTGAAGTCGATCACCACGTTGCCCTGCGCGTCGGGTGCGCCGACGGAGAGCGACCGGTTGGCGGCGTACGTCGTCCTCCCAGAGGTCTGGTCGACGAACAGCACGTGCAGGGAGTCGGGCGCGAAGCCGGGGAACGCGATGAGGCTGTGCACGGCACCGCCGACCTCGAACTCGATCTCGCCCACGGCCTCGTAGACGTGCTCGAGGCCGTCGACGACCGAGCCGACGGTGGTCGGGACGGGCGTCTCGTAGGCCACGAAGCGCCCCGGCACGGCCCACTTCGGGTCGGGCGGATAGGCCTCGGTGCCGCGATAGCCGACCAGGACCGGGTTGTCGGGGTGGCGCGGACGGATGATGTCGTTGCCGCCGCGCTTGGCGATCTCGACGACGGCGTCGCCGAACGCGGCAGTGACCCCACCGCGCTCGTCGATGATGCCGAACGAGTGCCGGCCGGTGACCTCGACGCCGTCGACGACCAGCGACTCACCCGGGGCCAGCGAGACCACGATGCCCTCGGGCCCGGTCGACCAGGCGCCCGGCACGTCGTCGTACGTCTCCGGCTCCTCGGTGAGCCAGCGGATCGAGGTGATCGCGAGGAAGCCGTGCTTGTCGGCGCGGCGCCGCTCGTGCTCCTCGTGCCAGGTGATCCAGTCCTGGGCGAAGGTGTCGGTGTCGATGACGGTCATGTGTCCTCCCGGAAGGTTCAGAATGCCGGCTTCGGATTGAACTCCGACTTGTCGAGCTTTATGTCCGAAACGTCCCACTTCGTAAAGATCTTGTTGTAAGTCCCGTCGGCGATGAGCGCGTTGATGGCATCGACGAGCACCGGCGCCAGCGGCGACTTCTTGGCCACGACGAAGCCGACGTCGGTGAGGCTGAGCTCGCCGAGGTACTTCAGGCCGGGCTGGTGGGAGACCAGGTACTTCAGCGACAGCGTCGGCCCGAAGTAGAGGTCGGTCTTGCCGTTCTGAAGGCCGAGCAGGATCGCGGCGTTGTCCTTGAAGTAGTCGACCTCGTAGGCCTTCTTGCCGGCCTTCTCGCACTCGGCGGCGCCGTCCTCGAGGATCTGCTGGAAGCTGGAGCCCGGCGAGGTCGCCACCGTGTGGCCGCAGATGTCGGTCAGCGTCTTCACCTGGTCGAGGTCGCCGTCCTCGCGGGAGACGAACGACTGCCCGTCGAGCAGGTAGGTGGCGTAGTCGACGACCTCGAGCCGCTCGGAGGTGACCGCGAAGTTGGCCTGGCCGACGTCGTACTTCCCGCTCTGCGTGCCCGGGACGATCGTCTCGAAGCTGCCGAACTCCGTCTTCCAGGTCACCCCGAGCTTGGCCGCGAGCGCGTTGCGCAGGTCGATGTCGAGACCGATCTGCTCCCCGGACTGGTCCGAGCCACCGTGCGGCAGCCCCTGCTCGCCGGTCGCCTCGGTGGTGCCGAGGATCAGAGTCTTGGACTTCTGTACGTCGGCCGGCAGCCGCTCGGTCAGCGCCGGGTCCGCCTGCACGTCCGAGACGACGTCCTGGGTCGGGATCGCGGCCGGTTCGGCGGAGGCCGACCCGTCCGACCCGATGCCACGTTCGGCGTCGCTGAGCGTGTCGGAGGCGTTGCCGCAGCCGGCGAGGACGAGGGCCGCGACGGCGACCAGGGCGAGCTTGAGCTTCACGGAGTGGGGTCCTTTCGAGGGGGTCACAACACAGCGGAGAGGAACGCCCGAGCGCGCTCATGGGTGGGAGAGACGAGTACGTCGCCGGGCGCCCCGGCCTCGATGAGCCGGCCCTCGTCGAGGAAGACGACCTGGTCGGCGACCTCGCGCGCGAAGCCGATCTCGTGGGTGACCACGATCATCGTCATCCCCGTCCGGGCGAGGTCCTTCATCACGCCGAGCACCTCGCCGACCATCTCGGGGTCGAGCGCGGAGGTCGGCTCGTCGAAGAGCATCAGGTCGGGTTCGACCGCGAGCGCGCGGGCGATCGCCACCCGCTGCTGCTGACCGCCCGACATCTGTCGTGGGTAGGAGCGCTCCCGGTCGGCCAGGCCGACCCGGTCGAGCAGCTCGCGTCCGCGCGTCTCGGCCGCCCGGCGGCGTACGCCTGCGGCCAGCTGGCCCTCCACGACGTTCTCCAGCGCGGTCTTGTGCGGGAACAGGTTGAACTGCTGGAACACCATCCCGATCCGGCTGCGCTGGCGGGTGATGGCCCGGTCGGAGAGCTCCCGCAGGTGGGCTCCCTCGCGGCGGTAGCCGATGATCTCGCCGTCCACCTCGACGAAGCCGGCGTCGGGCTTCTCCAGGTGGTTGACCGTACGCAGCAACGTCGACTTGCCCGAGCCCGACGGCCCCAGGACGACCGCCACCGACCCCCGGGCGACGTCGAGGTCGATGGCGTCGAGGACGGTGTTGGCGCCGAACTGCTTGCTCAGGCCGCGGATCCGCACGAGGGGCTCGCTCATCAGATGACCTCCACGTCTCGACGGGGGCGCGACCGCGGGACGAGCGGGAGCTGCCCGCGCCACAGCCGCCAGAAGCCGGTGCGCGCACCCTTGCCGCGGGCGTAGTAGCGCTCCACGAAGAACTGGATCGTCGACAGGACGGTGACCAGGATCAGGTACCAGATGGTGGCGACCAGCAGCAGCGGGATGACCAGGTAGTTCTGCGCGTAGATCAGCTGCACCGAGTAGAGCAGGTCCTGCACCGCGATCACCGAGACGATCGAGGTGCCCTTGAGCAGCCCGATCAGCAGGTTGCCGGAGGCCGGGATGATCGCCGGCATCGCCTGCGGGAGCACGATCCGCCAGAAGATCCGGGCCTTGGACAGGCCGAGCGCCTTGGCCGCCTCGGTCTGTCCGGCCTCGACCGAGACCAGGCCGCCGCGGATGATCTCGGCGGCGAACGCGGCGATGTCGAAGGTGAGCCCGACGAAGGCCGCGAGCAGGCCGCTGAACAGATGGGCCGTCTCGATGGTGACGAACGGCTTCAGGAACGGGATGCCCAGGCTGATCTGCGGATACAGCGAGGCCATCTGGAACCAGAAGAGGAGCTGCAGCAGCGGCGGCACGCTCCGGAAGAACCAGATGTAGACCGCGCTCACCGAGCTCAGCACCGGGTTCGTGGAGAGTCGCATGACCGCGAGCACGATGCCGAGCAGGTAGGAGCTGACCAGCACCGCCGCGGTCAGCCACAGGGTCAGCACCAGGCCGTCGAGGATCGAGGGACGCAGGAAGAAGGCGCCGACGACGTCCCAGTGGTAGCGCGGGTTCGTGACCAGGCTCTTCACGATCCCGGCGACGACCAGCAGCACGAGCACCGCCGAGATCCACTGCCCCGGCTTGCGGCGCCCCAGGAGCCGGGCACCGAGGAGCTGCTCGTCGCCGTCGCGGGCGAGCAGGGTGTGGCGACGTACGGCCTCTTCAACGCTCACGCGCGACCACCACCTATTTGTCGAGTAACTTGCTCAACATTGTATCCGTGGTGGATGTTCCCGGGTGAGGCATCCGGGAAATGGGACGAGCCCCGAACCCAACGGGGTTCGGGGCTCGACGGGCTCGAGGCTTAAACGTGGTAGTTCGGCGCCTCGGCGGTGACCTGGACGTCGTGGGGGTGCGACTCCTTGAGCGAGGCGGAGGTGATCCGCATGAAGCGACCCTTCTCCTGCAGCTCGGGGATGGTGCGCGCGCCGACGTAGAACATGGTCTGGTGCAGGCCGCCGGTGAGCTGGTGGGCGACGGTGGCCAGCGCGCCCTTGTAGGCGACCTGGCCCTCGACGCCCTCGGGGACGATCATGTCGTCGTCGGTGACCTCGGCCTGGAAGTAGCGGTCCTTGGAGAAGGACTTCTTGCCGCGGCTCGACATGGCGCCCATCGAGCCCATGCCGCGGTAGGCCTTGAACTGCTTGCCGTTGATCAGGACCGTGTCACCGGGGGTCTCCTCGGTGCCGGCGAGCATCGAGCCGAGCATCACGGTGTCAGCGCCGGCGACGAGGGCCTTGCCGATCTCACCGGAGTAGCGCAGGCCGCCGTCGGCGATCACGGGGACGCCCGCCGGCTTGCAGGCCAGGCTCGCCTCGTAGACGGCGGAGATCTGCGGCACGCCGACACCGGTGACGACGCGGGTGGTGCAGATCGAGCCCGGGCCGACACCGACCTTGACCGCGTCGGCGCCCGCGTCGACGAAGCTCTGCGCACCCTCCTTGGTCGCGACGTTGCCGCCGATGACCTGGACGTGCTTGGTGGCCGGGTCGGTCTTGAGACGGCGGACCATGTCGATCAGCATGCGTACGTTGCCGTGGGCCGTGTCCGCGACGAGCACGTCGACACCGGCCTCGATCAGCGTGGTGGCCCGCTCCCAGGCGTCGCCGAAGTAGCCGATCGCGGCGCCGACGAGCAGGCGGCCCTGGGCGTCCTTGGAGGCGTCGGGGAACTGCTCGGACTTCACGAAGTCCTTGACGGTGATCAGGCCGGTGATGCGACCGTCCGTGTCGACCAGCGGGAGGCGCTCCAGCTTGTGCTGGCGCAGCAGCTTGGTGGCCTCCTCGCGGGAGATCTCGGCGGGGCCGGTGATCAGGTCCTTGGAGGTCATCACCTCGTTGACCTTCGTGGTCGCCCACTCGGCGACGGGGGTGAACCGGAGGTCGCGGTTGGTGATGATGCCGATCAGCTTCTGGTCGACGTCGACCACGGGGAACCCGGAGATCCGGTATTCACCGGCGAGCTTGTCGAGCTGCTCCAGCGTCGCGTCGGGGCCGATGGTGACCGGGTTGGAGATGATCCCGGTCTGGGTGCGCTTGACCAGGTCGACCTGGTAGGCCTGATCCTCGATGCTCAGGTTGCGGTGGAGCACGCCGATGCCGCCCTGGCGGGCCATCGCGATCGCCATCCGCGACTCGGTAACGGTGTCCATCGCCGCGGAGATCAGCGGCACGCGGAGGTTGATCTCACGGGTCAGCCGGGAGGTCGTATCGATGTCAGACGGCGCCAGATCCGAGTATCCAGGCATCAGGAGTACGTCGTCGTAGGTGAGGCCGAGCGTCGCGAACTTCTCCGGGATCTCCATAGAGAAATGTTACGGCCGAGCCCCGGGGATCGCCGAAACGGCGAGACTTCTCATCCCGAGCTACCGGTCCAACGGCTTGAGGTCCCGCACCGGCACCTTGACGGTCAGCAGGTCGCCCGCCATCCGGATCCGGCCGCGCATCCCGGCGGCGAGGACCATGGGCAGCACGGCCTGGTTGTCGGACTGGGTGGTGAGCAGGATCTCGTCGGCGCCGAGCATGTGCGCGAGCCTGGCGGTGTCGACCAGCAGCCGGGTGCCGATGCCGCGGCGCTGCCAGGCCGGGTCGACGCGCAGGTTGACGATGCGTACGTTCTCGTCGTCGTCCGCCGGGCCCAGGACCTCGCCGATGCCGACGGCGACGCCGTCGATCAGCGCGGTGACGGTCTCACCGGTGACGACGAGGTCGGGGGTGCTCCCGGTGCCCAGGCGGCGTACGGGCGGGGTGGTGCCGATCGCCGCCGACTCGCGGCTGCGGTCGAGGACGTCGTTGACCAGGTCGGCCATCGCGGAGCCGCGGGCGTGCTCGGTCGCGGTGAAGGGTGCGGTGCGGTGGAGTTGGACGTCGACGTCGGCGACCCGCAGCTCCATGGTGTCGTGGACGACCCCGGGCGGCGCCTCGGCCTCGGCGTCGAAGAGCTGGGCGACGACCTCGGGGAACGACATCGGCCGCTCCAGGACATGTCGTGCGGCCTGGACGTAGCGCGTCGGCTGGTCGGCGAGGGCAGCCTCGTTGGCGGGCTGGATCACCATGTCGCACCCGCCTGCGGAGGCGAGCAGCTCAGCGACCCGCAGGTCGTTCCAGCCCGGTGGCGTACGCAGCACGAACTCGTCGGTCACCTCCTCCAGCCCGGGGAAGATCTGCATCCCCAGGATGTTGACCCCGGCCTCACCGCAGCGCTGCGCCAGCGCCGCCAGCGTGCCCGGTCGGTCCGGCAGCGTCGTACGCACTCTCCACAACATCGTCCCCGCCATGGGCCCTAGTCTGCCTGTTCTGCTGTTTCTGATCCGTTTCCCACGGTTAAACCTTCAGTCGGCGGGCGGTCGCGGCGGGGTCTGCTCGCCCGCTTCGACGAGCACGTCGATGTGGTTGCTCGCCGGCGGGAGCGGGCAGGTGGCGTGGATCGTGTAGGCGCAGGGCATGTTGGCGGCCCGGTTGAAGTCGAGGACGGCCTTGCCGTCGACCGGCTGCTCGACGGCGAGCTGGCGGCAGGCGGCGTAGGTGGTGACCCCGCTGGTCTCGTCGGTGAACAGCAGCCACAGCTCGTCGTCGCCGCCGTCGAAGGCGATCAGCCGCTGCGGGCGCCCGTTCACCTCGAACGCGACCTCCCCCACCGCGTCGATGATGCTCGAACGCCCCTCGACCACGGAGCCGACCGAGATCGGGCGACTCGTCTCATAGGCGGTGAAGACGGCTTTGACCTGCCATGACGGGTCCGGATCGTACGTCGGGGTGCCCGTGTAGTCGCGCAGGAACGGACCGTCGGGCTGTCGCGGACGGAGCACCGGGGTGCCGAAACGGTCCGCGACCTCGACCGTGCCTGCGTCGAAGGTCGCGATCACGCCGATCGGGTCGACGTGGCCGAAGACGTGACGGCCGGCGAGCGTGGCACCGCCGAGCTCGAGCCACTCGCCCTCGCCGAGCTCGACGACGGCACCCTCGGGACCGTTGGACCAGACGCCCGGGATCCCGGGGAAACGCTGCGGCCTCGGCCCCAGCCAGTGCAGGCCCGTGATCGCCAGGAAACCTTCGGGACTTCTCAGCTCGGCCTCCCGCTGCTCGCGCCATCGCTGCCAGGCCTGCTCGAAAGTCACGCGCCGCACTCTACAAAGACTTGCGTTGCCAGGTCTTGCAATGGTTGCCGACTTTTACCCTCGGCTTCACCGACTGTGTGCCTGCCCCCTCACGCGTGCGAGCCGGGCCAGGTGGATCGCGCCGCGCGCCGCGGTGACCAGGACGAGGTACCAGATCGCGGCCACCGCGAGCAGCGGGATGATCAGGTGGTTGCGCTCCTCGAGCGCCTGGACGACCCCGAGCAGGTCGGTGATCGAGAGCACCGAGACCAGGCTGGTCGCCTGCAGCGTGGTCACCAGGATGTCACCGGACGCGGTGAGCCGGTCGTCGTCCGGAAGAGCCCTGGCTGCGTACGCTCCCATCGCCAGCGCCAGCCCCGCGATCGCCGCGTAGACGGGTGTGACCAGCCGCATCGCATCGAGGTGCACCCCGGGGATCGCGAAGGTGATGTCGGGGAAGACCAGGGCGATGTTGCTCCACAGCAGGAGCTGGACGAGCACCGGGATGCTGCCGAAGACCCAGACGTACGCAGCCGCGAGCCCGCCCAGCAGCGGGTTGCCGGACCTCTCCATCCTGATCACGACGAGCCCGATCGCCGCGGCCATCGCGAAGACCAGCGCGGTCAGCCGGACCGTGAGCCAGACCCCGGCGAGCACGTCCGGGTGGAGCAGATGGCCGACGACCTCGCCGAGAAGGAGGTTCTCGTTCCGCACCAGGCTCCACAGGAGCCGGAGGAGAAGGAGGGTGAGGAGGGCTGCCACCGCCCATTCGAGCCGGCCGCGACGGTTCAGACCGGCCAGGTATGCCCGGCCGGTCCTGTCAGCAGCAACGGTCTCGGTCATCGCCGTGAACCATGGCGTCTCCTGATGACCAGGAGGTTGCTATCAGCTGGTCTTTCCTTGAAATCGCCGAGTCGGCGCATCCGACCCCTCTCGCTCGCTTCGCTGCGCGAGACACGGGGTCAGATGCGCCGACTGGGCTCTGCTCAGTAGGAGGGCTGGGCCTGGACGTTCAGCTCGTCGAACCTGACCCTCTTCGCCGAGGCGACGCGCGGGTCACGCAGGTCGAAGACGTCGAAGCCGCGCTGGATCTCGTTGGAGTAGATGTAGCCGTTGTAGTAGTAGGTCGACCAAGGGCCGGCGATCGTCGAGGTGTCCTCGAACGGACCGCGGTCGAACCACGCGATCTCCTTCGGGTTGGCCGAGTCGGTGAAGTCGTAGACCGACACACCGCCCTGGTACCAGGCCTGGACCATGATGTCCTTGCCCTTGACCGGGATCAGCGAGCCGTTGTGGGCGACGCAGTTCTCGGTGTTGGACTGGGTGCGCGGCATCTTGTAGTAGGACTTGAAGACGAGCTGGCCGTCCTCGATGTCGTAGATGCCGTTGGCGCCCTTCTCCATCCCGGTCTCCGGGTTGCAGGTCGGCGCACCGCCGCCACCGAGCTCGTCGGTGAAGACGACCTTGGTGCCGGTGTTGTTGAAGGTGGCCGAGTGCCAGAACGCGAAGTTCTCGGTGTCGGTGACCTGCTCGGTCACGACCGGGTGCTCGCGGTCGGAGATGTCCATCAGGATGCCGTCGCCCATGCAGGCGCCGGCCGCGATGTCCTTGGACGGGTAGGTGGTGATGTCGTGGCAGCCGGCGGTGTTGGTGTAGCCACCGTCGGGGAACAGCACCGGCTCAGCGACCACCGCGGCCCGCTCCGGCGCCCGCTTGGGGATCTTCACGATGCTGATCTTGTCGTGCGGCGGCTGGCAGTCGGGGTAGGTCGCCCGGGGCCCGTAGGAGGAGACGTACGCATAGACGGACCGGCCGTCCTTGCTCGGCGCCAGCGAGTGGGTGTGGGAGCCGCACTTGGTCTCGACCGCGGCGACGTACTCCGGGTCTCGCGGGTTGCTGATGTCGAAGACGCGGAGGCCCTCCCACGACTCCTTGATCTCGGCCGACTGCGCCACGTTGTCGCAGGTGTTGTTGCTGCGGCTGGAGTCGACGGAGAGGACGAGCAGGTCGCCGTAGACGGAGATGTCGTTCTGGGAGCCGGGGCAGACGTACTGCTTCACGAGTCGCGGGCTGGCCGGGTTCCTGATGTCGATGACGTTGAACCCGTTGTAGTTGCCGGCGAAGGCGTAGTGGCCCTGGAAGGCGAGGTCGCTGTTGAGGGCGTTGGTGGGCGTGAAGGCACCTGACTTGGGGATGTTGGCGATCAGGTGCATGTTGGGTGTGCCGTCGGACTCGCCGGCGGGCACGACCGGGTTGTTGGCGCCCAGCTGGGCGAGGTCGTTGCCGGCGACGCAGGCGGAGGCGAAGTTGTCACCGAGCTTGGTGATCGCCTGCTTCTCTTCGGCCGTGCAGCTCGTCTGGGCCTCGGGAGCCCGAGTCGTCTGACTCGACTCGCTCTCGGTGCCGTGGGTGTGGGACTCGTCTGCGGAGGACGGGGCGGCGACGGCCAGCCCTCCTGCGACAACCAGGACCGCCGCGATGGGGGCCAGGTAATGGGTAGGTCGTCTAAGCCTCATGGTGCAAGCCTTCCGAGTCGGCCGCCGTGGGGTGGCAGGGCATGACCACTCAACTTTAGTAAAACTCGTACATGGCCGGCATGGAATGTGAATAAATTGTTCATCCCCACGGCATCTCGGAAGGAGACACATGCCCAGGCGACTCGGCGTCATCTCGGTGGTCGTTCTCGCGGCGATGTCGCTCGGCGGGTGCGGAGGTTCCTCGCACGACGCGCACGCCTCCCACGGCTCCCACTCGCCCAGCCCGGAGGCGGCCACCCAGTCGGCGCCGGTGGTGCAGGGCGGCGCGCCCGGCGAGCCGGCGCGGACCGTCTCTCCGTCGGCCGCCGCCACGGACGAGTGGACTCAGACCGACGCCGACTTCGTGACAATGATGATCCCCCACCACGCCCAGGCGCTGGAGATGACCCGGCTGGCACGGGAGCACGGTGTCAACCCCGAGGTCGTCTCCCTCGCGAAGCGCATCGAGTCGGCCCAGGGTCCCGAGATCGTGGCGATGAGCGGCTGGCTCGACCTCCGCGGACTGAGGGTTCCCCGGGCCTCGGACCCCCCGCACACCATGGCCGGCATGCTCACGCCCGAGCAGATGACCGCGCTCGGCAAGGCCCGTGGCGAGGAGTTCGACCGGCTCTTCCTGACCGGGATGATCCAGCACCACCAGGGCGCCCTGGAGATGGCCGAGCCGATGGCCTCCAAGGGCAGCGACGCGCTGGCGATCGAGATGGCCACCGACGTCGAGGCCACCCAGTCGGTGGAGATCGAGATCATGGAGAAGCTGCTCGCGGAGCTGTGAGAACCGGTACGTTGCGGCGGTGCCCCTCACCCCTGCCCGTCGTCGACAGGTGCTGATCGGCTCCGCCGTCATCGCCTGTCTCGCCCTGGTCATGGCCGCGCTGGTCTACACCGGCGTGGTGATGCCGACCCGTCTGTTCGCCGCGAAATACGACGTACGCGGCATCGACGTCTCCCACCACAACGGCACCGTGGACTGGCCGCGGGTCGCCGAGCAGGACATCGACTTCGCCTGGATCAAGGCGACCGAGGGCTCCTCCCACGTCGACTCACGCTTCGCCGCCAACTGGGCCCAGGCGCAGCGCGCCGGGATCGCGACCGGCGCCTACCACTTCATGAGCTTCGAGAGCCCGGGCGCCGACCAGGCACACAACATGATCGCCACGGTGCCCCGGGTCGCCGGCACGCTCGCCCCGGTCGTCGACCTGGAGCCCTACGGATCCTTCAAGGGCAACCTGCCACCCGCCACCGAGGTCCGCGCCATCCTCGACCCGCTGTTGTCCACGCTCGAGGATCACTACGGCATCGCGCCGGTCATCTACACCACCCCGCAGGCCTACCGCGCCTACCTGGTCGACGCCTACCCCGACAACCCGATCTGGTTCCGCTCCGTCGCGTGGCCGCCGCGGGTCCCCGACGGGCGTGACTGGACCATCTGGCAGTACTCGAACCGGGACCGGCTCGATGGTGTGGGCAGTGAGGACGAGGCGTACGTAGATATGAACGTGCTCTCGGACGACGTCTCGCTCGAATCGCTGATCGTTCGCTGAAATCGCCGAGTCGGCGCATCGGACCCCTTTCGCTCGCTTCGCTTCGCGAAGCAGGGGGTCAGATGCGCCGACTCGGCTTTGGTTCAGTGGCCGTGACCGTGGCCGTGGCCGGCCGCGGGCGCCTCTTCCTCTTCCGGCTTGTCGACGACCAGGGTCTCGGTCGTGAGCAGCATGCCCGCGATCGAGGTGGCGTTGATGAGCGCGGAGCGGGTCACCTTGACCGGGTCGATGACGCCCTGGGCAACCAGGTCGCCGTACTCACCGGTGGCGGCGTTGTAGCCCTGGCCGACGCCGAGGTCGCGGACCTTGGTGGTGATGACGTAGCCGTTGTCGCCACCGTTCTCGGCGATCCAGCGCAGCGGCTCGTCGGCGGCCTTGCGGACGACGCGTACGCCGACCGCCTCGTCACCCTCGAGGCCGAGGTCCTTCTCCAGGACGGAGACGGCGTGGATCAGCGCGGAGCCACCGCCGGGGACGATGCCCTCCTCGATGGCGGCGCGGGTCGCGGAGACAGCGTCCTCGATGCGGTGCTTCTTCTCCTTGAGCTCCACCTCGGTGTGAGCGCCGACCTTGATCACGCAGACGCCACCGGCGAGCTTGGCGAGGCGCTCCTGGAGCTTCTCGCGGTCC
Source organism: Nocardioides luteus (assembly GCF_015752315.1). Taxonomy (NCBI): domain Bacteria; kingdom Bacillati; phylum Actinomycetota; class Actinomycetes; order Propionibacteriales; family Nocardioidaceae; genus Nocardioides; species Nocardioides luteus. Next base: position 4,726,345 of record NZ_JADOVJ010000001.1, read on the forward strand.
CAGTCGGAGTCGGTGCGCTCGATCTCGGACTTGAGCTCGGCGACGCGGCCCTCGACGGCAGCGGCGTCGCCGCCACCCTCGACGATGGTCGTGTTGTCCTTGGACACCGTCACGCGGCGGGCGGTGCCGAGCACCTCGAGGCCGACCTGGTCGAGCTTGAGGCCGACCTCCTCGGCGACGACCTGCGCGCCGGTCAGGATCGCGATGTCCTGCAGCATGGCCTTGCGGCGGTCACCGAACGCGGGCGCCTTGACGGCGGTCGCGTTGAAGGTGCCCTTGATCTTGTTCACGACCAGGGTCGAGAGGGCTTCGCCCTCGACGTCCTCGGCGATGATGAACAGCGGCTTGCCCGCGGCGATGACCTTCTCCAGCAGCGGCAGGAGCTCCTGGATGGAGCTGATCTTGCCCTGGACGAGCAGGATCAGCGGGTCGTCGATGACGGCCTCCATCCGCTCCTGGTCGGTCACGAAGTACTGAGAGATGTAGCCCTTGTCGAACTGCATGCCCTCGGTGAACTCGAGCTCGGTGCCCGTGGTGTTGGACTCCTCGACGGTGATGACCCCGTCCTTGCCCACCTTGGCGAAGGCCTCGGCGAGGATCTCGCCGATCTTCGCGTCGCGGGAGGAGATGGTGGCGACCGAGGCCATGTCGGACTCGTCGACGACCTCACGAGCGGCGGCACGCAGCGCGTCGCCGACGGCGGCGGCAGCGGCGTCCATACCGCGCTTGAGGCTCATCGGGTTGGCACCGGCGGCAACCGCGCGCAGACCCTCGTGGACCATCGCCTGGGCGAGGACGGTCGCGGTGGTGGTGCCGTCGCCGGCGATGTCGTTGGTCTTGGTCGCGACCTCCTTGGTGAGCTGAGCACCAAGGTTCTCGAACGGGTCGTCCAGCTCGACCTCACGGGCGACGGTGACACCGTCGTTGGTGATGGTCGGGGCGCCCCACTTCTTGTCGAGGACGACGTAGCGGCCCTTGGGGCCCAGCGTCACCTTGACGGCGTTGGCGAGGGCGTCGACGCCGCGCTCGAGGGCGCGGCGGGCGTTCTCGTCGAACTCCAGGATCTTCGGCATATGCATTTACTCCCTAGTACGCAGCGCGCGGCCGTGGCCGCCGGGACATACCCCGCCCGGCCCGGCCGCGCTGTGCGAGACGGATGACGTCAGGCGATGACCGCGAGGATGTCGCGGGCCGACAGGATGAGGTACTCCTCGCCGGCGTACTTCACCTCGGTGCCGCCGTACTTGCTGTAGATGACCTTGTCGCCGACGGCGACGTCGAGCGGGACGCGGTTGCCCTTGTCGTCGATGCGACCCGGACCGAGGGCCAGGACCTCGCCCTCCTGGGGCTTCTCCTTGGCCGTGTCCGGGATGACCAGGCCCGAGGCGGTGGTCTGCTCGGCCTCGACGGCCTTCACGACGATGCGGTCCTCGAGCGGCTTGATGTTGACCGACACTGTGTCGACCTCCCCATTTCTTCTATGGAGTCAGATGATTCTGGGTGGGTGTTGCTACGTCTGTGCTTGCGACATGCCACGTACGCCGTCGCGGGGGTCGCACCCGGCTCGCAAGCGCTGGCACACTCAAGGGGAGAGTGCCAATGCAGACGTTAGCACTCGACCACAATGAGTGCCAGCAAGGCCCGGCTATCGCTGTCCGGGGAGCCTCACCGTCAGGGCGATGGCACCGGCCACGAGCCCCAGGACGATGATGCCTCCGACGACCAGGACGGACCAGCGATCCTCGCTCTCGTCCTTTTCCTCGAATGTGGTGATCTCGAGCTCCTCGCCATCGCTCAGCAGGGGGCCCAGGGAGGACGGCTCATCCGGGACCACGGACTTCTTGGTGCCGGCCGAGCCGCTCTGCTCCACCTTCTCCTCCGGCGCTTCCGCGGTGACGTCGGCCGTCGGTTCCTCCTCCGGCGCCGCGGTCTCCTGGTCCGATTCGGGCTCGCTGGCGACCGGGGTCTGCACGTACGTCACCGAGTAGCTCTCCAGCTGCTTGCCGCTGCTGTGACTGATGACCGTGGTCCGCTGCGGCGTGGAGAGCGTGTGGCGCTCGGCGCCGGCGTTCCCGCGTCCGACCACGCAGAACGACGCGATCCGGTAGCCGTCGGGCGCCGTCGCGGTGGCGGACGTGGCACCCACCGATGTGTAGGAGCGGTCACCGGATGAGCACTGGCTCACCGGAGTCGCGGTGTCGGCCGACGCGGGCGGGGTGAGCGTCAGCGACAGCAGGGTCATGACGGCTCCGGCTGCCCAAAGGATCGGGGGGATCATGCGGGGGGATCTACGCACTCGGCGGATCCTACATAAACACCCCACCCGGTAATGGAGTTTGCCGCGTCCGGAAACTCGCCTGAGAGGATCGGTGCATGGACCTCGATGCCTTCGCCTGGTTGCTGACCGATGACGGGCAACGGCTGTTGGCGCGGGCCACCGAGATGACGTCGTCGGACGCTGCCGACGGCAAAGGCTCGGCTCTGGCGGTGCAGACCGCTCTGCGCAAGGACGAGACCGCCGAGCGCGTGGCCGCCGCGATGACCCAGGTCGAACTGCGCCGGAAGGCGACCGCCAAGTTCGGCGACCTGGCGCCCAGGATGTACTTCACCCCCGACGGCCTCGAGCAGGCCACCCGCCTCGCCGTCGCCCACCACCGGTCGGCGCGGCTGCGTGCCTTCGACGCGGCGAGCGTCATCGACCTCGGCTGCGGGATCGGCGGCGACCTGATCGCCTCCTCGCGCGCCGGGCTCACCGCTGCCGGGGTCGACAACGATCCGGAACGGGTCGCCGTCGCCCAGGCGAATCTCGATGCTCTCGGGCTGCCCGGCGCGGTCACCGTCGCCGACGCGACCGGCGTCGACCATTCCCCGTTCGACGTGGCGTACGCCGATCCGGCACGTCGCGGCGCCAAGGGCCGGGTCTTCTCTGCCGAGGGGTGGACCCCGCCGTGGTCGTGGGTCGAGACGCTCTTCGACCGCGATGCCTGCGTGAAGGTCGCACCGGGGATCCCGCACGACCTCGTCCCCGAGAAGGTCGAGGCCGAGTGGGTCAGTGACCGGGGCGAGGTCAAGGAGGCCGCGCTGTGGTCGGGCTCGCTGGCCAGTACGCATCGACGCGCCACCGTGATCGGCGAGCGCGGCCTGGCGACGCTCACCTCCGAGGATGATCCGGGCGGCGAGGTCGGCGAGGTCGCCGAGTTCCTCTACGAGCCCGACGGCGCGGTGATCCGTGCCGGGCTGGTCACCGCCGTCGCCGCCGGGGTGCAGGGGCACCTGGTCGACGAGCACATCGCGTACGTCACCTCCTCCGCCTCCTTCGAGACGCCCTTCGCCCGTGGGTATCAGGTGCTCGAGGAGCTCCCCTACCGGGAGAAGCAGCTCAAGGCGGCGCTCCGCGAGCGGGGCATCGGGAAGCTGACCATCAAGAAGCGCGGCGTGCAGGTCGTGCCCGAACAGCTCCGCAAGCGGCTCGCGCTGTCGGGCACGGCCGAGGCGACGGTCGTGCTCACCAGGGTTGCCGGCGAGGGGACGTGTCTGTTGGTACGGCCCTTCTGAGGGTCAGACCAGGACGGTCGTGATCGGCTGGGAGGAGTCGGCCGGAAGATCCAGGGCCGAGGGCGTACGCCCCCTCGCCACCATCTCCGCCCCGAGAGCCGCCACCATCGCACCGTTGTCCGTGCACAGGCCCGGGCGCGGGACCCGGACCCGGATGCCGAGCTTGGTGGCCCGCTCCTCGGCGAGCACGCGGAGCCGGCTGTTGGCAGCGACCCCGCCGCCGATGATGATGTCCTCGATGCCTTCGGAGGAGGCCGCGTCGAGGGCCTTCCGCACCAGGACGTCGACCACGGCCTCCTGGAAGCTGGCGGCCACGTCGGCGACCGGGACCGGCTCGCCGCTGCGCTCCTTGGCCTCGATCCAGCGGGCGACCGCGGTCTTGAGGCCGGAGAAGGAGAAGTCGAAGCGGTGTCGTTCGAGGTCGCGGCGGCTGGTCAGCCCGCGGGGGAAGTCGATCGCGATCGAGCTGCCCGAGGTGGCGGTCCTGTCGATCACCGGGCCGCCAGGGAAGCCCAGACCGAGCAGCCGGGCGACCTTGTCGAAGGCCTCCCCCGCTGCGTCGTCGATCGTCGCGCCCATCGGGTCGACGCCCTCGGTGATGTCGGTGACCTTGAGCAGACTGGAGTGGCCGCCGGAGACGAGCATCGCCACGCAGGGTTCGGGCAGCGGGCCGTGCTGGAGCTGGTCGACCGCGACGTGCGAGGCCAGGTGGTTGACCCCGTAGATCGGCTTGTCGAGCCCGAGAGCGAGGGCCTTGGCCGCGGCCACCCCGACCAGCAGGGCGCCGGCGAGCCCGGGGCCGGCGGTGACGGCGACCGCGTCGACGTCGTTCAGCTTGATCCCCGACTCCTCGCAGGCACGCTCGATCGTCGGCACCATCGCCTCCAGGTGCGCCCGGCTCGCGACCTCGGGAACGACCCCACCGAACCGGGCATGCTCCTCGACGCTGCTCGCCACCGCGTCGGCCAGCAGCGTGTGACCGCGCACGACACCGATTCCCGTCTCATCGCACGACGTCTCGATCCCGAGGACCAGGGGCTCATCAACGAGGGCACCGGAAGTCATGAGCCCATTCTGCCTCCACGTCGCTCTGATGCTGAGCGCCGGCCCGGGCGGGGACGCCGCCCCTGGCTTCGGCGGACGAACGAATTTTCATTCACCTCGGACGCGTGAACGAATCTTCATTCACCCCGGACGCGTGAACGAATCTTCATTCACCCCGGACATGTGAACGAACTTTCATTCACCCCGGACATGTGAACGAACTTTCATTCACCCCCGACACGTGAACGAACTTTCATTCACCCCCGACATGTGAACGAACTTTCATTCACCCCCGACACGTGAACGAACCTTCATTCGCCACAGGCGCGCGAAAGAACTTTCGTTCGCCCGGACTCACGGGCCCGCGCGAGAGAGGCCCCGAGAACCGCTCAGACGAAGGCCCACGCCCTCAGGCGGCTTGGGCGCTGTCCAGATCGTCGTGGAGGGCTGAGTAAGCGGCGGCCCAGAGTTGTTGCGCGAGATCAGGCTCGACCGGATCGGCGGAGCAGAGGCCGTCCCACAGCCCACGGAGCAATATCACCAGCCCACCCGATTCGTAGTCGGTGAGTTCCCGGCCGATCGAGCTGCTGAGCCAGAACCTGACGTTGTGCCACAGGTAGCGGACCGCCTCGCCGACATCGTCGTTCGTCCGAGCGAGTTCCTCGATGCCCAGCCAGGCCCTGAGAAAGAACAGCTCGTCCCCCGTAGAAGGCAGGTAGCCGGCCCATCCCCGTAGGTTCACGCGCCGAGCGATCTCCTCCCAGTAGATGCCGGCGAATCCGGCGGTGGCATGGGGCAGCATGTTCTCCCGCCCGGCGAACCACTTGTGCAGCGTCGACACCGCCATGTTCGCCTCCTCGGCAACCACCTTGAGGGTGGGCGCACGCAAGCCGTCGCGCCCGATCGTCCTCGCCAGGGCGAGGCCGGCTGTCGTCGATTCGAAACCGCTGCGGTTGAAGGCCATGACACTGATCGCACCACAGACCACCGACATTTCAGCCGATACGGCCTCAGCCAGATGTCGCCGTCGGGCCGGCGAGCTCCATCGCCAGCACGATCCCCGTCGCCCCGTCGCGGTAGTAGCGCTCGCGACGGTCGATCTCGACGAATCCCGCCTGGTCGTAGAACTGGAGGGCCGCGACGTTGCCTTCACGCACCTCGAGGAGAAGTCGCTCGGCTCCCTCGCTCCGAGCGAGGTCGATCGACGCCGCGAGGAGCGACCCACCGATCCCACGGCGGCGCTGCTCCTCGGCGGTCGCGATCCGCTGGAGCTCGGCGATCTCGTAGACGACGCTCACCAGCGCATGACCGACGACCGTCCCCGCGTCATCGACGGCGACCAGGATCCGGACGGTGGGCATCTTGCCTTCGATCGCCACCTGCAGGTACTCGGGCGTCCAGGCGTCGTCGGGAAACGCCTCGACCTCGAGGTCGGCGATCGCGTCGACGTCGTCCGGACCCGCCGAGCGTACGGTCACTGCAAGACCTTCTTCTGCGCCTTCTTCTGCGCAGCCTGCTCCACCGCATCGGGCCGGCGCAGATAGAGCGGTTCGGGGTCCATCAGCTCGACCCGCTCCTCGGCCACCGCACGGGCCAGCCAACCCGCGGAGGGACGCTGCGGACCGAGCGGCGTCGGGAACGCGTCCGGGTAGAGCAACGCCCCCTCACCGACCACCGGCATCGAGGTGGCGACGTCGGCAGGGCGGGCGACGACAGGTCCCTCGAGGCGTACGCCATCCGCGTCGTAGGAGGCCAGGTAGACCTCCTTGCGCCGCGCATCGGTCGCCACGAAGAACCCGCCCTCGATGTCCCTGGTGGTCGAGCTTGTCGAGACCACGGCCTCCACCGCGAGCACGTCCAGGGTGCAGGCCGCGTAGACCGGGATATCCAGCGCGAACCCGAGCGTCCGGGCGGTGACCAGACCGACCCGGAGACCGGTGAACGGCCCCGGACCGGCGCCCACGGCGATGGCGGTCAGGTCCTGACGTACGATCCCGGCCGCCGCCAGGATGTCGGAGATCAGCGGCGCGAGCTGCTCGCCGTGCTTCATGGTCCGGTCGGAGGCGAGCTCGGCGACGACGTCGTCACCGTCGTGGAGCGCCACGGTGACCTGAGGTGTTGCGGTGTCAAAGGCGAGAAGCACGACTCACACCCTAGAGCGCGCTCAGGTCGACGCCGCGCCAACGGGCCCCGACAGGAACGATCTCCACGCGCCGAGGATCGGCGCCGTCGGGCGCATCGACCAGATCCAGCGGAGCCTCGTCGGCCTCGGCACGGACGATCCGGATCTCCAGCCGCGACTCGGAGAGCCCCTCGGCCAGGCCCTCACCCCACTCGACGACGGTGACCGCATCGTCGAGATCGGTGTCCAGGTCGAGGTCGTCGAGCTCCTCGATCCCGCCCAGCCGATAGGCGTCGACGTGGACGAGCTCGGGCCCGCCGACCGTCGAGGGATGCACCCGGGCGATCACGAAGGTCGGCGAGGTGATCTCACCGCGCACCCCCAGCCCCGCCCCGAGGCCCTTGGTGAAGGTGGTCTTGCCGGCACCGAGGCCGCCGGAGAGGACGAGTACGTCCCCGGCGGCGAGCAGACCGGCCACCCGCCGGCCCAGCTCGAACATCGCGTCGGGGTCGAGCGCCTCGACGACATGCTCGTTCAGCGGACGATGCAGCCGCACCGCGGGCGAATCCCGCGAGACCTCGCGAAAGCCTTGCCGCTCCCAGAACCGCAACGTCTCCGGCAGCTCCTCACGAGCGATCACCGCGAGATCGCCGAAACCCTCCGAGCGCGCCAGCCCGGCGGCGTACGTCACCATCTTGTGCGCTACGCCATGACCCTGCTGATCAGGCAGAACAGCGAAACGACGCAGCCACATGGTCGAGTCGGCGGGATCCATCACGACGGTCCCGACGCCGACCCCGTCCAACCGCGCCAGGACGCCCCCGAAGCCGGAGAGGCGATCCTTCATCGACGCCTCGGTCTCCCCGAGCGCATCGGCGGGCGGGTCCAGGGCTCGGCGGGCGGAGAAGGCCGTGCGGACGATGGCGAGCACCTCGGCCGCGGCCTCCGCCCCGACCCGCTCGAAGTCGAGCGTCATGCCGATGCCGCATCCCGGGTGGCCGAGGCGAGCAGCTGGTCGAGCTCGGCGTTGACCTGACCGTGCCGCTCGAGGATGACCATGTGACCGGCGTTCTCGCACTCCACCAGCCGCGAGCCGGGGATGTAGGAGTGCAGCTTGCGGCTGTGGCCGATCGAGGTGAGCCGGTCCGCGGTGCCGCAGATGACCGTGGTCGGCACCCGGCCGAGCGTGGTGATCGACGAGAACTTGTCCAGCGCACGGAAGCTCGGGAAGAACTCCGCGACCACCTCGAACGGCGTCTGCGAGAGCAGCCCGTCGACGAACTCGACGTACGCCTCGGGCACCTCGTCCCCGAAGGCGAACACGTCGGTGAAGACGGTCGCCACCGAGGACCCCATGGCGCGGAACCGGTCGACGATGCCGTGCCCGCGGGCCAGTGTGCGCATGGTGCTGTTGGCGATCCCGCCGGACAGCTTGGCCGGGAGCACCGGGATCAGCAGCCGGCTCGGGTCCAGACCACCGGCGGTCGTCGAGATCAGGGCGGCGCCGATGATGCGGCCACCCTCGTCGTAGGGAGCGAACAGCTCGGGGTGGTCCTCGGCGAGCGCGGCGATCGTCATCCCGCCCATCGAGTGGCCGACCAGGATCACCGGACCCTCCGGCACGACCGCGTCCAGCACCCGGAGCAGGTCGTCACCGAGCTGGTCGATCGTGGCGTTGCCGAGCGAGGACCGGCCGCTGCGGCCGTGGCTGCGCTGGTCGTAGAAGACCGACCGCACCAGGCCGCGGTAGGCGGCGCGCTGGAAGTGCCAGCAGTCGAGGTTGAGGCAGTAGCCGTGCACGAAGACGAGCGTCACGTTGCTCGACCCGCCGTTATGGGTGTGCGCCGCGTCGACCTCGTCGACCTCGACGTGGAGAGGTACGCCGTCGGAGGTCACCACCGTGACCGGACAGGACCGCAGCGTGCCGAGCGGGGTCCGGTCCTCGGGGCGTTCCTCGATCGCGCGGCGGCGCTTCTTGACCACGACCGCGCCGCGGGCCGCGGCAGCGACCGCAGCAGCCCCCAACGTCCCTGCCGCGATCTGACCGATCCGTGTTGCGATGCTCATTGGTCGCCTCCCTGTTCGGTCTGCTCGGTGTCGACGTAACGGCGCTTCATCCGTCCTCCGATCCTGGTGACGACCTCGTAGGCGATGGTCTCGCTCGCCTCGGCCCAGTCCTGGGCGGTCGGCTCGCCGTCGGCACCGGTACCCCACAGAACCACCTCGGCACCTGGTTCGACCGAGGCGTCGCCGAGATCGACCACGATCTGGTCCATGCAGACGGTGCCGCGCACGGGGCGCCGCGCGCCGTCCACCCACACCGACGCACGGTTCCCGGCACGCCGCTGGATGCCCTCGGCGTAGCCGACCGGGATCAGCCCGACGGTGGTCGGCTCCTCGGCCACCCAGGTGTGGTTGTAGGAGACGCCGGCACCGGCCTCGATCTGCTTCACCAGCGCCAGCTCGGCGCGCACGGTCATCGCCGGGACGAGTCCGAGCTCGTCCCACGGCGATCCCTCCACGCCCGGCGCCGGGTCGATGCCGTACGTCGCGATCCCGACCCGCACCAGGTCGAGCCGTGCACTGGGGCGCAGCAGCGCTCCCGCGGAGTTGGCCAGGTGGCGCACCTCGGGCCGGAGGCCGGCCTCCTCGGCGACCGCGAGCGCCTCGCCGAAGACCTTCTCCTGGAGGGCGCTGGCCGGGTCGGCGGTGTTCTCGCTCGCGCTGAAGTGGGACCAGATCCCGGTGACCCGGATCGCTCCCTCGGCCTCGAGGATCCGCGCCCGAGCGACCAGGTTGCCCCAGTCGGCGAAGGCCGCACCACCCCGGGAGAGCCCGGTGTCCACCTTGAGCTGCACCCGCGGCGTACGGCCCAGGGCGTCGCCGGCGGCGGCGAACTTCTCCAGGTCGGCGACGGTGTAGGCGGTGACGTCGATGTCCGCGGCCACGAGGTCCTCGGCGGGTTCGCTCGGCATGATCAGCCAGGCCAGCAGCCGGCCCTCGTCGCCGGCAGCGCGCAGCGCGAGCGCCTCGTCGGCCGAGGCCACGCCGAGCCAGTCGGCACCGCCCTCGCGAGCGGCCCGTCCGGCCTGGACCAGGCCGTGCCCGTAGCCGTCGGCCTTCACCACCGTCATGATCGGCGTACGAAGGTGCTCCTTCAGCCGCGAGACGTTGTGGCGGATCGCGGCGAGGTCGATGACGATCTCGGCTCGCCGAAGCGGAGCCCGAGGCGCTGGGCTCGGTGACATGCTGTCAAGGATAGTTGCCGCTAACTTCAGACAGCAGGAAGGGATCGGATAACGGCAGGTATCGCCGCGGCGACGCCGCTCGCCGTGACCGGCCCGCCGGCGCTCGCCAGCGTCGCCGCCGCGCCGTGCAGCCAGGCCCCGGCCGAGGCCGCGTCGATGGGCGCGAGCCCGGTGGCGAGGAGCGAGCCGATCAGCCCGCCGAGCACGTCGCCCGACCCGGCGGTGGCCAGCCAGGAGGTGCCGGTGGTGTTGACGCGTACCGGCGTGTCGGGGTCCGGCGAGGCGATCGTGGTGCGGCGGCCCTTGAGCAGCACCACCGCGTGGAACCGCTGGGCCGCGAGCCGTGCGTAGTGCAGCGGCCGGGCCTCGATGTCGGCGCGGTCCTCCCGGATCAGCGTCGCCAGCTCGCCCGCGTGCGGAGTCAGGATCGCCGGCACGCCGAGCGGCCCCGACAACGGCCGGAGGCTGTCGGCGTCGATGACCAGAGGTACGCCGCTGGCCCGCGCGAACGCGAGCGCGCTGTTGGCCCCGTCGGCGCTGCCCGAGCCGACCACCCACGCCTGGGCCTGTCCGTCGCCGACCACCTCCGGGTGCTGGCGCTTGACCCACTCCGAGGCGGTCCCGACGTAGCGGACCATCCCGGCGAGCCCGGTGTTGGCGCCGGCGACGGCGAGCAGCGCGGCGCCGGGATAGGTGGCGCTGCCGACCCGCAGGCCGACCACGCCGCGGGTGTACTTGTGCACGTCCGGGGCCGGGCGCGGCACCAGTGCGGCCACGTCGGCCGCCTCGAGGCTCTCGATGGCCGGCGTCGGGAGGTCGAGGCCGATGTCGATCAGCTCGACCTTCCCGCAGGCCGAGGCCGCCGGGTCGAGCAGATGGCACGGCTTGTAGGTGCCGAAGGTGACCGTCAGGTCGGCAGTCACGTGCGCACCGTCGACCTCCCCGGCATCGACGCAGACCCCGCTCGGCGTGTCGACGGCGACGACCGGAACGCCGGCGAGCATCTCCAGCGCCGCCTCGGCCTCCGGCCGGAGCCCCGGCTTCCCCCCGATCCCCACGATCCCGTCGACGACGACATCCGCACCGGTGGTCGAGCTTGTCGAGATGACCACCCCAGAGGAAACAGTCCCCCCTGCCGCCTTCAGAGCACTGATCCCACCCGCATGCGCCCGATCCGACAGCAACCACGCCTCGACCCGAGCGCCGCGACGCGCGAGCAGCGCCCCGGCGTACAAAGCGTCTCCGCCGTTGTCGCCGCTCCCGACCAGCAGGACGACCCGGCGGCCGTAGGCACCGCCGAGGTGACCGATGATCGCGTACGCCAGCCCGGCCGCCGCGCGCTGCATCAGGGCGCCTTCTGGCAGGCTCGCCATCAAGGCCTTCTCTGCCGCTCTGACCTGCTCAACCGAGTGCGCACGCCGCATGACCCCAGCCTACGCGCCGAAGCGATGCCGGGGCCGGGCCGAAGGGCTCGAACAAGCCCGTCAGTCCTCCAGGACGACCATGGCCGAGGCGATGCCGGCGTCGTGGGAGAGCGAGAGGTGGACGGTGGCGACGCCGAGCTTCGTGGCCTGCGCCAGCACCGTGCCGCGGAGCTCGAACCGCGGCTGCCCCGACGACTCCGAGATCACCTCGGCGTCGTGCCACTCCATCCCCTGCGGCGCGCCAAGCGCCTTGGCGAGCGCCTCCTTGGCGGCGAACCGGGCGGCCAGCGACGCCATCGGCTTGCCCGCCTCGGCGGGGGTGAACAGGCGCTCACGCAGCCGCGGCGTACGCTCCAGCGACTCCTCGAAGCGCGCCAGGTCGCACACGTCGATCCCGACTCCGATGACGGCCATCAGCGCAGCGCCATCACTCGACCGTGACCGACTTGGCGAGGTTGCGGGGCTGGTCGACGTCGTAGCCGAGCTCGGTGGCGAGCTGGCACGCGAAGAGCTGCAGCGGCACGACCGCGACGAGAGGCTGCAGGAGGACCGGCACCTTCGGCAGCCGGATGATCGTGTCGGAGACCGAGTCGACCGAGTCGTCGCCCTCCTCGACCAGCGCGATCGTGCGGGCGCCGCGGGCCCGCACCTCCATGATCCCCGAGCGCATCTTGTCGTGGAGGAAGTCGCGGCCGCGTGGGGGCACGATGCACCAGATCGGCAGGCCCTCCTCGACCAGCGCGATCGGGCCGTGCTTGAGCTCGCCGGCCGCGAAGCCCTCGGCGTGCAGGTAGGCGAGCTCCTTGAGCTTGAGCGCGCCCTCGAGAGCCACCGGATAGCCGGCGTGCCGGCCCAGGAACAGGAAGGCCCGGCGGTCGGCGTACTCACGCGCCAGGTCGTAGACCTGCGGCGCGGTCTCGAGCACCTTCTCCACAGCCGAGGGCATCGCCTCGAGCTGGGTCATCACGCCGTCGATCTCGTCGCCGTACATCGTGCCCTTGACCTGGGCCAGGTAGAGCGCGAGCAGGTAGCAGGCGACCAGCTGGGTGACGTACCCCTTGGTCGAGGCGACCCCGATCTCCGGGCCGGCGTGGGTGTAGATGACCGCGTCGGACTCGCGCGGGATCGTGGAGCCGTTGGTGTTGCAGATCGCCAGCACCTTGGAGCGCTGCGAGCGCGCGTGCCGGATCGCCTGCAGCGTGTCGGCGGTCTCGCCGGACTGCGAGATCGCCACCACCAGCGTGGAGTTGTCGAGGATCGGGTCGCGGTAGCGGAACTCGGAGGCCAGCTCCACCTCGACCGAGATCCGGCACCAGTGCTCGATGGCGTACTTCGCGACCATGCCCGCGTAGAACGAAGTCCCCGCGGCGATGATGATGATCTTGGTGACCTCACGCAGCTCGTCGTCGTCGAGCCGCATCTCGTCAAGGTGGAGCGACCCCGAAGGCGTACGCCGCCCCAGCAGCGAGTCGGCGACAGCACGAGGCTGCTCGAGGATCTCCTTGCGCATGAACCAGTCGTGGCCGTCCTTCTCGGCGGCGGCCAGGTCCCAGTCGACGTGGAAGCGGCGGCCCTCGGCAGGGGTGCCGTCGAAGTTGGTGACCGTCGCGCCCTCGCGGGTGATCGTGACGACCTGGTCCTGGTCGAGCTCGAGCGCCTCGCGGGTGTGCTCGATGAAGGCGGCGACGTCGGAGCCGAGGAACGACTCCCCCTCGCCCAGGCCGACCACGAGCGGGCTGTTGCGCCGGGCGGCGACGACCCGGGACGGGTCCTCGGCGTCGACCGCGACGAAGGTGAAGGCGCCCTCCAGGACCGAGCAGACCTTCTGCATCGCGATGGTCAGGTCGGCCCCGCCGACGACCTCGCGCTCGAGCAGGTGGGCGGCCACCTCGGTGTCGGTCTGCGAGGCGAACTCGTGCCCGTCGGTCTCCAGGGAGGCCCGCAGCTCGGCGAAGTTCTCGATGATCCCGTTGTGGACGACCGCGACGCGCCCGGTGCGGCCGACGTGCGGGTGCGCGTTGCCGTCGGTCGGGCCACCGTGGGTGGCCCAGCGGGTGTGGCCGATCCCGGTCGTCGCCGCCGGCAGCGGCGTGTCCGCGATCGCCTTCTCCAGGTTGGCGAGCTTGCCGGCCTTCTTGTCCACGGCCAGCTTCCGGTCAGCGACCAGAGCGATCCCGGCCGAGTCATAGCCGCGGTACTCCAACCGCCTCAGGCCATCGATCACGACGTCCTGCGCCGACCGGTCTCCGACGTACCCAACGATGCCGCACATGGCGGATGATCCTACGGCTCTCGTGGGCCCCATAAGGAAGTGGCGGTGCGTGTGCGTAACAATCGTTGCCATGTCACACCCCGGGCCACACGGCGATGACCGCGGCTCCTCGCCCTACGTCGAGCTCGACCGTAGCGCGTGGGCCGAGCTCGCGACCGAGACCGAGAGTCCGCTGACCGAGGCCGAGATCGAGTCGCTTCGTGGCCTGGGCGACCAGATAGACCTCAAGGAGGTCGAGGAGGTCTACCTGCCGCTGAGCCGCCTGCTCAGCCTCTACGTGAGCGCTTCGGCCAAGCTCCACGACCAGCAGGAGCTGTTCCTCGGCAAGACGATGCCGGAGCGTACGCCCTTCGTCATCGGCGTCGCCGGGTCCGTCGCGGTCGGCAAGTCGACCACCGCGCGTGTGCTCCAGCAGATGCTCGCCCACTGGCCCGAGCACCCCAACGTCGCCCTGGTCACCACCGACGGGTTCCTCTACCCCAACGCCGAGCTCGAGCGGCGCGGCCTGATGGAGCGCAAGGGCTTCCCGGAGTCCTACGACCGCAAGGCGCTGCTCCGCTTCCTCGTCGACCTCAAGTCGGGTGAGGACGAGGTGCGCGCGCCGATCTACTCACACCTGACCTACGACGTCACCGACCAGACCGTGACCGTCAAGAAGCCCGACATCGTCATCCTCGAGGGACTCAACGTCCTGCAGCCCTCCCGGGTCCGCGCCGACGGCACCATCTCGCTGGCCCTCTCGGACTTCTTCGACTTCTCCGTCTACGTCGATGCCGGGTCGCGCGACATCAAGCAGTGGTACGTCGACCGCTTCCTCCGGCTGCGCGAGACCGCCTTCCGCGACCCGTCGTCCTACTTCACGAAATATGCGGCCCTGTCGCACGACGAGGCCGTCACCCGCGCCACCGAGATCTGGAACGAGATCAACGGCCCCAACCTCCGCGAGAACGTCCTCCCGACCCGCTCCCGCGCCACCCTGGTCCTCCGCAAGGACAGCGACCACTCGGTCCGCTACGTACGCCTGCGCAAGATCTGATTCGCCCCGTCGGTCGAGCCGGGTTCGTGAGGAACGAACGAACCCGTGTCGAGACCAACGCAGTCCCCTCGGCGCTGGACAGGACTGTGTTGGTCTCGACACGATCGGCCGCAGGCGGCCTCGCGGCTCGACCAGCGGTGGAAACTAGAGCGCCAGGCGGGACCGGACCACGTCCGCGAGCCGCTCGGCACACGCCTCGGCCTCGTGATGGGTGGGGGCCTCGACCATGACGCGTACGAGATTCTCGGTGCCGGAGGGGCGCAGCAGGATCCGGCCGGAGCCGGCGAGGGCCTTCTCCTCGGCGGCGACGGCCTCGAGGAGTCCGTCGTCGCTCTTGCAGCGGGCCTTGTCGACGCCCTTGACGTTGAGCAGGACCTGCGGGAGCCGGGTGACGACGGAGGCGAGGTCGGCGAGCGTACGCCCGGTGTCGGTCATCCGCTGCAGGACGTGCAGCGCGGTGAGGATGCCGTCGCCGGTGGTGGCGTGCTCGCTCATGATGATGTGGCCGGACTGCTCGCCGCCGATGGCGTAGCCGCCGCGGCGCATCTCCTCGAGCACGTAGCGGTCGCCCACGGCGGTCTGCTTCACGCGGACGCCGGCGGCATCCATCGCCTTCACGAAGCCGAGGTTGCTCATCACGGTGACGACCACGGTGTCGTCCGGGAGCCGGCCGGCGTCGTGGAGCCCGAGGGCGAGGATCGCGATGAGCTGGTCGCCGTCGACCAGGTTGCCCTGGGCGTCGACGGCCAGGCAGCGGTCGGCGTCGCCGTCCCAGGCGAAGCCGACGTCGGCACCGTGCTCGACGACAGCCTTCTGGAGCATCTCCGGGTGGGTCGAGCCGACGCCGTCGTTGATCGAGAGGCCGTCGTTGGTGTCGTTGATCGCGATCACCTTCGCGCCGGCCTGGTCCAGGGCCAGCGGCCCGGCGGCCGCAGCGGCACCGTTGGCGCAGTCGACGACGACGGTCAGTCCGTCGAGGCGCCGCTCGAGCGTGGAGACCAGGTGGGCTGCGTACGTCTCCACGGGGTTCTCGTGGGACGAGATCCGGCCCACCGACGCGCCGGTCGGGCGGTCCCAGGGCTCGTCGAGGTGTGCCTCGATCCGGTCCTCGAGGATGTCGTCGAGCTTGTGCCCGCCGCGCTGGAGGAACTTGATGCCGTTGTCGGGCATCGGGTTGTGCGAGGCCGAGATGACCACGCCGAGGTCGGCCTGCAGCGCCGCGGTCAGGTAGGCGACCCCGGGCGTCGGCAGCACGCCGACCTCGATCACGTCGCAGCCGGCCGAGGCCAGACCGCCGGCGACCGTCGCCTGCAGGAACTGTCCCGAGACGCGCGAGTCGTTGCCGATGACCGCCAGCGGCTTGCGTCCGCTGCCGGAGCCGCGAAGCTCCTCGGTGAGGACCAGTGCTGCAGAGGTCGCCAGGTTCTGGGCGAGCGAGGCCGTGAGGACCTCGCCGTTCGCGAGACCGCGAACTCCGTCAGTGCCGAAAAGGCGTGCCACGTCCGTGTGACCTTCTTTCGTACGTCGGCCCCCGCCCGAAAATGAGTCGGGGTGCCTCGGCGAGCCGAGGCACCCCAACAATGCTAGGCGATCGCGAGGGCGATCAGCGCTTGCTGAACTGCGAGGCCTTGCGGGCCTTCTTGAGACCGGCCTTCTTCCGCTCCACGACGCGGGCGTCGCGGGTCAGCAGACCGGCCTTCTTCAGGGTCGGGCGGTTGGCCTCGACGTCGACGTCGTTCAGCGCACGGGCCACGCCGAGACGCAGCGCGCCGGCCTGACCGGCGATGCCGCCGCCGTCGATGCGGGCGATCACGTCGAAGCGACCCTCGAGCTGCAGCGCGACGAACGGCTCGTTCGCGACCTGCTGGTGCAGCTTGTTCGGGAAGTAGTCCTCGATGGTGCGACCGTTGATGGTCCACGCGCCGGTGCCCGGGACGATCCGGACGCGGGCGACGGCCTCCTTGCGGCGGCCGGTGGCGGCAGCCGGGGCGATGGTCGCCGGGCGCTCGGGGGTGTCGGCGGACGGGGCGCTCTCGGAGGTGTACGCGAGGCCCTGCTCGTCGGTCTCGAAGGTCTCCTCGACCTCTACGGTGTTCTCAGTCATGTTCTGGTCCTGGCTCACTGGGCGATCTGCTTGATCTCGAACGGAACGGCCTGCTGCGCGGCGTGCGGGTGCTCAGGGCCGGAGTAGACCTTCAGCTTCTTGAGCATCTGACGGCCGAGCTTGTTCTTCGGCAGCATGCCCCACACCGCCTTCTCGATCGCCTTGCGAGCGTCCTTGTCCAGGACCTCACCGATCGGGGTGGCCGTCAGACCGCCCGGGTAGCCCGAGTGACGGTAAGCCAGCTTGGTGGTCTTCTTGTTGCCGGAGAGGGAGACCTTCTCGGCGTTGATGACGATGACGAAGTCGCCGGTGTCCGCGTTGGGCGCGAAGATCGCCTTGTGCTTGCCGCGGAGGAGCTCGGCGACCTGGACAGCGAGGCGGCCGAGACGGACGTCGGTCGCGTCGATCACGAGCCAGGCGCGCTCGATGTCGCCCGGCTTGGGAGCGTAAGTACGCACGTGTGCCTTCTTAGTTCGTAGTGCCCGCCCAGCGGGTGCAGGAGGCGGGATGTTGCTGCGTGGCTTCTGACGAACACGGCCCGGCTTGCCCCGCCGCTGGAAGTCCAGCGGCAGTCATCCGGATCTGCGCCCCTGACCGTGCGACGGTTCTCATCGAACCTGGATCAGGACGCGGCAGGAGTCACGACCTCACAAGGTTACGAGTCCCCGCGCAGCGGAGACAAATCAAGACGTACGCCGCCGGTCGGGGAGCCTGGCGGCGTACGCGTTCTTGGGGCGGGTCAGCTCGACTGACCCGGGAAGGACCGTCCGAACTGGTCCTGGGGCGGGCCGAAACCGCCCGGACCACGGCCGTCCTGACCGAAGTCGGGCGGTTGGCCGTAGGGCATCTCGCCGCCTCCTCGCATCTGTCCCAGCTCCCGCGGGCCACGGTCGGAACCACCGTCGACGACGGCGGCGACGACCCCGGTGGCGACGCCGCCACCGAGGACGAGTCCGGCGGCCGCCGCGGCCGCGACGCTCTTCCAGCCGAAGACCCGGTCGGAGAGCTTCTTCCTCGGTGCCGGTGCGGCCACCGGTGCCGCGGTCGGAGGACCGTAGGCAGGCGGTGCGTACGCCACCGGCGCGGGCTGCGCGGCGGGAGGCTGCTCGGCGGCCGGCTGCTCGGCGGCCGGCTGCTCGGCGGGAGGCTGCTCGACCGTCGGCTCCACCGGTTCGGGGGCCTGGTCGCCCGTACTCTTGTCGCTCATGTTTCCAGAGTCCGCCGGGTTCCTGTGGTGACGCTGTGCGAGACCTTTGGCTTCGGTGAAAAGCAGAACGTACGCCGCCGGAGCCTCGCCCCGGCGGCGTACGTCGTTCTCTGTCCTACGGTCGACTACTGGTCGACGCCGACCTCACCCTCGGGGGCGTAGAGGTCGGCGACCTCCTCCGGATCCTGCTCCGGACGCTCCTGGGGGCCGGCCGGTGCCGGCTGCTCCTTCTCGACGGCCGGGCGCTTCGGCTCGTCCTCGCCGGTGAGGGCGAGGGCGCCACCGAACGCACCGCCGGCGACCAGCACCACGGCGGCGACGGAGAGCATCAGCGTGCGCGTCATGGTCACGCCAGCACGCGGTACTGGATGCCGACCGAGTACTTCCAGATGTCGTAGCGCGAGCTCGAGTTGAGGCCGGCGGTCCACCACACGGCGGGGCAGTACTGGGTCGAGGTGCGGCTCTGGATCAGGCTGTTGGGCGAGGCGACGGACGCCATCGTCTTCCACTTGACCGAGTTGCCGAACTGGTGGATCTGACGCGAGGACCAGTCCGACGGGCGCAGGACGGTGGTGATCACGTAGACGTTCTTCGTGTAGCCCTTGGGACGGCCGCCGTAGTGCTTGAGCGTCAGGTTGCGGTAGTTGCCGTCGACCGACTTCGGCAGGCACTTGACGTTCTCGGTGTAGACGGTGGCCTTCGCGCTGTCGCCGGGGGCCTTGCAGCGTACGTTCGACCGCAGGCCGCGCGACTCGGCCCAGTCGCTGCGAGCGGGCGCCTTGAGGGTCGAGCAGGAGCCGACGTACTTGTAGTTGAGGGCGTCCGCGGCGGTGAGCGTCCGGCTGTAGGTCTTCCAGGTCAGCTTCTTGGCGGACGCGGCGACCGAGATCTGGGCGGTGGTGACGTTGCCGGCCTTGTCCTTGGCCTCGATGCGGACGTGGAAGGTGCCGGAGACCCGGGTGCCGGCGTTGTTGTTGCCGTTCCAGGTGTAGGAGGTGGTGCCGGTGAAGCTCGTCGACGAGCCCAGGGTGCGGACCAGCGTGCCGCCGGCGGTGACCACCTTGGCGGTGTAGCCGACGGTCTCGTTCACGGTCATCTTCGCCGTGACGGTGTCGCGGTAGCCGTCCGGGTAGGGGTAGAAGGTCGTCAGGCTGCGGCTCAGGGTGACGACCGGCTTGGTGGCGTCGACGGACCCGAGCTCGACGGTGACGGAGTCGGTCGCGCCGCTCTCACCCTCGACGAACCCGGTGAGACGGTAGGTGTCGGTCGCGGTCGGCATCGTCGCCTGGACCGTCCCGACACCGGCGGCGTCGAGCGTGATCGGCGCCGACTGCGGGCCGCTCGGCGAGGTGCCGTTCGAGCCGGTGATCGTCCAGTTGGCCACCGGGTTGGCCCCGAGCGCCTCCACGTTCTCCACGTCGTACGTCACGGGGAACGTCGCGCCCCCGGCCGGGGCGGTGGCGGGAACGGTGATCACGACCGTGGTCACGACGGCGGCCGCGGGCTCCTCCGCCACGCCTGCCGCCGGAGGCTCCGCCTCGGCGCCGGGCTGGGTCTCGGCCTGGGTCTCCGGCTGGGTCTCCGGCTGGGTCTCGGGCTGGGCCTCCGGCTCCGTCACGGTGTCCGCCTCGGTGCCCGCCTCGGTCTCCGTTTCGGGAGCTGGCTGCGAGTCGGCCGGGGTCGTCTCGACGCTCGCCGTCTCCGACGGGTCCGTGGTGGTGGACGGGGTCTCCGTCGCGAAAGCCGGCACCGCCGGCACGATCAGGGCGACGGCAGCAGCCGCCACCAGTGCGCGTACGCGCATCTGTGGTTCCTCCGAGTCTCTTGCCCGAGATGGTCTTGGGGTTGCTTCGCTGCCAGAGAACGCGAAGCGGGCCGAGATGGCTGACGGAACATATACCCCGGGGCGCACGCCCTCCGCACCGGTATTTGCTGCCGCGTCACCGACCCGGCGACAGCGATGAGGCATCTGGCGTAGCCTGATCGTAGGATTGTCTGACAATCAGATGATCTTGGCCCAGATCACCCAGAACGCCCCACGAGATGGAGGAGTGCGATGACCCTGCTCAACGAAGCTCAGGACACCGTTGCGACCAGCCTGACCCCCGCCGCCTTCGCTGCCGCCGAGGCGCACTCCGCGCACAACTACCACCCGCTCGAGGTGGTGATCAGCCACGCCGAGGGCGCCTGGGTGACCGACGTCGACGGTCGCCGCTGCCTCGACATGCTGGCCGGCTACAGCGCGCTGAACTTCGGTCACGGCCACCCCGCACTGCTGTCCGCCGCCCGTGAGCAGCTCGACAAGGTCACCCTGACCTCGCGCGCGTTCGTGCACGACCAGTTCGCCGAGTTCACCGCCCGCCTGGCCGCGATGTGCGGCAAGGACATGGTCCTGCCGATGAACACCGGCGCCGAGGCCGTCGAGACCGCGATCAAGGTCGCCCGCAAGTGGGGCTACGACGTGAAGGGTGTCCCCGCCGACCAGGCCGAGATCATCGTGATGGCCGGCAACTTCCACGGCCGCACGACCACGATCGTCGGCTTCTCGGACGACGCCGACGCCCGCGACGGCTTCGGTCCGTTCGCCCCCGGCTTCGTGATGGTTCCGTACGCCGACCTGGCCGCGATCGAGGCCGCCATCACGCCCAACACGGTGGCCGTGCTGGTCGAGCCGATCCAGGGCGAGTCCGGCGTGGTCATCCCCGGCGACGACTTCCTGATCGGGCTCCGCGAGGTCTGCACCCGCGAGAACGTGCTCTTCGCCGCCGACGAGATCCAGGCCGGCCTCGGCCGCACCGGCTACACCTTCGCCTGCGACCACGCCGGCGTGAAGCCGGACATGTACATCCTCGGCAAGGCGCTCGGCGGCGGCATCGTTCCGGTCTCGGCCGTCGTCGCCGACCGCGACGTGCTCGGCGTCATCGGCCCCGGCCAGCACGGTTCCACCTTCGGTGGCAACCCGCTCGCCTGCGCCGTCGGCACCGCCGTCATCGACCTGCTCGAGACCGGCGAGTTCCAGGCCCGCGCCGAGGCCCTCGGCCAGGTCCTGCGCGACCGGCTGATGGCGATGGTCGGCAAGGGCATCGTCGGCTTCCGCTCCCGCGGCCTGTGGGCCGGCGTCGACATCGACCCGGCCGTCGGCACCGGTCGCGAGATCTGCGAGCGCCTCCTCGCCCGCGGCGTGCTCGCCAAGGACACCCACGGCTCCACCATCCGCCTCGCCCCGCCCCTGGTGATCGCCGAGGACGACCTCCACTGGGCCCTCGACCAGCTCGAGGCGGCTGTCTCCGAGTAGGCCCGGCCTCCGTGTAACACGTCGTTCGACGTACTGGTCGCCCGGTGAGAGCGACCGGAAAGTACGTCGAACGACGTGTTACTTGTTCGCTAGCCGTCGAGCGCGGCGAGATCGTCGATGATCTCGTTCGCCGCGGCGACGAACAGCTTCTGCAGCCCACGGATCAGCTCGGTGTAGGACCCCGTGTAAGCGTCCGGCGTGAGCGTGACCCGGTCCAGGCTGCCGGTGGACAGGATCTGGTTGACCGCCCGGTGCGCCGGGACCCCGATGGCTCCCTCGGTCGCAGTGTTGGCGGTGATCCCGTCGAGGGTCTCGCGCTGACGCTCCGAGGCCGCCGTGTAGAAGTCCGCGAGCGACCGACGCCAGGTCGCCTCGGCCGAGGCGAGCGCGGCGAGGTCTTCCTCGCTGATGGGTTCGGCCGACATACCCGCCGCCTGCGAGTGCCGGCGCTTCGTGAGCGCCTCCATCATGATGGCCCGCTCCTCGCCCATCGACCGGAACGCCGGACGAATGGCGCCGAGCGCTTCGATCTCAGTGTCGATCTCGGCGTCGCCGACCGACGGCACGAGCGTCGCGAGCGAGAAGAGATCGTCGGCGAGCGCCCCGTAGGCGGCCTCCGCCAGCACCTGGGCCTGGCCCGTGTCACGGATGTCCGATCGCGTCTGCGCCATGCCGTCCAACGACCGCTTGATCCTCGCGAGGACATCCGCGAGCTCCTGGTCACCGCCGGCGTCGATCTGCTCCGCTTTCGCCGTCCAGATCGTGATGGACTCATCGGTCGTCGCCCGCAACGGCCTCATCACGACGTCGGGGACGCCTGCCAAGTCGCCGTCGCGCTCGAACATCACGTTGATCGCCAGGTCGAACGTGCTGGGCAACGCCTGCGCGACCGACTCGGCCCGGCGCACCGACGAGGTCGAGGGGGAGGTCGGGGACCCTGCCGGATCGGTGGCCCGGTCCGTGACCACGGGCTGGAGCGCCACCCCGGCGATGCCGATGATGCCGACCGCCATCACGGTCCCGACGGTCGCGACCACGCGGGCCCGGAGCACGCGGCGGCGGCCGCGGCGTACGTCCTCGGCGGGGTCCGCGAGCGGGACCGGAGCGGTCGCACCGATGCGGTAGAGGCGGTCGCGCAGCAGGGTGTCGTCGTCGAAGGTGTTCATCGCCGGCCTCCTCGGGCAGCGTCGGAGTCAGCGTTGCCGGGGCGAAGGGTGCGGCGCAGGTTGGCCAGCGCCTCAGAGGTCTGGCTCTTGACCGTCCCACTGCTGACCCCGAGGTCGGCGGCCGTCTCCTCGACCGACAGACCCCAGTAGTGCCGAAGCACCACAACCCGGCGCTGACCTGCAGGAAGAGATCGCAGCGCGGTCCAGAGCTCGTCCAGCTCTTCGGCCCCGAGGCCGACGGGCGCCGGGCGATCGGCGATCTCGCCCGACCGCTCCCGCCGCCACGGACGGCGGCCCTCGTCGAGGTGACTGTTGACCAGCACCCGACGTACGTACGCGTCGACGCTGTCGGCCTTCTGCACCTTTCGCCACGCTGCGTACACCTTCGACAGCGTCAGCTGCACGATGTCCTCGGCTCGATGCTCGTCACCGCACAGCAGGTAGGCCGCGCGGAACAGGTGCGCGCGTCTCTCCCTGACGTAGGCGGTGAACTCCTCGTCCCGACTCACCAGTCTCCTCCTCCGGTTCCAACCCCCGACGCCCTACTGACGCGGTCGGTCGTCCATCGGTTGGGTCCGGGTAACCGCTTCCTGAGTGCGGGCGCCCGGGTAACACGTCGTTCGTGGCACTACTCGCCCTATCAGAACGACCGGATAGTCCTACGAACGACGTGTTACAGCTCGCCTGAACCCACCCCGGAGCTCCGCGGCAGCATCTCCAGCAGCACCGGCAACGAAGAGGCCAGCATCCCCAGCAGCTCCTCGCGCGACAACCCGGCGGGATCCGCCTTCCAGGACAGCACCAGCTCCTCCGACATCGCCTGCCAGCCACGCACCACCAGCCGCGCGGCGGGGGTGTCCTCGACGAAGTCGGCACCGGCATCGAAGATCCGGAGTCCCAACGCCAAGAAGGCCTCGTCGTAGATCTCGCGCAGGACCGGGTCGCTCGCGGCGCCGCGGACCATCGAGACGTACCCCTCGTAGTTGGCGTCGACGAAGTCGACGTAGGCCGTCATGGACGCCAGCAGGCGCTCGACCGGCTCGCCCGTCGAGGGCGGGGCGGTCTGGGCGACGAGGGCGTCGGCGGCGCGGCGTACGACCGCCTCACGGAAGGCCATCTTGTCGCCGAAGTAGTGGTAGAGCAGCCCGCGCGAGATGCCGGCCTCACGCGCCACCACGTCGATCGAGATCTCGTCGAGGGAGTGGCGCGCGAAGAGGCGAATGCCCAGGTCGAGCAGCTGCTCGCGGCGCTGCTCGGGCGTCAGACGCGTCCGTTGGCTCATGCCGACCATTCTATTGACATCCGTTCAATAGGCAAGAATACTCTCGGTATGACCACTGCTGACCTCACCCACGTCGACCACCTGATCGTCGGTGCCGGCTTCGGCGGCCTGTGCTCGGCGATCAAGCTCGAGGAGGACGGCGAGCGCGACTTCGTCGTCATCGAGAAGGGCTCCGGCGTCGGTGGCACCTGGCGAGACAACACCTATCCCGGCGCCGCCTGCGACGTGCCCAGCCAGCTCTACAGCTACTCCTTCGCGCTCAACCCCGACTGGTCGATGAGCTTCTCGCCCCAGCCGGAGATCGAGGCGTACATCAAGAAGGTCGCCGAGCAGTCCGGCACCCTGGACCGCTTCGTCTTCGACACCGCGGTGACCGCCGCGACCTGGGACGAGACCCAGCAGCGCTGGCTCGTCGAGACCGAGGGCACGAACGGCAGGAAGACGTACGCAGCGACCACCGTCATCGCCGGACCCGGCGCGCTCTCCGAGCCGAAGCTCCCGGACATCGAGGGCATCGAGGGCTTCCAGGGCGAGATCTTCCACTCCGCCCAGTGGAACCACGACGTCGACCTCACCGGCAAGCGCGTCGCGGTGATCGGCACCGGCGCCAGCGCGATCCAGATCGTCCCGGAGATCCAGAAGAAGGCCGCGCGCCTCGACGTCTACCAGCGCACCGCGCCCTGGGTGCTCCCCCGCAACGAGCACCGCTACTCCAAGCTCGAGAAGGCCGCCTTCCGCCACGTCCCCGGCGTCCAGCGGCTCGCCCGCGCGGCGGTCTACTGGGGCCTGGAGGTCCGCGTCCTGGGTCTGGCCGTGGAGCCCAGGCTCACCAAGGCCCACGAGCTGATGGCACGGAACAACATCCGCCGCGGCATCAAGGACCCCGAGCTTCGCCGCAAGGTCACCCCCGACTACACGCTCGGCTGCAAGCGCACGCTGATCTCCAACGCCTACTACCCCGCGCTGGCGGCCGACAACGTCGACCTGATCACCGACGGCATCGACCGGGTGAGCGAGAACGCGATCGTCGCCAAGGACGGCACCAGCCGCGAGATCGACGTGCTCGTGGTGGCCACCGGCTTCTACACCACCGACCTGCCGATCGCCCACGCGATCACCGGCAGCAAGGGCCGCACCATGGCCGAGCGGTTCGCAGAGACGGGGATGAGCGCCTACAAGGGCACCACGGTCCCCGAGTTCCCCAACCTCTTCTTCGTGGTCGGCCCCAACACCGGCCTGGGCCACTCCTCGATGGTCTACATGATCGAGTCCCAGGTGGCCTACATCCGCGACGCGATCCGCACGATGCGTACGAATGCGTACGCCACCGTCGAACCCACCGAGGACGCCACCTCCGCCTGGAACGACGACCTGCAGCGCAAGATGGGCAAGACGGTGTGGTCGGAGGGCGGCTGCGCGTCGTGGTATCTCGACGAGCACGGCCGCAACACCACCCTGTGGCCGAGCTTCACGTTCCTGTTCCGCCACCTGACCAGCAAGTTCGACGTCGACAAGTACGCCGTCACCGCCGCCGGCAAGCCGGCAACGACCAAGGAGAGTGTCCCCGCATGAAGTCCTTCGACGACAAAGTAGTCGTGCTCACCGGAGCCGGCTCCGGCATCGGCCGCGCCCTCGCGCTCAACCTCGCCGGGCGCGGCGCCCGGCTGGCGCTCTCCGACGTGAACGAGGCCGGCCTGGCCGAGACCGTCGAGCTGGCCAAGCAGGCCGGCGCCCGTGAGATCAAGGCGGACAAGCTGGACGTCGCCGACCGCGAGGCCTTCACGGCGTACGCCGCGGACGTCATCGCCCACTTCGGCACGGTCAACGTGGTCATCAACAACGCCGGCGTCGCGCTGTCTGGCCGCGTCAACGACCTCGACTGGGACGACATCGACTGGATCATGGGCATCGACTGGTGGGGCGTCGTGCACGGCACGAAGCTCTTCCTGCCGGCCCTGATCGAGTCCGGCGACGCGCACATCGTGAACATCTCCTCGCTCTTCGGGCTGGTCTCCATGCCCGACCAGGCGTTCTACAACGCGGCGAAGTACGCGGTGCGCGGCTTCACCGAGGCGCTGCGCGAGGAGATGCTGATCGACGGCCACAAGGTGGGCGTCACCTCGGTCCACCCGGGCGGCATCAAGACCGCGGTCGCCCGCAGCGCCCGCGTCTCGGCCAAGGACGACCAGGCCGCGACCGCGAAGTTCTTCGATGAGAAGCTCGCCAAGATGGAGCCCGAGCGGGCCGCCGAGATCATCGTCAAGGGCATCGAGAAGAAGCAGGCCCGCGTGCTGGTCGGTCTCGACGCCCACGTTATCCACAACTTCGGCAAGTTCACCGGTTCCCGCTACCAGGACCTCATCGCCTTGGGTGCCAAGTACGTGATGCCGAAGAAGCAGGCAGACTAGGCCCATGCGCTTCGAGGCCGGTCATCCTGTTCGTGTCGAGTTCACGAAGTGGGGTGGCCGGCCTCACTGGTCCTTCACGGGTCTCTACCTCGGCGAGGACGAGCACGGCGAGTGGATCGGCCACCCGGTCGGCACCGAGTTCGCGCGCCCGGGCCGGGGCTGGGTCGCCGACTGGGAGTCCGTCAGCCTGGTCCCCCACCACGACGCGGCCCACTTCCCCGCCTTCAACCGGCCCAACGAGCGGGTGACCTCGCAGATATATGTCGACATGTGTACTCCGCCGGTGTGGCAGGACTCGACGGTCACCTGCATCGACCTGGACCTCGACGTGGTCAAGAAGTTCGACGGCTCGGTCTACATCGACGACGAGGACGAGTTCGAGCACCACCAGATCGAGTACGGCTACCCGCCCGAGATCATCTCGATGACCGAGGACTCCGCCGAGCGGGTCTATCTCGCGGTCAAGGAGAGCCGGGCGCCGTACGACGCGACCCCGGAGCGCTGGTTCGAGGTTCTCGCCGGCCTGTGAGGCCTAGGCATCGGTCTCGACGGCGGCCGGCACCGGGGTGGTCCGGTCCTTCCGCAGCGGACCGACCAGGCGCGGTCCGGAGAGTCGGGTCTCGATCCGCCAGGACCGACGGCTGAGCGGCTGGGCGATGTATTCGCCCAGATAGACGCCCGAGGCGAGAGCCAGCGCGACCGAGGCCGCGGTGAAGAGGGCGACCAGGCCGACCGAGGTGGTCGCCGGGGTCTCCTGGGCCAGCATGGTGAGGCCGCGGTAGATCGAGTAGCCGGGCAGGAACGGCACCACCGAGGACACCACGATGACCAGCGGCGGCACCTTCAGCCGGGTGGCCACCGAGTAGGCGATGAGACCGATGAAGAGGGCGGCCACGGCCACCCGCCACGTACGTCCGACGTCGCCGGGCACGACGATCGACAGCACCACGGCGATGCCGGCGATGACCGCGATCGGGACCAACGTCCGCTTCGGGGCGTACGCCGCGTAGGCGAAGGCCGCGGCCCCGACGGCCCCGCCGACGGTGGCGAGGGTGATCGACTGCAGCGTGCTGGTGCCGCCGGAGACCGCACCGTGGATCGGCACCCCGACCGCGCCGGCGAAGACCAGACCGCCGGTGACCCCCGCGATGATCCCGGCGGTGGAGACCAGGGCCTCCATGATCCGGGCGCTGGCGGTGACGTGGAAGCCGGTCAGCGCGTCCTGCAGGGCACCCATGAAGCTGATCCCGGCCAGCATCACGGTGATGTTGGCGGTGATCGAGGTGGAGACGTCGAGGTTCAGGGGCAACGCCGCGGCGATGACCGCGAGCAGCGTGGCCAGGCCTGCCCCGGCGACCTGCAGGTAGAAGAGCGGCAGCCGCCAACGGCGGTGGAGGAGGTGCTGCAGCTGGTCGATGGACGCGCCCGAGATGAAAGAGAGGACGACGACCCAGGGATCACCACCGACGTAGACGGTGAACGCGGCGGCCATCACCGCCATGCCGAGGGTCGCGGCCCACCGCGGCCGGCGGTGGCCGCCGGAGATGATCCGACCAAGTGCGATCCGGGCGCCCTGGAGGTCCACCTCGTCGCGTACGACCTGGCGGACCAGGTGGTCGACGGCGGTCAGGTGGTCGTAGTCGATCGTGCGGTTCTTGACCTGCCGCGTGGTGTGGATCGGGATCGCCTCTGGGTCGGCCTGATAGCTCATCGAGAGGCTGGTGTAGGTGACGTCGACCTCGGCTCCGCGGAGTCCGAGATGCTGAGAGAGCGACCTCATCGTCGCGGTCACGTCAGCGGCCCCGGCGCCGGTGGAGATCAGCAGCTCACCGACGCGGAGGCAGAAGTCCAGAGTCAGGTTCACCTCGCGCGCGTCCACCGTCACAGGGTGCCATCGGGGCGGTGATCGACAGGCATTCACGGTGCTCGACAAACGGGCCCGTGCAAGGAACGCTCAATACATGCGGATCGACTTCCACCCCTCCCCGCGACCGACGCTCGGCGTCGAGTGGGAGCTCGCCCTCGTCGACCGTCAGAGCCGGGACCTGGTCAACGTCGCCGACCATCTCTTCGCGCGGGCCAAGGCCCGGGTTCCCAACCCCGAGCGGATCCACAAGGAGCTGCTGCGCAACACCGTCGAGATCGTGACCGGGATCTGCGGGACGGTCGAGGAGGCCATCGGCCAGATCCGGGAGACGACCCTCGAGGTCGTACGCGCCGGGGACGATCTCGGCGTGGACCTCTTCGGTGCCGGCACCCACCCGTTCGCGTCCTGGACCAGGCAGGAGCTGTCCGCGGGGCATCGTTACGAGGAGCTGATCAACCGCACCCAGTGGTGGGGGCGGCAGATGCTGATCTGGGGCGTGCACGTGCACGTCGGGATGCCGGAGCGCGACCGCGTGCTGCCCGTCCTCAACGGGCTGCTGACCTACTACCCCCACTTCCAGGCACTGTCGGCGTCCTCCCCGATCTGGGCCGGCGTGGACACCGGCTACGCGTCCAACCGGGCGCTGATGTTCCAGCAGCTGCCGACGGCGGGGCTGCCGTTCCAGTTCGCGACGTGGCCGGAGTTCGAGGCGTACGTCTCCGACCAGACGGTCACCGGCGTGATCGAGGACATCAGCGAGATCCGCTGGGACATCCGGCCCTCGCCCCGGATCGGCACCATCGAGAACCGGATCTGCGACGGGGTCGCGACCCTGCAGGAGCTGGCCGCGATCGCGGCGCTGGCCCACTGTCTCTGCGTCGACCTCGACGCCCGGGTGGCCGCCGGCGAGCCCATCGCCACGATGCCGCCGTGGCACGTCCAGGAGAACAAGTGGCGCGCCGCCCGCTACGGCCTGGACGCGATCGTGATCCTCAACGACGCCTCCGACGAGCGGCTGGTCACCGAGGATCTCGCCGATCTGCTGGTGCGGCTCGAGCCCGTGGCCGCGCGCCTCGGCTGTGAGAAGGAGCTCGCCGGGGTGCATGACATCATCCACAAAGGTGCCTCCTACCAGCGGCAACGCGCGATCGCGGCGTCCACCGAGGGTGACCTGGTCGCGGTCGTCGACTCGGTGGTCCGTGATCTGCGCGGGTCGCTGTGAATGCTCACCGAGCTGACTCGGTGAGCATTCACCGAGGCGGCAGCGGCGGCAGCGCGTCGGTCGCCTCGAACTGCCCCATCCCGGTGACCCCGAGCAGGTCGACGATGATCGACCTGATCTGGACGAGGATGACCTCGGCGTTGAGCGATTCCGTACGCTCCACCTCGGCCGAGTGCTCGCCGACCGCGAGCAGCACCGACCGCGCCTCGTGGCTCAGCCCGTCCGGGCCGAGGCCCGCGGCGAGCTCGGCCTCGACGACGTCGACGGCGTCGGCGAGCCCGAAGGCCAGCTGGTAGTAGCTCTCCGGCACGATGTCGCCGCGATAGGCCGACACCGCCGCCCGCCGCACCAGCACCCGGGTGCTCCGCAGCGCGCGGTCGAGCGGCTCGACCAGCTCGGCCATCCGGTGTACGTGGCTGCGATGCCGGAACCGGAACGGCGAGACCGCCAGCACCGACATGCCCTCGTCGGAGGCGTCCTGCAGCTCGCGGATCAGCGGGTCGGTGGCACGCGCGTCGGCGAGCACCTTGAGCCCGTGGACCGCGTCGGCGTCGAGCATGACCTGGCCCGCGGCACGCAGCAGCGAGGCGATCTTCCTGGCGACCACCGCCGCCTGCTCACCCGGGCGTCGCAGCGGGGCGGCGGGCACGATCGAGGCAGCGACCAGTGCGACCGCACCGCCGATCAGCGCGTCGGTCCAGCGGGTGAAGGCCGCGCCGGGCGTCGGCAGCAGCCCCATCACGAAGATCGACTGCACCGCGGCCTGATTGCGGAAGACCTGGCCCGAGGAGATGAAGATCCCCACCGCCATGGCCATCCCCACGACCAGGGTCATCTGCCAGGCGCCTTCGCCGATGACCTGCACCACGACGTCGCCCAGGAAGACGCCGAGCGCGACCCCGATGGTCACCTCGGTGACCCTTCGCAGCCGCTGTCCGTAGGACGTGCCGAGGCTGACCACCGCCGCGATCGGCGCGAAGACCGGTTGGGCGTGGCCGAGCAGCCCGGCCGCGATGAACCACGCCACCCCCGCCGCTCCCGCGGCCTGGAAGACGTGCCACCGCTTCGACTTCAGGCGCGCCAGCCGGCGACGTACGTCGGACTTCACCTGCTCACGGGTGACTCGCGGAGCAGTGAACGCCATGGCGCAGATCCTAGGCCAGCCGAGTCCTCAGTTGTGGCGGCCGAATCGGTGGTTCTGGCGAATGAGATCGGGATCTCGGCTGCCATTTCCACCGATTCGGCCGCCACTTCTGCAGAGTCGGCGTGGGGTCAGCGGGCGAGGGTCACCGACACGGTCTGGCTGCCGCAGCCGTTGGCGGAGGTGAGGTTGGTGAGCGCCGACTTCTCGGTGCTGTCGACAGAGAGCCGCCAGCGGATCTTCACCGAGACGAACTCCTTGAGGTAGCGGCACTTCTGCAGGTCGGGCATCCACCCGGCCGGGTCGGAGTCGGACTTCTCCTGGTTCTCGTTGTCGGTGACGCCGACGAGCGAGCCGTAGTAGCCGAGGTCGTTGGCGTAGTTCCGGCGCTCGGTCGAGGTCCAGGTGCGGGCGCCGGAGTCCCAGGCCTCGGCAAGAGGGACCATGTGGTCGATGTCGATGTCACTGGTGGCGGTCCAGGACAGTCCGTCGTAGTAGGAGTACCAGCGGCCGCCCGACAGCGAGCAGCTCGAGCCGACCGTGGGGGCCTCCTCGGCCTCCGCGATCAGCACCTCGTTGCGGGTGTTGCAGCCGTCGCCGTCGGCGTCGATCCAGTGCTGGAAGAGGTCACGGCTGTAGCCGGTGCGGTTCTCGGCGGCGACCGGGAGGTCGCCGATGGCGGTGGAGAGCGGCTGGGAGTAGGACTCGGCGTGTGCTGCCGCCGGAATCGTGAGCGGCACGAGGGCGCCGCAGGCGAGGATGAACAGGCCACGGAGTTTCATGGGGGTCTCCCGAGGTGAGGTGTTCGGTCGCCCCCAGACGATGCCGCGTTTTACGCGGCCCGTGTAACGCGGTTACCAGATGTTTCGAGAAGTTCATCCAGCGGCGCGATCACGCCGATACGAACGGCTCCGTCAGGTGCGGCGTCGCGAGGTGAAGCGTGGTGTCGGCCTCGCGGCTGAGCATGCGCTCCCTCGAGTGCCTGGCCGCATCGGGATCGACCTCGTGCGCGTAGGCGAGCTCGGGGTGGAGCAGCTGGAGCGCGTGCACCAGGAGGTCGCCGGTGACCAGCACCAGCTCGCGCCCCTCGGCGACGAGCACGCTCTGGTGCCCGGGCGTGTGACCGGGCGTGGCGACCACGCGCCCGGCGCGCAGGGACGTGTCACCGTCGAGGAGCCGGAGCCGACCGGCCTCCGCGAGCGGGTCGGTGAGGGTCTCGCGAAGCTGAGGGTTGAGCGAGTCGAGGGCGTCGTACTCGGCCCGCTGGAGCAGGTAGTCGGCGTTCGGGAAGTAGGGATGGCGGCCGTCGGCCTCGGTCACGACGGCCCAGCCGACGTGGTCGGTGTGCAGGTGCGTGAGCACCACGGTGTCGACCTCGGCCGGGTCGATGCCCGCGGCGTCGAGCGACCGAGGAAGCACACCGGGCACGGGCGCCCACGAGGCGGCCGGGCAGTCCGCCGGGCCGATCCCGGTGTCCACGACGGTGAGGCCCTGGTCGCTGCGGATCGCGTAGGCACGGAACTGGATCCGCCAGCGACCCTCGGCGTCGACCGCGCCCGGATCGTGGCGGTCGGCCTCGGCCCACTGAGCGGCCGTGGCCTCGGGGAAGGCCTGGGCACGCGGGGAGAAGAACGGGCCCTCACCGTCGGCGAGGGCGATGATCTCGGTCGAGCCGATCCGGAGGCGGGCGACGCTGAGGGCCATGGCCGCGATCCTGCCACGTCTTCTACGCGCCTCGGGTCACACCAGAGGTCTCGAGAAGCTCACCCAGGTCGCGCTCGACCAACCCGTCGGTGCCGCCGTTCCCGTGCGCCGCGACGACGGCCCGCAGCCGGGCGCGGGTGATGTCGGAGACGTACGCCATCTCGGCCTTGGCCGCGTTCGAACCGGGCCGGGTCGTCTCGGCGATCTGCACCGACCAGCACGTACGCCGCGCCCCGTCCTCCACGTTGGCCAGCGCGACCGCGTGGCCGGTGGTGCCGGAGCCGGCGAAGAAGTCGAGGACCCTCGCGTCGGTCGGCATCGTGGCCAGGATCCGGCGGATCAGTCCGGTCGGCTTCGGCGACTCGAACAGCGGCCCCACCAGCGACTTCAGCTCGGCGACGGCGGAGTCGGTCGAGCCGATCTCCTCGGCCAGCCAGATCGTGGTGAGCTTCTTGCGGCGGGCATCGCCCGAGGCGTCGCGGGAGAGCCAGTCGCGCTGGTAGACGTCGACCCGCTCCCCCAGCTTCCCGCGTACGCGACGGCACATCAGGTCGTCAGGGCGGGCCTCGATCAGCGGGGCGCTCCACCGCCAGACCGCCGGGCGGCCGTCACCGAAGACCGGCCAGATCTCCTGGCTCCCGTCGAACGGCTCGACACTGACGCGGCCGGAGTCCGGGTCTCCCCACACCGGGAAGTGGAGCGTCCGGGCGGTCGCCGGGTTGAACTTCTTGTTGGTGTTGCGCAGCGGGAGCCGTCGGTAGTGGCGCCCGTCGTCGGTGACCAGCGGGAAGTCCCGCTCGTTGACGGCCTCGGGGATGCTCGACTCCAGCGCACAGGACCGGGCGTCCTTGGCGTAGACCAGCAGATACTCGTGGGAGGTCGCGAACCCGTTGCCGAGCTGGCGGCCCTTGGGGTTGAGGTTGACCACGATCTGCGCGAGGTGGTTGCGCTCGTCGAAGACCTCGTCCATCAGCACCTTGAGGTGGGCGGCCTCGTTGTCGTCGATCGAGACGTAGATCGCCGCGCGCTCCGACATCACGGTGCGCGCCGCCTCCAGCCGGGGCCGCATCATCGCGATCCAGGCCTCGTGGCGGCCGGCCCGCTTGCCATCTTTCCCGCGCCGGTCGTCGTGGTAGGCGAAGAGGCTGCCGGTGTTGTAGGGCGGGTCGATGTAGATCAGGTCGAAGGTCTCGCCCGCCGCCGAGAGCGCCTGGAGCACGTCGAGGTTGTCGCCCTCGACGAAGGTGTTCCACGGCTCCCGCACGCGGGGAACGTTAGCCGACCGGGATATCGGTGGAGAGCAACGCGACCGATCGCTCGGCCACCAGGCACTGGATCTTGGTGCTCTTGGGCGGGGTGACGTGGAGGACCACGTCGGCGCCGGAGGTGGAGGCCGTGATGGTCGCCGGGTCCGGAGCCTCGCAGCCGTCGTAGACGGTCTGGGCATAGAGCCGCTGGCCGGACGGGACATGGGCAAGCAGCCTGGTCGCCTCGGTGGTGAACGAGTCCTGGAGCGAGGTGCCGAGGCCGGCAGCGTACGCCTGGATCGCGGCCGCGTCCGGGAGCGGGGTTGCGGTCTTCTCCAGGTCTCCCTCGGCCGCACCGCCGGCGGAGACGAGGCCACGGACGGGCTTCTCCGAGCTCGGCGGACGGGACGGCTCGGGCTGCGACTTGGGCGTGCCTGGCGAGGAGGCGGAGGGCGTCGGGCTCGAGCCCGGGTCGGTCGCCTCGTCGGGGCTGCCGCAGGAGGAGACCAGGAGCGCCGTCGCAGCGACTGCGAGTGGGAGAAGACGCGTGGGGTGCATATTTCACATACTTCCCACGGCACCCGGCTGTTGCACCCCCGAGGGCCCGGTCGTTACGGAGATGGAAAGATCACGCCGTGGCCCGCTTCACCCAGGCCGAGCTCCAGACCTACTACGGCGCCTCGGTCCCCGACCTCCTCCCGGCAGACGACCAGCCGCTGCGCCTCCTCTTCGTCGGCATCAACCCCGGCCTGTGGACCGCGGCGACCCAGACCCACTTCGCGCACCCGCTGAACCGCTTCTACCCCGCGATCTTCCGCGCCGGGATCACCACCCGGCCGATCGACGCCTCCGCGGGAATGACTCCGGAGGACCGCGACTACTTCCGGTCCCGGGGCATCGGCTTCACCAACATCGTCCGGCGTGCCACGGCCAAGGCCTCCGAGCTCTCCAACGCCGAGCTCAAGGAGGGCGGCGCCGAGCTGTTCTCCCTGGTCGCACGGAGGAAACCGGCCGTGGTCGCGATCGCCGGGATCACCGCCTACCGCACCGCGTTCAACCGCCCCAAGGCCAAGCAGGGCCGCCAGCCCGAGCCCTTGGCGGGCGCCGAACTCTGGGTGGTGCCGAACCCGTCGGGCCTCAACGCCCACGAGACGGTGCCGACCCTGGCCGCCGCCTACGCCGAGGCGGCCCGCGCCGCCGGGCTGATCTGAGACCTCAGAACCCGGAGGGAGCCTCCGGCAGCTCCGGGACCCCGAGCTTGGCCAGCAGCGCGACCGCGTCGTCGGCCGAGACCCTCGCGGACTGTGAGTGCAGCATGTCATCGACAGCGAGGTCCACCTCGGCGGTGAGACAGACGAGCACGTCCTCGCCCTCGGCCTCGGCCGGCCCTTGGAAGGCGAGCACGGGCAGGTAGGCCAGGTCCAGGGATGCGGCCTTCTGCAGGAGACGTACGGCGCCGAGCACGTCGGCACGCGGATCAGTGACCTCGAGCGGGCGGCCCTCGACGGACGCCACCCCGTCGGCCGGCACCTCGACCACACCGGCGGTGGAGGGGATGTCGTACTGCTCCACCACGGCGATCCCGCCGGGGTGCACCACGACGGCCTCGATCTCGCGGCCGGAGACCGGGACGTTGAGCACGACCAGCGCCGACTCGAGCTGGCCCAGCGCCTGGCGGAGCTTCTCCTCGCCGAAGGTCTCCGGCGCACCGAGGTCGAGCATCCAGCCGCCCGCGGCGGTGGCGACCCAGGAGGCGGTCTCCTGCTCCTTGAGCGCCATCAGCTTCTCGGCCTCCTGGCGCAGCCGGTCCCGCTCCAGCGCCGCGTCGTGCGCGCGCCGGCGCTCGTCGTCGAGCTCGGCGCGCAGCATCGCGACCTCGCTCTCGGCCAGCTGCTGCAGCTCCCGGCGGCGCTCCGCCTCCCGGGCACGCTCCTCGGCGGCCTGCTTCTCGGCCCGCAGCCGGGCGACCTCGAAGCGGCGTACGCCCTCCTCCAGCAGGCCGAGGGTGCGGTCCGAGACCGCGACGTCGGCCCCCGACTCCAGCCGGTCGCGCAGCGCACCCCAGTTGACCTCGGGGTGGTCGGTGACCAGCGCGTCCAGCACCTTCAGGAGTACGTCACCCTCCACTCCCGCACGCGCGGCCAGCGATGCCTGGTTGAACCGAGCCGGCGCGGGAGCCGAGGCCGAGACGGGCGCCGAGGCGGGCGCCGGGGCCGGAGCCAGGCTCCACTGCCCCGGAGGCCCCTCGACGAAACCTCCCGAGCCGAGCACGGCGAGCAGCTCCTCCTCGGTCAGCAGGACCCGCTTCCCCTTCAGCGCGGCGCGCAGGACCTGCAGGCTCAACGGAGCCCGCAGGCGCAGGATCTCGGCGACGGCCGGCTTTGAGGATTCAGGCATAAGGGCTGGTTACAGGGGTCGTTCTCGCAGGCGCGGCGATCGTACACCGGCCCACCGACAATCGAGCTCCGCCAGGAGCCGTTGCGTGGAACAAGACGAGGCCCCGGACACCGCCAGGTGTCCGGGGCCCCGTCATCGAGCTAGTCCAAAGGCTTCAGGTCGAAGTTGTAGACGGTCGTCTGACCAGCCACGATCTGCGCCTTCTTGGTCGCCGGCACGAAGCCGTCGGCCGCGACGATCACCTGGAGCGGCGCGTTGGACTTCTGCATCCAGTACCCGTAGGTGCCGTCCGCCTTCGTCCGCAGCGTCACGTCGTAGGACACACCGTCGAGAGCCACGACAGCTCCCTCGAGCGGCTCACCCGAACCCGTCACCGTGCCCGTGATCTTGCCCCAGCCGGAGGGCGCCTTCACGATCATGGTCGCCGGGACCGGCGCCACGGTGTAGGGGGTGTTGTTCCCGATGACCACGTCGGCCGTGTAGGTGCCCGGCTGGTCGACCGTGGCGTCGAACGTGACGATCGCGGTGACCGCCTTGCCCGGCGCCAGCGTGAACGACGGCGGCTGGACGTCCAGCCACGCGACGCCACCGCCGCCGGTCTCACCGGTCACATCGAGGATGATGTTGGAGTCGGGGAACCCGAGCTCCGCGGCGTCCGTCGGCTCCGGCGTACCGCAGGCGTCGGAGGCCAGATAGGTCGGCGACGTCTCGGCAGCGGGGTTGCCGCCGAAGTAGACCGCCGCACCTGCCACCGAGACGACCAGGATGTCGTCCGGCGCGATCTCCGCGGAGGCCGCGACCGGCACCGTGTAGGTCGAGCCGAAGTCGCTGGTCACCGTCGTGGTGCCCGACCCGATCGGGGTCAGGTTGGCGAAGGTGAACGCAGCACCGGCCGGCAGGGTGTAGAGCGTCGCCGTCACCGGCGTGTTCCCGTTGGCCGTCTCCTGGACCGCGAAGCTCACGCTGGTCGGCGTGAAGCCTCCGGAGATCCCGAAGTCGCCCGGCGAGTAGGTGCGCAGGATCGTCGTGGTCCCCGAGGGGCACGCGACGGAGCTGGACTGCACGACCTCGTGCGAGCTCGAGTGGGACAGCGTCGTCTCACCCGCCGGCGTGGGCGCGATCGCGGTGACCGAGGGCTTCCCCGACGTACCGAGCTTGCTGCCCGGCTTCGAGGAGGTCAGGCCCGACGACTTCGAGCCGGCGCCCGCCTTCGTCTTGACCGCGGTGGCCTTCTTGGTGGTGCTCTTGGTGACGCCGGCCGAGGCGGTCTTGTCACCCAGGATGACGACCTCCTCGCCGGTGGCACCCAGATCGACCTCGACCGGCGCCGAGCCGGTGTTGGCGATCTTCAGGTTGCGCGAGACGGAGCCACCCATCGCGAGGCTGGCGTTGAGCGCCGTCTGGGTGACGGCGAGCCGGCCGGCCTTGAGCTGGGCGTCGGAGGTGACGGTCGCGTCCTCGGCGACGGTGACGTCGCGGCTGACCGAGACATAGTCGGGCGCGGTGATGCTCACGCCGTACGCACCGGTCACCGCGTCGACGCTGTAGGAGCCGTCCGCGTCGGTCTCGACCGTCTTGGCGGACCCGCCGGCCGCCGGGGTCAGGGTGACCTCGGCGCCGTCGATGCCCGACTTGGTGTTGTAGTCGGTGACGACACCGGAGACCGTGCCCATCGGGGCCAGGTCGAAGGTGATCGACTTGTCGTCGCTCAGCGAGGCGGTGTTGAGCGAGAACTGCGTGCCGATCGTGCCGGTGGCGTTCTCGATGCCGACGGTGGCCGAGCCACCCAGGGCCCGGTCCCCAGCGGGAAGGTCCCCGTAGCCCAGCTCGACCCGGCCGTCCTCGAAGAGGGTGACCGAGAAGTCGAGCGCGTCCGTCGTGCCGAGCAGGAGGATGTCCCGCCACTCGATGACGAACGCGTCCTCACCGTCGACGGTCGTCGCCCCGGTGAACACGTCCGCGTCGCCACGGGCGTCCAGGTCGTCCCAGAACGGGTAGATCGCCGCGTTCGGCACGCTCGCCGACGGGATCCCACCGTTGGCGTAGGCCGTGCTCGAGGCGAGGAAGTTCACGTGACCGTTCGAGGTGACGTACGCCTTGGCATAGCTGCCGCCGTAGAGCGGGAAGCTGAACGGCAGGTCCACCGAGGCGGCCACGTCGTCGCCCTCGAGCCCGAGAGCGGTGGTTCCCGAACGTACGCCGCTCGAGCCCTCGGAGCAGAAGTACCCGTAGTCGTCGTAGGAGAAGACCACCTTCACGTGGTGGGTCTTGTTGCCCGTGACCTCGATCTCCGAGCTCGTGGCCTCGGCACAGCCCGACCCCTCGGTGAAGATCGTGTACGTCCCCTCCGGGACGCCCGCGAACGAGTAGGTGCCGTCGGCGCCTGCGGTCGCGGACAGGTTGCCCGGCGACAGCTGGACCTCGGCCCCGGCGACCGGGGCATCGGTGCCGGCGTTGGTGACCGTGCCGCTGACCGTGTACTTCGGAGCCTCGGCGAGGTCGAAGTCGACGGTCGTGGTGGCGTCCTCGGTGACGGTCGCGGACCCGGTCTCGGTGATGAAACCGAAGGCCGAGGTGGTCAGCTCGTAGTCGCCGACGTAGACGTCGGCCGAGAAGTGACCCTCCGCGTCGGTGGTGAGGGTGCGGTCGAGGGTGTCACCGTCGAGCTCGACGGTCGCGCCCGCGATCGGGTCGCCGCCGCTGGTGACGGTGCCGGCGACCGTGCCGCCCTCGGCCGGGGCCAGGGCGATCAGGCGTGCCAGGTCGAGGTAGCCCTCGCCGTACACGTTGTTGTTCGCGGCGGTGCCGCCGCAGGTGGTGTCGTCGACGTCGGTCGCCGCCTCGTTGAGCAGGCGGCGGGTCTCCTCGACGTTGCCGATCAGGGTCGGGTTGTAGCTCCACAGCGCCGCGACGGCGCCGGCCAGGTGCGGCGCGGCCATCGAGGTGCCGTTGTAGCTGGCGTACCCACCACCCGGGACGGACGAGCGTACGTTCACGCCCGGTGCCGCGATGTTGGGCTTGACCAGACCGTCCTGCCCCGGGCCGCGGCCCGAGAACGAGGCGACCGTGCCGGAGGAGTCGACTGCGCCTACGGAGTAGGTGAGCGTGTTCGCGCCCGGCGAGGACGTCCCCTGGCACATGGAGCCCGGGTTGCCCGAGGCCCACGAGGAGAACTGGCCGGCTGCGTTCCAGGCGGCGTTCACGTCGTCGAAGAAGGAGTCGATGTAGCCGACGCCGTTCCAGCCCCAGGAGTTGTTGATGACGTGCGGACGCTTGGACACGTCCGGGTTCTCGCCGTCGGCGTCGGTCGGCTCCAGCAGCCACCAGCCCGACTCGAGGAGACCGGCGTCGGTGCCGCAGCAGCCGTTGGTCTCGATCCACTCGGCGTCGGGGGCGACACCGATCTGGTTGCCGGCGCCGTCGTCGCCGACCATGGTGCCCATGGTGTGGGTGCCGTGGCCGTCGAGGTCACAGGGACCGCTGGAGCAGTCGCCGTAGGCGTCGAACCAGTTGTAGTCGTGGGTGAAGGTGCCGTCGCCGTTGTTGCCGCGGTACTGGCCGACCAGGGCCGGGTGGGTGTAGTCGGTGCCGGAGTCGACGCTGGAGACGACGATGCCGGCGCCGGTCGCGCCCTGCGCCCAGGCCTCGGGAGCATGGATGAAGTCGATGCCCCACTCGGTGCCCTGCGGCGCCTTGGTGGCCGTCTCCTCCTTGACCGGCTCGACGAGCGAGAGCTTGGCCCGTTCGTGGACGGTCTTGATCTCGGGGTCGGCGGCCAGCTTCAGGGCCAGCTCCTCGGAGCCGCCCTTGACCAGGATCGCGTTCGAGATCGCGTACGTCGTGTAGCTGGCCTTGGCGGCGTCGAGCTGCGCGACGGCCCCGGCCTGGGAGGCCTTCGCCGTCTTCTCCAGCGCGTCGACGACGTACTGACCGCGCTCGGTCCAGTCCTTGATGGACGTGGCGGGCCCGAGGTTGGCCTTGTCGGAGAACCGGAGCCAGAAGTCGGTCGAGTCCGACTTCTCGAACTTCGACTCGAGGGTGGACGAGAGCTTGGCCGCGGGGGCCTTGTCGTCGGCTGTAGGGGTGCCGGCGAATGCGGGGGTGGCGGCAAGCATCGCAGCGGTTGCGGCGAGTATGCCCGTGGCTGCTACGGCCGATCGGCCGAGGCGTGAATATCTCAAGGTGGGTCTCCTTGCGGAAACCGTCGGCAAAGCCCGTGACAGATCGTGCGCGTTTCCCGGGTGATGCGGACGGATCGAATATTGCCGCCCGAAATCGTTCTCGGGATTTGTTACAGGTAAAGACACTCCGGCCACCTGAGCGCGGCAGATACCTGCCAATGTCGTAAAAGCGTCACGCAGACTAGACAGGTTGGCGAGTCAAATATGACACGGGCGCGTCATTGACACCGGGCCCGGTATCCACGCCGATCGAACGGCCCCTCGCTGACCGCGGGTCGTTGGGGCAGGTCCGCTTTCCGTTCGCTGTACGTTTTTGTGAAAGGAGGGGCATGTCTGCGATCAAGCGCGTGACGAACACGTCCGAGGCCGAGGCGCTGGCGGCGTTGCTCAACGGCGACACCCGCACCAAGCCGACCGTGGTGGTGACCGTCGCGTCCGGACACACCGATCCCTACGCCGACGTGGAGCGGATCGCCGCCGAGATCGGCGACCTCGCCGACCTCTACCTCGTCACGACCGGCGGCCACACCTGGGCCTTCTCCAACAAGATGACACCCGGCACGCAGGTCTACGGCGGCGCCGGGCGGGTCTACCCGATCGGCCTGGGGTGGAACGTCGACCTGAAGCAGGCGCCGCTGCGCTTCGCCTGGAACAAGTCCGAGGGCAAGAAGCTCACCGGGCAGCTCATCGACGACGCCCTCGACATGGCCGCGGCCGCCGGCCTCTTCGACAGCGCCCGCACCGCGTCCACCCGGGAGCGCCGTGCCGGCACCGTGCGCTCGATCATGAGCGAGCGTGCGCTGGTCGACCTCGTCGGTGGCGACATGGCGTCGATCCCGCCCCAGCTCGCCCAGGCCGGGGTGCCGATCGAGCGGGTTCTCGCCCCCGGGATGCACGTCGACGGCGTCCTGGAGAAGAAGTCACGCTGGCTCGACATCCGGGAGAGCCGCCCCACCGCGGACGAGGCACTGAAGACGTACGCCGCCGGGGACGTCGTCCCCGCGCAGGTGCGCTCGGTCCTCGCCGGCTCCGCGGATCTGCGCCTGCATCCCGACGTCACCGTCGAGCTCTTCCGCTCGGACGTGACCGGCGACCCCGACGACGATTTATCGGCGCTTCTCACTCCTGGTGAGGTCGTGCTCGCGCGCGTCATCGCGACCGGCCCCAAGTGGCGGCTGTCGCTGCGCGAGGTCCGCGAGCACGACACCGCGCGCGAAGCCCTTTCCCTGTACGCCGGTGGCCCGCCCTGGCTCGACCCGGATGCGCCGCCGCCCGCCATCGTCGAGCACGTCGAGACCGTGCCCTCGGCTCCGGAGCCCGACGAGAGCGTGCCGGACGCCGAGCCAGTTCCCGAGGCGCCGCCCAGGCCGGCGGTGCCGAGCCCGGCGATGATGCCGCGCCGCCGGGGCGAGCCGGTCCGGGCGGTCCGGCCCGCACCTGCGCCCTCGCCGGAGCCGATGCCCGCGAGGGAGCCCGCGCCGGCGAAGAAGGCGGCGGTGCAGTCGATGTCGCTGCAGGTCACCGCGATCAAGGCCGAGAAGGCCCATCTCGAGGCCGAGCTGGCCGAGCTCCGCGACCAGGTCTCCGGGCTGCGCAACGAGCGCGTGCAGTTCGCCAAGGACCTCGCCCGCGCCGCGCGCCAGGTCGAGACCCGCGACGCCGAGCTCGCCCGGATGCGCTCCCAGCTGCGCCGAGCCAAGCAGCGCACCGCGCCGCCCGACGTCGCCCTGCCCGTGTTCGCCGACCGCGAGCGCGGCTTCCGCCACCTGGTCGAGGCCGCCTGGGCCCGCCGGATCCCGGTCGGCGAGCAGCCCACCCGCCCGCTGCCCGAGTTCGCGATCGGCGACCGGTTCCTCGACAGCGTCGACGCGCTCGAGGGCATCACCGTCGACAAGATCGCCGACGTGGTCATGGAGGTGCTCACCGGCCTCGCGGAGCAGTCGACCGGGCGCGAGCTGCACCAGCTGCGTACGTCTGCCGGGGGTAATGCCGCGCCACAGTCCCGTCCCGACGGCGCGGTCTGCTACCGGGTCTCGATGCAGATCCACACGCCCAGCGCCCGCCGGCTGCACTTCTGGAAGTGCCCCGACGGCACCATCGAGCTCTCCCGGGTCGTCGTCCACGACGACATGGAGCCTTAGGTCAGCCCCAGCACCAAGTCAGCAGACCGACGAGCGGGTCCGGGATGTTCTCGATCTCGACGGCCTCGCCGAGGATCGTGCCGTAGCGGATCTTGCGTCCCGAGGCGGTGCCGAAGAAGCGGTGCAGCTGGTCGGCGACCTCCTCGCCGCGGTGCTCGGGCTGGTTCTGCAGCGTACGGAACTTGCCGCCCTCGCCGTTGGCCTCCAGGATCTCGACGATCCGCGCCGCACCGATCGCCCGGATCATCTCGTCCTCGAGATCGCGGCGGCACGCGAAGAACCCCTGCCCGGAGAGGTCCTCGCCGAGCTGGCGGCCGAGCGCGTTGGCGACGAAGCGCTCCTCGGCCTCGTCGTAGAGCCCGCCGACCCGGTGCCCCGCCGCCGTCGTCTCCTTGATGAACCGCCCGGCGTTCCCGGCACCGTTCATCGAGACGACCTCGATCCCGAGCTCGACCAGCTCGACCCCGTACCTCGGCGCCAGCGCCTCCACCAGAGCCTTGTCGGACTCCCCCTCGACGAGCAGCGTGATCGGTCGCGTCATGGCGGACACCTTAGAAGAACGTACGTCGGCACGCCTGTTCCATATATGCAACACCCTTTACTAGGGTTGCATATATGGAACAGGACGTCGGGCGGCTCGTCGCGGAGTGCATCGAGCGCTCTGGGCTGAGCGCTCGGCAGGTGGCCGCTCGCGCAGGCGTGTCGGCCT
Organism: Nocardioides luteus; assembly: GCF_015752315.1. NCBI lineage: Bacteria > Bacillati > Actinomycetota > Actinomycetes > Propionibacteriales > Nocardioidaceae > Nocardioides > Nocardioides luteus. The sequence goes on from NZ_JADOVJ010000001.1 coordinate 4,769,117, forward strand.
CGACGGTCCACCGGATCGTCAACGGCGTGGTCAGCCCATCGGTCGACACGCTCGACACCATCACCACGGCGTGTGGCGCGGGGCTGACGATCATCGCCGCTCCGCTGGCGACGCCGGCGGCCGCGGCAGGTGCGCGCGCGATTCTGGATCCGCTGTATCCGACCGAAGTTGCTCCTGACATCGAGCATTGGGCCGGCCGGCTCGACGCCTGGGCCGACGGCGACCCGGTCGAGATCGTCGAGGAGGCCGCGCGGGCCTCCGGCGTACTGCACCGGCCGGAGGCCGTCCGGCTCAGCGGGGAGACCACCATCGGCCGGCTCGCCTCCGCCGGCGACGCGTCGGGACAGCGGTGGGCGCTCTCCGGCGCGGCCGGCCTGGACCTGCCGTCCTTCGACGAGGCCGTCCCTGCGATCTCGGTGATGTGGTGCGAGGACCCGAGCGTTCTCGTACCCGTTCTCGTCGGCGGGGCCCTCCGCCCGGCGTCCGCCCCCGACGGTGCCACCGTGGTCGTCGCCGCCGCCGAACCGGACCTGTTCCTCGGTACGTTCGAGCGCGACCGGGTCGTCTACGCCGCCCCGATCCAGATCGCCATCGACGCCATCTCCGTCGGCGGCGACGCCGCGGACCGAGCCCGCGAGGAGATCCGGACGTGGTGACGAAGCAGCCCCGCTGGGCACCGGACCCCGAGACGTACGCCGCCCGCAAGCCGGCCACGGACGACACCTACCGCGTGGTCGCCGACCGCGAGGACCAGGTGCGCGACACCGGCGTCTGGTGGACCGAGGTCGACCTCTCCCGGATGCTCCCCGGCGACACCGAGCGGGCTTGGCGTCGGTTCCGCGCACACCTCCCCGAGCTGGTCTGGAACGCTGCGCGGCTCGAGGGCAACAGCTTCACCCTTCCCGAGGTGCGCACCCTCCTCGCCGGCATCACCGTCGGTGACCACCCGGCCGAGGAGGAGCAGCAGGTGCTGGCGCTCGGCGAGGCGTACGGCACCCTCCGCGACCTGGTCGGCTACGGCAGGTTCCATATCGACAAATCGACGTCCGACCGCCTCAACCGCATCCTCGCCCGCCACGAGACGCCCGACGCCGGAAGGTTCCGCGGCGAGGGCACCCTCCGCCGCGGTGGCAGCGAGCTGCTCCGGACCCGCTTCGCGGCGCTGCGGGAGCATGTCGCCGAGACCGGTGACCCCCGGCTCCAGGCGCTGATCTACTTCTGCTCCGCCGCCCGCACCCGGTTCTACACCGCCGGCAACAAGCGCACCGCCCTGCTGATGATGACCGGCATCCTGATCTCGAACGGCTTCGACCCCGTGACCGTCCCCCACGTACGACGCCTCGAGCTCGACCACGCCCTCGACACTCTTGTCACCACCGACGACGCCACCGAGCTGATGTCGTTCCTGGTCGACTGCGCCGCCTCCTCCGAGAACTGACGGCTCACAGCACGAGGTCCGCCCGATCCCGGGTCGCCCGCACCAGCGCGGCGTTGCGCAGATCGCTCTCGGCTATCTTCGCCTCGGCCTCCTCCCGCGACCTCCCGCCGGCGAGGAACCGCTCGAGCAGCCTCGGCACCAGGACCGCGTCCGGGACATCGAGGAACCAGACCTCATCCAGCAGACCGCGTACGTCCCGCCACGGCCCCTGGTCCAGCAGCAGGTAGTTCCCCTCGGTGATCACGATCGGCTCGTCCTCGATCACGACCCCGCCGGGCACCGGCTCGTCAATGACCCGGCTGAACGTCGGCCACTCGACCCGCCCCTGTCCCGCGCGAACCCGTCGCAGCGCGGCCACATATCCCTCGGCGTCGAAGGTGTTCGGCTCCCCCTTCCGCGCCCGCGCCCCCATCGCGTCCAACTCCGCGTTGCTCCGGTGGAACCCGTCCATCGGCGCCACCACCGCGATGTGTCCGTCCTCATTGAGCACGTCCCGCAGCCGCTCCGCCAACGTCGACTTCCCCGCCCCCGGCGGCCCGACAATGCCGAGCAGAACCCTGGCGCCGGCCGTTTCCTTCAGCTGCTCCGCCAGCCGACGGAGCCCACTCTCACTGAGAGCCAAAGTAAACCTCCACGACCCACCGAGCCGATCGGCAATCGGGCCTTTTACTAGACGATGACACTCTGCGGACGACTCACAGAGTGTCATCGTCTAAGTAAAAGGCATGGCGTAACCCCGCTCTCGCCGAGGGATCCCAGCCATACGTACATCACCTCAACCCCCAGGCCGAACGGCAACCGCTTGTGATCCCTGCATCCCCGATTCGGTGGATACCTTGCGACGCCGATCGCCCACGACTCGATCACGAGCGCCAATGGAAAACATGAGGTCCCGAAGGCCACTCACCCGATGAGCACGGCGCTCCTCATCGGCGCAGGTATCGGCTACCTGCTGGGCATCCTCGTCGGCGTGTGGATCGCCCACGGCCGCCGGACCGCTCACTAAGGCGCCTCAGCGCATTTGGAGAAGTACTCCGAGAGAGCTGCTCCCCACATTTGAGGACGAAATTTGCGAAGTTCCGACCATCCAGTGACACCGTTAGAGAAGCTGGACAGGTGTCAGACCTCGGATCGCATGATGGCCTCTACGAACTGCTCGTCACCAACGACCTTCATGACCAGCTCAGACGAGTAGCCGATCGCGACGTCGAGACCGGCCACGTGGACCAGGCCGACCAGCCACACGTACTTGCGCGCCACGTCTACCAAGCAGCCGTACGCAGCCTTGAGGCCGTGAAAGATCCCGAGCTTCGGGTGAAGGCCGCCAACCAACTCATCGCCCAGCTCGAGACCGGCGATGCGGACCACATCGTCACTCCCCCGACCGAGCTCCGGCGGATCAGCAGCCCACAGGCACCAGGCACGATCACCTACCTCAACACCCGCCCGAAAACCCCACTCACTGAGGCGGCCCTGCTCACAAACTCCAAGGAGGAGCCCAGCCTCGCCGCCGAGCTCCGCGCCGAGATCGACACCTCCGACGAGGTAGATCTGCTCTGCGCCTTCGTGCGCTGGTACGGACTCCGCCTCGTCGAGCCCGAACTGAGACGCCTCCGCGACCGGGGCGGACGGCTCCGAGTCATCACCACCACCTACACCGGATCAACTGAGCGTGACGCGCTCGACCGACTCGTTCGAGACTTCGGTGCCCAGGTGAAGGTTCAGTACGACGCTCAGCGCACCCGTCTGCACGCCAAGGCATGGATGTTCCGCCGCAACACCGAGTTCGACACCGCGTACGTCGGCTCTTCCAACCTCACCCGGACGGCCATGGTCGAGGGCGTGGAGTGGAACGTACGCCTGTCTCGCAAGGGAACGCCTTCCCTGTTCGACAAGTTCACGGCCACGTTCGATACCTACTGGAACCACGGCGACTTCGAACTGTATGACCCCGACCGAGACCGGGATCGGCTGGACGATGCGTTGGCCGAGGCATCCGGGCGGAGCCGTGGAGATCGAGTCACGATCTCGCTTTCGGGCCTTGAGGTCAGGCCATATCCGTACCAGCAGAAGATGCTCGACGACCTGGACGCGGAGCGTACGCTGCACGACCGGCATCACAATCTCGTGGTCGCTGCGACTGGGACTGGAAAGACCGTCGTCGCTGCACTCGACTACAGACGACTCACCGAGAACAACGCCGATGGAAAGCGGCCCAAGCTTCTGTTCGTGGCGCATCGCAAGGAGATCTTGCAGCAGTCTCTGCGGACCTACCGCGAGGTCCTCTCCGACGCGACCTTCGGCGAGCTCTACGTCGACGGAGCTCGCCCAGAGCGTTGGGAGCACGTCTTCGCCAGTGTGCAGTCACTGAAGTCGTATGGCGTCTCGCAGATTCCGTCGGAGGCATACGACATCGTCGTCATCGATGAGTTTCATCATGCCGAGGCGAAGTCGTACCGAGAGCTCATCGACCATCTGAGACCCGCAGAACTGATCGGGCTGACCGCGACGCCGGAGCGCGCGGACGGGGTGAACGTCGCTTCGTTCTTCGACAACCGCATCGCCACCCAGCTCCGGCTGTGGGACGCACTGGGCGCAGACCTCCTCTGTCCCTTCCACTACTTCGCTGTCTCCGACAACACCGACCTCCGAGCTGTGAAGTGGGTGCGCGGAAAGTACGACGACACAGCACTCTCCTCGCTATATACCGGTAACGACGCTCGCGCCCGGATCATCCTCAACGAACTCCGCGACAAGATGCCCGACGTGTCGCAGATGCGTGCCCTCGGCTTCTGTGTCGACGTCGCTCATGCCAACTACATGGCGGACGTCTTCAACAAGGCTGGGATCCCTGCCGGAGTGGTCACCGGCACCACTGCCTCCGCCGTACGCCGCGACTCCATTGCCGCTCTGCGAGAGCGACGACTCAACGTGCTGTTCTCCGTCGACGTCTTCAATGAAGGCCTCGACATCCCTGACGTGGACACCGTGCTGTTCCTTCGGCCTACCGACTCTGCAACGGTCTTTCTGCAGCAGCTTGGTCGCGGCCTGCGGCGCACCCGCGACAAAGCAGTTCTCACAGTTCTCGACTTCGTCGGCCATCAGAACAAGCAGTTCTCCTGGGACCGGAAGCTGCGAGCGATGACCGGACTGACCCGAGCCGCCCTACGCCGCGAAGTGGAACGCGGCTTCCCATTCCTGCCCGCCGGTTGCCAGATCGTCATGGACCGCGAGGCACAGGCGCTGATTGTCGACAACCTCAAGTCGCAGATCTCGAACCGCTGGCCCTCGATGGTTCAGGAACTGCGCTCATACGGCGACCTTTCCCTTTCTGAGTACCTCAACGAGTCGGGGATGGAACTGCCCGACGTTCTGCGCAAGGGCCAGCACTCATGGACAGAGCTGCGCCGCATGGCTGGCCTGCCAGTTCCGGACGGCACCTCTGCCGAGGCGAGATTGCTGCGTCGCGTACGCGCGTTTTCACACGTAGATGACCCGCTCCGTGCGGCCACCTTCTCTCGGCTGCTCGCCGACGATGCGCCGTCGTATTCAACGCTTTCCTCCGGCGAGCAACGATTGGCCAACATGCTCTTCTTCTCGCTCTGGCCCGATGGCGGCGGATTCGATTCGATCGATGCCGGCTTCAGGGCCCTCCGAGCAGAGCAGGCGACACGGTCCGAGATCAAGGCTGTTGTCGACCTCGCCTTCGACTCCGCGCGGCACCGCCTGTCCGACCTTTCCGGTCCTCTTTCCAAGGTGCCGCTTATGGTCCACGCGCGCTATCAGCGCGAAGAGATCCTGGCAGCCCTTGGCTACGCGAGCCTCGATCGCAAGCCGAACTCGATGCGCGAAGGGGTCAAGCACATCCCCGAGCTCAACGTGGATGCGTTCTTCATCAACCTCAAAAAGTCCGAAGCCGACTTCTCCCCCACCACGATGTATCGCGACTACCCGATCAGCCCGACGCTGTTCCACTGGGAGACGCAGTCCACGACCTCGGTGACGAGCAAGACCGGCCAGCGCTATCTGACCGGCGCAAGCAACGTGCTGCTCTTCGCACGCGAACAGGCCGACGGAGTTTTCGGAACGTCGCCGTACCTCTTCCTCGGCCCGGCCACCTACGTCTCCCACACAGGTGATCGCCCCATCGCGATCACCTGGCGCCTGGATCACGCCATGCCGACCGATTTCTTCACCGCAGCCTCAGTCGCCGCAAGCTAAGCCATTAAGGGCCTACCGGCCATCGAACCCGCTAAGCCGACGCTGTGCACCCTGCGCGCGAGATTCTTGGCTTGATTCGGTTTAGATGTCGGTGCACACGGGTAGAACACTTCACGTGAAGGCTGCTCGGGCGGCACCGAGAGATCAGGCAGGCAGGCGGGCGCTTAGCCGTCTGCTGGCCTTGGCGACTCTCCTGCTCGCGTCGCTCGTCGCGGTCCCGGCCACAGCGATCGACGTACCGTTCGACCCGTTGCCGATCCCGGGCGAGGACGCGTGCAACAACCTCGATGCGCCGATTCCGGCTTCACCTCATGGGTTTGGATCGTTCGTCGTCAAGCTCGACATCGATCGAGCGGGGTGGTCGGCAGATCCGTTTGCCGACGAGCACCCGGCGTCGATCGAATCGGTCTATGGAACTTCGCCGCAGTGGTTCACCTATGACAACGGCTGCACCGGGCAGTTCGTAGCCGAAGCCGGGACAGCGCTCAGCAACATCCTGCTTGAGCTCGCCGGCCTGCTGCCGAACTGGTCCCACGCCCTACTTCACTCAGTGCTCTCCCCCAGCTCGTGGCTCATCGCACTCGAAGAACCCGTCGTTGAGGCCACCACCGCGACCGCGCAGGGCGTGTGGTCGCCATGGCTGCCGATCGTCCTGCTTCTCGTCGTCGTGATCATCATCCTGCGGTCGCGAGCCGGTCGTTTCGCGGGCTCAGCCACTGCAGCGGCGTGGGCTCTCCTCGTACTCGGCCTCTCCTCCTGGCTGATGAACTACCCGTTGGAGGCCGTCCACCTCGTCGATGACGGCGTGCGCGGAACGACCGAGCTAATCGCCACGTCGTTCAACGACGACAAGGCTCTCCCGGAAGACGCCGAAGACCTCGGCGACGAGTCGGCGGTCGTCGCGGTGGACATTCAGTTCGACCACATCGTCCGAACGACGCAGTACCGCACGTGGGCCACTGGAGTCTTCGGCAATCCTGACTCGGCGACCGCCAAGGAGTACGGGCCGAAGGTCTTCGCCGCAACCCACTTCTCCTGGGACGAGTACGAGACCTACCGGAATGACCCTGAGGACGCCGGGGCGAAGATCGTCGAGAAGAAGGCCGACGACTTCAAGACGTACGCCGAGCAGATCAAGGAGAACGATGCGCTGGCGTACGACCACTTCAAAGGCGGCCATTGGTCACAGCGAGTCACGACATCACTGGTGAACCTAGCCATGATCTTGGTGACCTGCGGTTTCTTGCTTCTGGCCGCTCTCGCCACGCTGCTTGCGTACGCCCTGGTGCGGCTTCTCGTCCCGTTCTCTCCGGCGCTGGGTGTGCTCTTCATGATCGATCGCACCCGCGATGCGGCGGTCGCGATGCTCAAGCGTGTCGCCGGGCCGCTGGTGATGGGCCCGATCTGTTTCCTCGTGGGACTTCTGCTGCTGCGCTTCTTCGCCGCCATCCTTGCGACCGACGCCCTCTGGTTCGTCCTCAAGCTCGGCCTCATCGGCGTGCTGACGTACGTCGCCTGGAAACTGGTTCGACCGCAGGCCTACACCGTCGGGCCCGTCCTGAATAGCGTCTTCGCACCTCTTAGGGCGGCGTTGGCGGCTCGCATGGGCACCGCCACGGCCGACGTCGGGACGAGCCCATCGAACAGGACCGAGGTGGCTCCGACATCTGGGGCGTCATCCAGTTTCGTTCTCCCTTACATGTCGCCGACCGGATCAGCCTGGACTGATCCAGATGCAGCAACCTTCGTGCCGTACGTGCCCCGACAAGTCGAGGCGGCCTCAGCGGGTGCGGTCCCGTCCTGCGAGACTGCGATGCAATCAGCCCAACGTGTGCAGCGCACGCTCAGACTCTCGTCTACCGACCCGGCCCACAGAAAGACACTGGCGAAACCGCCGCCGGAATCTACGGTCCTGGTTGACGATCGCTTCTTGTACAGGACCGACGAGGTGAGTCGGGTTTGGCAGGCAGAGGCGACTCTGAGCGAGTACGACCCCAACCATCCGCGCAACGTAGCGGCGCAACGCAATCTCGAGGACAAGATCAAGAACGTCGACCACGCAGGCCACCTGTTTGCCCGGATCTTCAAGGGCCCTGGCGACCTGATCAACCTGGTCCCCATGCATGGCAGCAAGGTGAATCAAGGGCAATACCGACGGCTTGAGAATCTCTGGTCAGACCAGATTCAGGAGGGGAAGACGGTCGAGGTGACGATCGATCTCGACTACGACGGATCTAGCCGTAGACCAACCGACATCGTCGTCACGCACGTGGTCGACGGCGTTGAAGCGACTACATTTATCGAGAACGAAGAGCCCGATTCAGGAGGCACAGATGCTTGACACCAGTAACGAGTTGCTGGAGTCCATCGGGCATGTCGCCCTGGACTCGGCTCCAGCCAACTGGCAACGCATCACGATCACCATGTCGGGTATGGCGAACTCCACGACTGTGCGGGCCGAGGTCTCGACCCCGCAGGGCAGTCAGAGTCTTTCGTTGGGCGCGGCGGGGGCACGCAACGCACACAAGCTCAGAAAGTCTATGTACACCGACGATGCGGGCACTTGGTATCGCGCAACCATGACGATCGATGCGCAGCGGCACCTCGAGGCTGACTTCGACTACTACGGGAAGCCCTACGACGAGTCCGAAGAGGGCAAGGACTTCATTCGAGATCTCCTCCTGCAGGACCAGGCCAAGTACCCACGAACCCCCGATCTCCTGCCTGAGTGGCATCCGTCCAAGCAAGTCGTGTAAGGCGCCTGCCGCGACTCACCCCTCCCGGCGCCAACGGTCGGGGGTGGTGCCGTAGCGGGCCTTGAAGCGGCGTACGAGGTAGCCGGGGTCGGTGAGGCCGGTGCGGGTGGAGATGACGGACAAGGGGAGGTTGGTTTCGCGGAGGAGGCGGCGGGCTTCGGTGAGGCGGCGCTCGGTGAGCCAGTCGAGGAGGGTGCGGCCGGTGCGTTGGCGCAGGACGGTGGTGAGGTGGCCGGGGGTGTAGCCCAACGACCGGGCTAGGTCGCCGGCGGAGACCTTGGTGGCGTACGTCCTCTCGATCTCATCGAAGACGCGACTGACCAGCGGGTCGGGGGCGATGGGGGCGGTCGGGGCCAAACGGGCCGAGGCGACCAAAAGATTGGTGAGAGTGGCGGTGACGGCGTCGTGGGCGCCGAGGCGGTCGGGGTGGCGTAGCTCGTCGGCGAGCTCGACGAGCCAGGCCTGCCAGCGTGGGCGCTCCTCCTCGGGTACCACCGCATGACGACCGTCGGCGGCGAAGAGGGCGAGCAGGGGGTGGTGGGCCCAGGTGAGCGGGGAGATGGAGGCGAGGGCGGGGATGGCGTCGGGGGTGAAGGCGACCGACCAGGCACGCGCATGGGTGAGCTCGGCGAGCGACTCGGCGGCCACGACCTCACCGGGAGCGATCGCGTGGACCTCGCCGTCGCGCAGCGCCACCTGCCGGCCGTCGAGGCCGACGGCGCCTCCGCCACGCTCGACGTAGGCGAGCACCCAGAAGTCGTGGGCGTGCCGGTTGTCGGGAGGCAGGTGCTCGGTGTCGCAGTCGGGATCGAGAGGTACGACCCTGACCGCCGGCATCCCGGGGCTCTGCTCCCAACGGTAGATCGGGGTGCCGTCGGCCCGGACCGTACGCACCGAGCGCGACAGCGTCGCGGCCGAATCCGAAGAACGTCCCATCGCCCCCTACTTCCCTCCCACCGTAGATCCGCAGAATGTCCCATTGTGGAACCATGACCACGATACAGATCATCGACGGCCGCGCCGAGAGCGATCGGGACCGCGAGTTCCTCCCCGGCATGGGCCGCACCTGGCTCCTCCCGCTCTACGACCTCTTCACCCGGTTCGCCCGCGTGCGCCCGCTCCACGAACGGACGGTCGAGCTCGCCGGCATCCAGCCCGCCCAGACCGTCCTCGACGTCGGCTGCGGCACGGCCAATCTCTCCTTCGCGGTGCTTCGCGCCGTCCCCGGAGCCGTCGTCACCGGGCACGACCCCGACGCGAGCGCGCTGCGGCTGGCGGCCCGGAAGGCGGGTCGGCGAGGCGTACGTCTCTCGCTGGTGCAGGGGTACGCCGACCGGCTGCTCCCGAAGGACGGCAGCGTCGACCACGTCGTCTCCTCGCTCGCTCTGCACCACGTCGACGACGCCGGGCGCGAGGGGTTCGGGCGCGAGGCGTACCGGGTGCTCAAGCCCGGCGGGCGGGTGACCATCGTCGACTTCGGTGCCCCCGACCACGGCCACGGCGGTCACGGACACGGGAAGGGACACGAGGGTCACCGTCACCGCGGCATGAACGCCTACACCGAGCGCAACCTCGACAACGGGATCGTCACGATCCTGACCGACGCCGGGTTCACCGACGCCCGCGAGATCGACCACATCGAGCACCGGTTCGGCCCGATCACGATCGTGCAGGCGACCCGCTGACGACCGCGGAGGTTAGGCACGCGCCGCGCGGACGGGCAGTCTGGCCTCATGCACTTCATCGGAGTCGACCTCGCCTGGGGCGTGCGCAGGCCGACCGGCCTGGCCGTCCTGGACGAGGAGGGCCGTCTCGTCCACGTCTCGGCCGCGAAGACCGACGACGAGATCGTCGCTGCCCTGGAGCCGTACGTCGGCAGCGACTGCCTGGTCGCGATCGATGCTCCCCTGATCGTCACCAACCCGACCGGGAACCGTCCGGCCGAGGCGGCGCTCAACAAGGACTTCGCTCGCTTCGACGCGGGCGCGCACCCCACCAACACCAGCAAGCCGGAGTTCGGCGAACAGCCGCGCGGCGCCCGGATCGCAGCCCGGCTGGGACTCGACATGAACCCGAGGTCGGGCCGCCGGCGGCGGGCGATCGAGGTCTACCCGCACCCCGCGACGGTCGCCCTCTTCCGCCTCGGCCGGACGCTGAAGTACAAGCACAAGTCCGGGCGTGAGATCGACCAGCTCCGTGCCGAGCTGCTCGTACTCCTCGGCCTGCTCGAAGGTCTCCAGAGCTCCGAGCCGCCGCTGCTGCTCGACGACCCGGCCTGGCTCGCCCTTCGCACCGCCGCCGAGAACGCCGTACGCAAGAGCGAGCTGCGCGCGGTCGAGGACCAGGTCGACGCGGTGCTCTGTGCCTACATCGGCCTGTTCGCGACCCACGCACCCGACCGGACCACGACCTACGGGGACTTCGCCACCGGCTACATCGTCACGCCGACGCTGCCCGACGACCTCCGCCCCACACCGCGCGGGCAGGCCGGGGCGAAGATCCACGACCCCGGGACCGCGGTCCGCGAGTACGCCGCGATCCAGCCGACGCTGCAGGAGGCGGCCGACCAGTACGTACAGCTGGTGACCTCGATCCTCGACGAGGCGGGCATCAACTACCTGACCGTGACCTCGCGCGCGAAGTCGGTCGCGTCGTTCGCGGCCAAGGCGGCTCGCACCGTCGACGGACGGCCGGTCTACGCCGACCCGCTCCGCGAGATCACCGACCAGATCGGGCTGCGGGTGATCACCTACGTCCACAGCGACGTCCAGGCGGTCGCCGAGCTCCTCGACGACCAGGTGGTGGTCCTCGACGATCGCGACATGGGCGAGGAGACCGCGAGCGAGGGCCGGTTCGGGTACGCCAGCCGTCACCTGCTGGTCAGCCTCGACCCCGCTCGCGAGGGGCAGGCGGCGTACGAGCTGTTGCGCGGCCGCCAGGCGCAGATCCAGATCCGCACCGTGCTGCAGCACGCCTGGGCCGAGTTCGAGCACGACATCCGCTACAAGGGCACGATCCCCAGCGAGCACGTGCCCGACTTCGACCGCCGGTTCACGCTCGCCGCGGGCCTGCTCGAGCTCGCGGACCGTGAGTTCTCCACGATCAGGGACCGGCTGCGGCAGGGCGTCACCGGCGCCAGCACCGAGGCCGTCGACGACGACCCGCGCATCAGCCCCCGAGAGCTGGCGGCCTACCTCGCCGGGCAGTACGCCGACGCCGGCTGGTCGCGCACCGACCACTACGGCTGGATCTCCGGTGTCATCCTCGAGCTGGGCATCACCTCGCTGACCGAGCTCGGCGACGCGTTGCGCTCGGTGGACGAGGACACCCTGATGGCCCGGATGGACTACCGCTACCCGCCGGGTGCCGTGCGGCGGCTCGACGACGCCCTGCTCTGGGTCTACGGCGACGCCTACGTCGAGCTGCGCGCCAATGCGCACCGGGTGCCGGCGCTGCGGGCCAGGCTCGCCAAGATGCGCGACACCGACTGAGTCGGCCGCTCGCTGAAATCCGATCCGGGCGCGGGCGCGAATCCCCGCCATGAGACACCTGGATCGCCATACCCTCGCCCATGCCGCCGCCGGTGTGCTCGCCGGTGCCGTCGGAATGTCCGTCGCGCACCTCACGGCCGCGCTGCTGACGCCGGCCTCGTCCCCAGCGCTCGCGGTCAGTACCGCGGTCATCGACGCGACGCCCACCCCGGTCAAGGAGTGGGCGGTGCGCGAGCTCGGCAGCGCGGACAAGCCGATCCTGATCGGCAGCGTGCTGCTGGTCACGATCGCGTTCGCCGCCGTGATCGGCGTCATCGCCCGACGGCGGCTGAGACTCGGCGTCGGGCTCATCGCCGGCCTGGTCCTGCTCGCCGGAGCCGCCGTGGTCCGCCAGCCGCTCTTCCAGATCACCGACCTCGTGCCCACCCTGGTGGCGCTCGTCCTCGGGCCCGCCGTGCTGGTCCTGCTGACCCGCGCCCTGACCCGCGCCCTGACAGCTGAGCCCGCGCCGAGCCACCGGCGAGAGGTCCCGAACGACGGCGCGGCCACCCGCCGCAGCGTCCTGATCGGGTTCGGGGCCCTGGCCCTGCTCTCGGCCGCGGCCGCGACCGGCGGGCAGCTGATCGTACGCAGCCGCACGGCGCTCGCCGACCTGATGCTGCCGCGCGTCCGCGACCCGTTGCCCGCGCTCCCGGCCGGGCTGGAGGACACCCACCAGGGCATCTCCCGGTTCATCACCCGCAACCGCGACTTCTACCGGGTCGACACCAAGCTGGCCGTCCCGATCGTCGACCAGAACAGCTGGTCGCTGACCATCGACGGCGACGTCGAGCGCGAGCTGACCTTCAGCTACGACGACCTGCGCGAGCGCGAGAACGTCGAGCACGACATCACCCTGACCTGCGTCTCCAACGAGGTCGGCGGCAAGCTCGTCGGCGCGGCGCGCTGGACCGGCGTACCTCTCAAGGAGCTGCTCGAGGAGGCCGGCGTCGGCAGGAACGCCGACCAGATCCTCTCGACCGACGTCGAAGGCTTCACGATCAGCACCCCGCTCGAGGCGGCCCTGGACGGCCGCGACGCGATGGTCGCCCTCGGCATGAACGGCGAGGTCCTCCCCCGCGTCCACGGCTTCCCGGCCAGGCTGGTGGTACCCGGCCTCTACGGGTACGTCGGCGCCACCAAGTGGGTCACCAAGCTCACCCTGACCCGCTACGACGAGGCGACCGCCTACTGGACCGACCGCGACTGGGCCGTCGATGCCCCGATCAAGCTCTCCAGCCGGATCGACACGCCCCGGCCGCTGAGCAACATCTCCGCCGGCCGCACCGTCATCGGGGGTGTCGCCTGGGCCCAGCACCACGGCGTGGCCAAGGTCGACGTACGCATCGACGGCGGCCGCTGGCAGCCGGCCGACCTCGGCCCCGATGCCGGGATCGACTACTGGCGCCAGTGGTTCCTGCCCTGGGACGCCGAGCCGGGGAGCCATCAGCTGGCCGTGCGGGTCACCGACCGCGACGGCACCGTGCAGAGCGACGAGCGGGCCACCCCGTTCCCCGACGGGTCGAGCGGCATCCAGCAGATCGTCGTCACGGTCGCCTGAAAAAAGACGAAATCCGATCCGGCCACCGCGCCGAAGCCCTCATGACAGCAAGACGAACCATCCCTCGAAAGGCCAATCCATGAAGACCAACACGCTCACCCGCACCGGCGGCGCGGCTGCCACCCTGGCCCTCCTGATGGGTCTCGGCCTCTCCGCATGTGGCTCCGAGGACACCGAGTCCACGGACAACGGCGGCTCGAAGACCTCCGAGACCACCGAGGCCGCTCCCGAGGAGACCGAGGAGGCCGGCGCCCAGACCTTCGGCGAAGGCTGCAAGCTGATCCCCGCCGACGGTGCCGGCTCGTTCAACGGCATGTCGACCGCACCGGTCGCCTCGGCTGCGAGCGCGAACCCGCTGCTCAAGACGCTGGTCTCCGCCGTCGGCCAGGCCGAGCTCGTCGACACCCTCAACAGCGCCGACGCGCTGACGGTCTTCGCCCCGACCGACGACGCCTTCAAGAAGATCCCGAAGGCCGACCTCGACGCGGTGCTGGCCGACAAGGCCATGCTGACCAAGGTCCTCACCCACCACGTGGTGGCCGGACAGCTCGGCCCGGACGAGGTCGCCGGTGAGCACGAGACCCTGGCCGGCGACATGATCACCGTCGAGGGCTCGGACGAGGAGTTCACCGTCGGCAAGGAGAACGCCAAGGTGCTGTGCGGCAACATCCCGACCGCCAACGCCACGGTGTACGTGGTCGACACCGTGCTGATGCCCTGATCGGGACATCGGACCGGATATCCGCAAGGATCGACACATGAGATCGCTCAGCTCAGTTCCCTCCGGCGACCCGTCGCCGGAGGGAACCGGGTCGTCCCCGGGCCTGGCCGGGCTGCTCCGCAGCATCGCCCGAGGCGACGAGGCCGCCTTCGCCGCTCTCTACGACGCGACCTCCGCCCGCGTGCACGGCCTGGTGCTGCGGGTGGTGCGTGACCCGGCTCAGGCCGAGGAGGTCACCCAGGAGACGTTCCTGCAGGTGTGGCGTACGGCCAGCCGCTACGACGAGAGCCTGGGCAGCGCCCAGTCCTGGCTGCTGACGCTGGCCCACCGTCGCGCCGTCGACCGGGTCCGGTCCGCGGAGTCGGCCGGCCGCAACGACACGGCCTACCACGGCACCACCCAGACCCCACCTCACGACACGACGGCAGAGGCCGTGGAGGCCTCGCTGGAGGCCCGCCGCGTCCGGTCCGCACTCGAGACACTGACAGCAGTGCAGCGTGAGGCCCTACAACTGGCGTACTTCGGCGGTTACACCCACACTGAGGTCGCCACCATGCTCGACCTGCCGATAGGCACTGCAAAGACCCGTATCCGGGACGGGCTGATCCGCTTGCGCGACGCGATGGGAGTGAGCCGATGACCGCGCACGACATTCACGCCCTCTCCGGCGCCTACGCCGTCGACGCTCTCGACGACATCGAACGCGCTCGGTTCGAGGAGCATCTCGCCGTCTGCGCGGACTGCCGCGACGAGGTGGCCAGCCTGCGCGACAGCGCTTGGACGCTCGGCAGCCTGACCGACACCGCGCCGCCGCCCGAGCTGCGCGACCGGCTGCTGGCCGGCATCAAGGAGATCCGGCCGCTTCCGCCCGAGACCACGCCGAAGCACAGGGCCGTCGAGGCTCCTGAGCCCGCGGACGAGTCGCCCGGCCGTCGTCGGTTCGGGTGGCGTACGTTCGCCGCCGCGGCCGCGGTGCTGGCCGTCGTCGGCACCGGGACGGTCGCCGCGGTCGAGCTGATCCGCGACGACCCCAGCCAGACGATGACGACCGCGGAGCGGGTGCTGAGCGCGAGGGACGCGACGACCGTGGCCGTCGACCTGCCCGGCAAGGCCCGCGCCCGGGTGGTCCGCTCGGTCTCGGAGAACAGGGCGGTGCTGGTCACCTCCGGCATGCCGGCCGCTCCGACCGGCAAGGTCTACGAGCTGTGGCTCCAGCACGACGAGGTCATGGTCCCGGCCGGGCTGATGCCTGCCGGCAGCGACCAGACCTTCGTCCTCGAGGGCGACGCCGCGGATGCGAGCGCGGCCGGGATCACCGTCGAGCCCGAGGGAGGCTCCGACGAACCGACCTCGGCCCCGATCGCCCTGTTCGACTTCTCGCAGGCCACCTGACCTGCGAGAAGTCGAGACCGGCCGGGGTCAGGCGTACGGGGCGAGGGAGCCCCCGGCCGGCTTCCGACCAGCAAGGGCGTACTGTCGCAGGATGGAGCCATTCAGGCTTCCCATCAGAGAGATCCCCATGAGCGACAAGTCGCCGCGGCAGAAGATGTCCAAGAAGTCCGGGAAATCCATCAAGGCGAAGCGCGCCGAGAAGCGCAGCTCGGGGTCCACGGAGACCCTTGCCGACAAGATCCATCCGCCGAAGAAGAAGTGATGCACCTAGGGCTCGGTGTCATCGGCTCGTCGGCGAAGGAGAACGAGCACCGGCTGCCGCTCCACCCCGAGCACATCCCGAACCTGGACGCTGACATCCGGTCCGGAATCACGCTCGAGGACGGCTATGGCGCCCGGTTCGGGGTCAGCGACGAGGCTCTCGGGACGTACGTCGCCGGGTTCGCGTCACGTGACCAGATCTTGGCCGACTCGGACGTCGTGCTGCTCCCCAAGCCGCAGCTCGAGGACGTCGAGGCGCTGAGCCCGGGGCAGACGCTCTGGGGCTGGCCACATTGCGTACAGGACCCGGAGCTGACCCAGGTCGCCATCGACCGGCGCCTGACCCTGATCGCCTTCGAGGCGATGAACCACTGGACCCGCGACGGTTCGGTCGGTCTGCACGTGTTCCACAAGAACAACGAGATGGCCGGCTACTGCTCGGTCCTCCAAGCGCTCGAGCTGGCCGGGTTGACCGGCGACTACGGTCGCCGCCTGAGCGCGGTGGTGATCGGTTTCGGAGCCACCGCACGTGGCGCCGTGACCGCCCTCAACGCGCACGGTGTGCACGAGGTCGCGGTGCTCACCAACCGAGAGGTGGCCGCGGTCGGTTCGCCGATCCACTCGGTGCTGATTCGGCAGTTCGACCACGAGCCGGACGGCGAGCACCTCAGCCACGTGATCACCGAGCGGGGGCGCGAGCCGCTGGCGCCGTACCTGGCGGAGAACGACATCGTCGTCAACTGCACCCTGCAGGACACGGCCAACCCACTGGTCTTCCTCGAGGAGGAGGACCTCTCCGCCTTCCGCCCCGGCAGTGTCATCGTCGACGTCTCCTGCGACCTGGGCATGGGCTTCACCTGGGCCCGGCCCACCACCTTCGACGACCCGGCCTTCCTGGTCGGCGACAACGTCCTCTACTACGCGGTCGACCACAGTCCGTCGTACCTGTGGAACTCGGCGACCTGGGAGAACAGCAACGCGTTGATCCCGTTCCTGCGCCCGGTGCTCGAGGGACCGACCGCGTGGGACGCCGTCGAGACGCTGCGCCGAGCGATCGAGATCCGCGACGGCCGCGTGCTCAACCCCGCCATCCTCGCCTTCCAGGGGCGCGCGACGGAGGCGCCTCACGCTCTGGTGTGACCGTGGGTCAGGCGTACGGATCCAGAGTGACCGCGGCCGGCTTCCCGCCCGCCAGCGCGTTGCCGAAGCGGGCGTCGGTCAGCTTGAAGGTGGCGGCGCCGAAGTCGGCCGCGACGAGGCGGTCGCGGATGCCGGCCGGGTAGTTGTCCCAGCCGACCAGGCCCTTGACCTGCCAGACGCCCTCGTGGTTCTCGGGCGGCTCGTCCCCGCCACCGGTCTTCGGGAAGCGGAAGCAGTGGGTGCTGCCGCCGTCCTTGTGATAGACGGCCTTGGGGTGCGTACCGCCCTCGAACTGCAGCTCCGCCTCGGGCTTGATCTCGTAGCCGGAGTGCTGTGAGACCGACATGTAGCGCGCGTGGCCGTCCTGCACCCACACGATGATGTGCTCCCAGTCGTGCCGGTGGCCGGCCGACCCGGGCCCCCAGGAGACCTGGTCCTTCTCGAAGTAGTAGCCGTAGAGGTAAGCACACCAGCCGTTGTTGCACTTCGAGCGGGAGTACACGTTGGTGTTCTGCAGGTCCGAGAGGTCGCGGCACTGGCCGTTGACCGTGCCGCCCATCGCGAGACCGCCGTTGAGCGTGCCGTCCGGCCCGATCGCCGGGGTGCTGTAACAGCCGTCGGTGTCGAAGTCGAGCGCCGGCTGCCAGGTGCGGTCGGCCTCCGGCGCGGAGGCCGGCAGCGCCGGCGGCGGAGCCGCCCAGGCTGCCGCCGGAACGACGGAGAGAAGTGCGGCGAGCGGGAGCGCGAGGGCGAGCCTGCGCGTGAGTCGTTTCCCGAGAGTCATGTGGGGTCCCTTGTGAGTGGGGGAAGGGGGCGCACTGATGCAACCAGTGCCGCGATCGCGTGACAACCCCGTGCGCGTGAACGCGCCGGTAACGCTGCCCGCCGACCCTGGTTGGATGGGCGGGTGGACGCGACACAGTGGCAGCAACGGATCACCGCGGACCTCGCCGGCCTCGGGCAGCAGGAGTTCGTGATCATCAGCGAGCCCGAGCCTTCGGCGCCGGAGCCGACCGGCTTCCTGGCCCGGCTCCGGTCGAAGGCATCACGGTCGGTCGCGCCGTCGCGCTGGGGACAGGTGCTGTGCGAGGACGAGATGCTCTCCGCCGAGTTCGCAGGTACGCAGCACATCGGTGGCACCTGGGAGGCCTCCGCCGAGCAGCACGAGGCGCTTCGCGCGGCCGGCTGGCTGACCCCCGACGAGACCGACCCGATCGCGCCGGCGCCGGGGGTGCCGCACTACTGGCGCACCGTCCCCCAGGCCGACGCAGGCCGTGTCGCCGGCCTCCTCGTCGAGGCCTTCGGCATCCTCGGCGCCGACCTGGCGACCCTCACGCTCCGCCGGGATCAGTAGTCGCCGAGCTGCTCGCACAGCAGCCGGTAGAAGGCGGTGTTGGTGATCGGGGTGAGCCTGTCCTCGAGCGCCAGATGGAGACCGTCGGGTCCGTTGATGCCGGCGAGCTGCCACTCGCCGACCGTGATGGACCAGGCGGTGCGGGCGCTGAGCTCGTTCAGGGCCTCGTCGCGAGAGCGTTGGTCCTCACCCAGCAGCACGGCCATCCGGGCCGTCGGGAACGGGCGGACCGAGCCGGTGGCACCCTTGACCGGGCGGATCTTCAGGGTGCGGACCAGGCTCGGGACGAGGTGACCGCGCGGGGCGTCGAGGGGCTGCGTACGGGTGCCGTCGAGGCCGAGCTCGAGGTGGATTCCGGTGGGGTCGACCACGGCGCGGTGCTCCAGCCGTCCGCCCGGGCCGGCGAGGATCCAGCCGACCTCCGTCGCCACGGTCGTCGTCTCGGCGCTCATGCCGGGCTCCAGGTCGCGGCGGTGGCATCGAGCTGGGCCGCCCAGGTCGCATAGTCGCCCGTCGGCACGGTCGCGGTCAGGGTGTGGCCGACGCCGTCGATCGCCACGAACCACTGCTCCATGGTCAGCGCGGAGCCGCCCGGCCCGTCGTACATCGCCAGCCGCCGTCCCGCCTCCTGCCCGGCGATCGTGAGGCGCTCGAGGTCGATCGGCGTGTAGCCGGGCATCATCTGGGTGAACGCCATCTCGGAGCCGACCTGCCAGTCGCGGAACCCCAGGTCACCGTTGGTCTGGGCGGTCACGGTGATGTTGGCGCGGAACGTGCCGTGGGCCGGCGCGAGCGCCAGGAAGCGTACGCCCTCGGGCGGGTCGACGCTCTCCCAGCCGTCCGGGAGCGTCAGGGTCGTCCGAGCCTCAACCACGGTCACTTCTTTCCCGCGGTGCGCTTCTTCGGGCGCGACTCGCGATACCACTTCGGCTTGATGAACGACGGGGTCGGCAGGATGACCAACAGCGGGTAGACGACGCAGGTCAGCAGGAAGAGTCCGCCGATGATCGTCCACGCCACGGTCTGCTCCGGCACCAGCCCGAAGGCCGTCGAGCCCGTGATCGCCAGCGCGGAGATGCAGGGCAGGTGGATGAGCACGACGTCCTCGCCCACGCCGCCCCGATTCCACGCGTTCGCCCAGGAGCGGGCACGGGCCGAGAGCCCGAGATGTTGCCAGATGCTGACGCCGGCGCCGATGACGCCGACGGCCAGGATGAGTACGGCCCAGATCATGGTGGTCCTAGTCCCAGAAGGTGATGGCGTCGCCGACATCGGAGGCTACCTCGCCGGCGCCCTCCGCGAAGTCGCTGACCCCGTCGACCACGGCCTCACCCAGCTCACCGGCCTCGTCGACCACGAAGTCGGCTGCCTTGCCGGCCAGCCCGGAGCCGATCGCGCCACCGATCACACCGCCGACGACTCCACCGATGACCGTGCCCGGGCCGGGGAAGATGCTGCCGATCGCGGCGCCGGCCTGAGCCCCGGCCCACGCTCCACCCGCGGCACCGGCGGTCGTGATCGCTGACGTGCTCACGGTGCGGCTCACCCGCTCCGTCGTCGACAGCGACGGGTCGTCGGCGTCCTTCTGCCACTGCTCCCACGCCGAGCTGCCGGCCGTGACCACCCAGCCCGCGCGGGTCGCCCACTTGCCCGCGGTCAGCCACTTGCCGCGTACGGCTGCCTTGTTGGCCTTCGCGTGCCAGTTCTTGTCGCTGAGCACCTTCGCGGCACGCTCGAGCTTGGTCAGGCTCGCGGGGCTGGCGAACCGGCCGTTCACCCGCGGCTGGAACGTCCCGTAGCGACTCTTCACCATCCAGTCGACACCGGCGCCGGCTCCGAGACCGGCCAGCCCCAAGGCGTACGCACCGATCTGCATGCCGTCGGAGAAGTCCTTCGGCAGCAGGCCCAGGTCCTCGAGGCGGTCCTCGATCCAGCCGTCGCCGGTCGACTTCGAGATCGCCTTGCCGAGGTCCTCGTGGGCGTTGTCCTCGTCCTTGCGAGCGGTCTCGACCCGGCTGACCAGGTCGTTCCACTTCTCGACCTTGGTGTTGTGGGCGTTGACGTCGCTCTCGGACGCATCGTCGCCCGGGTCGGTGGGCGGCGAGATCATCGTGCCGCTGACCGTGAGCCCCGCACCGCTGGCCTCGTCGCGGATCGTGGACATCTTGGTCTCAACGGCCTTGAGGTCGCCCGAGAACGTCGTGAGTCCCTTGCCCATGGCCTCGATCCGCGACTCGAGCTGACGCAGGTCGCTCTTGCGCTTCTCCGCCTTCGACTCGAAGGCGGCGCCGGCCTGACCCTTCCAGGAGCCGGCGGTCTTGATCGCCTTGCCGAGATCGTCGAGAGCGTCCCCGACCGCGTCCTTGGCGGTCGTGCAGGCGTCGGCCGCGGTCTGCGCCGCGGCGGCGTCGCCGTAGACCTTCGTGTCCATCGCCTCCGGCATCAGCTGCCCCTCACCCTCTGCTCGTGGCGCCGACCCGCATCGCCGCTGGCGTCATCGGTCGTGGTCGCGTGGTCGAGCGCGTTCTGGACGCTGTCGCCGAGCGATCCCAGACCCTCGGACATCCCACCGACGGCCGCCGCCAACGACGCCAGCGCGGTCGCGACCTCGGAGGACGACTCTCCGACGTCTGGGGTCTTCTGCAGCGGCTCGGCCTGCTTGAAGAGGTCGCCGCCGGCGGTGTCGAGCGTGTTCTTGATGGACCTGAGATCGTCTGGATTGACGTGGATGTCATCGTCGGTCATGCCCTCGTCCTACCCGCTCTCGCGGATTTCAAACACGGACGAAAGTAAAAAGCCCTAGGAGGTGGCGCCGGCCGGGCTCAGGTCGGTCTCGCCCTCGACGATCTTGCGGGAGAGGACCGCGAGCGCCTCGTCGAGCTTGGCGT
The DNA here is from genome assembly GCF_015752315.1 of Nocardioides luteus. Lineage (NCBI taxonomy): Bacteria > Bacillati > Actinomycetota > Actinomycetes > Propionibacteriales > Nocardioidaceae > Nocardioides > Nocardioides luteus. Next base: position 4,790,379 of record NZ_JADOVJ010000001.1, read on the forward strand.
CGTCGGCACCCCAGTCCGCGAGCTCGGTGGCCAGCCACTCCTTGAACGCCGCGACCAGCTTGCCGAGCTCCTCCTTGCCGGCCTCCGTCAGCGCGTAGCCCGCCTCGTCCCCGTAGAGGTAGCCCTCCGCGGCCGCGGAGGCGAAGGCAGGGGCGAGCACCTCGCCCGGCATCCCGAGACGGTGGCCGATCGCGACCAGCGACCGCTCTCCGCCGACCCATTCGCGGATCCCGATCTGGCGTACGCACCAGGCGGTCGCCGCGTCGAGATCGACCGCCGACTCCCGGAGTCGGGTGAACGTCTCGGGCGGCTGGCGGCGCACCAGCTGGGCGACGGCGGCGTCGAGCCGGATGGCGCTGTCGGAGGAGTTGGGCATCGCGAACCCGTCGCCCGGGTCGGTCGCGGCCGCCCTCGAGGTGCCTCTCAGGGGCACCTCCTTGAGGAAGAGGGCGAGCAGGAACGCCAGCCCGGCGACCGGGACCGCGGCGAGGAAGACGACCTGCAGCGTCTCGGCGTAGGCACCGATGATCGGCTCGCTCTGGGCCTCGGCCAGCGTGTGCAGGAGCGCGGGTGTCGCGACGTCGTCGGCGGAGACGCCGGCCGCGGCGAGCGCCGCGGGCAGCCGGTCGGCCAGCTCGTTGGCGTAGACCGTGCCCATGATCGAGGCACCGAACGAGCTGCCCATCGTCCGGAAGAAGGTGACGCCGGAGGTGGCGACGCCGAGGTCCTCGTAGGCCGCGGTGTTCTGCACGATGATCGTCAGGATCTGCATGCTCAGGCCGACGCCCATCCCCATGATCAGCAGGAACAGCGACATCATCAGGGTGCTGGTGTCGGCGTCCATGGTCGAGAGCAGATAGAGCCCGAGCGCCATGATCAGCGCACCGGCGACCGGGAAGATCTTGTAGCGCCCGGTCCTTCCCACGATCGAGCCCGCCAGCGTCGAGGTCACGAGCAGGCCGATGACCATCGGCAGCGTGCGGATCCCCGACGATGTGGCGGAGACGCCGTGGACGTACTGCATGTAGGTCGGCAGGTAGGTCATCGCTCCGAGCATCGCGAAACCGACGATGAACGAGAGCACGACGCTGACCGTGAACACCCGGTCCTGGAACAGCCGCAACGGCAGGATCGGCGAGACCGCCCGTGACTCGACCCAGACGAAGATCGCGAACGCGACCGCGGAGCCGATGAACAGGCCGATGATGGTCGCCGATCCCCAGGCGTACTCCGTCCCACCCCAGCTCACCGCCAGCGTCAGCATCGAGGCGCCCAGGCCGACGAAGAGGATGCCGAGGTAGTCGATCGACGGACGCTTGCCGCGGGCGATCTGCGGCAGCGTCAGGCTGGCAATCGCGATCACGGCGATGCCGAGCGGGAGGTTGATGTAGAAGGCCCAGCGCCAGGAGAGGTGGTCGGTGAAGAGGCCGCCGAGGAGAGGGCCGAGGACGGTGGTGGCGCCGAAGACCGAGCCGAGCGCACCTTGGTACTTCCCGCGGTCCCGCAGCGGGATGACGTCGCCGATCAGTGCCGTCGCGGTCACCATCAGGCCGCCGGCGCCGATGCCCTGCACGGCGCGTGCCGCGATCAGCCAGACCATGTCCGTCGCGAAGCCGCAGGCGGCCGAGGCGAGGATGAAGAGCCCGGCGGAGACCTGCAGCATCAACTTGCGGCCGAAGAGGTCGCCGAACTTGCCGGCGAGGACGGTCGCGACGGTCTCGGCCAGGAGGTAGGAGGACACCACCCAGGACAGGTGGCCGGCACCTCCGACGTCGGCCACGATCGTCGGCAGCGCGGTCGACACGATCGTCTGGTCGAGCGCCGCGAGCAGCATGCCGAGCAGCACGGTGCCGAAGATGAGGTTGATCCTGCGCCGACTCAGCTGAGGCTCGGTCTCCGAAGCCGCCTGCGGTGCTGCCATTCCGACCCCCACGTCTCGACTGGGATCAAACTAAGCCAAACGGCACGTTTGAGCGAGAGGCGTCACGGAGTGTCAGGCGGCCTCCTCGTGGTGGTCGACCAGGTCGTGGATGAGGCTCGCCGCCGGCTCGTGGACGAACTCGGCGAAACCGACGAGCGCCGCACGACCCTCAGGCGGCAACCCGCGGCGCAGCGCAGTGATCGTCTGGGGACGGACCAGCCAGGCGGCGAGGCAGGCCGGGTAGTCGGCGGGATGGGTGAACAGCTCGGCGAGCTCTTCGTCATCAGGGTTGTGGAACGCGTGCAGGCCAGCATCCATCGCGAGGTTGATCAGGGTGTGCGGAATGTCGGTGAGCAGTCCGTAGTCCCGCAGTCCCCGCCTGACCCAGATCTCGTCCGGGTCCTCGGCACAGGCGTCCCGCAGCACCTCGGTCCATCTGTCGGGCTCGTCCGCGACTGCGTACGCCACCTCGTCCGGCACCCGTAACGGCGCCGTCTCGAACATCGCCGCGCTCTCCAGCGGCACGATCCGGCCGATCGCGCACTCGCCGTCCTCGACGAGCATGCCGGCGCCGATGTTGATCGTACGCACCTGCTCCCCGGTCTCGGGATCCTCCCACAGCAGGTGTCGGGGCTCCCGCTCCAGAAGTCGTACGCCGCGCATCGGCGCCCGCGCCCACTCCCAGATCCGGTCCGCGCCGGCGATGAGGGCGCCGGAGGCGTTGTGTCGCAGGAACGCCTCGAGCCCGCCGAGCTCGTAGAGGAACGACTGGCGATAGACCCAGTCGCGATCCATGATCCGGATCCGGTCGTCCTCCCGGTCACGATCGGGATCGGGGCCTCCGTGGACGTCCAACGCGACCTTGATCGCCTTCGCCATCCGCAACTGGTTGCGCGGGTGGGTCCCCTGCATCGCCTGCGCGACGATCCACCGCGAGTGAGCCCATCGCGGTAGGAGCGACCCGAGCAGCCGGATCTGCTCCAGCCGCTCGAGCCGCGAGGGATGCCAGAACTGCTCGTCGTCGAGCTGACGGGCGGTCTTGCAGACGATCTCCAACGCCGCCTCCACGTCTCCACGGGACTCGGCATCGTTCACAGCGAACATCGCTGGCCAGTAAGGACTGCCGACGACCTTCTCTGCGAACGACCGCCGCCGCGGGTCCCCGAACCTGTTCGGTGGTCGAGGTGATCTTCCGTGCTTCTTTGGTTTGGGCATACCCCCAGCAGACCCCGGGATCTCACGGTCCCGCCACCGTCATTCGCGAGACTGTGGACAACCCGGTCCCGAAGGTCGCCTGTGGACGGTAATCGGCCCGGCAGCTCAGGCCAGCGCGAGGAAGAGCTTCTCCATCTTCTTCGTGTCCACGCTGTCGCGGCCCCCCTCGGCCAGGCACTTCTCCAGCCCGGTCGCGACCAGCGCGTAGCCACCCCGGCTGATCGCCTTGTTCACCGCCGCGAGCTGGGTGAGCGCGTCCTCGCACTCCGAGCCCTCCTCGAGCATCCGGATCACCGAGGCGAGGTGTCCGTTGGCGCGCTTGAGTCGGGTGATGACGGCCTTGATCTCGTCAGGCTCGAGCTGCATCGTCGTCCTTCTTCTCTCCAGTGAGTGCTGCCAACATGCCGGTGAGGCGCTGGCGTGCGTCCGCCGCGACCTCGGCGACGCCGGCGTCCGAGCTGAACGAGGTCATCGCGGCCGGGTCGAAGATCTCGACCCGGGTCTCCTCCCCCTCGGCGGCGACCACGACGTTGCACGGCAGCATCGTCGCGATCCGCGGGTCCGCCTCGAGCGCGCGATGCGCGAGCTGAGGCATGCAGGCGCCGAGGATCACCTGCTGCGGGATGTCCACGCCGAGCTTGGCGTGCAGCGTGGCGGACAGGTCGATCTCGGTGAGGACGCCGAATCCGGCGTCGCCGAGGAGGTCTCGCACGCGCGCCAAGGTCTCCGCGTACGACGCGGGAACGGTGGCGCTCAGCGTGAAGCTGGTCATCGGTCTCCTTCTTTCCTTGACGATTCTATAACCCCCCGGGGGGTTATGCTACCGTCGACATCGTAACCCCCCGGGGGGTTATAGATGGAGATGCCACCCCATCACGGCAGCAGAAAGGAACCGACATGACCACGACGACCGACACCGACTCGCTCCACACCGACTCGCCCCACGGCAAGAGCGTCCTGCGGGAGCTCGGACCGCTCCACCAGGAACTGCGCCGCGCGATCCCCGACGTCTACAAGGGCTGGGGCGGGCTCTCCAAGGCCGCCTTCGCCGACGGGGCGCTCGACCGCAAGACCAAAGAGCTGATCGCGTTCGCCATCGGCGTGGTCGAGGGCTGCGACGGCTGCATCGCCTCCCACGGACAGGCCGCCGCCCGGGCCGGCGCCAGCCCTCAGGAGGCGGCCGAGGCCATCGGTGTCACGTTCCTCATGCACGGCGGCCCCGCCACCATCCACGGCGCACGTGCCTTCGACGCGTTCTGCGAGTTCGTCGACGCCCTTGACGCCGGCGAACCTCCGGCCTGAGCCCCGACCAAATCCAGAAGCAGGAACCGAAACATGTGTCGCCCCGTCCGCTGCAAGAAGTGCAAGAAGACCACGTGGGCCGGCTGCGGCCGCCACGTCGCCGACGTCAAAGCCTCCGTACCCACCGGGCAGTGGTGCTCGGGACACTCCGCCGACCCCAAGGACCCGAACGGCACTTGGCTGAGCCGCATCCTCGGCCACTGACTGTCGGCGGTCGCGCCTATCGTGCAGAGCGACCACCACTTTCGTACGACGCCGTTGACGTCGACAGGGCCCCAGGAGTTTTCGTGACCGCGCTCGTCGATCCAGAGCTCGCCGCGCGCGACCTGGAAGCGCGCCGAGCCTGGGTCGCGCGCGAGCTGGAGCTGCAGGACGGCGTGGCCAGCCGAGCACAGCTCACCTTCGGCGGCTACACCCCGAACGACGTCCGTCGCGCGATCAGGCGCCGCGAGATGCAGGCGGTCCATCGCGGTGTCTACGTCACCCACACCGGCCCTCTCACCTGGCCTCAGCGCGCCTGGGCGGCGGTGCTCTACGCCGAGCCCGCAGCACTGTGTGGCCCATCCGTGCTCGAGCCACAGCGCACCGGTGAAGCCGAGGCACCCATCCACGTGGCCATAGAGCACGCCCGCCGCCTCGACCCACCACCGGGTGTCGTCATCCACCGCGTCGTCGGCCTCTCCCGCCAGACCTTCGCCGCCGCTCGCCCACCCCGCCTCAAGCTCGAGGACAACGCCCTCCTCCAAGCACGAGGCGCCACCTCCGAGATCGACGTGATCGGCCTTCTCACCGACACCATCGGCCGCCGCGGCGTGACCACCGATGCCGTACGCGCCGCGCTGAAGCGCCACCCGCGACTCCCCCGCCGCGCGTTCATCCGCGACCTCCTCTCCGACGCGGATGCCGGCACCTGCTCAGTCCTCGAGCACGCCTATCTCGCCCGCGTCGAACGCGCTCACGGCCTTCCGGCGGGAACTCGGCAGAGCCAGAGGCTGACACCGACGGGCAAGGAGTTCCGCGACGTCGAGTACGAGGCGTACGGCCTCGTCGTCGAGCTCGACGGCCGCCTCAACCACGAGTCCTGGAGAGCCCAGGGACGCGACGCCGACCGGGACCTCGATGACCTGGCCCTCGGCGGCCGGGCCACCGCCCGCCTCCGCTGGCACCAGGTCTTCAGCACCTCCTGTCGAACCGCAGCCAGGATCGCCCAGATCCTGAAGGCCAATGGATGGAAAGGGGATCCGATCCCCTGCGGCGAGGGGTGTGACCTCTCGACGTGGGAGTCCTGAGGTCACCCAGTGGCACCAGAACTCCCACGTCGGCCTACACCTCCACGCGGACTGACCGGACATCCGGACCACATCGCCTGCCACCACGCCGTCGCTCACGCCCTGGCAGCGGCGGATCACCGCCCTCGGGTCGCGCTCGGCACGGTCCTGGACCACCGTCCCGTCAGGGCAGCCACCGAGACCGCCCGAGCAGTCACCGGCTGCCCCGTCGGGTCCGGGCGAGTCACCGAGGTGGCTCTCGACAACTCGGTCATCACGCTCACTGGGCCGCCCGGAACCGACGACCGCCGCAGGCGTGCCCTCGACGCGTACGTCCCGGCCTGGGGACCTCGAACGCGACCGCGGTCGACACCGAGCTCATGGGAACGGGCGACTCGGTCCTGCTCCGCTTCGTCTTGGACACCGACGGCTGGAGCCAAGACCGCTTTGTCCCCTACACCTCCCACGTCACCCCTGATCCAGGCGCCCGCCGCTGTGGATGTGGACGTGGAGGTGCATGGAGTCCTGGTAGGCACCCAGGTTGGTGAGGACTGCCGCAGCACCGTGCTCGCGCTCCACGTCCCGGGCAACTGTCTGGACAACGTCGAACAGCTCACGTACGTCGGTCTCGTCCTCGGCGCTCACGGTCGTGAGCGACCCGATGTGACGCTTGGGCACCACGACGATGTGGACCGCCCAGAACGGTCGCGTGTGGTGGAACGCCAGCACGTGTTCGTCCTCGTACACCACGTCCAGGCGGTCAGGGTGCGGTATCGCGACATCGCAATAGAAGTCCGTCCCCCGCATTTGCGACGTCAGCGCCATCTGACCTCATCCCGAAACCCTACGCTCCACCCGACGCGGGAGTCCTGAGGTCACCCAATGACACCAGGACTCCCAGGTCCTGAAAACGAGTCCGGTCCCGCGCCCTTCGGGCACGGGACCGGACTCAGTCAGTCGTCAGGTTCAGCTGCAACCAGAGGTCGAGCCGCAGCCCTCGCAGACGTAGCAGGAGCCGGCGGGGCGCATCTTGGTGCCGCAGGTGAAGCAGAGCGGGCTGTCGATGGCCATGCCGCTGATCGACTCGAGCAGCTCGGCGGTGGTGTGAGCCGTCTTGGGGGCCTCTTCCGCGACAGCTGCCTCGGCGGGAGCCTCCTCCTTGACGTCGGCCTCGACGACCTCGGTCTTCGCCTCGACCTTGCGCTCCGGAGCCGGCCTCTCGACGAGCTCGGCGGCGGTGGTGCCGTTGCCGAGCTGCTCGTAGGAACCGGTCTCGAGGTAGCGCTGACGCTCGTCGGCGGAGTAGATGCCGAGCGCGGCACGGTCCTCGAAGGACATGTAGTCCAGCGCCAGCCGGCGGAAGACGTAGTCCATGAGCGACTGCGCCATGCGTACGTCCGGGTCGTCGGTCAGGCCGGCGGGCTCGAACTTCAGGTTGGTGAACTTGGAGACGTAGGTCTCCAGGGGCACGCCGTACTGGAGGCCGACAGACACCGCGATGGAGAAGGCGTCCATGACACCGGCCAGGGTCGAGCCCTGCTTGCCGAGCTTGAGGAAGACCTCACCGAGCTCGCCGTCGGCGTGCGCGCCGGAGGTCATGTAGCCCTCGGCACCGCCGACCGTGAAGGAGGTGGTGCGCGAGACGCGGGACTTCGGCAGGCGCTTGCGGGTCGGGGCGTAGACGATCTTCTCGATGATCTTCTCGACGACCTCGGGCTCGACCTCGGCGGCCGGAGCCTCCGCAGCAGCAGCCGTGGAGAGACCCTGGTCCTTCTTGGCGTTCTCCGACTTGCCGTCGGCCAGCGGCTGGCCGACCTTGCAGTTGTCGCGGTAGATCGCGGTGGCCTTCAGGCCCAGCTTCCACGACTCCATGTAGACCTGCTCGATGTCCTCGACGGTCGCGGTCTCGGGCAGGTTGACGGTCTTGGAGATCGCACCGGAGAGGAACGGCTGGGTCGCCGCCATCATGCGTACGTGGCCCATCGGCTGCAGGGCGCGCTTGCCCATCGCGGTGTCGAAGACCTCGTAGTGCTCCTGGCGCAGGCCGGGGGCGTCGACGACGTGGCCGTGCTCGGCGATGTAGGCGACGATCGCCTCGATCTGCTCGGCCTGGTAGCCCAGCTTGGTGAGGGCCCGCGGGATCACCTGGTTGACGATCTGCATCGAACCGCCACCGACGAGCTTCTTGAACTTGACCAGCGAGAAGTCCGGCTCGATGCCGGTGGTGTCGCAGTCCATCATGAAGCCGATGGTGCCGGTCGGCGCGAGCAGCGAGGCCTGGGCGTTGCGGAAGCCGTTGACCTTGCCGATCTCGACGACGTCGGACCACACCCGGGTCGCCGCGTCGATGATGTTGCGGTCGACCGGGTTGATCGAGCGGACCGCGTCGTTGGCGGCCTGGTGCTTGCGCATGACCCGCTGGTGGGCCTCGGCGTTGCGGGCGTAGCCGGCGTACGGACCGACGACGCCGGCCAGCTCGGCCGAACGCTTGTAGCCGGCACCGGTCATCAGCGAGGTGATGGCGGCGGCCATGGTGCGGCCACCCTCGGAGTCGTAGCCCAGACCCATCGCCATCAGCAGGGCGCCGAGGTTGGCGTACCCGATGCCGAGCTGGCGGTAGTCGCGGGTGGTCTCGCCGATCGCCTCGGTCGGGAAGTCGGCGAAGCAGATGGAGATGTCCATCGCGGTGAAGACGATCTCGCAGGCCTGCTGGAAGCGGACCGCGTCGAAGGTGTCGTCGTCCTTGAGGAACTTCAGCAGGTTCAGCGACGCCAGGTTGCAGGAGGAGTTGTCCAGCGACATGTACTCCGAGCACGGGTTGGAGCCGGTGATCCGGCCCGTCTCCGGGTTGGTGTGCCAGTCGTTGATGGTGTCGTCGTACTGCAGACCCGGGTCGGCACACTCCCACGCCGCGATCGAGATCTTGCGGAACAGCTCGCGGGCGTCGATCTCCTCGATGACCTCACCGGTCGTACGCGCCCGGAGGCCGAACTTCTTGCCCTCCTCGACCGCACGCATGAACTCGTCGGAGACGCGCACCGAATTGTTGGCGTTCTGGTACTGCACCGACGAGATGTCCTTGCCGCCCAGGTCCATGTCGAAGCCGGCGTCGCGCAGCGCGCGGATCTTGTCCTCCTCGCGCGCCTTGGTCTCGACGAACTCCTCGATGTCGGGGTGGTCGACATCGAGGACGACCATCTTCGCCGCGCGGCGGGTGGCGCCACCGGACTTGATGGTGCCCGCGGAGGCGTCGGCACCGCGCATGAAGGAGACCGGGCCGGAGGCGGTGCCGCCGGAGGACTTCAGCAGCTCCTTGGAGGAGCGGATGCGGGAGAGGTTGAGACCGGCACCGGAGCCGCCCTTGAAGATCAGGCCCTCCTCCTTGTACCAGTTCAGGATCGAGTCCATGGAGTCGTCGACCGAGAGGATGAAACAGGCCGAGACCTGCTGGGGGGACTCGGTGCCGACGTTGAACCAGACCGGCGAGTTGAAGGCGAAGTGCTGGTTGACCAGCAGCCAGGTGAGCTCGCGACCGAAAAGGTCGGCGTCGGCCTCGGAGGCGAAGTAGCCGTTCTCCTTGCCGGAGGCGACGTAGGTGTTCACGACCCGGTCGATCAGCTGCTTCAGGCTCTGCTCACGCTTGTCGGTGCCGAGGGCACCGCGGAAGTACTTGGTCGTCACGATCGTCGAGGCGTTGATCGACCAGAAGTCGGGGAACTCGACTCCGGTCTGCTCGAAGACGGTCTCACCCGTCTTCCAGTTCTTCTGGACGACGTCGCGTCGCTCCCAGGTGATCTCGTCGTAGGGGTGGACGCCCTCGGTGCTGAAGATCCGCTCGATCTTCAGCCCGGCGCCCGCCTTCGACGATGCCTGTGCCTCTGCTGCCGTGTCTGTCATTTCGTTCCCCCTGTTGTCATCGATCGCTGTGCCGTACTGCTGGTCGGTGCTGATGGTGGAGTCTCCTGTTGCGCCCGTTCGGGCTTCGTGCGTCGTGCTGTGCTGTTTTCGCTGGATGGCCCGGACAGGTCGCTTCCCCACGGCCTGCCCGGGCCGGTCTGTGTGCCATCGTTGCGAATGGCCGTGGGATCTAGTCGCTGCCCACCGGGGCCTCGACCGGATGTTCTGCCTCGAAGTCCTGGACTTCCCGTTCCGTACGCAGCATCTGGATCTCGCGCTCGAAGTCGTCCGCCGAGCCGAAGGCCCGGTAGACGCTCGCGAAACGCAGGTAGGCCACCTCGTCGAGCTCGCGCAGCGGCGCGAGGATCGCCAGCCCCACCTCGTGGCTGGGGACCTCGGCCAACCCCTGGCTCCGCAGCGCCTGCTCGACCTCCTGGCCGAGGCAGGCGAGCTGGTCCTCGGTGACCGGACGCCCCTTGCACGCCTTGCGTACGCCGTGCACCGCCTTGTCGCGGCTGAACGGCTCCGCTGCGCCGGAGCGCTTGGCCACCATCAGCTGCATCTGTTCGACGGTCGTGAACCGCTTCCCACATTCCTGGCAGACCCGACGGCGCCGGATCTGGCCGCCGTCCTCGGCCACACGGGAGTCGAGCACCTTGGTGTCGCTGTGTCGGCAGAACGGACAGTGCACGGTCGAGCCCCTCTCGTGAAGCCTTGTGGATCCAGGCCGTCTCAGCGGCGGCCCGAGCCTGTGGAACCTGTGGAATTGAGCGTGAGTCCCTGTGGAACAACACCCTCGGGGCTGTGGGTCATCCGCCCGTTCATGTGAACTAGATGTGGATAACTACAGCGGTGTAACTACTAGATGTAGTGGTAACCGTACGCCCGCCCCCCAGCCGATGCAAGCGAGCGCCGCGTTTCCCCGTGCGCCCGGCGTGTCGCCGGTCAAACACCGAAAGATTCCGGTTCAGCGGCGACGGGCTGGCCCAGATGGGTAAGAATGACCCCGTGACAAACATCTCCGGAGGTAATCGCGTCGGGTCGCGGAGAGGCACGCGCCCCAGAAGCGGTCCCCGGCCACCGTTCATCTTGCCTGCGATCGCGACGCTGGCATTCCTCGTCATCTGGGGAGTGCTCGTGTGGGTCGCCGTCGGTTTCGGGGCCGACGCACGAGGAGGCGATTCCGGCGCCTGGGTGAAGCTCGCCATCGCGGCCGTCGTCGCAGTCGCCTGTCTCTTCCTGACCTTCACCTTCGCCGGGAAGGCCTGGCGGGCCCTCACCGGCTCCCCCACCCCACCGCCCGCCGACGACTACACCGGAAGCCACTCCAACGCCTACGTCGAGGAGCAGGACTACCCGGAGCAGCCCTACGGCGACCCGACCTACACCGAGCAGGACTACTACGGCACCGGCTCCTACGGCTACGAGGACACCAGCTCCTACGGCCGGCACAGCTCCGACACCGGGAGCCAGTCTCCGTACGACACCGGCAGCCAGTCTCCCTACGACACCGGCAACCAGTCTCTGTACGGCGACACCGGCAGCCGCTCGGCCTACACCGACACCGGCTCGCAGTCGCCCTACGGCTACACGAGCAGCTCCCCGGACTTCGGCAACACCGGGAGCCGGTCGGCCTACGGCGCACCGAGCTACCAGCCGCCGGCCCCGACACCGCCGAGTGCTCCGCCCTACTACACGAGCCCGCCGACGCCGACCTCCACGCCGACAAGCTCCCCGGCATACGGCTCGCAGGGCTACGGCACGGACAGCTACCCCACCCAGCAGGCCGGCTCGTCGCCATATCAGTCGGGCGCTTACCAGGCTCCGACCAGCTACGGCCAGACCGGCTCGAGGGCTCGGCTGACCCAGGACCCCGCGGCGACGCAGGCGATGCCCGCCCAGCGCCAGCCCCAGGACCCGCCGGCCGCCGAGCCGGACGACGAGTGGCCGCCGCGCCACAGCTCCCGCAACAAGCCGTGGCCGCCGGCCGAACCGGACACCCCCTACCGCGGGCGTCACTGACGACCGCCAGGACAGCGAGAGTGCTGCAGACGCTTCCCATCGTCTGCAGCACTCTCACTTTTCCCCGGTTGCCGGCTGCCAGGGTCGAAGGAGCAGCCGGACATCTGTGGGCGCCTCTACGGCGCGGTCGGAATGATCAAGGTCTGCCCGGACACGAGCATCGAGGACTCGAGACTGTTGAGCTCCTTGATCCTCTGCTCCATCTCCCGAATCGAGGCGTCTGTCCCAGCGACGGCTTCCGCCGAGATGTCCCAGAGCGTGTCGCCATCGCCGACGACCATCGTGTGGGCGGAGGGAGCGGGGCTTTTGTCGGCACCGTCCTCCACCGCGAAGGCCACCCGCGCCCCGATCAGCGCGATCCCGAAGAGCACCACGAGCGCGAACGCGAACACGACGATCCGGCCCCGCCGAGTGAGCCGCACGGTCGAGCGACGCACCTCCCGCACGGGCCGGGGCGGCTCGGCTACGGGCAGCACATAGACGGTTGCACTCATCACGGCCTCCAGTTCACAAGTCTCTCGATCACGTGTTCGATCGAGCACATGTTCGAAGGTAGATCACGTGTTCGAACAACGCAAGTAGCGACCCCAAGAATTTTCGAACGCCGACACGCACTACCGAAGAGATCGAACAGATGTTTGATGTAGTGGTGCCAGAGGGACTAATGTGATGACATGACCACGCAGAAGACAGGCACCGGATCAGGCGGTTCGAAGAGCCGCGTCCGCGAGCTGCCCGACGGGCCGCCGGACGCTACCGGGCTCACGCCGCGTCAGCAGCGCATCCTCGCTCACCTGCGCGACAGCATCGAGCAGCGGGGCTACCCGCCCAGCATGCGTGAGATCGGCGCCGCGGTCGGGCTGACCAGCACCAGCAGCGTCGCCCACCAGCTGCGGGCGCTGGAGCAGCGTGGTCTGATCCGCAAGGACCCGAAGCGGCCCCGCGCCCTCGAGGTCTTCCTGCCCGAGGTGATGGCCCACCGCAAGGCGATGTCCGGCGAGGAGACCGAGCCGACGATCACGGCCGAGGCCGTCGTCAACCCCAACCCCGACGCCGCCATGGTTCCCCTGGTCGGTCGGATCGCGGCCGGTGGCCCGATCCTGGCCGAGGAGACCTCGAGCCAGCAGAGCGTCGAGGACGTCTTCCCGCTGCCCAAGCAGCTGGTCGGCAACGGCGACCTCTTCCTGCTCTCGGTCTCCGGTGACTCGATGGTCGACGCGGCGATCTGCGACGGCGACTTCGTGGTCGTGCGCCAGCAGCCCACCGCCGAGAACGGCGAGATCGTGGCCGCGCTGATCGACGGCGAGGCGACCGTCAAGACGCTCTCCCGCAAGGACGGCAAGGTCTGGCTGCTGCCGCACAACGCGGCGTACGAGCCGATCGACGGCACCCACGCGACGATCCTCGGCAAGGTGACCGCGGTCCTGCGCAGCCTCTGAGTCCTGCCTCACACCTCCCGGAACCGGAGGGCATGTCTGGCAAATCCACGCCCGCTGCGCTGTCTTTCCCAGACATGCCCTCCCCGGGAACACTGCGTGAAATCCAGCCGCCGGCCCATGACAGGGCCGGCGGCTGCGTCGTTCCATACAGCGTGACTCAGACGCAGATCGACCGCCGCACCCTCATCGCCGCCGGACTGGCCACCGCCGCAGGAGCGGGAGCCGTGGCGCTGCCGGCACCCGCCGAGGCGGCCGGCGACACGCTCAACCACTTCCAGCACGGTGTCGCCTCGGGCGACCCGCTCCCGCACCGCGTGGTCATCTGGACCCGGGTCACACCCACGGCCGAGGCGACTCCGGGATCCGGCCTGGGCGAGGAGGTCCTGGTCCGCTGGGAGGTCTCGCCGACCGCGGACTTCGGTCGCGTCGTCGCCAAGGGCTCCCAGCAGACCGGCCCCGACCGCGACCACACCGTGAAGCTCGACGTCACCGGCCTCTCGCCCGAGAGCTGGTACTTCTACCGCTTCAGCTACAACGGCCAGACCAGCCGCGTCGGCCGCACCCGCACCGCTCCGGCCGCGGACGCGACCCCGGACAACGTACGTTTCGGGGTGGTCTCCTGCTCCAACCTGCAGGCCGGCTGGTTCGCCGCCTACCGCCACCTCGCCGCCCGCGACGACCTGCACGCGATCCTCCACCTGGGCGACTACCTCTACGAATACGGCCCCGGTGAGTACGGCTACGGCATGGCCAACGAGGACATCCGCTCGCACGAGCCGGCCCACGAGATGCACACCCTGGCCGACTACCGGATCCGGCACGCGCAGTACAAGCGGGACGTCGACCTCGCCGACGCCCACGCCCACCTGCCCTGGATCGTCACCTGGGACGACCACGAGTCCGCCAACGACGCCTGGCTGCTGGGCGCGGAGAACAACGAGCCCGGCGAGTACGACTGGATCGACCGCAAGACCAACTCCAACCAGGCCTACGACGAGTGGATGCCGCTGCGCGTCGACGGCACCGCCACGGTGGAGACCGACGACCACCTCCACGACACGATCTACCGGAGGCTCCGCTTCGGGACCCTGCTCGAGCTGAGCATGCTCGACCTGCGGTCCTACCGCTCCCAGCAGGTCGCCCGCACCGACCTGGCCGGGGCCGACGACCCGGACCGCACGATCACCGGCGACAAGCAGCTGGAGTGGCTCAAGGAGGGCCTGCTCACCGACGCCCGCTGGAAGATCGTCGGCAACCCGGTCATGATCGCGCCGGTCACCTTCGGAGCTCTTCCGAAGAGCCTGATCAGCCCTGTCAACGATGTCACCGGGCTGCTGCCCGACAACGGCATCGCCCTCAACGTGGACCAGTGGGACGGCTACACCGCCGACCGCACCGACCTCTTCGAGCACATCCGCAACAACGCGATCACCGACACCGTCTTCGTCACCGGCGACATCCACTCGGCCTGGGCCTGCGACCTGCCGTACGACTCCGCCGTCTACCCGCTCGGCAGGACGGCCGGCGTCGAGTTCGTCGCCACCTCGGTGACCTCGAACAACCTCAAGGACATCCTCGGCGCCCCACGCCGCACGGTCAGCGTGACCGTCGAAGAGATCATCAGGACCGCCAACCGCCACGTCCGCTACCTCAACTTCGACGACCACGGCTTCTCGGTCCTCGACGTGACCCGCAACCGCGCCCAGATGGACTGGTACGTCATCGGCGAGCGCAAGGACGCCAGGACCACGGCCACCTGGAGCAGGTCGTACGCCACCGCGACCGGGAGCAACCGGCTCCATCACGTCACCGAGCCCGTCTAGGCGTTTCACCGGTGTGGCCGAGTCGTCGTGCCCTTAGACTGCCCTGGTCTGCCTTCCCGAACGTCTGGTATCTCATGCGAAACATTGCCCGCCGGATCAACCGCAAACAACGCTCCTTCGTCTTGATCGCAGGGATGGTAGTGGCCACCTTCGCCGCCACCATGCCCGCAACCGGATCGACCCAGGCGAGCTCGGTGCGCACCGGCGGTGACACCAGCGCCGCGCAGCCGGTGACGGAGGAGGCGGCCCGGGAAGCTCTCGCCGAGGCCAAGAAGGTCAAGCGCAACCAGTCGGTCCGCGGCGCCCGCCAGGTCGTGCCGGGCCGGCACGTCGCGGGTCGGCCCGACGCGACCATCGCCCTGACCAACCTCTGGAACGCCAAGGACGCCCTGGACGGCTCCAGCCAGAAGGCCGCCCGCCAGCTGCTCGCCCGCCCGCGCACCGCGACCCAGACCTGCAGCGACGTCGTCTGCGTCCACTACTCGCCGGGCAAGGGCGGCGACAGCGCCTCGGTGGCGTACGCGACCCAGGTCCGTGACGTGGTCACGAAGGTCCACAACGTCTATGTGCAGGCGGGCTACCGCAAGCCGGCGGCCGACAAGACGGTCACCCCGGGCAAGGTCGACATCTACCTGGAGAACCTCTACGACGAGGGCTACTACGGCTACTGCGCGCCCGAGACGAAGGTCTCCAAGACCGCTGCGACGGCCTACTGCGTCCTGGACAACGACTACGCCACCGCTGAGTACGGCACGGCCAACACGCCCACCGAGAACCTCCGGGTCACCGCCGCCCACGAGTACTTCCACGCCGTCCAGTTCGCCTACGACGCCGGCGAGGACCGCTGGATGATGGAGTCCACGGCGACCTGGGTCGAGGACGAGGTCTACGACAGCATCAACGACAACCGGCAGTACCTGGCCTACGGTCAGCTCGAGGACCAGCGCAAGCCGCTGGACAACTCCAACGTCTCCAACCTCGGCATCTACGGCAACTGGATCTTCTTCCGCTACCTCTCCGAGCGCTTCGCCAAGGAGCGGGGCTCCCTGCCGGAGGTGGTCCTCGGCGTCTGGAACCGGGCCCCGTCGACCTACTCCACCGCTGCCATCCGACAGGCGCTCGCCGCGCGCGGCACCACGCTGAAGCTGCAGTACGCCCGCTTCGCCGCCGCCAACCTGGCCCCCTCGAAGAGCTACAGCGAGGGCGGGGCCTACTACCCGCCGGTCTACGACGGCCGCACCGCGCTGCCCGCCAAGCGACAGACCGTCGACGGCCAGTTCACCCTCAAGCACCTCACCTACGCCTCCCAGCGTCTGGTGCCGAAGAACGTCGGCAAGGGCTGGAAGCTGCGCATCAAGGTCGACGTCGCCCGACCCAACGCCAACGCCGCCGTCGTCAGCATCTTCCGCACCGACGGCACCCGCGGCGTCTACTACCTCAAGCCCAACAGCAAGGGCATCGCCACGAAGACGATCGAGGGCTTCTCGTCCAAGCGGATCCGCAAGGTCGAGGTCACCTTCGCCAACGCGAGCAGCAACTTCACGTGCGGCCAGGGCACCGCGTACTCGTGCCACGGCATCGCCACGCCCGACAAGGCCACCCACCGCTGGTGGGCCAAGACCTACCGCTGACCCGTTGAAGCACGCCGAGTCGGCTCGTCACAACGAGCCGACTCGGCGTGCTTCTCGGTCAGGCAGAGGCTGATTCGGAGAGCCGCTTCAGGGCCTGCCGCACGATGGCGGGGTCGGTGGTGGCCCACATCGGCGGCAGGCTCGCCTTGAGGAAGCCGCCGTAGCGGGCGGTCGCCAGGCGGGGGTCCAGCACCGCCACGACCCCGCGGTCGGTGGTGGTGCGGATCAGCCGGCCGGCACCCTGCGCCATGAGCAGCGCTGCATGGGTGGCGGCGACCTGCATGAAGCCGTTGCCACCGGCCTTGTCGGCGGCCTGCTGCCGGGCCGACATCAGCGGGTCGTCGGGCCGCGGGAACGGGATCCGGTCGATGATCACCAGCTGGCAGGTGTCGCCGGGGACGTCGATCCCCTGCCACAGCGACAGCGTGCCGAAGAGCACCGTGTGGGGGTCGGCGACGAACTGCGCGGCGAGCTCGGGCAGCTGCGCGTCGCCCTGGGCCAGCGTGGTCAGGTGAGGCAGCTTCTGGCGCACGACCTCGGCCGCCGCCTCGGCCGCGCGGCGGGAGGAGAAGAGCCCGAGCGTACGCCCGTCGGCGGCGTCGACCAGGTCGACGATCTCGTCGAGGGTCTTGGCGCCCATACCGTCGCGGCCGGGAGGCGGCAGGTGGCGGGCGACGTAGAGGATCCCCTGCCGGCCGTAGTCGAACGGGCTGCCGACGTCGAGCCCGACCCACGGCAGCACGTCGTCGGTACGCTGCGCCCCGGCGCCCAGCTCGGTGCGCTCCTCCGCCTTGAGCCCGAGGGATCCGGCCACGGGGCCGAAGTCGCCGCCGAGCTTGAGGGTCGCGGAGGCGAAGACGACGGTCTTCTCCCGCAGCAGCTTCTCGCGCATCTGCGCCCAGACCTGGAGCGGCGCGACGCAGAGTCGCGGCGGGATCCGGTCGCTGCCCTCGTTGAGCCAGATCACGTCGGACCCTGCCGAAGCGGAGCCCGAGGCATCAGGCGGAGCGGCCGCGGCCATCCGCTCGGCGGTCGTGAAGACCTCCTGGAGCCCGCCCTTGGCCTGCTGGAACCCGGGGTCGGCGCTGTCGGAGTCCTTCGGCTTCGGCAGCGCGGAGAGCGCGGACCGGGCGGCGTCGCGCACCAGCACGAGCGCGTCGGAGATCATCTCGGGGAGGGTCACGAACCGCCCCGGTGAGGACTCGTTGATCGCCGCCCGCAGCGCGTCGGAGGCGTCGGCCAGGTCGTCGGCCTCGGAGCCCTCGACGTGCTTCTGCGCCCGGCGGGCGGCGCGCTCCACCTCGGCGGCGGTCAGCTCGTCGGTCGCAGCCTGGGTCACCCGGGCGACCAGCTCGTGGGCCTCGTCGATCACCACCGCGTCGTACTCCGGGATCATCGGGACGCCCTCGATCGCGTCGATCGCGAGCAGGGAGTGGTTGGTGACGATCAGGTGGCTCTTCTGGGCCTTGTCGCGGGCGACCTCGACGAAGCACTCCTCGCCGAAGGGGCACTTGGCGGCGCCGAGGCAGTCACGGTGGTTGACCGAGACCTGCCGCCACTCGCGGTCGGTGTGGCGGGGCGCGGAGTCACGCTCGCCGCTGCCGCCCTTCTCCGCCTCCTTCTCCGCCCAGCTGCGCAGCTCGAGGACCTTCTCGGCCATCGGGCCCAGCGGAACGTCGACCAGGGTGCCCTGGTCGTCGGGCGCACCCTCGCGGACGCGGTGGAGGCAGGCGTAGTTGGAGCGGCCCTTGAGGACGGCGTAGGAGGCGTCCACGCCGGGGCGCGAGCCGATCGCTTTGACCAGGCGCGGCAGGTCGCGCTCGACGAGCTGGTGCTGCAGCGCCAGGGTGGCGGTGGCGACCACGACCCGGCTGTCGTGGAGCAGCGACGGGACCAGGTAGGCCAGCGACTTCCCGGTGCCGGTGCCGGCCTCGACGAGGAGGTGCTCCTCGTCGGCCAGGGCCTGCGCGACCGCATCGGCCATCTTCACCTGGCCCTCGCGGGTGGCCCCGCCGAGGGTCGCGACCGCATCCGCCAGGGCTTCACGTACGGGCGTCTGGGAGGCGATCTCGGTTGCGGTCACTCGGGCAACCTTAGCCGTGGGCGGGGACAGTCTCCGATCGGCTCTCCGCGATCCGGCGGGCGACGATCTCCCCGAACTGCATGTGGCCCGCGACCGTCAGATGGGTGTTGTCCTCGAGCATCGGCAGCTCGAGGTCGAAGACGTTGATGTACGTCACCCCGTACTCGGCAGAGACCCGCCGCATCATCTTGTTGACGACCTTGATCGCCTTGGCCCGGGAGTTCACCCTGGGCGCACTGAGCACGATGACCTCGTAGCCCTTGAGCTCGTCCAGCGTGGCCCGGAAGCCCTTCTCGACGTCGTCGATGTCGCTCTTGGAGTCGTTGATGCCGCCCTCGAGCACGACCAGGTCGGCGCCTTGCGCGATCACGTCCGGAACCCGCTCGGGGAAGGAGATCGGACCGCACGTCTCCATCGAGCCGGGCGCGTAGCCGGTGCCGCCGAAGCCGGAGACCCGCACCTCACCGTCGAGATAGCGAGGCCACGACAGACCGGGGTCGTCCAGACCGAAACCGGAGGCCCAGGAGTCGCCGATCACGACGACCCGCTCGCCGGCCCCGGTCACCACCGAGGCGCGGGTCACGGACTCGGCGGCCAGCCGGGTGCACAGGTCCTGGGTCACCTCGGTCCCGTGGCTCCCCTCCTGCCCCGGAAGCACACCGTCGCCCTCGCTGGCACAGCCCGCCAGCGTCGCCACGAGGACAGCACCGGCCAGCGCGCTCACGACCGTGGCGCGCGCCGCGTGGTGTACCTCTGTGCGCATCCGTGACCTCTCCCTCGACCGACCGTCCCCAAGTGTGAGGGACGAGCGTGGCATCGCCTGTGTCGAAACGCCGAAGCCGACCCCGGATCAGGCAGGGTGCGCGCTCCGCGCGCTTACTCCCTCGCTCGGCGCGAACGGACGAGCAAGCTCGCCGCTCGGCCTCGCTCAGTTCGTGTACGCCGCCAGCTCCCCCGCCAGGTCCGCGTTGGCGCGGCCCTTGACGACGGTGCCCTCGGCCGTGTGCTCGAGGTGGTCGATCTCACCGTGCTGGTGGATCCGGTTGACCAGGTCACCGCGCTCGTAGGGAACCAGCGCGGAGAACTCGACGCCCGGTCGCGGCAGGTCGTTCTCGACGGCCTTGATCGCCGCGTCGATGCCCTCACCGGTCTTGGCCGACACCGCGACCGAGTGCGGCTCGGCACGGAGCAGCCGGCTGATCACCAGCGGGTCGGCGATATCGGCCTTGTTGATCACGACCAGCTCCGGCACGTCGCCGGCACCGATCTCGGCGAACACCTCGCGCACCGCGGCCAGCTGGCCCTCGGGGTCGGGGTGGGAGCCGTCGACCACGTGCACGACCAGGTCGGCGTCGGCGACCTCCTCCAGGGTCGAGCGAAAGGCCTCGACGAGCTGGTGGGGCAGGTGGCGGACGAAGCCGACGGTGTCGGACATCGTGTAGACCCGCCCGTCCTCGGTGGTCGTACGCCGCGTGGTCGGGTCCAGGGTCGCGAAGAGGGCGTCCTCGACGAGCACCCCGGCACCGGTCAGCCGGTTGAGCAGGGACGACTTGCCGGCGTTGGTGTAGCCGGCGATCGCCACCGCGGGGATCTGGTGGCGCTTGCGGTCGGCGCGCTTGGTGTCGCGCGTGCCCTTCATCGCCTTCAGCTCACGGTTGAGCTTGGCGATCTTGGTGTTGATCCGGCGACGGTCGGTCTCGATCTTGGTCTCACCGGGACCACGGCCACCGATACCGGCACCACCGGCGACCCGGCCACCGGCCTGGCGGGACAGGTTGCCACCCCAACCACGAAGCCGCTGCTTCATGTAGTTGAGCTGGGCGAGCTCCACCTGCGCCTGGCCCTCACGCGACTTCGCGTGCTGGGCGAAGATGTCGAGGATCAGCGCGGTCCGGTCGACGACCTTGACCCCGGTGCGGTCCTCCAGGTTTCGCAGCTGCGAAGGGGCCAGCTCGCCGTCGGCGATCACGGTGTCGGCGCCGGTCGCGGCGACGATCTCCTTGAGGGCCTCGACCTTGCCGCGTCCGATGTAGGTCGCGGGGTCCGGAGCCTGGCGGCGCTGGTAGATCGCCTCGAGCACCTCGGAACCGGCCGTCTCGGCCAGCAGCGCGAGCTCGGCGAGGGAGTTCTCGGCGTCGGTCTGGGTGCCGCCGGCCCACACGCCGACGAGCACCACGCGCTCCAGGCGCAGCTGCCGATACTCGACCTCGGTGATGTCCTCGAGCTCGGTGCGCAGGCTGGCGACGCGCTTGAGCGCGTGCCGCTCGGCGAGCTCCATCGCACCGACGGTCGGATCCGTGTCCTCGGGATCCTCGTCGGCGTAACCACTCTCGAAGCTGTCGTCGAGCGCGTCCCAGTCCTCGGTGGCCTCGAGCTCGTCAGCGAGTGAAAAATCGTGTGCGTTGTTCGTCATATACCAACAAGGGTACGGCGCCACACCACCCGGGGGACAATGCTTATCCAGAAGCGGGCCTCAGCGCTGCGCGAGCGCCTCCCGCAGCACGGTTCCGACGTCCTCCGGACGCTCCGCGACGTACGCAGCTCCACCCGTCGCATCGGCGATCGCCTGCAGCGCGCCCAGATCGGCGTCGGCGGTGATCCCGATGCCCAGGACGCGGACCGGCCGGCGCGGGTCGGAGGCAGCCTCCAGCTGGCGTACGAGCTCGTCCAGGTCCATCGAGTCGGGGTCGTCGTTGGTGCCGTCGGTGAAGAGCAGGACGGTGTTGGAGGCGAGCGGGTCGTAGGCGGCGACGGCAGCCTGGTAGGCCGCGAGCGCGGTGTCGTGCAGGGCGGTGCCACCACCGGTGCGCGCGGTGAGACCGGCGATCGCCTCGGTCAGCTGGGCGCGCTGATCCTTCGTGGCCAGCTGACGGGTCGGGACGAGCACGGTGTGGTCCTCATCGAGCATGCCCGCGCTCTTCTCCGAGAAGGCCCACAGCCCGACCGCGGCGCCTCCCGGAAGGAGGTCGACGGCCTCCGAGGCCGCCGCCTGGGTGAGCTGCAGCCGCGTCGTCGCGCCGGAACCGGCCGGCCAGGCCATCGACCCGGAGACGTCGACGACCGCGATCGTCCGCGTCGGCCGCAGCTTGGCGTTCCACGCGGCGGCGGCGCTGGTCACGCTGGCCGCGTCGACCCGGGTGTAGGCACCGACGTTGGGCGACGGCTTGCCGGCGCCCGCGGTGCGGAACCCGGCCTGGGTCAGCGCGGTGTCGGCGGCGCCGCTGTCGAGCACGCGGGCGAGGCTGGTGATCGACTCGGCGATCGTGTTGCGCCGCGACGAGTCGGCCGTGATCAGGACCGGGTAGTCGAGGACGACCGTGCCCTCCTTGGGCGCGGCGGCCTTCAGCATCGGCGCGTACGTCGACCACTGCTGCTCACTGGTCGCCGTCACCCCGCTCATGACGGTCTGCAGCTCGGCCAGGCGCCCCGAGTCAGTCGGGGCGGCAGCCTCGTCGCCGGAGGCGATCCGCTCGCCGTACGCCTCCAGCCTGGCCTCTCTCGCCGGCTTCGCCTGGCTGGCGACCACCGTGCCGAGCGCGCTCATCATCCGCTGGGGATCGCCCATCAGCAGGTCGTCCTCGGCGAACGCCTCGGCGTAGGAGGTGCGGGTGAGCCCGTCGCCGGAGACGAGCACGACCGGCGAGGAGGCCATCGAGGCCCGCAGCGTCACCGGCTCGGTCGCAGGCGTGATCCGGTCGAGCCAGAGCGAGGAGTCGGGGATCCACACGTCGGGCAGCTCGCCGCCGAGCGCCATCGGCTGGAGGACCTGGTCGGCCTTGGCCGACTCGACCTCGATCTGGCCGCAGCCGGCGTCCTCGAGGATGTTGCCGACCACGGTCGCCGCCTCGGGAGCCACCGCGACCGTCATCTGCGGTCCCAGGCAGGTCCGGTCGCTGCTCGAGCCAGACTTGCCCTCGGCGACCAGCGCGGTGGCGAGCAGGCACAGCGCCAGGACACCGGCCGCACCGGCGATCACGCCGATCGTCTCCCGCCTGAACCGGGGCTGCTGCGCGGGCTCGGTCGGCCCGGTGGGCTCCTCGGGCTCGATGATCGCGAGCGCCTTCGACGTACTGGTGTCCGCCTTATCGGACATGCGAACTCCCCTAGCTCCGACGTCCGCGGAGCGGTCTGAACTGCCCGCGGCTGGCGCACACATTAGCGGTGCGCCAGCCGTCGGGGTACTACCTGCGTCCTGTTACCAGTTGCGTCCGGTCACTTCGGTGGCATCCGGATGCCGCCGTCGACCCGGATCGTCTCGCCGTTCATGTAGTCGTTGGTCAGGCACTCCACGACCATGCTCGCCAGCTCCTCGGGCACGCCGAGGCGGTGCGGGAACAGCACGCTCTCGCCGAGCTTGGCCTTGAACGCCTCGGACTCCGGGCCCTCGCCGTAGATCGGGGTGTCGATCAGACCCGGGGCGACGGTGTTGACCCGGATGCCGACCGCGGCGAGGTCGCGCGCGAGCGGGAGGGTGAGCCCGACGACGCCGCCCTTGGACGACGAGTAGGACACCTGCCCGATCTGGCCGTCGAAGGCGGCCACGCTGGCCAGGTTGACGATCGCGCCGCGCTGCCCGTTGGCGTCGGGCTCGTTGCGGCTGATGTAGGTCGCCGCCTGGCGGCACATGTCGAAGGTGCCGATCAGGTTGATCGCGATGACCTTCTTGTACGCGTCCAGGTCGTGCGCCGACCCGATCTGACCGTCACGCCCGATGGTGCGCTGCGCCCACCCGATCCCGGCCGAGTTGACCACCGCCATCAGCGGCGCGATCTCCACGGCCCTCTCCACGGCGTTGGTGATCTGGTCGGTGTCGGTGACGTCAACGGGCACGAACAGCCCCTTGATCTCCTCCGCCAGGGCCTCGCCCTTGTCCTTCTGCATGTCCGCGACGATGACCGTCGCACCCTTGGCCGCCAGTGCCCGGGCCGTCGCCGCCCCGATCCCGCTGGCCGCTCCGGTCACGATCGCTGTGCTGTCAGTCAACTCCATGGGCAGCACCCTAGACGTGACCACCCTCACGGTGGTGAATATCCGTTAACCGTCTCGCGGTCAGAGCGACGTCGTACCCTCAGCGACCAGGATCGCCGGTCCGGTGAGCAGAACGCGGTCGTCGGTCGTCCAGGTGACATGGAGCGTGCCGCCCGGCACGTCCACCCGGTACGTCACATCTGCATCGCGCGCGATGGCGAGACCGTCGGCCTCGGCCGCCGCGACCATCACCGCGCAGGCTCCGGTGCCGCAGGAGCGGGTCTCGCCCGCGCCGCGCTCGTAGACCCGCATGGCGAGGTGACGCTCGGCGACGCGTACGAAGAACTCGACGTTGACCCCGTGCGGATAGACGGTCTCGTCGAAGACCGGGGAGTCGTAGAGGTCACCGACGGGGCCGTGGGGATCGATCGACTCGACCTCGGCGGCGGCGTGCGGGTTGCCCACGTCGACGTTGCAGGCCGACCAGAAGTGGTGGGCGACGGTGACCTGGGTCGACCCGAGCAGCTTCGGCGAACCCAGGTCGGCGGTCCAGACGTCCCCCTCCGCGCGCAGGGTCTTGTCGCCGGCGCGCGTGGCGAAGGTGACCTCGTCACCGGCAAGCCCGGCCGAGCGCAGGTATTCCGCGAAGACCCGGGTGCCGTTGCCGCACATCTCGGCCAGGGTGCCGTCGGCGTTGCGGTAGTCCATGAACCACTCGGCGTCGCTCGCCGGCCGGTCCGCGCCGGTGTAGGCGGCGGTGCGGATCACCCGCAGGATCCCGTCACCGCCGATGCCGGCCCGGCGGTCGCACAGCGCCCGGACCCGCGCGGCCATCTCCTCGTCGGAGAGCGAGCCGTGCACCGACCCGTCGAGGTCCGGCAGCAGCACGAAGTCGTTCTCCGTGCCGTGGCCCTTCAGGTATGCGTAGGTCATCAGTAGAGGTACTTCGAGTAGACGTCGGTGCGGTAGTAGTCCTCCATCTCCGCCAGCGTGCGCGGGTCGTTCTCGACCTGCTTGGCGATGACCGCGCGCTTGGGGAGATGGTCGGGGTTCCAGGTCTCCGGGTCCCACAGGCCCGAGCGCAGGAACGCCTTGGCGCAGTGGAAGAAGATGTCGTCGATCTCGACGACCAGGGCGAGGATCGGCCGCTTGCCCTTCACGGCCATCTCGTCGAAGAACGGCGCGTCCGAGACCAGCCGGGCGCGGCCGTTGATCCGCAGCGTGTCGCCCCGGCCCGGGATCAGGAAGTTGAGCCCGACGTGCGGGTTCGAGAGCACGTTGCGGTAGCCGTCGACCCGCTTGTTGCCCGGTCGCTCCGCGATCGCGATCGTCGTGTCGTCGATGACGTGCACCAGCGAGCCGGCCGGGTCCCCCTTGGGCGAGGCGTCGCAGTTGCCGTCGGCGTCGGAGGTCGCGAGCACGCAGAACGGCGTCGCGGCGAGCCACTCCCGGTCGATGTCGAGGAGCGCCGGGCGCCCCTTGGTCACCGCGCGCTCGTGCGGCGTGCCGACCACGTCGACGAGCTCCTCGAGCGTGCTGATCTCAGTCCAGGTAGGGGTCACTGCCCCAGGGTACGAGGCGGCACCTCGCCGCGGCGAGCCCGCAGCCAGTCGATCGGGTCACCCCGGTCGACCTCGACACCGGCCATCCGGAGCATCATCCGGGCCAGCAGGCGCCGGTGGGCCGCGTACGTCAGGACGTGGGCGACCACGGACCCCATCTGGAAGCTCTCCGGCGGCTCGCACAGGGCGTCCACGAGCCGGTCCTCCCAGGCCCCGCGCCGCTCGATGTCGCGGACGACCGCGAGCCAGCGTGCCGCCACCGACTCGTGACGCTCGATCAGGGCGGCGACGTCGCCGGAATGGCGCCGGACGGGCATCGAGAGCCCCTCGATGGAGGCCACCCAGCACTCCTTGGCCCACACCGTCGCCTCCAGGACCTGGAGGAGGGACTCCTCCGGTCCGTCCCACGGCAGCACCTCGTGGCCCGGCAGCCGCACCCCGACGAGCACCTCCTCGGGCAGGCCCTTGGTCAGATCGAGCAGCGCCCGGGTGTCGTCGACGTCGTGCATCACCAGCTGCTCGGTCAGCGGCGCGAGCACCCGCTCCTGGGAGTCGACCCACAGCGACTCGGGCGGGTGGAAGTGGATCCCGTTCGGTGCGGGCAGCCAGTGGCTGACGGCGGCCGTGCTAGGCGGGTGCCCGAACGCCTTCGCGTAGGCCCGCGAGAACCCCTCGACCGACTCGTAGCCGGCGGCCCAGGCGGCGTCGGTCACGGTGCCGCCGTGCTGCAGCTGCCACGCGGCCCGCTCCAGCATCACCCGCCGTCGCATCGCGACCGGCGGCTCCCCCGCGCCCCGGGAGAGGAGCCGGTTGAAGTGGTAGGGCGAGGTGTAGGCGTCCCCCGCCATCTGTGCCAGCGTGCGCGGCTGCCCGTCGTCGGCGCCGTCGAGCACCGCGTCCAGCAGCTCCCGCAGTCGGTCGCGCACCTGCTCGCTCACATCATCACCCTCCGCACGGCCGCGACGGCCTTCTCGACACGGGACGGATCGTCATACGAGACCCACACGACCCGCGGATCCTTGCGAAACCAGGCGTCCTGACGCCGTGCGAACTGCCGGGTCCTGATGGCGGTCCGCTCCATGGCCTCCTCCAGGCTCAGCTCCTGGGCGAGGTACGCGGCGACCTCGTTGTAGCCGATGGCCTTCGCCGCGGTCCGCGACCCTCCCAGACCGGCCTCCAGGAGCCGGGCGACCTCGTCGACGAACCCGGCCTCGAACATCTCCGCGACTCGCTGCCGGATGCGTACGTCCAGGGCTTCGCGGGAGATGTCGACGCCGATCTGGATGGAGGCCGGGTCCTCGTAGACCTGCTCGGGCAGCCGGGCGCTGAACGGCTCACCGGTCAGCTCGATGACCTCCAGGGCGCGTACGACACGACGACCGTTGTCGACCTCGATCCGCTCGGCCGCCACCGGGTCCAGGGCTCGCAGCCGGTCGTGAAGTGCCTTCTCACCTGCGGTTTCGAGCTCCTTCTCCAGGCGCTCCCGCACCTCGGTCGAGGTCCCGGGGAACTCGAACCGGTCCAGGATGGCTCGGGTGTAGAGGGCGCTTCCGCCGACCAGCACGGGCGTCTTCCCGGCCTCGCGGAGCGTCGCGATCCGCTCGCGCGCCAACCGTTGGAAGTCGGCCACGGAGGCCGGCTCGGCGATGTCGAGGAGATCCAGCAGATGGTGCGGGATCCCGCGCCGCTCGGCGACCGGGAGCTTCGCGGTCCCGATGTCCATGCCGCGGTAGACCTGCATCGCATCGGTGTTGATGATCTCTCCGCCGAGGGTCTCGGCGAGGTCCAGGGAGAGTGACGTCTTGCCCGCCGCGGTGGCACCCACGACGGCCACGATCGGGGTGCTGGACCGAGGAGAAGATCCCAACCCGGGTAGCTCGTACGAGCTATCCGCGTCGCGTGTCCCCCTGTTGCTGTCGTACTCCATGTGGTTAGTCTGGCGGCTAGTTGGCTCATACGGGGAGCCACCGAACAAGAGGGGGGAAGCAATGAGCTTCTTGGACAAGGCGAAGGATCTCATCGGGCAGGGCGTCGACAAGGTCGGTGCCGACAAGGTCGGCGAGGGCCTGGACAAGGCCGGCGAGTTCGCCGACGAGAAGACCGGTGGCAAGTTCAGCGACCAGATCGACCAGGGCGTCGAGACCGCGAAGAACGAGGCGGAGAAGCTGGACGGCAACTGAGCCCACCCACGCATCGAGGCGGGGAGCAATCCATACCGGGTTGCTCCCCGCCTCGCGTTTCGCGGGCATTACACCCCGTCGACATTTTGCGTGGCTTTTTCCGAAACACTGTTACGGAGCTGTTGCCATCGGTGCCGTCACATGGAACGGTCGAGAGCGTCTCATTCGCGTGTCTCACCGAATGGGGCAGCCGGGGGGCGGACGTGCGATGCATGTTCCGAAGCCGGTCCGAACACAACTACTCGGAAGTGTGGACCAATATGTCTGAGAACTACGGCAACAGCGACGAGCAGCAGAACTACGGCCAGGAGGGCGGCTTCGGCGGCCAGGAGTCCAACGAGGGCTCCTCCTACGGCGGGCAGTCCGACGAGGGCGGCTTCGGCGGCCAGGAGGGCGGCCAGAGCGAAGGCGGCTCCTACGGCGAGCAGTCCGACGAGGGCAGCTCCTACGGCGGCGGCGAGCAGTCCGAGGGCTCGAGCGAGGGTGGCTACGGCGGCCAGGAGCAGTCCGAGGGCTCCTCCTACGGCTCCGAGGGTGGCCAGAGCGAGGGCGGTTCGTACGGCGAGCAGTCCAGCGAGGGCGGCTTCGGCGGCGGCCAGGAGCAGTCCGAGGGCTCCTCCTACGGCTCCGACGAGGGCTCCAGCGAGGGTGGCTTCGGCGGCGAGCAGGAGCAGTCGCAGTTCTGATCCAGCTCTGCTGATCGCACAAGGATCGAGCGCCGGGCCCGCGAGGGACCCGGCGCTCGGCGCTTTGTACGGAGATCGTCGAGCAGCGATCAGGCGCGGTACGCCACCCACCCGTCGATCATGCGCTGCACCTGTCCCGGCGTGAACTCGTCCATGCACGCGTCCTCGGTGTAGTCCATGAAGTTGTGGATCGGGTCGAGGCCCGGGGCCGTGCAGGTGTCGGAACCCTCCGGGCAGCCGAAGGCGGGCGCCGCCTCGGCCGGGGTGTCGGCGACCTGGTCGCCCTTGCCGCGACAGCCACCCTGGAAGGTGTGGTAGAGGTGCAGCCAGTGGCCGACCTCGTGGGTGGCGGTGTCGCCCTCGTCGTACGGCGCCGCGTCACCGCCCGGGAGCGACTCGCCGAGGATGACCACACCGTCCTGCGACCCGATGTTCTTGGTCGGGAAGGTCGCCCACCCGAGCAGGCCGTCGTCGATCTCGCCGATGTAGACGTTGAGCGCGTTGTCGCCGCCCTGGCGCAGCGTCGACTTCATCTCCCGCTCCCCGGCCGAGCCGGAGATGATCGGGTACCAGGCCGGGTTGATCGTGGTCTCCTGGCCGGCCACCTGGAACGAGAACGGCGTGCCGGCGTACGCCGCGTTGAGCACGTCGATCTGCGCGTCGATGTTCGCCTGCGGGACGACACCGGTGGTGGCGTCCTCCTGGATGACGTGGATGTAGGTCGGGATGGTCGTCGGGCCGAGGTTGGCGCTGCCGCCCTTCTTCCCATGCGCGGCCAGCGCGCTGGAGAGCGCCTTCTCCTTGGCGTCGGCCTGCTTCGCGCTCAGATGGTTCGTGTCGCGGACCTGCTTGGTGCCTTCGGCGACACGAGCCGCTCCGACCTCGTGCGGGTCGAAGCAGGCGCCGCCTCCTGCCTCCGCCTGCATCGCAGTCGCGGGAGCCGCGGCCGCCAGACCTGATGCCACGAGCACTCCGAGCGCGCCCATCGCCGCTGCTCTGCCGGCCAGCTTGGGAATCGACATGGGTATCCCTTCCTGAGACAAGTTGCCTCAGGCTAGGGCAGAAATACCCCAAGGGGAACCGCTCTACGGAGAATTTGCTGTTGGGGCGGCGGAACGCCGAACGATCAGCCGCAGGCCGGTGCGGCCGGCAGCGGAGCGGGCACGCCGACCGACGGCATACCCAGTCCCACCGAACGCCCCTCGGGCTCGGTCCGGCCCTGGCGCGCCTCCCAGGCGTCGCCGGAACGGGTGCGACGCACCTCGAGCACCGGGTTGTCGGCCACCAGGTGGTGCGGAGCCGCGTAGGTGATCTCGACCTTCACCATGTCGCCGGGACGTACGCCCTCGGCACCGGCCACGTTGAAGTGCACCAGTCGGTTGTCAGGAGCACGACCGGAGAGGCGGTGGGTCTCGGCGTCCTTGCGGCCCTCTCCCTCGGCGACCATCAGCTCGAGCGTACGTCCGACGTTCTTCTTGTTCTCCTCGTAGGCGATCTCGTTGACGAGGTCGACGAGCCGGCCGTAGCGGTCCTTGACGACCTCGGGCGAGATCTGGTCGGGGAGGTCGGCGGCAGGGGTGCCGGGGCGCTTGGAGTACTGGAAGGTGAAGGCGCTCGCGAACCGCGACTCGCGCACCACGTCGAGGGTGGCCTGGAAGTCCTCCTCGGTCTCGCCGGGGAAGCCGACGATGATGTCGGTGGTGATCGCCGCGTGCGGGATCGCCGCGCGGACGCGCTCGATGATGCCGAGGAACTTGGTCGACCGGTAGGAGCGCCGCATCGCCTTCAGCACACGGTCGGAGCCGGACTGCAGCGGCATGTGCAGCGAGGGCATCACGTTGGGGGTCTCGGCCATCGCCTCGATGACGTCGTCGGTGAACTCGGCGGGGTGCGGCGACGTGAACCGGACGCGCTCCAGCCCCTCGATCTCGCCACAGGCCCGCAGCAGCTTCGAGAAGGCCTGCCGGTCGCCGAACTCCACGCCGTAGGCGTTGACGTTCTGGCCCAGCAGCGTCACCTCGGTGACACCCTCGGCGACCAGCGCCTCGATCTCGGCGAGGATCTCGCCCGGTCGCCGGTCCTTCTCCTTGCCCCTCAGCGAGGGCACGATGCAGAAGGTGCAGGTGTTGTTGCAGCCGACGCTGACCGACACCCAGGCGGCGTAGGCCGACTCGCGCTTGGTCGGCAGCGTGGACGGGAAGACCTCGAGGGACTCCAGGATCTCGACCTGGGCCTCCTCCTGCACCCGGGCGCGCTCGAGCAGCACCGGGAGCGAGCCGATGTTGTGCGTCCCGAACACCACGTCGACGTACGGCGCCTTCTCGGTGATCGTCGCCCGGTCCTTCTGCGCGAGGCAGCCGCCGACGGCGATCTGGAGGTCGGGGTTGGCCTCCTTGATCGGGGCCAGGTGGGAGAGGTTGCCGTAGAGCTTGTTGTCGGCGTTCTCCCGGACCGCGCAGGTGTTGAAGACGACCACGTCGGCCTGCGTGCCCGCGCTCGCCTTGAGGTAGCCCGCATCCTCGAGCAGCCCGGAGAGGCGCTCGGAGTCGTGGACGTTCATCTGGCACCCGTAGGTGCGGACTTCGTAGGTGCGCACCGCCGAAGCGGAGCCAGAGGCGATCGACGTAGTCATAGCGCCTTCAAGCGTACGACCGCAGGGGCCGCGCGGAGGAATCCAGCGCGGACGGCGGTGGCGGCCCGGCGTACTGAATCTTGTTGGTTATCTGCTTGTAACCGATACCGGGGACCAAGTCATGGATGTGCAATGCAGGATGTGGTTAGGTCTGCGGCATGACCGTGCTTGACACAGATCCCACCAGCGCACCTTCGGGAGACGCCCTGGTGGTGCTCGACCATGTCGACAAGCACTACGGCGACCTGCACGTGCTCCAGGACATCAACCTGGAGATCAAGCGTGGCGAGGTCGTCGTGGTGATCGGGCCCTCGGGCTCCGGGAAGTCGACCCTCTGCCGCACGATCAACCGGCTGGAGACGATCGATTCGGGCACGATCACGCTCGACGGCAAGGAGCTCCCCGCGGAGGGCAAGGGCCTGGCCAAGCTGCGCGCCGAGGTCGGGATGGTCTTCCAGAGCTTCAACCTCTTCGCCCACAAGACGATCCTGCAGAACGTCACGCTCGGCCCGATGAAGGTGCGCAAGCTCAAGAAGGCCGACGCCGAGGCCGAGGCGAAGAAGCTGCTCGACCGCGTGGGCGTCGGCGCCCAGGCCGCGAAGTATCCGGCGCAGCTCTCCGGAGGCCAGCAGCAGCGCGTCGCGATCGCCCGGGCGCTGGCGATGAAGCCGCAGGTGATGCTCTTCGACGAGCCGACCTCCGCCCTCGACCCGGAGATGGTCAAGGAGGTGCTCGACGTCATGGTCAGCCTCGCCAAGGAGGGCATGACGATGATCGTGGTCACCCACGAGATGGGCTTCGCCCGCGTCGCCGCCGACCGCGTCGTCTTCATGGCCGACGGCCAGATCGTCGAGTCGAACACCCCTGCCGAGTTCTTCGACAACCCGCAGTCCGAGCGCGCCAAGGACTTCCTCGGCAAGATCCTCAAACACTGAACGTACGTCTCGGGTGAGCCGCTGAGCTCGCGAACCCTGCAATGCACCAACACTCATATCCCAGAAGGTGGATTCGATGAAGTTCAAGAAGATCGCCGCGGTCGTGGGCGCCCTTGCGCTCGCCGGCTCGCTCGCTGCCTGTGGCGGCAGCGACGACACCGGCTCCGACGCCGGCGGCGACAAGATCAAGATCGGCATCAAGTTCGACCAGCCGGGTCTCGGCTTCAAGGAGGCCGACGGCTCCTACTCGGGCTTCGACGTCGACATGGCGACCTACATCGCCGAGGGCCTCGGCTACGAGGGCGACCAGATCGAGTTCGTCGAGGCCGTCTCCGCCAACCGCGAGACCTTCCTCAAGGACGGCACCGTCGACATGATCCTGGCGACCTACTCGATCACCGACGAGCGCAAGGCCGAGGTCGACTTCGCCGGTCCGTACTACATCGCCGGTCAGGACCTCCTGGTCGCCGCCGACAACACCGACATCACCGGCCCCGACACGCTCGACGGCAAGAAGCTCTGCTCGGTGACCGGCTCGACCTCGGCCCAGAAGGTCAAGGACGAGTACGCCAAGGGCGTCCAGCTGCAGGAGTTCGACACCTACAGCAAGTGCGTCACCGCGATCGAGGGCGGCCAGCTCGACGCGATGACCACCGACGACATCATCCTCGCGGGCTACGCCCAGCAGGACCCGGGCAAGTTCAAGATCGTCGGCGCCCCGTTCTCGGAGGAGAACTACGGCGTCGGTCTGCCCAAGGGCAGCAAGGACCGCGACAAGATCAACGACCTGATCGAGCAGTCCTTCGAGGACGGCGCCTGGGAGAAGGCGTTCAACGACAACCTCGGTGAGTCCGGCTACGAGCTGCCGGAGCCGCCGGCGGTCGACCGCTACTGAGTGACCCACGGGGCAGGGGAGTCCGCTCCCCTGCCCCGTCGGCACGTCCAGCGCAAGAAATTTGGAAGGACCAATGGACCTCATCTCCGAGAGCGGGTCAGTCATCCTGACCTCGTTCGGGCTGACCTTGAGACTCGCCATCTTCAGCGGCATCTTCTCGCTGCTGCTCGGCGTGGTGCTCGCAACGTTCCGGGTCTCACCGGTTCCCGTGCTGCGCTGGATCGGCTCGGCCGTCGTCTACACGTTCCGCAACACTCCGCTGACCCTGGTCATGTTCTTCACGCTCTTCGGACTGAGCTACCAGCTCGGCGTCAGCTTCGACAAGGAACTGCTCTACCGGAACAACTTCTGGCTGGCAGTCCTGGCGCTCAGCGTCTACACCTCGACGTTCGTGTGTGAGGTGCTCCGTTCAGGCATCAACACGGTGCCGCTCGGACAGGCCGAGGCGGCCCGTGCGATCGGGCTGACCTTCACCCAGAACCTCCGCCTGATCGTGCTGCCCCAGGCGCTGCGGTCGGTGATCAACCCGCTCGCGAGCGTCCTGATCGCGATGACCAAGAACACGACGGTCGCCGTCACCATCGGCGTCACCACCGCCACCATGGTCAACGAGGCCTCGGGGCAGATGAAGTCGCTGATGGAGCGCAACTCCGACCAGATCCTGCTGATCTTCATCATCTTCGCGGTCGGCTTCATGATCCTGACCCTGCCCATCGGCTTCGTCGCCGGCTGGGCCGCCAAGCGATTCGCGGTGATCCGATAATGAGCGCCTCAGTTCTGTACGACACCCCCGGCCCGCGCGGCAAGGCGCTCAACTGGGTCTACTCGGCCTTCGCCCTCGTGGTCCTGGCCTGGGTGGCCTGGATCGTCTACTCCAAGTTCGACGAGACCGGCCAGTGGGCCGCCGACAAGTGGAAGCCATTCCTCGAGGCGCCGGTCTGGGAGAACTTCCTCATCCCCGGTCTCCTGGGCACGCTGAGCGCCTTCGCGGCCGGTGCCGTGCTCGCGCTCGCGTTCGGGTTCGTCTTCGCAGTCGGCCGCCTCTCGCAGAGCCGGCTCATCAGCGTCCCCAGTGCCGTGGTCGTGGAGTTCTTCCGGGCGATCCCGATGCTGCTGCTGATGATGTTCATCTACTTCGCCCAGAGCGGCATGCTCGGCCTCGAGACCAGCGTCTTCTGGGCGGTCGTCCTCGGTCTCATGCTCTACAACGGCTCGGTGCTGGCCGAGGTGATCCGGGCCGGCGTGAACGCCCTGCCGAAGGGGCAGTCGGAGGCCGGTGTCGCGATCGGGCTCTCGCCCGGCCAGGTGATGCGTACGATCCTGCTGCCGCAGGCCGTGCGCTCGATGCTGCCGGCGATCATCGCTCAGCTCGTGGTGCTCCTCAAGGACACCGCGCTCGGCTACATCCTCGCCTACGACGAGCTGCTCAACCAGATCAACAAGATCGAGGGCAACTACGACAACCTGATCCCCGCGGCGATCGTCGTGGCGCTGATCTACATCTCGATCAACACGATCCTCGGTCTCGTGGCCAACTTCGTCGAAGCCCGTACGCGGCGAGTCGCTCACACCGCCGGCCCCGTCGGCACCGCAGAGGACCCGGACGTGCAGACCGCGACGGCGGCCGGAATGCCGGGTGGCGCCGCCTGACGCGGTCATGGACAGACGCAACGGCCCGCTGCCCCTCGGGGCAGCGGGCCGTTGCGTACCTGCTGCTACTTCTTCTTCGGGGTCACCCAGAGGTTGATGGTGCCCTCGATGACGACAGTGCCGTCCTCCCGGATGCCCTTGACGCGGACGGCGAGGTCGCCGTCGGCGGTCTCCCAGTCCTCCTGGTCGGTCTCCGCGATGCAGGTGATGTCGGAGGTCGCCTTCGCGGTGTAGGAGACGGTCATCCCCTTGGGGATCCAGCGCTTGTCGCGCGGGATGGTGACCTCCGCAAGGGCACCCATCGCCATCTCGAGACCGTTGCACAGCGCGATGGCGTGAACGGTCCCGATGTGGTTGTGGTTGCCCTTGCGGTTGGGCACGATGACCTCGGCGTAGTTGGGCCGCAGCTGGTTGACCAGCGGGTGGATGGACCCGAAGTACGGCGCCTTCTTCGCGAATGCGACCGAGAATGCTCGCTTGCCCACAACCGGCACGCGGTTGAAGGACTTCCAGAGGTCGTAGAGCTGGCTCATGGCGGTCAGGTTACCCGAGGGTAACCCCCTCCCCTCTCCTGGCCCGAGATCAGGAGAGGGAGAGGAAGACCTTCTCGAGCTCCTCGATCTGCTCCGGGCGGTCTCCGTCGGCGTGCGCACGGCGCAGCTCGTTGGAGAGCAGCGCGAAGGCTGCCTTGTCGAGGGCGCGGGTCACTGCCTTGAGCTGGCCGACCACATCGGCGAGCTCGCGGCCGTCTTCGATCATGCGGAGCACGCCACCGAGCTGGCCCTGAGCCCGGCGGACTCGATTGACCACGCTCGTCGTCTCCGCGTCCCGAGGCTGGGGGACGGTCACGTCGTCAGTCAAAGTCTTGCCTTCCATCGTTTCTGGCATCGTTCCTGGCATCGTTGTTGTATCCCCCGGGGGACAACGGTCCAGACCAGTTGGCGTTACGGTTCTTTTTGCTTGATTCCAGTTTTCGCCTACATGGACCAGAAGTTCGTGCTAAACGGCGGTCGGCCACACGATCTCGACGCGGTTGCCGAAGGGATCACGGACGTGGAAGCGCTGGAACCCGTCGGCGTTGTGGCGCTGGCTCCAGTCGACGTCGAAGCCCAGCTGCGCGAGCTTCGCCCCCAGCGCCTCCAGCTCTGCCTCGGTCTCGACGGCCAGGGCGGGATGAGCCTTCACCGGCGGCCGGTGCGGATCCTCGACCCCGAGATGGATCTCCGCGCCGCCCGGCGATCGGAACCAGGCGCCCCCTCGCTTGGCCAGCTCGGCCGGCTTCGGCACCTCGGTCAGCCCGAGCCCGTCGGCGTAGAACGTCCTGGCCTCGTCCTCGCGGTCGGCGGGCATGCCGACCTGTACGTGGTGGATGCGCATCATGCCGCCAGCCTGCGGGCGACCACGAAGACGCGGCGGAACGGGAGCAGGACGAAACTGTTTCCTACGGAATCATTTCGTACGGGATAGGCCTGTGCCAGACGGTTCTTGAGCTCCTCGGCGAACGGCTCGAAGAGCCCGGCCTTCTCCAGCGCGGCCGCGGTGGGCCGCAGGCTCGTTCCGGCGATCCAGGTGAAGACCGGATCCTCACCGGTCAGCACGTGCAGGTAGGTCGTCTCCCAGGCATCGACCGCGAAGCCCTCGTTCACGAGCACGTCGTAGTAGTCGGCCGGATCGTGCGACCCGGGCGCCTCGAGGTGGCCGGCATGCTCGGCGTACGGCTCCTCCGCCGCCAGTTCCTCGCGGAGCCGGTGACTGGGCTCGTCGAAGTTGCCCGGGACCTGGAAGGCGAACCAGCCGTCGTCGCTCACGGCACGGGCGAGCGCCGGCAACAGCTCCAGGTGGCCGGGAACCCACTGCAGAGTCGCGTTGGAGAGGAGTACGTCGACAGACCCCGGCGCCGCCGAGTCGGCCCAGTCGCGAAGGTCCGCCACCGCGAAGTCGACACCGTCGACGGTCGAGCGCGCCTTGTCGATCATCGCAGAGCTGGAGTCCAGGCCGACGACCCTCGCTCCCGGCCAGCGTCCCGCCGCCAGGGCGGTCAGGTTGCCAGGACCGCAGCCCAGGTCGACCACCGACTTCGGCTGGTCCGCGGCGACCCGGCGGAGCAGGTCACCGAAGGGGCGGCCTCGCTCATCGGAGTAGGTCAGATAGCGCTCGGGATCCCATGCGGTCATGGCGTACGTCCTCTCAATTTCTCTTGATGTCAAGATATTCCGATCGTCCTCCCGACTTGTCTCGATGTCAAGATTCTCGATGAGGCGAACTTGGGCTACGCTCGACGCCATGCGCGACGAAGTCGACGACCTGAGCGAGGCTTGGGCACACGAGCGGCCCGATCTCGACCTGGGCCCTGTGGAGATCTTCTCTCGTCTCTCCCGCCTCTCGCGCCACCTCGACCTCGCTCGACGTGACGCGTTCTCCGGATCCGGGATCGAGTCCTGGGAGTTCGACGTGCTCGCCGCGCTGCGGCGTGCCGGCGACCCCTACGAGCTCTCCCCCGGCCGGCTGCTGCGCGAGACCCTGGTGACCAGCGGGACCATGACCAACCGCGTCGACCGGCTCGCCTCGCGCGGCCTGGTCGAGCGGCTGCCGGACCCGGCGGACCGCCGCGGCGTGCTCGTGCGCCTCACCCCCGACGGCAAGGCGACCGTCGACAGCGCCTTCGAAGCCCTGCTCGCAGCCGAGCGGGAGTTCCTCGACGGCCTCTCCGCCGACCAGCAGAGCCAGCTCACCGATCTGCTGCGCCGGCTGCTGGTCCCCTTCTCGTCCTGACCAAGGCCGCGAGCCGCCGACCAGCACTCCCCGAAGGGGCTACTCAAGCACCTCGGCCGCCTCGAGCCACTCCAGCTCGAGGTCGTCCTTCTCGGCGGCGAGCTGGTCCAGCTCGGCGCTGAGCTCGGCGAGGCGGGCGTAGTCGTTGACGGCCTCGGCCATCGCGAGCTCGAGCTTCTGCTGCTGCTCGCCGATCCGCTCGAGCTGCTTGTCGATCCGAGCGATGACCTTCTTCGCGGCTCGCTCCTCGGCCGAGCCGGGCTTCGCTTTCGCCGCGCCCGCCGGTGACGTCTCGGCCGACGCGAGCGACGCCTCGGCCTGCGGGGCCGACGCCTCGGCAGGGATCGGGAGGCGGCGCTCGAGATACTCGTCGACACCGCGCGGCAGCATCGAGATCTGGCCGTCGCCCAGGAGCGCCCAGATGGAGTCGGTGACGCGCTCGAGGAAGTAGCGGTCGTGGGAGACCACGATCAGGGTGCCGGGCCAGGCGTCGAGGAAGTCCTCGAGCACGTTGAGCGTCTCGATGTCGAGGTCGTTGGTGGGCTCGTCGAGCAGCAGGACGTTCGGCTCGGTCAGGAGCAGACGCAGCAGCTGGAAGCGGCGGCGCTCACCACCGGAGAGGTCGCCGATGCGGGTGACCAGCTTGTCGCCGGTGAAGCCGAAGCGCTCGAGCATCGAGGTCGCCGAGAGCTCCTGGCCGTCGGTCGTCTTCGTGACCCGCCTGATCGACTCCACCGTCGGCAGCACCCGGGCCTCGGGGTCGAGGTCGTCGAGCTGCTGGGTCAGGTGCTGGAGCGCGATGGTGCGGCCGTGGCGTACCTTCCCCGCCGCAGGCGCCAGGGACCCGTCCAACAGGGAGAGCATCGAGGTCTTGCCGGCGCCGTTGACGCCGACGATGCCGATCCGGTCGCCCGGACCGATCCGCCAGGTGGCGTGCGACAGCAGCTGCCGCTCACCGCGGTAGAGGTCGACGTCCTCGACGTCGATGACGTCCTTGCCGAGCCGCTGCGTGGCGAACTTCTGCAGCTCGAAGCGGTCGCGCGGCGGAGGTACGTCCTCGATGAGCTGGTTGGCGGCGTCGATGCGGAACTTCGGCTTGGACGTACGCGCCGGGGCGCCGCGGCGCAGCCAGGCCAGCTCCTTGCGGACCAGGTTCTGGCGGCGTACCTCGGAGGCCGCCGCCTGGCGCTGCCTCTCGGCCTTCGCCAGCACGAAGGCGGCATAGCCACCCTCGTAGGCGTCGACCTGGCCGTCGTGGACCTCCCAGGTGAACTGGCACACGGCGTCGAGGAACCAGCGGTCGTGGGTGACCACGACGAGTGCGGAGGTGCGCGCGGCCAGGTGGGAGGCGAGCCAGGC
This sequence comes from Nocardioides luteus, assembly GCF_015752315.1. NCBI lineage: Bacteria > Bacillati > Actinomycetota > Actinomycetes > Propionibacteriales > Nocardioidaceae > Nocardioides > Nocardioides luteus. The sequence continues at coordinate 4,828,619 of NZ_JADOVJ010000001.1, forward strand.
CACGGCCTCGACGTCGAGGTGGTTGGTGGGCTCGTCGAGCACGATCAGGTCGTGCTCCCCGAGCAGCAGCTCGGCCAGCGCACAGCGACGACGCTCGCCACCGGACAGCCCCATCACCGCCCGGTCGAGATCGATCCCGGCCAGCAGCTGCTCGACGATCTCGCGCAGCGCGGGTACCCCGGCCCACTCGTGGTCCGAGCGGCCACCGAGCACCGCCTCGCGGACGGTGTGGGAGTCGACGAGCTGGTCACCCTGGTGCAGAAACCCCACGAGCAGGCCACGCTGGCGCGAGACCCGGCCGGAGTCGGGCTCCTCCAGACCGGTCATCACCTGCAGCAGCGTCGTCTTCCCGTCACCGTTGCGGCCGACGATGCCGACCCGGTCGCCGGCGTTGATGCCGAGGGAGACGTCGTCGAGGAGGGGCCGGATGCCGTAGGCCTTGGAGACGTGCTCGAGGTTGAGGAGGTTCGCCATATCGCCTCCCATTGTCCCCGAGGGCGGTGAGGCGGCCTGCATCGCGGCGGCCATCCAGTGGCACACCGAGCGGACGAAGAGCCCCTGACCTGCCTAGACTGCGTGCAATGGTCGAGAAGACGCTCCGCGAGCACACCCACGGCTCGCGTCAGATGATCCTCGAAGCAGCGCTCCGCCTGGCGGCCGAGCGCGGCTATGTCGGCACGACGATGGCGCTGGTCCGGCGCGCGACCGGCCTCCCGCCGTCCTCCCTCTACTGGCACTTCCCCAACAAGGATCAGCTTCTCGCCGACGCGCTCGAGCACGGCTACACCCGCTGGCACCGGGCCGTGCCCCGATGGGAGGAGACGCCCAGGAAGGGCGACCTGCGCGAAGGGCTGCTGGCCAACCTGCGGCGTACGACCTCGGACACCCGCGACGCCAACGCCGACTGGTGGCGGATGGGCCTGATGCTCGCCCTCGAGTCCGGACCGACGGTCGGCGACGGCCCCCGTCAGCGCTTCCTCCAGATCCGCACGCAGACGCTGGCCGGCTTCGAGCTGTGGTGGTCCGGGGCGGTCGACCTTCCGCCCGCCCACATCGAGACCCTCGCGCGGCTGACCCTCGCCGCCCACGACGGCCTCTTCATCCACGTCCAGACCGATGCGTACGCCGCGCTCGACCCGCTCCGGCAGCGGCTCGCCGACGGACTGGCCGAGGTCGCGGACCACCTTCGGAAGCAGGACCCCGCGGCCGTCCCGGAGGACGTGGACCTGCCGCCGGCGACCTTCGAGGGCAGGAGCAGCAGCCGCGAGAAGCTCGTCGCGGCCGCGCTGGAGGTCGCTGCGGAGAGCGGCTACGAGGGCGCCTCGATCAGCCGGATCTGCGCCGCGGCGAAGCTGCCGGCCTCCTCGGTCTACTGGCACTTCGCGAACAAGGACGACCTGTTCTCGGCCGCGGTGGACGACTCCTACCGCGCCTGGAGCAGCGCCCAGTCCTCGTGGCTGCCGCCGAGCGCCGACTGCGACTGGTCGACCGAGCTCCCCCGGATGCTGAAGCCGCTGGTGGCCAGCCTCCGCCGGCTGCCGCCGTTCCTGCGGATCGGCCTGATGCTGGTGCTTCCCAAACGCCCCGAGCCGCTGCCCGGTCGCGACCGTTTCCTCGCCGTACGCCTCCAGTCGCGCGCCGACTTCGCCGGCTGGTTCCGCGGAGCCCTCGGCGACGACGCGGCGGAGCATGCCGAGGAGATGGCCTCGCTAGTGCTCGTGATCGCAGACGGACTCCTCTTCGCCGAGGCGCTCGACAGCGCCGACATGCCACCGGCCACGACCTCGGACCTGCTGGCGCGACTGGTCACGGCAACGCCGATTCATGCACAGATGAGCCACTGAGCTACTACCGTAGACCCACAGAGGGTTTACGAGGCTAACGGTCGAAAACGCATCGAAATGGGTGCTGTGTCATCTATTTCCGCAGGTCAGGAATGAGATTTATCCAACATTTCCGCCACAACCTCCGGAACGATCGTTACAGTGACTGCTGTCACAGAGAGTCGGGGCCACCAGATCCCCCCATCGCGGTGTGTCTTCGACTCAGTAAAGGAGATCCCCCCATGAGCGTCTCTGCTATCCCCACCCTGGCTAGTCAGCACGACCATGAAGGCGCCCCGAGGACGACCTCCTCGGCGACCCCGTCTGCGACGAAGGCCCTCCAGATCCTGGAGGCATTTCTCGGAGCCGGCCCGAAGCTCGGTGTCAGCGAGATCGCACGCACCGCGGGCCTACCCAAGTCGACCGCCTTCCGCCTCCTGCGTCACCTCGAGCAGAGCGGATACGTGGAGCGCACCGGCCGGCACTACGTGCTCGGACGTCGCCTCTTCGAGCTCGGCAACGCGGTGCAGATCTGCCGCCCGCAGGGCATCCGCGAGACGGCGATGCCGCATCTGGCCGAGCTCTACGTGGCCACCGGCAAGACCGTCCACCTCGCCATCCTCGAGGGCACCGACATCGTCATCCTGGAGAAGATCACCGGACGCGGTGGCATCCAGCCTGATACGTACGTCGGCGGGCGAGCGCCCGCAGCCTGCTCCGCCCTCGGCAAGGCGATCCTCTCCTTCAGCGACCGCAACCACATCGCGGCCGTGCTGGAGTCGGGCCTGGTGAGGCGCACCCGCCACTCGCACGGCGACCCGGCGAAGTTCCTCGCCGAGCTCCGCCGCGCCAACAGCGAGCGCATCGCCTTCGACCGCGAGGAGGCCCAGCTCGGCATCGTCTGCGCCGCGGTCCCGATCATGATCGAAGGCCGTGCGATCGCTGCCGTCTCCGTCTCCGGCAGCGCCGCCGGGTTCAACGCCGCCAGCATCACCCGACACCTGCGCCGCGCCGCCGCCGCGATCTCCGACGAGGTCGTCTCCAGCGCCGCCTGACCTCGGCCGAGGCGTCACGTACGTCGGCCGAGGCGTCGGCTAGGTCGGTCGAGGCGTCATGCGCTGACGTCTCGACCTGCCTACCTGACGTCTCGGCCGACGCGGCTGACGTCTCGGCAGGGTCGGGTCAATAGGTGACCACGTGGGCGCCGGCGACCGGGCCCGGGGCGGTCCAGACGCGGTCGTAGTCCTTGGCCTGCATCGCTCCGGCGACCTCGCGGGCATGGGCGGCGTCGCGGCAGAGCAACAGGATGGTCGGGCCGGAACCGGAGAGCTGGACGGCCAGTGCGCCGGCCTCCTCGCCGTCGGCGAAGGTATGGGCGAGGTCGGGACGCAGCGCGAGCGCCGGGGCCTGCAGGTCGTTGGTGAGCGCCTCGGCGAGGAGGTCGGGGTCGCCCTTCTCCAGCGCCATGAGCAGGCGCTCGGGCACCTGCGGGTCGCCGATCTCGGTACCGGCGTGCTCGTCGAACGCGCGGTAGACCGACGGCGTCGAGAGCCCCTGCTCGTTGCCGACCGCGACCCACCACCAGGCGCCGTTGTCGGTGACCGGCTCGACGATCTCGCCGCGGCCACCGCCGACGGCGGTCGCGCCGATGAGCGCGAATGGTACGTCGGAGCCCAGCTGCCCGGCCAGAGCCAGCAGATCCTCGTCGGAGGTCTCCAGCGACCACAGGCGGTCGAGGGCGACGAGCGTCGCGGCGGCGTCGGCCGAACCGCCGGCGAGGCCGCCGGCGACCGGGATGCCCTTGTGGATCTCGATCCTCGCCGCCTTGTCGACGCCATGGTGGGCGGTGAGAGCCTTGCCGGCCCGCACGACGATGTTGTCGTCGCCGGTCGGGACCTCCCCGAGCGCGATGTGGTCCTCAGCGGTGACCGCGACCTGCCACTCGTCGGCCTCGCTCACGGTGACGTCGTCATAGAGCCCGATCGCGTGGTAGACGGTCGCCAGCGGGTGGTACCCGTCCTCGCGGACAGGGCCCACGCCGAGGTGCAGGTTGAACTTCGCGGCCGCACGGACGGTGATCGTCATGAGGGAACCTTCTGGAGCGATTCGGTGATGCGTACGAAGTCCGCGATGGTCAGCGACTCCCCACGCGCCAGCGGGTCGATGCCGGCCGCGACGAGCGCCTTCTCGGCCGCGTCGGCGGAGCCGGCCAGCGGCTTGAGTACGCCGCGCAGCGCCTTGCGACGCTGCGCGAACGCGGCGTCGACGACCGCGAAGACCTCTTCGCGGGAGACCGCCGTCGACGGCGGCTCGCGGTGGCTCCAGTAGACGAGACCGGAGTCGACGTTGGGGGCCGGCCAGAAGACGTTGCGGCCGATCGCTCCGGCGCGGCGTACGTCGGCGTACCAGGCAGCCTTGACGGACGGGACGCCGTAGACCTTGGAGCCGGGCTTGGCGGCCAGCCGGTCGGCGACCTCGGCCTGCACCATGACCAGCCCGTGGCGCAACGACGGCAGCAGGGACATCAGGTGCAGCAGGACCGGGACCGAGACGTTGTAGGGCAGGTTGGCGACCAAGGCCGTGGGCGGCGGGCCGGGGACGGAGTCGACGCGGAGGGCGTCGGCGCGGATCAGGCTGAAGGCGTCGGCCTGGTCAGGGGCGTACTCCTCGATGGTCCGCGGCAGCCGCTCGGCCAGGACCTCGTCGATCTCGATCGCGGTGACCTTCGCGCCCGTCTCGAGGATGGCGAGGGTGAGCGACCCCAGGCCGGGGCCGACCTCCACGACGACATCGGAGGCGTCGACGCCGGACTCGCGCACGATCCGGCGCACGGTGTTGGCGTCGATGACGAAGTTCTGACCGCGCTGCTTGGTCGGGCGCAGATCGAGCTCGGATGCGAGCGACCGCACCTCCGCCGGGCCCAACAGGCGCGGCGGGGTGCGGTCGGTCATGGGTACAGACTATGGCCCGAAGGCCGAAACAGCCCTACTGCGGCAGACCGAGCTGCTGCGAGCAGTGCGGCCAGGAGCCGTAGCCACCGTTGGCGTCGCGGACCTTCGTCGCGATCGCGATCTGGGCCTCACGGCTGTTCTCGTGCGGGTAGCCCGAGCCGCCGTAGGCCTGCCAGGTCTGCAGGTTGAACTGCAGACCGCCGTAGTAGCCGTTGCCGGTGTTGGTCGCCCAGTTGCCACCGGACTCGCACTGCGCGAGCTGGTCCCAGACGGTGCTGCCACCGGCGAAGTTGGCCGCCGGGGCCTCCTTCTCCTTGGTGCCGACCTTGACGATGCGCGGCTCGGCCTCCTCGATCACGTTCTGCTCGAGGACCTTCTTGGAGACGGCCCGGCCGTTCTTGTAGAAGACGCGGTAGGTCACCGAACGGAGACCGTCGGAGCCTTCCTCGACGACCTCGGTCTCGCCCTCGTACATCGACGAGTCCTCGCGCTCCTCGACCGGCGCCTCGACCTTCTCGCGGGCGACCTTCTGGATCTTGGCGGAGAAGTCGGTGAAGACGATCTTCTGACCGGTCTTCAGGGCCTTGTCGGAGGCCGGGGAGACCTTGTCCCGGCGTTCGAGCTCGACACCGAGGTCCTCGAGCGCGTCGCCGACGGTCAGCGCGGTCACGCTGACCTTCGTGGTCTTCTTCCCGGCCAGCGCGACCGTGACGGTCTTCGGCGTGATGACGTCGAGCGACATCCCGTCGCGGCCGATGTAGGCACCGCGGCTGGTCGAGAGCTCGGCCCGGTCGTAGTCACGGCCGAGCTCGGCGAGAGCCCCGCCCACGGTCGTGGCGGTCACCCAGTGGTCCTGGGACTTGCCGTCGACCTCGAGGCTCAGCTGCCGGGCATAGCGGACGCTGATGGCGCTGCCGTCCTCGACCTCGGTGTCGACCGACGGGGCGACGGCGTCACGGTCGCCGATCTCGATGCCTTGCGCCTCGAGGACCTCTCCGACGGTGTCGGCGTGGACGCTGACGTCCTTGGCCTTGCCGTCGACCGAGAGGATGACGTCGGTCTGGGAGGACTTGACCCCGTATGCGGTGCCGCCTGCGGCGACGACTGCGGCGGCGAGTCCGCCGACCAACAGGGCCTTACGGCGACGGGTGGATGCGATGTTACGAACCCATGAGGTGGTGCTGCTGACGGGCACAATGCTCCGATGTTCGTGCTCCCCGGGCACGGGCGCACGGTGTTGCGAGATCTGGTGATCTACGCGCTGAGGCCCACCCCCAACACCGTCCGGATCTATCCCGACCCCGGCTTTCTCGCCGGACAGCGGAACAAATGCGGGCGGTCAAATGCAAGTCCTGTGCCCGCTCCGCAGGCAATATCAAGCATGCAATCTTGGCATCAAATGAGTGCCAGAGCGCCCTGTCAATACCTGTCGTAGCGAATGACAGCCGTGCGATTCATCACGTCGAAATCGCAGGTCAAGCGGGCTGATCACGGTCGCTGTCGTAATCCCGCCACGAAATATCGGGCCCACTGGCCAATAGGCGACAAATCCTTTACAGGTAACTCCGTTGCTTGGTGTTGTACTCCGAAGCCATCTCTGTCGTGATGGCCCGTCGTGCCGGTCAGTTCTCGGGGAAGGCAGATGTGCGCGATGTCACCAGACTCCGGAGGAACGATGAACAAGCGCGTTTTCAGCGCCCTCGCCGCAGTTGCGGTCGTGGGAGTGACGCCGGTTGTCCTCTCCCCCTCGACGGCCACCGCCGCCGAGGAGACCAGGACCCCGGCTTCCGCCAGCGTGAAGCAGAAGATCGACAACAAGCCCGATGCACTCCACACCAAGCGCACCGAGCTGAAGCAGGCCGCTGCCGAGGCCCTCGCCACGGGTGAGAAGAAGACCGTCACCAAGAACGGCAGTGAAGTCGTCAAGATGGGCAAGGGCGACAACACCCGCTGGGTCGAGCACCAGCCGACCGAGAAGTCCCAGCTGCTCAGCTTCCTGGTGGAGTTCGGCGAGGGCGGCAACCCGGCGTTCCCCGACAACACCTCGGGCCCGCTCCACAACGAGATCGAGGCTCCGGAGGATGGCGACAACTCCACCTACTGGGAGTCCGACTTCTCGCGGGCCCACTACCAGGACATGTTCTTCAACGAGGACGCGCACGCTGAGTCCTTCCACAACGTCTACAAGGAGATGTCGAGCGGCCGCTTCGACCTCCAGGGTGACACCAGCGACTGGGTGAAGCTCCCGCACGCCGCGTCCTACTACCAGAGCGAGACCGGCGACGAGACCGCCAGCTCGATGAAGAACTTCATCCAGGACAGCGCCAACGCCTGGTACGACGCCCAGAAGGCCGCCGGCAAGACCGACGCCGAGATCGTGTCCTACCTGAAGGACTACGACATCTGGGACCGCTACGACATCGACGGTGACGGCAACTTCAACGAGGCCGACGGCTACATCGACCACTTCCAGGCGATCCACTCCGGCGAGGGCGAGGAGGCCGGCGCCGACCCGTGGGCCATCTGGTCGCACCGCTGGGCCGCGAACGCCTCCGGCTCCGACGGTCCGGCGAACTTCCCGAAGGTCGGCGGCGTGCAGATCGGCAACACCGACATCTGGATCCGTGACTACACCACGGAGCCGGAGAACGGCGGCCTGGGCGTCTTCGCGCACGAGTTCGGCCACGACCTCGGTCTGCCGGACTTCTACGACACCGCCGGCGGCGAGAACGGCACCGGCTTCTGGACCCTGATGAGCTCCGGCTCGTGGCTGGGTCACGGTGACGGCGCGATCGGCACCACCCCGAACCACATGGGTGCCCCGGAGAAGCTCTTCCTCGGCTGGCTCAACTACGACACCGTCGAGGCCGGCACCGCCAAGAAGCTCGCGCTCGGCCCGTCGTACCACGACACCGGCGCCAAGACGCCGCAGGCGCTGATCGTCAACCTGCCCGACGGCGAGAAGACGTACGACGCCGGCGACGGTTCCTCCGGGCGCTCGTTCCTCTACTCGGGCAAGGGCGACGACCGTACGGCCACCGCTGTCAGCCCGTCGATCACCGTCCCCGCGGGCGGCACGCTGTCGGCGAAGGTGAAGTACGACCTCGAGGCGGAGTACGACTTCACCTTCCTGGAGGCCTCCACCGACGGCGGCACCACCTGGTCGACCCCGCTGGCGACGAACCTGTCCTCGGCCGAGTACAACAACGGCATCCACGGCACCTCGGACAGCTCCTGCACCGGCAACTGCGCGACCAAGGACCCGGTCGAGTGGACCAACCTGACCGCTGACCTGTCCGCGTACGCCGGTCAGAACGTGAAGCTCCGCTTCCGCACCGCCAACGACGGTGGCCTGCACTACTACGGCTTCGCGATCGACGACCTGGCCGTCGGCTCGGCCTACACGACCGACTTCTCGTCCTTCGACGGCTGGACGGTGAACAAGTACTTCGAGCTCACCGACGGCACCTACACCCTGCCGTACAAGCACTTCTACATCGCCGAGAACCGGCAGTACAAGGGCTACGACAAGACGCTGGCCGAGGGTCCGTACAACTTCGGCTACGCCGTCACCGCGCCGGACAAGGTCGACCACTACCGCTACCAGGACGGCCTGCTGGTCTGGTACCAGAACGGTCTCTACACCGACAACAACACCTCCGCCCACCCCGGTGGTGGCCAGGCACTGATCGTCGACGCCACGGCCGGCGTCCAGAAGTGGTCGAACGGCACCCTGTCCCGTAACCGGATCCAGGGCTACGACTCGACCTTCGACGTGGACCGCACCAACGCGCTCCACCTCGAGAGCGAGATCGCCGGCGCTCCGAACAACGTCCTCGACATTCCGTCGCGGAAGGGTGTCACCACCTTCTTCGACAGCTCGGAGACGGCCTACTGGAACGCCGACAACCCCCGCCACTCGACCAAGACGGCCGGTAGCGGCGTGAAGATCCAGGTGCTCTCCTCCGACGAGAGGGCCGGCATCATGAAGCTCAGCGTCTCCTGACCTGACTCAGCCGTGACAGAAGGGCCCGAGGCGATCGCCTCGGGCCCTTCTTCCGTCTGCCGGTCAGCGTCCGGAGATCACCAGGTGCCGCCGAAGGCGGTCTCGGTGTTGGTGTTGACGGCGTTGCAGAGCGCCTCGAGGTCGTCGCCGCGTACGTCGGCCATCACCCGCATCGTCGCCGGGATCATGTAGCTGGAGTTGATCGCGCCGCGGTGGGGGTGGGGCGTTAGGAAGGGCGCGTCGGTCTCGACCAGGATCCGGTCCTGGGGCACGATCGCCAGGGCGTCGCGGAGGTACTGGGCGTTCTTGAACGTCACCGTGCCGGCGAAGGAGAGATAGGCGCCGCGGTCCAGGCACTGCCGGGCGAACTCGGCGTCGCCGGAGAAGCAGTGCATCACCCAGCGCTCCGGCGGACCGACGCTGTCGATCACCTCGAGCACCGCCTCGTGGGCGTCGCGGTCGTGGATCATCAGGGTCTTGTCGAGGCGTTTGGCGATGTCGATGTGGCGCCGGAACGAGTACGCCTGGGTCTCGCGGCCCTCCTCGTCCGTGCGGAAGAAGTCCATCCCGGTCTCCCCCACCACGCGCACCTTGTCGTGCGCCCCGGCGAGCTTCTCGATCTCGTCGAGCGCCGCCTCGAGGTCGGGCTGGCGCGGAGCGTCGTTGGGGTGGAGCGCGACGCCGGCGACCATGTTGTCGTACGTCTCGGCCGCCTCGACCGCCCAGCGAGCCCCGGGCAGGTCGCAGCCGATCTGGACCACCCTGGTCACGCCGACCGCCGCCGCCTGGGCGAGCGCCTCCTCGACCGGGAGGCTCTCGTCGCCGCGGACGATGTCGAGGTGGGTGTGGTTGTCGACGACCGGTGCGGGAAGTGGCTCGGGTGCCGGGGCGAAGCTCATGCTCACCAGTCTTCTACACGCTCTTGTGGACGAGGTCGTAGACCTCACGTTTCGGTACGCCGGCGAGCCTGGCGACCTCGGCGATGGCCTCTTTCCTGGTGCGGCCCTCGCCCTCCAGGTCGGCCACGGCCTCGCGCAGGCTGCCCGGGTCGCTGCCGATCTCGGCGGACGGGTCGGCGCCGGTGACGACGATGGTGACCTCACCTCTCACGCCCTCGGCGGCCCAGGCCACCAGCTCAGCGAGGCCGCCGCGGCGTACTTCCTCGTGGGTCTTGGTGAGCTCGCGGCAGACGGCGGCGGCGCGGGTGTCGCCGAAGGCCTCGCGCATGGCCTCCAGGGCCGCCTCGGTGCGGTGCGGAGCCTCGAAGAAGACCATGGTGCGCTCCTCCTTCGCCAGGCTCGCCAGACGCCGCGAGCGCTCGCCCGCCTTGCGCGGCAGGAAGCCCTCGAAGCAGAACCGGTCGACGGGGAGGCCGCTGACGGCCAGCGCGGTCAGGACGGCCGAGGGTCCGGGCACCGCGGTGACGTGTACGTCCTTCTCGACCGCCGCCGCGACCAGCCGGTAGCCGGGGTCGGAGACCGATGGCATGCCGGCATCGGTGACCAGGAGGACCCGGTTGCCGTCGAGGAGATCGGCGAGCAGCGCCGGCGTACGTGCGCTCTCGTTGCCCTCGAAGTAGGACACGATGCGACCCTTGAGCTCGACCCCGAGATCGGTCGTCAGCCGACGCAGGCGACGGGTGTCCTCGGCGGCGATGACGTCCGCCGTGGCCAGCTCGGAGGCCAGGCGGGGCGGGGCGTCTTCGACACGTCCGATCGGGGTCGCCGCAAGTACGAGCACGCCGTCCTCTGGAACTACCACACCGATATTGTTGCAGGCTTATAAGGTTCCCTCGTGACGACGACGGTGACCGAGGAGCCGGAGCCCCTGGAGGGCCTGGCCAGCACCCCCTCGGGTCACCTCCTCCCGACCGCCTGGGAGCGCGCCCGGCGCCGCATCAGCGGCTCGCCGCGAGCCGGCTGGATGGCGACGATCGGGATCACCGCGCTCGCGTTCCTGCTGCGGCTGTGGCACCTGAGCACCCCGAAGGTCTTCGCCTTCGACGAGACCTACTACGCCAAGGACGCCTGGGCGCTGCTGGAGTTCGGCTACGCGCGCAACTTCGTCGAGGGTGCCGACGAGAACATCCTGGCCGGCCAGCTCGACGGGCAGTTCGCCGACGGACCGTCGATGATCGTCCACCCCGACGTGGGCAAGTGGCTGATCGCGATCGGCATCAAGCTCTTCGGGATGGACCCGTTCGGCTGGCGGATCGCCTCGGTCGTGGTCGGCTCGCTCCTGGTGCTGCTGACGATCCGGTTCGTACGCCGCATCTCCGGGTCCATGCTGCTCGGTCTCGTCGGCGGCATCCTGGTCACCTTCGACGGGCTCGCCTTCGTGCTCTCTCGGCTGGCCCTGCTCGACCTCTTCGTCGCCTTCTTCCTGCTGCTCGCGGTGCACCTGATGGTGATGGACCGCGACTGGTGCCGGCGCCGGTTCTCGGCGCTCGCGCCCACCCAGCTCTCCGCGCCCGGCGCCTGGGGGCCGGTCCGGCGGATGCTGTTCCGCCCGTGGCTGCTCTGCTCGGGCATCGCCTGGGGCCTGGCCATCGGTTGTAAGTGGGAGGCGCTCTACCCGCTGGCAGCCTTCGGCCTCCTCTATGTCGCCTGGTCCGCCGGGATGCGGCGCTCCTTCGGCGTACGTCTCTCCTGGCTGCGCGCCTGCGTGGCCGACGGGCCGACGGCGTTCGTGCACCTGGTGGGCGTCGCGCTCGCGGTCTACGTGATGACCTGGATCCCGTGGATGGCCCACGCCGACGTCTACGAGGGCGCGCTCTCGGCGACGCAGTACACCCGCTACACCGGCGAGGGGCACTGCGAGAACAAGTCGTACGTCCCCGAGAACCTCAACGACAACCGCTGGCCGACCGCGACCGAGCCGGACGCCTCTGGCCTCGGCGAGGTCAGTCAGTCGCTGCGGTCGCTCTGGTACTACCACCGCGACGTCTACACCTTCCACACCCACTTCCTGGAGTGCGCCGAGCACACCTACGGCTCGCATCCGATCGGCTGGCTCGTCCTGAACCGGCCGGTCGGGGTCGCCGCCGACACCGGGATCCTGTCGGGCTCGAAGTCGCGTGGCGAGATGTGCGAGGCGACACCCTCGGCCGATCCCGACGGCAACGGTCCCGAGGAGGCGGGGACGTGCCTGCGGCAGGTGCTCCTGCTCGGCACCCCGGTGCTGTGGTGGGGCGCGTTCGTCGCGCTGATCGTCTCGGCGTTCCTCTGGGTCGCCGCGCGCGACTGGAGGTTCGGGGTCGCCGTCGTCGGGGTGCTGTCGACGTGGCTGCCGTGGCTGCAGTACGCCGGGCGGCCGATCTTCTCCTTCTACATGATCATCGCGCTGCCGTTCCTCGTGCTCGGCCTGTGCCTGTGCCTGGGCAAGCTGCTCGACCGGCCGCCGTCTCCGGTCGGCGGCAGCTCCGGTCACCGCCGTCGGGTCGGCGGCGCCGTCGCCGGTGGCATCTTCGTGGTGCTGGTCGTCCTCAACTTTGCCTGGTTCTGGCCCATCTACACCGACGAGCTGCTCACCCGGCAGGAGTGGCTGACGAGGATCTGGTTCAAGCGATGGATCTAGACCATGTGGTACGCGGCCGGGTGCCGCGGCCGGGAGGCTTCGACGACCTCGTCGTGACCGTCTCCGCCGGAGTCGTCGCCGACGTGCGGACCGCCGTCGACGGCGATCCGGAATCGTCCGGGATCCTGCTGCCCGGTCTGGTGGACATCCACAACCACGGTGGTGGTGGCGCGTCCTTCCACTCCACCTCGTCCGACGAGATCGCCGTCGCCGCCGGGGTCCACCATGCCGCCGGTACGACCACGTTGCTCGCCTCGACCGTCACCGACGCGCCTGAGCGGTTGCTGTCGGTGGTCTCGGCCTTGGCCACCGCCGCGGAGGACGGTCTGATCGCCGGGATCCACATGGAGGGGCCGTTCCTGGAGCACTCCTGCCGCGGGGCGCACGATCCCGCGATGCTGCTCGCGCCGGACGCCGGTCTCGCCCGTGAGTTCGTCGAGGCCGGACGGGGTCACCTGCGGGTGATGACCCTGGCCGCGGAGCTTCCCTGGGCCGACGAGGTCGCCTCGGTGCTCACCGAGGCCGGGGTCGTGGTGGCACTGGGACACACCGCGGCGTCGGCTTCGCGGGCTCGTGCCTTCCTGTCCGGGCCCGGGAGCCTGGTCACCCATCTCTTCAACGGGATGCCGCCCGCGCACCATCGCTCGCCTGGGCCGGTGCTCGGCGCTCTCGGAGCCGCGGGTATCGGCGATGCCTGTGTGGAGCTGATCGCTGACGGCGTACACCTCGATGACGAGACGGTCCGGGCGGTGATGTCGATGGTGCCCGGCTCGGTCGTGCTCGTCACCGACGCGATGGCCGCGGCCGGGATGGCCGACGGCGACTACCAGCTCGGCCCGCTGTCCGTGGAGGTACGCTCCGGGGTCGCCCGAGTCGCCGACGGGACCGGCAACGGGTCGATCGCCGGTGGCACCTCGCGCCTCATCGACCAGGTACGCCGCCACGCGGCCGCCGGGATCGACCTGGCCATGCTCATGAAGGCTGCCGGGTTGCGGCCGGCCTCGGTGGTCGGGCTCGACGCGGGCCGCCTCGAGCCCGGTGCCCGCGCCGACCTGGTGGTCACCGACGAGTCGCTGCAGCCGACCCGGGTGATGCGCGGCGGGGCCTGGCTGTCCGCGTAGGCCGGGCTCGTATCCTGAGCACCATGTCCTCCACGGAGTCCTCCTCCCCACTCGTCGCCGGGCTCGTGCCGAAGTGGGCGGTCGCGGCCTTCGCGGTCGACGTCTTCTTCGTCCTCCTCTTCGCCTTCGCCGGGCGCCAGTCGCACGACTCCGGCCCGGCGCTCGTCGTGCTCCGCATCGCCTGGCCGTTCCTGGTCGGGCTCGTCGTCGCCTGGGCCGTGCTGGCCTGGCGCCGCTGGCCCGCGCTCCGCGCCTGGCCGGCGGGCGTGGTCGTCTGGCTGGGGACGTACGGCATCGGGATGGTGCTGCGCGGCCTCACCGGCGAGGGCCTCGCGCCGGCCTTCCTCGTCGTCTCGATCCTCTTCCTCGGCCTCACCCTGGTCGGCTGGCGTGGCTACGTCAGCGCCAAGCTCCACTACCGCTCGAGGCGCCTCGCCGAATAGGTGGTTGCGGCGGCCGAGACCGTAGAAGTGGCGGACGAAACTGTGGTTTCGTCGCCCAGAACTGCAGTCTCGGCTAGAGGGTGGCGGCAGCGGCGACGGGGTCGAAGCCGAAGGGGAGCTCCAGGCGGTGGGCGCGCATCAGGTCGGCGTTGGAGAGCACATCGACCGTACGGCCCTCGGCGGCCACGACGCCGCCGTCGAGGATGACGGAGCGCTCGCAGAGCTCGAGTGCGTACGGCAGGTCGTGGGTGACCATCAGGACGGTGACGTCGAGGTCGCGGAGGATGTCGGCGAGCTCGCGGCGGGAGGCCGGGTCGAGGTTGGAGGACGGCTCGTCGAGGACCAGGATCTCGGGGTCCATCGCGAGCACGGTGGCCACCGCGACCCGACGGCGCTGACCGAATGAGAGATGGTGGGGCGGCCGGTCGGCGAAGTCCTCCATGCCGACCTTCGCGAGCGCCTCGGCGACCTTCGCGTCGAGGACCTCCCCGCGCAGGCCGAGGTTGGCGGGGCCGAAGGCGACGTCCTCGCGGACGGTGCCCATGAACAGCTGGTCGTCGGGGTCCTGGAAGACGATGCCGACGCGGCGGCGGATCTCCTTGATGTTGGCCTTGGTGACGGGCAGGCCGCTCACCGCGACGGACCCGGCACCCGCGAGGTGGATGCCGTTGAGGTGCAGGACCAGCGTCGTCTTGCCGGCCCCGTTGGGCCCCAGCAGCGCCACCCGCTCACCGCGGTGGACGTGCAGGTCGACACCGAAGAGCGCCTGATGGCCGTCGGGGTAGGCGAAGGCGAGGCCGCGTACGTCCAGGACTGGAGTGGTCACCGGGGCATTCTCCCTGTGTAGCCGCGCGAGACCATGGCCAGGTGCACCCGCTCACCGCGCTCGAAGGAACGGATGAACAGCGCGCCGACCGAGCGGGCGAGCACCGGCCAGTGCAGCGGGTTGCGGGCCACGAAGCCTCGGGAGGCGCGCGCCACCGCCATCCGGCGCATCTCGTCGGTCACCACCTCCAGGTAGCGCACCATGAACGCCATGATCTGCACCAGCTGCTGAGGTAGCCGCAGCCGCTCCAGGCCGTGGACCAGCTCCTGCGGTGTCGTCGTCGCGGCCAGCAGCAGGCCCGCGATCACGCCGAGCGTGCCCTTGGCCAGCAGCCCCCACGCCGAGAGCAGCCCTGACTCGCTCAGGCTCAGCCCGAGCACCTCGATCCGCGGCCCGTGGGAGATGAACGGCATCAGCACCGCGAAGACCACGAACGGCGTCTCCACGACCATCCGCTTCAGCACCCATCCCGGACGCACCCGGCCCACCGCTCCGACCGTCACCAGGACGGCGAGAAAGAAGGCGTACGCAGCGAACCACTCCCGCGGGGTCGCCACCACCACGAGCATGAAGCCGACCAGGGCCAGCACCTTCACATGGGCGGGCACTGGCTCAGGCCTCGTCGGAATTGGCGGCGCGGCGGCGTACGACCAAGGCGAGGCCGCCGGCCAGCACGAGCACCACCACGGTGCCGATCACGCCGGCCAACCCGCCGGAGAGCCGCTCGTTGTCGACGCCCTTCGTGCCGTAGTCGGCCAGCGGGCCGTCGGCGGCGCCGTGGTCGGAGGCGCTGTCGAGGAAGCCGGTCTTGCCGGCGACGTACTCGAGGCCGTCGGGGTGGGCGGAGGCGTAGTAGGAGACCACGCCGGCCAGGAGCAGGGCGACGACGGCGATGCCGACGGCGACCCACCTGAACGGGACGTGCCTCTTCGTCGTCGTGCTCATGCCACCGACTCCTTGGGCTTGATGACCAGGTCGCGCTCGGTGATCACGCCTCGGGCGGCGTAGACGAGGTCGGGGCGTACGGACAGGATCGCGCCGACCGCGAGGAACGTGATCACGCCCTCGCCCAGGCCGATGAGGGTGTGCCAGCCGAGCATCGCGGTGGCCAGCGTCGTCAGCGAGATGTCGGCGGTGCCACCGACGGCGTAGAGCGCGGTGAAGACGAGGGCGGCCGCCGGGACGGAGACGAAGGCGCCGATCGCCGCGGCGGGCGCGACCAGGCCGACCCGCTTCGGCAGCAGCTTGATCAGCACCCGGCTCACCAGCCAGCCGACGACCACCGTGGTGACGGCCATGAGGAGGATGTTGGTGCCGAGGGCGGTGATGCCGCCGTCGGCGAAGAGCAGCGACTGCACGATCAGCACGACCGAGACGCACAGCACCCCGGTCCACGGCCCCACAAGCACGGCCGCGAGGGCGCCGCCCATCAGATGTCCGCTCGTGCCGGCCCCCACCGGGAAGTTGAGCATCTGGGTCGCGAAGACGAACGCGGCGACGAGGCCGGCCAGCGGAGCGGTCTTGTCGTCGAGCTCGCGGCGCGCGCCGCGCAGCGCGACGCCGACCGCGACGACGGCGACAGCGCCGGTGGCGATCGACGTCGGAGCGTCGAGGAAGCCGTCGGGGACGTGCATGGTCACCTCTGGGATCTGCGTGGGGTCGGTCGAAGGGGAGCCCGAGACATGGGAACTGCTAACGCGAACTTATCGCAATAGCCTCGCGCGCGCACTGTCCGGTCGGATAGTGGATCAAGACGTCAGAGGTGTCAATCGACGCCAAATGAATACTTCTCAAGTCATGACTGTCCGCGTAACGTCGAGGGCATGAGCAGTGCCGCCAACGACATCGTCATCTGCGAGCCCCTCCGCACCCCGGTCGGCCGCTTCCTCGGCGCCCTGGCGCCCCTGACCGCCACCGAGCTCGCCACCACCGTGCTGCGCGAGCTGGTCGAGCGCACCGGCCTGCAGGAGGGTGACGTCGACGACGTCATCCTCGGCAACGGCTACGCGAACGGCGAGAACCCCGCGATCGGCCGCATCGCGGCCCTCGACGCCGGCCTCGGCACCGGCGTTCCCGGCCTCCAGATCGACCGCCGCTGCGGCTCGGGCCTGCAGGCGATCCTGTACGCCGCGGGCTCGGTCGCCACGGGCGCCGCCAACCTGGTCATCGCCGGTGGCGCGGAGTCGATGTCCAACGTCGAGCACTACGCGCTCGGGCTGCGCGGCGGGGTGAAGCAGGGCGGCATCGAGCTGCTCGACCGCCTCGACCGGGCCCGCGAGACCGCGGGCGGCAAGGACCACCCGATCCCCGGCGGCATGATCGAGACCGCCGAGAACCTGCGCCGTGAGTACGGCATCTCCCGCGAGGAGCAGGACGAGTTCGCGCTGCGGTCCAACCAGCGCGCCGTGGCCGCCCACGAGGCCGGCAAGTTCGCCGACGAGCTGGTCCCGGTGACCGTCCCCGGCGGGCGCCGCAAGCCCGACGTGGTGGTCGACCGCGACGAGCACCCGCGCGCCGACATCTCCCTGGAGAAGCTCGCCTCGCTGCGCCCGGTCCGGCTGAAGATCGACGAGGAGTCGACCGTCACCGCGGGCAACGCCTCCGGCCAGAACGACGGCGCCGCGATGTGCGTCGTGACCACCCGCGCCGAGGCCGAGAGGCGCGGCCTGACTCCCCTGCTGACGCTCAAGTCGTGGGCCGTCAGCGGCTGCGAGCCCGAGCGGATGGGCATCGGCCCCGTCCTCTCCAGCCGCGCCGCGCTCGGCCGGGCCGGGCTCACCCTCGACGAGATCGACCTGATCGAGCTCAACGAGGCGTTCGCCGCCCAGGTCCTCGCCGTGCTGCGCGAGTGGAAGATCGACGCCACCGACGAGCGGCTCAACCCCAACGGCTCGGGCATCTCGCTGGGCCACCCGATCGGCGCGACCGGCGCCCGCATCCTCGCCACCGCTGCCTATGAGGCGCAGCGCCGCGAGGCCCGGTACGTCCTGGAGACGATGTGCATCGGTGGCGGGCAGGGGCTCGCGGCGGTGTTCGAGTCGGTCCGCTGAGCAGCCGGCACGCTTCGTACGGAAAATCTCGAGAGAGCAGAGAAGACATGGGTCTGGACAAGGTGGTCGGGTCGGCCGCGGAGGCGGTCGCCGACATTCACAGCGGGGCCAGCCTGGCCGTGGGTGGCTTCGGGCTGGTGGGCATCCCCTGGTTCCTGATCGAGGCGCTGCGCGAGCAGGGGGCGGACGACCTGATGGTCGTCTCCAACAACTGCGGCGTCGACGGTGCGGGGCTCGGGCTGCTGCTCGACGACCACCGCATCTCCCGCGTGATCGCGAGCTACATCGGCGAGAACAAGGAGTTCGGCCGCCAGTACCTGGCGGGCGAGATCACCCTCGAGCTCACTCCGCAGGGCACCCTCGCCGAGCGGATGCGCGCCGGCGGCAGCGGGATCGGCGCGTTCTACACCCCGACCGGCGTCGGCACGATGGTCTCCGACGGCGGCCTGCCCTACCGCTACAACCCCGACGGCACGGTCGCCGAGGCCTCCGAGCCGAAGGAGGTCCGGGAGTTCCACGGCAAGCAGATGGTGCTCGAGGAGGGCATCATCACCGACTTCGCGCTGGTGCGGGCGACCCGGGTCGACCGGGCCGGCAACGCCCAGTTCAACGCCTCCACGCGCAACTTCAACGTGCCCGCCGCGATGGCCGGACGGGTGACGATCGTCGAGGCCGAGGAGGTCGTCGAGGTCGGTGAGATCGCCCCCGCCGACGTACATCTCCCCGGGATCTTCGTGAAGCGGATCGTCGCCCTGACTCCCGAGCAGGCGGCACGGAAAGACATCGAGAAGCGTACGACGCGCGGCGAGCGCCCCACCGACACCGCATCGAGCAAGGAGGCCTGAGTCATGGCTTGGGACCGCAACCAGATGGCCGCGCGCGCCGCACAGGAGCTCCAGGACGGCGACTACGTCAACCTCGGGATCGGCCTGCCGACGCTGATCCCCGACTACATCCCCGAGACCTCGACGGTCGTGCTGCACGCCGAGAACGGCATCCTCGGCGTCGGCCCGTTCCCCTACGAGGACGAGGTCGACCCCGACCTGATCAACGCCGGCAAGCAGACCGTGACCGTGCTCGCCGGGGCGTCCTACTTCGACTCCGCCACCTCGTTCGCGATGATCCGCGGTGGCCACATCGACGTCGCCGTGCTCGGCGCGATGCAGGTCTCCGTCAACGGCGACATCGCCAACTGGATGGTGCCCGGCCAGATGGTCAAGGGCATGGGCGGCGCGATGGACCTCGTCTCCGGCGCCGGGCGCGTGATCGTGCTGATGGAGCACGTCACCAAGAAGGGCGCCCCCAAGCTGCTGGCGGCCTGCGACCTGCCGCTGACCGGCCGTGGGATCGTGAAGCGGGTCATCACGGACCTCGGGGTTCTCGATGTCACCGGCGAGGCGTTCGAGCTCGTCGAGCTGGCGCCTGGGGTGACGTACGACGAGGTCGTGGCGGCCACGGGCGCGCCGGTGGTCGACAAGACGACGGCAGCGGTCGCTTAGTCTCACTATCCAATATCGGAACACGGTTCCGTAACTCGCGTTTGCACTTCCTCGTTTCGGGGTGTGATACCCACCACACCCCTGGAGTGAGTCGTGAAACTCGGCAGACTGGCCTTCCTCGTTCCGTTCCTGGCTCTCCTCACGACCTTTCTGCCGCCAGCACTCTCCCCGCCCGCCGCCTCGGCGGTGCCTGCGGCCACCGCTCAGGCACCCCAGGCACGGGCCGGGACGTGGAACCCGCGGCCGGCGACGTACGGCGTGGTCGTGGAGAAGGACGTCGAGATCACGATGTCCGACGGCGTGGTGCTGCGCGCCGACATCCACCGCCCGGCGAAGGCCGACGGCACCGCGGCGGCCGGCCGGTTCCCGGTGATCTTGACGCAGAACCCGTACAACAAGAACGTCGCGGGCGGGGGCGGCGACTACTTCGTGCAGCGGGGGTACGTCTTCGTCCAGACCGACGTACGCGGCACCGGCTCCTCCGCCGGGCAGTGGGACGCGTTCGGCGACCGGGAGCAGAGGGACGGCCTCGAGGTGGCCAACTGGGCGACCTCGACGAAGCGTCCGTGGAGCAACGGCGAGCTCGGCCTGTGGGGCCCGTCCTACATGGCGATCAACCAGTTCTTCACCGCCGCCCAGCACCCGCGCGGGTTGAAGGCGATGTTCCCGATCGTGCCCGCCGGCGACGTCTACCGTGACGTCGTCGCCTCCGGCGGGCAGATCGACGCCGGCTTCATCCCGCTGTGGTTCGGGCTGGTCACCGGATCGGGACTGGTGCCGCCGGCCGTCAACAAGACCCGCCCGGAGGCCACGCTGACCACGTTGCTGCAGCACGTCGGCGGCGCGCTCGGGTTCCAGGTGCCCATGCTCGTCGGTGCGGCGCTGGGGAGCGACGCGGGCTACGACGGGCCGTTCTACACGAAGCGCTCGCCGCTGAGCGTGGTCGACGAGATCGATGTGCCGACGTTCGTCACGGCCGGGCAGTACGACATCTTCCAGCGCGGCACCCCGATGCTCTTCGACCGGATGCAGCGGAACGGGGTCGACACCAAGCTGCTCATCGGTCCGTGGACCCACGCCGAGGCCGCGACCGCAGCCGGTCTGGACGGCAGCGGGATCAACAGCCTCGACGAGATGGCGCTGCGGTGGTTCGACACACACATCAAGGACATCCCCGACGCGGCCCTCGACACGGACGTCGCCCCGGTGACCTATCACGAGATCGGGTCCGGAAAGTGGCGCACGATGAAGTCGTGGCTCGGGAGCGAGGTCCGGGCCAGGACGTACGCCCTCGGGTCGGACCTGAAGGCGGTCGGCGGCGACACCATCGTGCCGCTGCCGGTGCAGGGGCTGTGCTCGCGCAGCACCGCGCAGTGGACCGCGGGCGCCCTCGCGATCCCCGGCTGCGTGACCGACAACCGGATCAACGACGCGCTCGGGGTCTCCTACGAGACAGCTCCGGCCACCTCCCGCACGGCCTTCTCCGGGCCGCTCAACGCCGACCTGTCCGTCTCCACGACCGGCACCGACGGACTGATCTCGGTCTCGGTCGAGGACGTCGCTCCCGACGGCTCCGTCGACCGCATCACCGGCGGCTGGCAGACCCTGCGCCACCGCGCCGTCATCCCGTCGAGGTCGCGGACGCTGAACGGCCAGGTCGTCCAGCCCTGGCACCCCTTCACCCGGGAGGCCGAGCAGGCGGTCGTGCCGGGCCGGATCTATCGCGTTCCCGTCGAGGTCTTCCCGACCGGCGCGGTGATCGAGAAGGGCCACCGCCTCCGGGTCACCGTCCACTCCTACGACGTCCCCCACCTGCTGCCCAACGTCAAGCAGCTGGTCCGGGGCGTGGCCGGCGTGGTCACGGTCCATCACACGGCGGCGAACCCCTCGACGCTGGTCCTCCCGGTCCGGAGGTAGCGCCGAGGGGCACGGCCCTGGCATCGGGAGCTCAGCGACTGGCTTCTTCCGGCACGCGCTCGGAGACCTTCGGGTCCCGGGCGCGTGCGGCGTTCACGAGCAGGTACGCCGCGACCGCCGCCCCCACGGCCAACGCGATCGCCGCCGAGGCGTAGGCGGCGCCGTAGCCGGAGGTCGTGACCAGGCCCGCGGCGATCAGGGTGCCGATGAACCCGCCGGCCTGCTGGGTGGTCGTGGTCAGGCCGGAGCCGATCCCGGCGTGCTCCGGCGCCAGCGCGCCCATCGCCAGCGCCGTGACCTGCGGCATCGCGAGTCCGAAGCCCAGGCCCATCACGACCGCGCCGGGAAGGACGTCGAACGCGAAGCTGCCGGCCTCCGGCAGGCGAACGAGGTAGACCATGCCGGCGACGAAGCCGAGCACACCGGCGACCAGGACCCGCTCCGAGCCGAACCGCTCGGCCAGCGTGGCGCTGAAGCCCAGGCTCGCGACCGCGATCACCGCGCTGACCGGGAGGAACGCCAGGCCGGTCGCGAGCGCCCCGAAGCCGAGGACGTCGTGAAGGTAGAGCGTGGTGACGAACTGGAAGGTGAACCCGGCGAAGGTCAGGGTCAGCAGGATCAGATTCGCGAGGGCGAACCGGCGCTCGGCGAACAGGCCGCGTGGGAGCAGGCCACCCTTGGCACCGGTGCGCGGCGTACCTTCCACCGCGCGGAGCGCGACGAGCAGCGCGACGATGCCGACCGGCACGTTGATCAGGAACGCCCAGCGCCAGGACGCGACCTCGGTGAGTACGCCACCCAGGACCGTCCCCACCGAGGCACCGATCGAGCCGACGAAAGCGAGCACGGCGAAGGCACGGAGGCGGTCGCGGGTCTCGGAGTAGAGGCCCGCGATCATCCCGAGCACCACGGCCGAGGCGATGCCGCCGCCGAGACCCTGGACGAACCGGGCGGCGACCAGGGACGCCGGGTCCCAGGCGAGACCGCACCATGCCGACGC
The DNA here is from genome assembly GCF_015752315.1 of Nocardioides luteus. NCBI lineage: Bacteria > Bacillati > Actinomycetota > Actinomycetes > Propionibacteriales > Nocardioidaceae > Nocardioides > Nocardioides luteus. The sequence continues at coordinate 4,850,831 of NZ_JADOVJ010000001.1, forward strand.
GAGCGTGAAGATGCTCAGCCCGGCGAGGAAGACGGGGCGGGTCCCGAAGGCGTCGCCGGCCCGGCCTGCCGGGAGCAGGACGAGCGCGAAGGCGAGGAGGAAGCCGTTGACGATCCAGGCCAGCGAGGTGTCGCCGAAGCCGAGGTCGTCACGGATGGCAGGAAGGGCGACGGTCACGACCGTGCCGTCGAGGATCACCATCAGCTGAGTTGCTGCGAGGGTCGCGAGCGCGACTGTCTTGGTCGTCATAGATACGACCATAGAAGATTGTTTGTTATGAAACAATCTATTTCTGGATATTCGCTTGTTAGACCTATCTCAGCGGGCCGATGCAGGCGCACGGCGCCGCAGCGTCATCGTGTGCGACGGCGTGGCCCAAGGCCCCTCGACCAGGTGCTGCAGCGCCTCGAGGAACGCCTCACCCTCGCTCGGCGCCAGGCTCTCGAGGGCCTTGGCGACGGTCGCGTTGTAGACCTTCGAGGCCTCCTTGAGCGCCTTCGCGCCGGCCGGGGTGAGCGCGACGATGCGAGCCCGGCGGTCGGTGCTCGAGACACGTCGCTCGGCGAGGCCGCGGCGCTCCAGGTTGTCGAGGGTGGTGACCATCGTGGTCTTGTCGAGCATCGCCATCTCGGCCACGGCGTTCTGGGTGTACTCCCCCTCGGCGGCCTTCATCAGCACGCAGTACTCCCGCACCGAGAGCTCCAGGCCCGCCAGCGCCTCGCCGACCTGGGCCGCGAAGGCGTGGGCCGACTGGTTGAGCAGGAACAGCAGGTCAATACGTGGTCCGGTCATGAACCAGATCTTAACGAACCATCTGATACGGAACTATCTTCTGATCAACTATCTATGCAGAACGGCGCCCGACCCCGGCATATCGGGGTCGAGCGCCGTCCGGCATCGCCTCAGAGATACTGGACGAGGTCCGCCTGGATCTCTTCAGGCGTCACCTGCGGCTCGTAGCGCTTGACGACCTCGCCCTCGCGACCGATGAGGAACTTGGTGAAGTTCCACTGGATGTCGCCCGGCGCCTCGGCACGAAGGAACTCGTAGAGCGGAGCAGAGTTCTCCCCGTTGACATCGATCTTGGAGAGGACCGGGAACGTCACGTCGTAGGTCGTCTTGCAGAACTCCTGGATCTCGTCGTCGGTGCCGGGCTCCTGACCCATGAACTGGTTGCACGGGAACCCGATGACCTCGACGCCGGAGTCGCTGGTGGCGCGATAGAGCGCCTCGAGACCCTCGTACTGCGGCGTCAGACCGCACTTGCTGGCTACGTTGACGATCAGCAGCAGCTTGCCCTTGTAGTCACCGAGCGAGACGGTGCTGCCATCAGCGGCGGTCACTTCGAAGTCGTACGTGGTGGTCACAGGTCTCTCTCCTCGATCGAGTTGCGGTGCAGGGGGACAACCTTGCTCGCCCCGAGGTTATGCCCCGCGCTGATGCGGGACCGACGAGGCCTCCTCGGCCAGGCGGCGGTCGCGCGCGACCGTCATGATCGCGGCCGACATCCACTCGAGCGCCTCGGGCATCTCGAAGGCGATCTCCTCGAGCAGCGTCGGCATGTCGTGACGCCCGACCGAGAGCAGCATCTCGCTCAGCGATCCGTCGGGCGCGGCGACCATGAACCGGAACTCGATCGCCTCGGGGGTCACCGTGGCCGCGCACCGGCTGGTCTCGAACGTCCACGGCGCACGGCGGGCCTGGCCCTGGGTGCCGGGAGTCGTCATGACCGCGCATCATATTCAGGTTGCCGCCCCGCCCGCACCCCTTTCACGCCTCGGATCACCCCTCGAACAGTGATTCGAATCTCGCCACGAGACACACCACCCCAACGCACGCGGAAGACGCCGACGACCGGTACGTTCATCCGCGGTCATACGGCGGGGGAACACTGGAGAGGGACACAACTTCACATGATGGGCGGGCATCACGCGGCCTCCGGGGCTGCCGCGTGGATCGCAGTGACATCGTCGGCACCGATCGCGTTCGGGTGGTACCCGGGCGTATCGGACGTGGGCGTGATGACCGGCACCCTGGTGTGCGCCGGCGCCGCGCTCCTTCCGGACGCGGACCACCACAACGGCACGATCGCCAACTCGCTGCCACCGGTCTCCGACGGCGTGACGAGGATCGTCGGACAGGTCTCCGGCGGCCACCGCAACGGCACCCACTCGATCCTCGGCGTGCTCGCCTTCACCGGCCTCGCCTGGGGCGCAGGCACGCTCTCCCTCCAGACCGAGCGCTTCGGCAGCATCCTGATCGGCCCGGGCATCATGTGCGTCCTGCTGGTCGCCTTCGCGATGAACGCGCTGAAGCTCACCCGCAGAGGGTTCGTCTGGCCCTGGGTCTCCGCGGTGACGCTGGCGACGGTGATCGCGATCTTCGCGCCCGAGGAGTGGTGGTGGATGCCGTTCTCGGTCGCGCTGGGCTGCGTCGTCCATCTCCTCGGCGACTTCGTGACCACGATGGGGATCCCGCTGTTCTGGCCGATCGCGCCCAAGCCACCCAGGTGGGTCCGCCGCAACAAGTGGCTGCCCTTCGACAACATGTGGACCCGGGGCGGCAACTTCGCCCTCCCGATCCTCGGCGACGCCGGCTCCATCCGGGAGTGGGTCGTGATGACGCCGATCAGCCTCTACGCGATCGTCGGCTTCGGCTGGGCGCTGCTGAGCCAGATGGGCTTCGACGTGGAGAGCCGCTGGGACGTCCTGGTCTCGAACCTCAGCACCCTCGTCTGACCGACGGCCCCGCCGACCGGTACGTCGAGGATCAGGCCTCGACGTACCGCCGCCGCCCGCGGAGCGGGCGCACGACGAACATCCCGGCCAGCAGCGCGAGCCCGGCGAGGAGGGCGACGACGGCGAGGATCCCGCTCAGGACGACCTTCGTCTGGATGCCCCGGTGCTCCTCGCCGACATCGTCGGACACGATCAGCGTCATCGCCACGATGGTGTCCTTGAGGAGCTGGATGAAGCGGGTCATGTCCTCGGCCCAGACCTGCGCGGCCGGCCTGCCCACGCCGTGGGTCTCCAGGTCGGGGACGACACCCTCGAGCGACCCGTCGTTGATGACCTGGACGACGGCGTTCTGCGACACCACGCCCCGGGAGCCGTCCGCGAAGGTGCCGTCGGAGATCTTGTCGAGTGCCTTCTGGGTCGCCTTCGGGGCATCGGCGTAGAAGGAGCGCGAGTTGAGCTGCCAGGACGTACGCGCCTCGCTCATCGCCTCCATCGACTCCTCGTCGATCCGCCCGGTCATCAGCGCGGGCACCATGATCGCGCGCTCGATCCCCAGCGACTCGGCCGCCGACCTGACGTACTTGAGGTTGGTGACCTGCTTGTAGATCTTCTCGTTGCGGATGTTGGGCATCTCGGTCGCGAAGTCGAGCAGCTCGTAGGCGGTGTCGGTGTAGGCGGCGATCGCCGCGTCCGTGCTCGCCTTGTCGCCCTCCTCGAGGTCCTTGCGATAGGCGTCGATGCCCTTGAGGACGGTGTAGGTGCGCTCGACCCGCTCCCGCAGGCTCGGGGTGTCGGCGAGGTCGATCTTGGTGATGTCGGCGTGCCAGGCCTCGATCGAGTCGTCGGTCACCTGGCGGTAGGCCTGCCGGACCGCGTCCGGGACCTGGTCGGAGCCCAGCGCGTCCCGCTCGAAGATGAGGTCCATCCCGAGCTCGTAGCTCTCCGGGAGAGCACCCGCGATCGTCATCGCCCGGCTGGAGACGGCCCGCTCCTCGAACGCGTCGGCGAAGGTCAGCCCGCCCAGGACGAGGGCGATCACGACCGGGACCAGGAGCGCGCCGAGCACCCGGGTGCGCAGAAACCACGGCTTCGGGGCGGCATGGGACCGAGGCGTACGTTGCCCCGACTCCACCACACCGGCGATCGCCGTCACCGGCGAGGCCAGCGACGGCGAGGAGGAGGACGAGGACGCCTTGGGGGCCATGATCGCCGCGGGCTTGGGCGGGGCGGACAGCTCCCGGCTGCCCGCCGCGATCGCGGGCACGACGCCGGGTCTACGCGCGAAGGCGACGACCTCGCCGGCGGTGGGCCGGCGGGAGGGGTCCTTGTCCATCATCGACGCCACGAACTCGTCGACGTGGGCCGGCACGGTGACGACGTCGTTGACGTGCGGAACCGGAGCGGTCACGTGCTGGTAGATCATCGAGACGGGCTCTGAGCCGGCGTAGGGTGCCCGCCCGGTGAGCAGCTCGAACGCGACGCAGCCGAGCGCGTAGATGTCGCTCGGCGGGCCGACCACGGTGTCGGCGGCCTGCTCCGGAGAGATGTAGGGCAGGCTGCCCATCACGTGGCGGGTCGAGGTGAGCCGCTCGGCCTGATGGTTGGCCAGCTGGGCGATGCCGAAGTCGAGCACCCGGATCCGGCCGTCGCCGTCGTAGACGAGGTTGGACGGCTTGATGTCGCGGTGGATGATCCCGGAGGCGTGGACCGCGCCGAGGGTGCGCGCCACCTGGACGATCACCTCGCCGGTCTCCTCCATGGTGAACCGCCCCTGCTTCTCGAGCCGGTCGGCGAGCGTCGGGCCGGGAAGCAGCTCCATGACGAGGTAGACGATGCTGCCGTACTCGGTCTGCTCGACCCCGACGTCGTGCACCTGCACCGTCCCGGGGTGGCTCGCCGCCGTCGTCGAGAGCGCCTCACGCCGGAACCGCTCGGTCACCTTCGGGTCGGCCGAGGTCTCCACGACCTTCACGGCGACCCAGCGTTCGAGCCTGATGTCGGCGGCCTGCCAGACCTCGCCCATCCCGCCGCGGCCAAGCAGTCGGTGCAGGCGGTAGCGGCCTGCGATCGGGGGGCGCGTTCGCATGCGCATATGGTGTCGGACTCACACCCCGTGCGTCTCGTGTACGCACCGATGAATTCCGCCGATCTTCGCTGAAGTCGCCGGTTTACGCATCAACCGTTCGCTTTCGTGCTCGCAGCAGAGCGATGCCGAGCCCGGCGAACAGCGCCAGCAGGATGCCGCTGAAGATCCCCCAGCCGATCGTCTGGTTCTTCGCCTCCCGATGCTCGCGGTCGACGTCCTCGGCGAGCTGTCGGGCGGAGTCCACGACCACCTTCTTGAGGTCCTGGACGTAGCTGGCCGCATCGGCCAGCCAGATCTGGTCGACGGGCCTGCCGTCGGCGCCGTCCCCGAGCTGCCGGATCACGTCCTCGACGTCACGAGCGTTGAGCACCCGGATGACGGCACGCTGGGACGAGACCGCGTAGGACCCGAACTCGAACGACTGACCCGAGATCCTGTCGAGCGCCTGCCGCATCGCCGGATCAGCTCGGGCGTGGATCGACGCCGAGTGGGTCGCCCAGGAGTCCTGTGCCGCGCTGAGATCGGCGATGCCGTGGTCGCTGATCCGCTCGTTCCGCAGCGCGTTCGCCATGATCCTCCGCTCGAGTCCGAGCACCTCCGAGACGGACCCGATCAGCTCGAGGTTGCGCGCCTGCCTGGCCAGCGAGTCGTCCTGGAACGAGGGCAGCTCGGCGGCGAGGTCGAAGAGCCCGTTGACCGCGTTGGTGTACATCTCGACGGCCGCCAGCTTCCCGGACCGGTCGCCCGCCCGGGCGGCCGTGCGGATATCCGAGAGCCGCTCGATGGCGGCCGCCGTCCTCTCCGTACGCCGCCGCAGCCCCGGGTCTTCGGCGGTGTCCAGGTCCTTGATCTCGGTGGCCCAGGCCTCGATGGACCTGTCGGTGACCTGCAGGAAGTCCTCGGTCAGCGCCGCGTCGGTCCGCAGCGCGTCGCGCTCGATCGAGAGGTCGAAGGCGAGCTGGAAGCTGGTCGGCAAGATGTTGGCCAGCGGCCTCGCACTCCCGACGGTCGACGTCGTGTCGCCAGCCCGGAGGGTGCCCCAGCCGCCGAAGACCAGCCCGGGCAGGACCAGAAGCATCAGCACACCCAGAAGCGTGGGCGAGAGGCGTGGGCCGGTGATGCCGGCCGGGCGCACGATCCGCTTCGGTGGGGCAGCGACCCCGCTCTCGAGCACCGCCGCGACCTCCTCGGCCCGAGGGCGCTTGGTCGGGTCCTCGGCGAGCATCGCGGTCGTGATGCCGTCCAGGTGGCCGGGCACGGTCACCAGCGTGCCGACCCGCTCGGGCTCGATGCCGGCGTACGGCGGACGGCCGGCGAGCAGCTCGAAGAACACCGCGCCGAGCGAGTAGACGTCGCTGGCGGGAGTGATCCGTCGGCGGTCGATCTGTTCGGGCGACATGTAGGGCAGGGCCTCACCGCCGCGCGGCGGGACCGCACCGATCAGGGCGACCCGGCCGCCAGGTGCGTACCCGATGGTGGCCGGCCGGACGTCGCCGTGCACCTGCCCGACGGCGTGACCCGAGTCGAGGATGCGCGCCACCTGCGCGACGACGGCGGAGGCCTCATCAGGAGAGAAGCGGTTCGCCTGGGCAAGCCGGTCGGCAAGGCTCTGACCGTTCAGAGCGGGTCCGCCCTGTCCGGTCAGATGGTTCAAATGCTGGCGACCGGCGCGTGGGGGACGGATACGCATGGGTACATGGTCCCTGTTGAGCGCCGTTCCAGCCCGGGATCAGCCGAGAGTTTTCCTGGGCGTGGCCAAGAGTTCCACTTGCCCGGCGCGTCGCCCCAGGTACGCCAGGCAGGCGACGGCGAGCGCCACGCCCCACACCGGCCAGAGCATCTCGGGGGCCCATGCAGCCCAGTCCGAGGTGGCGCCGGGGACGGCCCAGAGGTCGCCGGCGACCACCATCCGCCAGAAGGACAGCCCGGCGGAGGTGACCGCGGCGGCGACCAGGATCCCGGGCACCAGCGCCATCGCCACCGGCACCGGACGGCCGCCGAACCGGGGCACCCAGGCCCAGAAGACCTCGCCCCAGCGGGCGACCAGACCCCAGGTCAGCACCGCCCCGACGACCGCGAAGAGCGCTAGCCCGAGGCCGGCCCATCTCCCCGAGCCGAGCTCGTCGAGCATCTCCTGCCTGATCCCGAGCGGCACGCCCACCGCCCAGGCGATCCGGGTGACGGCGTAGAGAAGGGGTACGACGACCGCGACCGTGACGGCCGGGCGACCCCAGCGCGCCCAGCGACCCCAGTCGATCCGGCCCTCCGGTGCGGCCCGTTCGAGCAGACCGATGCCGGTGACCACGCTCGCGATCCCGCCGACCGCGTGCGCGAGCGCCGTGCCCGAGTCGAGGAAGATCGCCCAGTTCAGGTGGCCGGCGGCCGGACCGACGCCGACCAGGGCGAGCAGCGTCTGCGGCAGATAGCCCAGGAAGGACAGCGCGCGGACGTCGGAGACGACCAGCGCCACCACGAGCCCCACCCCGACCAGCAGCCAGCCGGCCCGCCGCTGCGTAGGACGCTCCCGGCCGACGGCTCCCGCGACCCCGGCGGCCAGCACCAGGAGCGCGGCGACGGTGACCACCCAGGACATCTGGGTGCCGCTGAGCCCGCCGAGCGGCGAGGCGGGCTCGGGCGCCCACGGGTCGGACGTCCGGCCCACGAGCGCGAGCCCGGACAGCGCGCCGTAGGCGAGCGCCCAGGCACCGGCCACCCAGGGCGCCGCGCGGCGAACGGACGATCGGGGCTGCGTACGTTGCATCGTGGTCGTCATCTCGACAAGCTCGATACATCGCATCGGGCCACCCCCTGAGCGTTCTCCCAGCGACGGCCGACCGTGCGCAGCAGCGCTGGGTAGACGACGAGGTAGCGGAACGGCTTGATGAGGGCCATGTAGGCCTCCCCGAACAGCCCGTTCGGCCGCACCAGCACGCTCAGCTGCGCGCTGTAGCCGTCGGGCGCGGTCTCGTCCTCGACCCAGCCGAGGTGCAGGACACCGTGCATCGTGCGGTTGGCGATCTCCGCGGCGTACTCCCGGTCCGTCAGGTAGAGCGCGTGGAACGGGCTCGCGTCGCGCTCGGGTCCGGGATGGTCCCGGAGGTCGGCCGGGAGCCGGTCGACCAGCGAGGCGACGCGGCGCCCGAGGCCGTGCTCGTCCTGCTCGGTGCCGAGCATCCGGCCGAGCGCCCAGCGGACCGCGAAGAGGAAGCGGTACGCCGCCGGGAAGTCACGCTCCTCGCCGCTCATCATCGACTCGACGAAGCGGGGAAAGTCGTCGGCGCCGCCGTGGACGGGCAGGGCCCAGACGTCCTCGAGCTCGAAGTCCTCGGTGATCTGGTGGATCCGCCATGACTGCCCGGAGTAGGCGCCGGTCGGAAGCGGTCTGGTTCTGATCGGGGCGGGCCCGACGGGTGCGTGTGTGGTCATGTCTCCACACTCGTGCGCGCGCGGCCGCGGTTCGTCGCCCTCAGGTCGCGGGCCTCTCATCCTCCAGGATGAGGCTCAGCTCCGGGGTCCGACCAACCCGGTCTCGTACGCCAGCACGACCGCCTGCACCCGGTCGCGCAGGCCGAGCTTGGCGAGCACATGGCCGACATGCGTCTTCACCGTCGCCTCGGAGAGATGGACGCGACGGGCGATCTCGGCGTTGCTGTCGCCGGTGGCGAGCTCGAGCAGCATGTCGAGCTCGCGGGGCGTGAGCGTCGCCCGGATGTCGGCGGCCCGCCCGTTGTCCGGAGCCGGAGCGGTCGCCACGTGCTCCAGCAGCCGGCGCGTCGTCGACGGTGCGACCACCGCGTGACCTGCGTGAACGGTCCGGATCGCCTCGACGATCTCCTCGGCCCGGGCGTCCTTGAGCAGGAACCCGCTGGCACCGGCGCGGATCGACGGGAACGCGTAGTCGTCGAGGTCGAACGTGGTCAGCGCGATCACGCGCGTCGCCGGCTGCTCGCCGGTGATCGCTGCCGTGGCCTGGATCCCGTCGAGGCGCGGCATCCGCAGGTCCATGAGGACGACGTCGACCCGCTTCGTACGCACCAGCGCGAGCGCCTCGTGCCCGTCGGCCGCCTCACCGGCGAGCTCGAGGTCGGGCTGGCTCTCCACCATCATCCGGAGGGCCGAGCGCATCAGCTCCTGGTCGTCCACGATCGCGACCCGAATAGGGGTCTCTGGTTCCGTCACAGCGGCATCATGGCGCGGACCCGCCACCCCTCGCCGCTCGGCCCGGCCTCGAGCGTGCCGCCCACCGCGGCCACCCGCTCGCGCATCCCGCTCAGCCCTCGGCCGGGCGGACTCTGGATGCCCGCGCCGTCGTCGCTGACCTCGACCCGCAGCTGGCGCCCGGTGCGGGTCACCGACACGGTCGCGACGGCTCCGGGACCCGCATGGCGGGAGACGTTGGTGAGCGCCTCCTGTACGACGCGATAGGCGGTCAGACCGACGGCAGGAGCGACCGGCCCCGGGTCGTCCGCCTCGAGGTGGACCCTCAGACCGGCCTCGCGCATCCGGCCGACGAGGTCATCGACGTCGGCCAGCCCCGGCTGCGGCTCTGTCGAGGCGATGTATCGAGCTTGTCGAGATGACTCGCCACCGAGCACACCGAGCAGCCCGCGCATCTCCGCGAGGGCCTCCCGACCGGTGGTCGCGATGGTGTCGAGGATCCCGGAGGCCCGCTCCGGCTGCTGTCCGACGACCATCCGGCCGGCCTCGGCGTGGCTCACCACGACCGCCAGCGAGTGCGCCACCACGTCGTGCATCTCCCGCGCGATGCGCTGGCGCTCCTCGGCGGCCGCACGGTCGGCGAGCTGGTCGATCCAGGCGGCCCGGGTCGCCCGGAACCGGCCGAGCGCCCAAGCCGCCACCGTCGCACCAAGCGTCGCGGTGGCCACCATCAGCCACCACGTCCACCCCTGCAGCCCGGTGCCCTCGAACCCCGACAGACGTACGACGGTCACCAGGCAGCCGACCAACCCGATGCCGAGCGCGATCCCTGGCCACGGCCTCCGGTCGCGCGCGCTCACCGCGTAGAGCAGCACGAAGAAGCACAGGCTGCTGGGCAGGAGCACCGGCCCGTAGTCGCTTCCCGCCGCCTCGGCCGTGGGCCCGCTCAGGTCCGGGGCCGCGACCATCACGAGCTCGGCCACCGACCCGGCCGCGAAGGAGACCAGCGGCCAGCGACGGGCGGTGGCCACGGCGGTGTGGAGAACCACCAGCGCGGCGACGAGCGCGATCTCCCAGCCTCTGGCGATCTCACCCTCGAGCACCGACGTCCAGCCGACCGGCAGCAGCACCAGTGCGAGCGCCCCCGCCAATGCGACCTGCCCCAGGTCACCGAGCCAACGGGGACCTGGGGCAGGGACTGAAGTCATGACCTCAGCGTAGGGCTTACATGCTGCGCGGGCCGGTGGCTTCGTCGCGCTCCTTCTCGGTCATGCTGCGCGACTTGAGCAGGCTCAGGATGGTGGTGATCGCCAGGATGCCGACGATGACGCTGAGCGAGACCTCGATGGAGACCTCCGGGGCCCACTCGACGTGGTGGCCACCGTTGATGAAGGGCAGCTCGTTCTCGTGCAGCGCGTGGAAGACGAGCTTGAGACCGATGAACCCGAGCAGGATCGCCAGGCCGTAGGACAGGTAGACCAGGCGCTCGAGCAGGCCGCCGATGAGGAAGTAGAGCTGGCGCAGACCCATCAGCGCGAAGATGTTGGCGGTCAGGACCAGGTAGGCCTCGTTGGTCAGACCGTAGATCGCCGGGATCGAGTCGAGGGCGAACAGCAGGTCGGTGGTGCCCAGGGCGCAGATGACCACGAACATCGGGGTCGCGACCCGCTTGCCGTTCTCCCGGATGAACATCTTCGCGCTCTCGCCCCACTGCGAGGTCAGCGGGATGTGGCGCTCGAGGAACTTCACCACGGCCGGCTCTTCGTACTCGTCCTCGTCCTCGCCGCCCTCCAGGGCCAGCTTGACCGCGGTGTAGATCAGGAACGCACCGAAGAGGTAGAAGACCCAGCTGAAGTTCTCGATCGCGGCCGCGCCCACGGCGATGAAGATGCCGCGGAAGACCAGCGCCAGGATGATGCCGATCAGCAGCGCCTTCTGCTGGAACTGCCTCGGCACCGCGAACTTGGACATGATGATGATGAAGATGAACAGGTTGTCGACCGAGAGCGAGTACTCGGTCAGCCAGCCCGCGAAGAACTCGGTGCCGTACTTCGGACCGGAGAACGCGAAGACACCGATGCCGAACAGCACGGCCAGGCCGATGTAGACGCTCAGCGCGATGATCAGCTCGCGACGCGAGGGCTCGTGCGGCCGCCGGCCGATGACGAGTACGTCGAAGAGCAGCACGGCACTGGCGATGCCGATGGTCAACCACCAGATGAGCGGGGAGACGTCCACGAAGGGACTCCTTAGATCGTGAGGCAGAGCGTTTCTTTGGGAAGGTTAGGCGACCGACGTCCAAGCTTCGAAGTCGTAGCGGCCGCAGCCCGTCGACGGCATCGGCGACGGCGCTGGAATCGGCGGACTGCGCCATCCCAACCGGAGTTGTATAACAAGTGCTTAGCTAAACTAACAAGTAACACCTCCGGCTGGTCCCATGATCTCAGGCGCGGAAAGGCAGATGAGGCCTCGATCACACCATGGATCACTGGACCTCAACTGGACTTGATGTTTTAGCGTCGCTGCGAAAGAGAGAGGAGGGGGTGTGAGCGACACACTCACCGACCAGTTCAAGGCCGGCTTCCGTCGATACCCCACCGGCGTGGCCGTCGTCGCCACCTCGACCGACACCGGGCCCGTCGGGGCCACGGTCTCGAGCGTGGCCTCAGTGAGCGCGAACCCGCCGATGCTGTCGTTCTCGGTCTCGCGGTCCGGCCGGTCCGGGCCCGCACTCACCGGGAGCGACCGTCTCGCGGTGCACGTCCTGACCGATTCCCAGGCCGACGTGGCTGCGGCCTTCGCCGACCGCACCGCACCGCGGTTCACCGTGGCGCAGGGCTGGACGCTCCAGCACGGCGAGCCACCGGTCCTGGACGATGCCGCAGCGAGCTTCTACGGGCAGGTGGTGCGCGTCGTCCCCGCCGGTGAGGCCTGGCTGGTGCTGCTCGAGATCGACGCGGTCAGTCTCGACGAGACCGCCGAACCGCTCCTCCACCACGACCGGCACTACTGGTCGCTCGGCCCGTCCGCCAGCACCGTACCGCTCGACCGCATCCTGCCCGAGAAGGCTTCCTGACCGTCGGGCTCGACGGTCTCTTCACCACATCATCGAGAGGATCCACCATGCGTCTGTTCGCTCCCACCATCGAGGTCTCGGCCCACTGCGACCTGCCCTGCGGCGTCTACGACCCTGCCCAGGCCCGCATCGAGGCCGAGTCCGTCAAGGCGGTCATCCAGAAGGCCCTGGACAGCGACGACCCCGACTTCCGCACCCGCGCCATCATCATCAAGGAACAGCGCTCCAACCTGGTCAAGGAGCACCTGTGGGTGCTGTGGACCGACTACTTCAAGCCCCCGCACTTCGAGGCCTACCCCCAGCTCCACACCCTCGTCAACGAGGCCACCAAGCTCGCCGGCGCCTCCGGCACCAAGGGCACCCTCGACCTCGAGACCGCCGACAAGCTCCTCGCCAAGATCGACGAGATCGCCGAGATCTTCTGGGCGACCAAGAAGGCCTGAGGAACGAAGTCCGACACGAGAAGCCAGGTTCCGGCAGCCAGCCGGGGCCTGGCTTCGTCGATTTCTCGACGCGCTCGAGGCGATAGGCGTACGACAGTTCCGTCACCAGCGTGACCAGCGCCCTGTCCCCATTACGTACTCACACCAACAGTTAAAGGCTGAACAACAGCCAGGTGTTACCAGGGTGTTGCAGCCACCCCGAATCGCTGAACACCAGCGTTAAGAACACTTCACTCAGCACTTTTCGTTGTTACAGGGGGCATGCGCATGCGTAACTGCTCCGGAACCGGTCTGAGTTCAACTATAAGTGCCAGATTTTCGGCGCTAACGACATACACATTGCCGTGCGCGTTCGCGAACACAGAATGGGCATTCACCATCCCGATCCCATTCGTCCTTCGCCACCGGGCACTGAGGCCATAGATGGCGCACGACACGTGGTGCTGCGCTCTCATGCGCGGGCCCGGTGTCGACTGAGCCAGGACCCCCTAGTTCGATGACTCGAGACTCGCTCAGGTGAAAGCAATGTCGAATTCTTCCACACGCGGATCGCGGCGACTCGCGACGACGTTCGCAGCGATGATCTTCGCGCTCTCGTTCCTGACTCCCACACTATTCACAGCGGCCCCAGCGTCCGCGCACGCCCACTTGGTCGAGAGCCTTCCGCAGGCCGGCGCCGTGCTCGCCGCCGGCCCGTCGGAGGTAGTGCTCACTTTCGACCAGCCGGTCCAAGCGTTCCCCGGCGCAAACGGCGTAGTGGTGACCGGCCCAAAGAGCAGCCACTGGGCGTGCGGTCGTGCTCGCATCAACGGGAACACCCTGACCGCCTCGATGAGTGAGGTGGGGCCCCCAGGCCGCTACCAGATCCACTACCGGGTGCTCGGAGCGGACGGTCACCCGATCACAGGGTCGGTGCCGATCGACATCCGGCGGTCGGCGTCCGCCGCGTACACCGCTTCCACAGCGTCCGCCGCGTCCGCCGCCGCAGCGATGACGGCGTTCAACGTGGATCAGCCGCGTGGTCTGGCAGCGATGCCCGCGTGGCTGTGGATCGCGCTGCTGTCCGCGATCGCGGTGTGCGTCGGGGCTGTCGGCCGCCGGACCGTACGCCGAACGGATGCGATATGAACGACCGTGCCTGGCTCCTGCAGGTATCGGCGCTTGTCGGCGCGAGCCTCGTCGTGCTTGCCTTCGGGATACTGGTCACGCTGCCCCACCCGGTCGTCGGCATTCCCGAGCCGTCGGTGGTGGTGCGCACCGGAATCCCGCTGCTCCGTTGGATCGCGAACGTGTGCGCGATCGGCGCCGTGGGCTCCGTGCTGGTGCTGGTGCTTCTCGGTGAGGCTGGTCGCGACCGTGCTCCTGCCCTGGCCCGACGTACGTCAACGGCGGCGGTGTGGACCGCAGCAGTCTGGACGGTCGCGGCGCTGCTGGGTCTCTGGTTCAACGCGGCGGAGATCTCGCTCCGCCAGCTTCGGCTGCCGGTCGGCGGCGTGCTCGGCTACGGCGGAAACGTCAGCCTGGGTCTCGCACTGCTGATCAGCGCCGGGTCGGCGGGAGCGTTGACCGCCTATTCGGTTGCCCGCTTGCGGCGGCCGTCACTGCCGCCGGACGTGGGCTTTCTGATCGCGCTGTCGGGCCTGACGGCCGTGTCGATGAGCGGGCACCCTTCGCAGGGTGAACCACCATTGCTGCTGATGACGGCGAGCGCCCTCCACGTGACCGGAGCGGCACTCTGGGTGGGCGGACTGGCGATCACCTCCCTGATCATCGGCGCCGACCGCCAGGCGCTGGCTGTCGTCCTTCCCCGGTTCTCGCGGGTCGCCGAGGCGAGTTTCGCGCTGGTGGGGGTCAGCGGCCTGTTGTTGGCCGCGACCCGGCTGACCGGCGACGTGACGCCGCCCCTCGGAGACGTGGTCGACGCATTGACACAGACCGGTGCCGGCTGGCTGGTCATGGGCAAGCTCGCCTGCATGGTGCTACTGGGCTGCTCGGGGGCGTACATCCGTTCTGCCGTCGTCGACCGCGTGGCGCGCCAGCAGCCCACGCCACTCACCGCGTGGGCCGGGCTCGAGCTGGCCGTGATGGCGGTCGCGGTCTCGCTGGCCACGGCGCTCGGCCGTCCCCTCTGACACGTAACGGCCTCTGGTCAAGGCAGGTTGACGCGTTGCCGAGGCTCCAACCGCTTCGGCGGCGCCTCTGCTTCTCTGAGGCCTCAGAGAACGGTCACACGGGCACGGCGCCGCCGCAGTGCATTCACGGTTCCGTCGAGGACGACGAAGGCGACGAGGGTGACACCGAAGACCGGCATCGCCCAGCCAAGGGCACCCGCCATGAGAAGCACCACGACCAGCATCGGCACCGACAGGTTGGGCCACACCGGCGCCGGGGCGGAACGCCCGGACCGAGTCGGCCTGCGCTGCCACCACATCCGGTATCCCAGCCCCAGGAGCACGAGCGACCCCAAGGCCAGCAGGGCGAGCGCGAGCTGGTTGGCCAGACCAAACAGAGTGCCGCTGTGGGCGGCGATACCGATGCTGGTGAGCTTGGCCATCAACGGGTAGTCCTCCCAGCCCTGGCGGGCAGTGACCTGCTCCGTGTAGGGATCGATGACGACGGAGGTCTTGCGGATCGGCAGCCCATCGGACGACTCCTTGACGGTGAAGGGCTCTTCGGCAGCGTGCGGTGGGACGAGAGTGAGTTCACCCTGCAGACCTTCGGACCTGGCCACCTCGACGGCACGGTCGAAACTGATCGGCTCAGCCCTGTCCGCGGGCGTCACCTCCGGCATGGAAAGCCAAGGTGTCTTACCGTTCAGGGCTGTGATCGCGGCGTCGACGCGTCCCCCCGCATAGTTCGACCAGGTCAGGCCGGTGATGCTGATGCCGAGCAGCCCGACCGCCAGCCAGAGACCCAGGACCCCGTGCCAGGACCGATTGCGTCCACGTCCCTTGGCCGTGAAGGACGGAACCAGCAAGGCCCGCAGGGATCGGCCACGGGCGCGCTTACTGAGCCACAACACCAGGCCACCGAGCACGATCAGGGGCAGCCAGCTGGCAACGAACTCGGAATAGAGCCGACCTGGGTCACCCAGGTGCAGGTTGCCGTGGAACTCGCGCAGCCACACCTGCGCGGGTGGGCGGTTGTCCACGGTGACCAGCTCCCCGTTGACGCCACCGGTGTACGGATCGACGTACACGGTCAGCGACTCCGAGGAGAAGTCGCTCCCGGTCTGTTTCAGGCCTTCGATGCCCCCGAGCACGACCTCGGTGGTTCGGTCAGGGTTCTCCGCCGGAATGACTGACGTGACATGTGCGTCAGGATGGACGGCGAGGGCCGCCGCGACCTGCTCCGACAAAGGTCGGGGGCTTCCGGTCTGCGCCTCGACATACAGTTTGTCGCCGTACAGCACATCGTTGATCTGGGGGCTGAAGGCGTAGGCCATGCCGGTCAACGCCAACACCGCAAGGAACGGCGCGACCAGAAGGCCCGCCATGAAGTGCACGCGTCGCGCGAGCAACCACAGCAGGGCGCTGGAGCGCTTTCGGTCGGGCGTGCCGGGACCAGTCCGGGGCTGTGAGGGTTCGGTGGGGATCGTGGTCATGCCAGCACCCGCTTGCATGCAGCGCCGGCGACGACCACTCGGATCTTCCCTCCAGCGCCGTCCTGGTAATCGTAGGTAAAACCAGACATGACCCCTCCTTCTTTACTTTTCACCTCGAATACCCAACTGGTTGCGGATGTTTCAGAGGTTTGTTTTGGATGTTTCAAGGCTTCACAGAAGCGCTATTCAGGCTCAGATAGTCAGTAGGCCGACCAGGTATGTCTGCTTCGTCGCTGTGATGTAACGCGGCAGTAAAAAGAGGACGAGGGCGCCCAATTCTTCCTTTTCAGGCGGCCACCCGCGGCGCGCATTAGAGGTCCCGGAATAAACACCCCGGGGTATTATCGAGGTGAAACCACCCGGGGTATTATCGAGAACATCGCGCCTGGTTTTTACCTCATCACATCCCGGTTTTTAATGCCGCTCGTGAGGCTGTGAGGTCCCATTAACGATGAGATTTCGCCCAGGGTTCTGGGGCCTTAATGCGCGCAGGATTTAGTGGATCACACTCCTCGGAATCCCAAAATCTTCACCTTGGAGCTCACATCAATGCGCGAAAAGGAGATGCGTTCTATGTCTGAATTAGCTCCCCAAGGCTTCTTGGGGCTCAAGAAGCGACGGCGACGGCTCGGTGCAGTCGCCGTGGCGGCGGCCTCGGCGATCACAGCAGCGAGCCTGACCACGATGCCGGCGGTGGGCCAGCAGCCGGTCGGGGTGGGCCCGCTCCCCATCACCTTCGACCTGACCGACGAGAACGGAGGATGGTTCGACGCCGGGCTCAACCTCTTCGGCAGCAAGTCCCTCGCGGTCGGCGTCCTCCCCCGGGTCGCCGTACCTTCTGGCGGCCTGCCCTCCGTCGGTGGCCCGGTGCTGCCGGCTGACGGGTCGTTGGTGGAGAACCTCCTCGGTGGGCTCGGTGCTGCCGGCGGGGCGGGTGCCCCGACCGACCCGCTGGCCCTCGACACGACCCTGGCCACCGTGAAGGGCATCGCGAAGTCCTCGCCGGAGGCGGCTTCCAAGGCCGCCGAGGCCGAGAAGCTGATCGGCGAGCTCGAGACGACCGTCGCCGACATGCCGGCGGACGAGCCGGTCGACCTGACCTCGCTGCCGGTCGGCGTCGACCTGGCGGGTGTCCTGGACTCCCTCCAGGAGTTCGCGGTCGAGGGGCCTCCGGTCACCGTCACCTTCAACGTGGACCCGGCCAAGTCGCAGGGGATCCGCAACCCGATCGGGCTGATCGCCCCGGAGGGGGCGGACGAGTTCCCGTACATGGATGCCAAGGGCGCCTTCTTCGGCGAGAAGACGATCCAGCTCACCGAGCCGGGGCTGTACGCCTTCACCGACTCGGTCGCGCCGTACATGCTCGGCGCGGTCGTGGTCGACGACCCGCTCACCTTGGGTCTCGACTTCGGCGAGAAGCTGGTGGTCAACGGCAAGCCTGAGGCCGTTCCGTCGAACGCCGACATCATCCAGCGGCTGGTGAACGCCTTCTTCACCATCACCAACCCGAACAACTGGCAGCAGTTCAGCAGCACCAAGGAGGTGTCCTGGAACCCGGTCCAGCCGCCCGCCCCGATCCTGCAGTACGACGCGGACGGCAAGCCGGTGCTGATCCCGAACCTGGACGCGTACTACGACCAGAAGTTCGAGTACCCGAGGAAGCTGCCTGCGCTGAAGAAGCCGACCACCCCTGGCGTGGGTGAGGTCTGGATGGCCACGCAGATGGAGGACTACGCAGGGAAGGAGAAGCACGGCTCCATCACGAAGATCGACGTGGAGAACTGGACGATCGATCGGAAGATCGCGGCCCCCGAGATCAACATGAACAACGTCCACAACATGTGGTCGGACAAGAACTACAAGTACGTGTACGGGAACGAGTGGTTCGACAACGAGACCGACGTGTTCGACCGGGAGACCGGCAAGTTCGTGCGGAGCCTCGAGGTCGGGCCCAACCCGGCACACGTCATGACCCGTCCGGGCAACGACAACCTCACGATCGGCATCAACGCCGGGACGGACATCGTCGAGGCGGCACCAGGCGCCACGAAGGTCGTCAAGCGCATCCACGCCGACCCGGAGAGCGGCATGACCCCGCACCCGCACGCGCACTGGACCAGCCATGACGGCAAGACGGTCGTCGCGCCGAACACGATGACCGAGGAGGCCGTCATCGCCGACTTGGACTCGGGCACCGTCAGGCACGAGCCCGTCGGGGCGTTCCCGATCGCAACGTCGATGACGCCGGACTCGAAGAAGGCGTACCTGTCCAACTTCCTGGGCATGAGCGTGTCGTGTGTGTCGCTGAAGGAGGACGCGTGTGCGACCCCCGACGGCGGTGTGGCGAAGAACTCCACGATCGACCTGTGGCAGAACTACGACCCGCAGTCCGGCCCTGAGAAGGGCAAGTCGTGGGGCGGACTGACCATCCAGCTCCCGGTGAGCCCGGACGGTAAGGCGCTGCTGGCGGTGAACACCCTGTCCCAGACGGTCAACGTGATCGACCCGAAGACGCACAAGTTGATCAAGGATCTGCCGTGCAACGCCGGTTGCCACGGCGCCAACTTCGGCGCCAAGCAGGGTGGCGGCTACTACGCCTACGTCTCCAACAAGTTCTCCAACGCCATGCAGGTCATCGACGTCGACCCGAACAACGATGGCGACATCTCGGATGCCGCCATCGCCGGCCAGCTGCCGCTGGGACCGACGTCGGACACCAAGATGGACGACGAGCTCGTCGCCCACCCCGGTGTGGGTGGACAGGGCGTCCTGGCCCTCCCGCTGGTCTACAACGGCTGGTCACAGGAGATCCCGGCGGCCTGGCGAAAGGGTCTGACCTGCGAGCAGATCAACCCGATCGACGAGTCGGCCTGCTGATCACCATCTGACACCACCGACGGTCCGGGGCTGGGCAGCGCAGCCCAGCCCCGGATCGTCTCTGCCGGGCGCCGGCACTTTCCCCAGATTCCGACTCATGCAGGAGGTCCGCCGATGACGGCGCAGAAGATTCGCCCACAGGCTGTCACGACCCCATCGCACCCCGGGTTCCGTCGGCGCGTGATCGGCCTGGTCGTGTTGGTTGCAGTCTGCTGGGGCGTGTTGCTCACGGTGCTGCCGTCGCCAACCGGTGACCCGGTGCTGGTCGCGCTGAGCCCGAAGGACGGCGAGACGGTGAGGTCCCCCGACGAGGTCCGGATCACGTTCGACCGGCCGGTCCCCGCGGAGCTCGCGACGGTCCAGATGACGGATCCCGCAGGCGAGCGCATCGTGTCGACCCGGCCGTACAACCCGCCAGATGCCGACGACACGGTTGCCGTGCCGATGCCGAAGACCCGCTACGAGGGGATCTACTCGGTCGTCTGGTCGGTGCCGTCCAGCGCCCTCGAACCGATGGTCGGGTCGTCGACATTCTCGGTGTTCTCCGCGGCGAGGCTCACCGCTGTCCCCGGGCTCGTCGTCGACCGTGACCCGGTCGTCGTCACGGTCTACACAGTCGCGGGAGCCCTCGCGACAGCCGCCCTGGTGCTCGGCGTCGGCACCGTGTTCGTGCTCGGGGTCGTCTGGCCCGAGGGCATCCGTCGCCCGGGATCGCGCCGTCTTCTCGGGTACACATGGGCGACCTTGGTGCTGGCGACGCTCGTGTCCCTGCTCTCGTTCGGCGGTTACGCCGCCCGGACCTCGCTCGGGGACGCGTTCGATCCGGCACTCCTCGCCGGGACGTTCAAGTCGGACATCGGGGCAGCGCTCATGGCCCGGCTGCTCATCCTGGTGCCGATCACACTCGGCTTCTGGCAGCTCCTGCGAAGCGCGCCCGCCCGGACCCCGGTCGAGCGCTGGACGTCTGCCGCCACGGTGCTCGGGGCCGCCTCGGCGTTGGCGGCCACCTGGGTCTTCGCCCGCCCGCACGCACCGGCGGGACCGGGGCCGCTCACCGTGGCTGCGGGCACCGCTCTCCTACTTGCGGCTGCGGTCGTCGTCGGCGTCGCGGTGATGCAGTGGACGATCCTGCGTCGAGCCGGTGGACAGGCGGCGCCCGCCAAGCGGCTGCTCGCCCAGATCATGCCGGTGGGCGGTGCGGTGCTGCTGCTCGCGGCGACCGCGACCGGTGGCTGGCGGCTGATCGCCTACGGCGCGCTGGCGGTGGTGATCTTCGGCACGGGGGTGGCACTTCTGATCCGGGAGCGGCGCCGCAGATCCGACCCCGTGAAGAGCCGCGGCCGGCGGGACAAACCCGCTCGCCGGCGGCTGCAGGAGGTGGCCGCGGTGTCGGCCTCGGCCACCGTCGTGGTGCTCGCGGCGCTGCCCGGTTCGGCCCTCCCCGGTTAAGACGCGGCTCACACGAGAGGTACCCATGCCTACGTACCACCGCCCTCTCGGGCGATCCAGCATCACCATCGCCGCGACGTTCACGCTCGTCCTCACGCTCGCCGCGTGCGGAAGCGCCGACGAGGACACCGCCCCATCGGCCGAGTCGACCGATGCGACGTCCTCCGTGACCCCTTCGGTTACCACATCGCCAGCAGCTCCGGTCAGCCCCACGACCGCGTCAACCGATCTCGGTCCGACTCTCACGGTCACGATCGACGGCGACGAGGTGTCGCCCAATGCGGAGGAGATCCATCTCGGCACCGGAGAGAAGCTTCTCGTGGAGATCGACTCCGACCGAGCCGGCGAGCTGCACGTCCACTCCGCCTCCGAGCAGCTCATCGAGTTCGCCGAGGGGACCACGAACAGCGAGATCGTCGTGAGCACCCCTGGCACCGTCGAGGTCGAGGACCACGACACCAGCGCAGTCGTCGCCCTCATCGAGGTGCACTGACTTGTTCCCCATGATCCTGCCCATGCATGGCTTGGGCGGGGGCGCCGACCTGCCCATTCCTGCCCCCTTCGCGATCGCCGGCGGCACCGCCGCCCTCGCGCTGTCATTCGTCGTCCTGCTCCTGGCGTGGCGTACGCCTCGGTTCGCGACGGCAGGCGGCGAGCGAACTGTCCACGTGGGTCTGGCAGGTCTCCTCGACAGCCGCGGCTGGACCATGAGCATCCGCACACTCGGGATGACGTTCTTCTGCTTCATGCTCTGGCCCGCGCTGTTCGGGCCGGACCTGCTGAGCAACCCCACCTTCGGCGTGGTCTACGTCTGGCTCTGGGTCGGCATCGTCCCGGCTTCGCTGCTGTTCGGCCGCTTCTACCGCGCTGTCAGCCCGGCCCGTACCCTCCACTCGATCCTCGCGAAGGTCGCCGGGCGACCACCTGGCGAGGGCCAGCGCCGATATCCGGCCCACCTGGGGTACTGGCCCGCAGCGATCGGTCTGTTCGCCTTCGTCTGGCTCGAGCTGGTCTCACCCCAAGCGACGTACCTGGGCTCGGTTCGCGCGTGGTTCGCGTGCTACCTCGCTGCGATGTTGATCGGCGGCGCGATCTTCGGCGAACGATGGCTCGAGCGGGCCGACCCGTTCGAGGTCTACTCCACCCTTCTGGCCCACCTCTCACCCTGGGCACGCAACGACGAAGGTGACCTCGTCTGGATCAGTCCACTGCGGCACATCGCCCGCGTGCCTGGCGAAGCTGGACTGGTGGCCACGGTCGCCGTCCTCCTCGCAAGCACCGCATACGACAGCTGGCGCGAGAGCGTGACCTGGATCCGGTTCGTGCAGTCCAGCGGCATCGATCAGACCGTGCTGGGAACAGCCGGTCTGCTGACGGCGGTCACCGTCGTCGGAGTCGTCTTCATGGCGGCGTCGATGGCAACAGGGGCGGATGGGAAGGTCGCTCGCTGGCAGATCCCACGTCGGCTGGCTCACTCTGTTGTTCCGATCGTCGTCGGCTACATGGTGGCGCACTACCTGAGCTTCTTCGTACAGGTCGGCTCACAGACTCTGATCCAGATCAGCGATCCCATCAGAACCGGGGCGAATCTGTTCGGGACCGGCGACTGGGAGGTCAACTACTGGTTCTCCCAGCATCCGACCTTCCTGGCCACGACCAAGATCGTCGCCATCGTGACCGGGCACGTCTTGGGCGTCATCGCAGCTCACGACCGTGCCTTGGAGTTCCTCCCCCGCCGTCACCATGTCGCAGGTCAGTTTCCGCTACTCATCGCGATGGTGCTCTACACCTACATGGGCCTCTACCTGCTGTTCGGAGCCTGACACGGTCAGCCGACATCTTCGACCCTGTCCACCAGCTCAGCGGATCAGGTCGTCGACGCACCGGTTCCAGGCCACCAGGTCGAGCCGACCCACGCCGTTCACCGTGCACAGCGTGATCGCCTGGGTCAACGTCACGACTTGATCGACAGGTTCGCTGACAGGGGCTGGAAGTGGCTCGGTGACCTTCTCGAGAGTCCCCTCGTCCTCGTCCTGGCCCTGCTCGGGCGGCGAAGACGGCTCCGGAGCAGGTGACTCGGGTCTGGTCTCAGGCTCGTCTTCCGTGCTTGCCTGACCACCGCGATCCCGGTCCGGAGCGGAGGCCGGGCGATCCGTCGCGCCGTTGTCAGCCCCCGGGAACCGCCCTGTGTTCGGTGCCCCATTCTCGCCGTTCGCAGCAGCGTCAACCCGCCGATAGGAGCCGGACATGGCGGTCGCCGGCCCGATGTGGTCGGGAACGGCGGCGTAGTCACCCTTCAGGTACGCCACTCGAGTCCGCAGCACCTGGTCGGCGTAGGACCGCGACCGGTTGTAGCGGAGGAGCGCTTCGCGGCGGCCGGCCTCGCTACCGAGATCAAAGGGCCCTGAGCACAGGTACACCGCTGCTGCCAGCGCGGCGTCATTGATGTTCTGTGGGTTCCTCTGCCCGTCGCCATCGGCGTCCACCCCGACGGCCGACCACGTGGCAGGGACGAACTGCATCGGACCGACAGCACGATCCCAGACCTTGTCCCGGTCGTACTGCCCGGCGTCGGTGTCTTCGATCGCCTGGGTGTCATTCGTACCGTCAAGCGGGATGCCGTAGACGCCTGGACGGGAGACACCGTCAGGGCCCAGGGTGCTGCCGCCGAAGCGGCCGTGGTCCGACTCCACGTGACCCACAGCCCCGAGCAGCTGCCAGTCGATGTTGCACGTCTCGTCGGCAGCGTTGATGACGGTCTCAGCGCGCTGGTACGCGGCAAGTGCAGCTCTCGGGATTCCACTTGCCGAAGCGGCCGACGCAGCCTGCACGACACGCCGTTGTGGCACTCCGGCCCCGACGACCTCGGGTAGGGAGTAGCTCGCCGGTGCCTGCGGCGCCTCCACCGGCACCGAGATACGGCTGGAAGGCGTGGCGCCCAGCCCGCTTGCGCCAGCGAACGCGTATGGACCCATCAGGTGCGCGCTCCATACGAATGACAGGGCGGCCAGATGGACGTGGGCGGCAACGCGCCGCTTCGTGCTCGACGTCGGCATCTCGGCACTATCCGTGGCAAGCATGGCACCTCCGCAGGGTCCACAGTGATGACGCTGGGGCGAAGGATCGCGCCTTTGCGACCGGAGACAGACGGGTCCTACCAAGCGGGGGCCGCATCCGTCGCGGCTCTGATACGAGCTGGGCAACGGGGGACACCGGACCTCTTGACCGTCAATACTGGCGAGGCCGATCGCACCTCCAGACCACGTCGGCGTAAACATGCGGGACGCCTAGGTCTCACAACCTCACATCACGATCGCCCCGCTCCCGGCCATCGCCGAGCACACCGGCCCCGTGACCGCCTTCGCGGGCAGCTAGGACCAGTCCGGCCATCCAGCCGGGAGCGCGACCGCCGTCCGGCGGCCTGATGCTCACGGTGTCGTGCCCGCTCGCGGCGAGCAGCCAGGAGATCAGCGAGTTGGAGTTCCACATCTCTCCGGCGCCCAGCTCGTCCCGACCCCAGGTGGCTGTGGGAAACGACGGTACGAGCTCGAGGAGCCGCGTCGTACGCCCCAAGTCGGTCGCCACCGGGACCGGACCACCGACGGCGGCGGAGACGTCCGGGATGACTCCGTCGCGCCAGCAGCGGACCTCGTAGCGGAAGGCGCGGGAACGCCCCAGGACGCGCAGGCCGACGGACCCCTCGGACACCGCACCCTGGCCGGCGCCGACGCTCCACACCGGCGCCATCTCGATCACGTAGCGCGCTCCTCCCAGCGAGACGTCCAGCGCCGAGTGGTAGAGGTCGCACCGGTCACGTCGCTCGATGAGCGCGACCAGCGTTTCGTAGGCCCGGCCGTTGACGCGTACGCAGTGCGTGTTGTCCCCGGCGCCCAACGGCAGCCAGTAGAGGTCGATGCGCGGTTCGGGCTCCACACCTCCACGCTGCCCCTCCCGACGCGCGGCGGCGAGGGCCCTTGTTCCCTGCCTGAGGGTCCGTTGGGCGGTTCACCCTGCCCGGAGGTTCTCGCCGGCCCGGGTCAGCTCGGACTGGGAGTGGCCATGGTGGCTGCGTACGTCTTGGGGCAGGTGCTTCCCGAGCAGGCACGGTACTTCGCATCGAGCGCCCTCAGCTGGGCGACGACCTGGGTGTACCTCGGGTCGCGGGCCAGGTTGCGCGTCTCGTACGGATCGACGGCGCGGTCGTAGAGGACGGGCACGCCGGTCGCGGTGAGGGTGATGTAGGTGTAGCGCCCGTAGCGGATGCCGCGGTACTTGCTGGTCGTTCCGCCCTGGGTCGGCCAGGCGGCGATCGGGATCGGGCGGTAGAGCGTCCTGCCGGCCTTCACGCTCGACGCGAGCACCCGGGTGATGTCGACGCCGTCCTGGGTCCGCCCCGGCGTCGCCCGCCCGAGCGCGGCGACCGTGGTCGCGATGTCAGGGTTGCCGACCGCGGAACCGACCTTGATGTTCTTCGGGATCCCCGGTCCGACCATGATCAGTGGGATCCGCATCGACTGCGAGAACTCCCACAGCTTGCCCTGACGGTTGTGATGGCCGGTGGTGTAGCCGTTGTCGCCGGAGAAGATGATGACGGTACGCCAGTACTGCCCGCTGTCCTTCAGGTGAGCGATCGTGCGGGCGACCGCCCGGTCGACCGACTGCGCCGCTTCGATGCGCTGCTGGTAGACGTAGCGCATGACCCGCTTCTGGGCCGTCGTGTAGGGCTTCCCGGCCGTCACCTGGCCCGGCCCGGCGTAGAACATGTCGGGTGTCTTCGGCAGCTCGAGGCCGCTGAAGCGTCCCTTGTCCGCACCCATCGGCCGGGTGTTCTCCAGCCACAGCGACGGCTGGTCGGGGTAGCGCTTCTTCGGGTCGCTGGCCTCGACCGGTCCGCCCGCATGCGGCGCGACGTAGTTGACCCACAGGAACCACGGCTTCCTGCCGCCCACGTTGGTGCCGGCGTGCTTGATCATCCTGATGCTGCGGTTCTGCAGGGCGACCGAGCTGTAGATCGCCGGCGACTGGAGCGTCCCGTTGCTGTTGAACGTCGGACTCAGCAGGTTGTAGGTCGAGGGATCG
This sequence comes from Nocardioides luteus, assembly GCF_015752315.1. Taxonomy (NCBI): domain Bacteria; kingdom Bacillati; phylum Actinomycetota; class Actinomycetes; order Propionibacteriales; family Nocardioidaceae; genus Nocardioides; species Nocardioides luteus. The sequence continues at coordinate 4,876,341 of NZ_JADOVJ010000001.1, forward strand.
ACCGTCGCCTGCCAGTCATCCCACCCCGGCTCACCGCTGGAGTAGCGCTCCGAGCCCTTGCCGTAGTTGTTGAGGTACTTCCCCAGGAACATCGTCCGATAGCCGGCCTTGTCCATCCACACCGGAAGCGTGTTCCGACGCCCTGTGAAGCCCGCGTAGCCGCCGTTGGTCCCTGTGATCGACCAGTTCTTGTGGTTGTGCGCGTACTTCCCGGTCAGCAGACTCGCCCGCGCCGGCACGCACAACGGCGTCGGCGCCACCCCATCGGTGAACGTCGTCCCCTGCTGCACCAGCAGCCTCTGCACGTTCGGCATGTACTTGATGTCGGTCGCCGCCAGATCGTCGACGTTGATCATCAGCACGCTCGGCCGCCCCGACTCCAGCCGACCCGGCAGCGCGGCCGCCTCCGCCGTCGACGTCGGACCGCACAACACCCCGACCGTGCTCGCCACCGCCACCGTCGCGATCGCAAGCCGTCCGCGCCGAAGAATGCCACCCAGACTTGCTTCAGAACTCAACGTCCGACCCGCTTCAGAAGACAGACAGCGACCATGCGACGGCATGGGAGATTCAACGAGACTCCTGGCAAGAATCGGACAGCTGGAACGCTTCTCCGATCCCGAGCCGGCGAGCAAGGCCGAACTTAGCCTCCGGAGGCATTTTTCGCAGAGGATTCAGGGCACTGTTAACCACGTGTCCATCAGCCGGCCTCGCCCCTCTTGACCTCTGACGGACATGGCCGAGCGAAGCGCTCGCGACGACCGCACAGCGACGACCTCAGGGCAGGTTCACGAACCCGGCGAGGAAGTCGCGGGCGGCTGGGGTGTCCACGCGATAGGTCACGTCGGTGGCCTTGCAGACGGTGTCGCCGGTGGCCGTGATGGACACGACGACGTTGGTCTCGGTGGCTCCGGCACCCAGGAAGTGCGGCCCTCCGGAGTCGCCGTAACAGGTGCCGCCGTCGCCGGTGGCCTGGTTGACCGACAGGGTCAGCCGGGTACTGGTCAGCCATGCCGGGGTCTGGACGGCGAATCGTCGCTCGGTGTTGTCCAGGATCCCGGCGGGCCCTCCCTTGCGGGTTTCGCGGACCGCCCCGTAGCCGACGGTTGTGAACTCGGTGCTCCTCAGCTGGTGGGCGGCGTTGAGGTCATCCAGGCGGCCGGCTTCGGGGAGCTGGGCGGGCTGGATACCGATGGGCTCGTCGAACACGATCACAGCGATGTCGTACGGCTCGGCGAAGCCGCCGGCCCCGGAGTAGCCGTAGTCGGGGTGAGTGTGCGCGGTTCCGAAATGCAGGGTCATGCCCGGTCCGACCTCGTCGTCGAAGGTCACCGCGGCCTCGCCCTCGCCGACGCCCTGCTCATCGAGGAAGGCGGTGCAGTGCGAGACGGTCAGGAACACGGTCGGCGAGATCAGGGTCCCCGTGCACGCCTGGTCCAGCGCACCGTCCCCGTCGAAGTCGTAGAGGAGGCTGCCCACGGCCGGGTGCCGACCTTGGTCAGGCGCCCCGTACACGATGGCCGTCGCCGGTGACACCACCGCGAGCACCACCACGCTCGCCGCCGCCGAGGCCGCCAGTGTGCGCCGAAGCCATGCCCCCATGATTCCCTCCGCCCGTCGCGGTGTGTCGTTGCGGCTCCGAGACTCTTGCAGCATGCCCGGCGCTGCTCTTTGGCGTCATGCCCCATTTGGGGGCGATGTGAGGACCGGGGGGAACCAGGGGGGCACGACACGAGGAGACAGGCGGATGACAAGCAAGAAACCCGGCTCTCACCGCCGTGTTGTGGCTGGTCAGAACCGGGTTTCTACTTGTGGAGCTGAGGGGATTCGAACCCCTGGCCTTCTCATTGCGAACGAGACGCGCTACCAACTGCGCCACAGCCCCAAGCGATGAGAAACGTTAGCACCTCGTCGCGGGTGTTACCCAATCAGTAGGGCTTCAGGAGCCCGTGGCGCGGCCGCGCGCCTCTTCGGCCGCCGAAGCCGCGGCGCGCTCAGCCTCCTCGGCCTGGCGGACGAGCTCGGAGTCGGCGGCGTTGCGGCCCGAGCTCCACACTCCGGTGGCGTCCAGGTCGATGGTGCGCACGGTGCGGCGCGGCGCCGCCTCCTTGGAGACGTACGTCGGCAGCGGCGTCTCCACCGGCTTCCAGGCACCCTCGGGGAGCTGCTCGCCGGTGTCGTCGTGCTCGACGACGGCCACCAGGTCGCCGGTGTCCTGGTCGATGTCGAAGGTGACCCGGGGCGGGGCGACGGGCTCCGGCTCGGGGATGTCCTCCGGGAACGGGATCCGCGCCCAGACCTCGCGCTGGTGGCGCACGCTGAGCCGGCAGGTGACCAGCCAGGCGACAACGAGCCCGGCCGGGATCGAGATCCAGACCGGGCCGAAGACACCGAAGCCGGCGAGCGCACCGACCGCGGCCAAGCCGAGGACGAGCACACCGAGCACGATGCTGCGGCGTTTGGCCGCGACGCGAGCCGCGCGGCGGCGTACGGCTATCGGGACCGGCCGTGGAGCAGACTTCTCGACCTCGGGCTTCTTCGAGGACTTCTCGGTCACCAGGTCGGTGGAGTCCTTGCCCGTGGCCTCTCGCCGTGCGAGGATCCGGCGGGACTTGGAGATGGCGGCGCCGGCCCGGCTCTTCGTCCCGTCCTCGGCCGTCGCCGTGTGCTCGAGCGCTTTAGGCACCAAGTACACCGCCCACGCCACGGCGAGGGCGACGAAGATGAGTGCGCTCGGGTCCACGTTAAGAAGCGTAGGAGCCATTACCAGCCCGTAGGCGGACGTGCAGTGGTGTGTCGCGTGTGACTTGTGTGATTTCAGAAGGACACGCCGACGTCAATGCCTCATTCAGGTGACAAACCCAGTCTGGCCAGCATTCCCTGGTGACATTCCTCGACCGTTATCGCGAAGATTCGGTGATCTCGCCAGGCGCCGTCGATATGCAGGAATCGAGGCGCATATCCGATCTCGTTGATTCCGAGCTTCTCCACGACACGGAGCGAGTTGGAGTTCTCCGGGCGGATGCAGATCTCGACCCGGTGCAGCCGAGCGGTGGTGAAGCAGTGGTCGATGACCAGCGCCACCGCCAGCGGCATCACGCCCCGGCCGGCGAAGCCCTGGTCGATCCAGTAGCCGATCGAGGCGAACTGCGCGGACCCGCGAACGATGTTGTTGACCGTGACCTGACCTGCGAAGACACCGTCGACATCGATCGCGAACGGATAGGTCACGCCGCGCTTGGCCTGACGCCGAAGACGACGTACGAGGCTGGCGAACGTCGTGGGCCGGGCGCTCGAACCCGGGGGCACGGTCGCGTCCCACTGGTGCAGCCAGGCAGCCGAGCGGCGGCGCGCCTCGGTCCACGCCTTGGCGTCGCTACGGTCGAGAGGGCGTACGGTCACCGCGCCGTGGGACAGGACGGCGGGCCAGCCGGGATCGGTCATCAATGGTCCCAATCAGTGATCGCTGCCGACCGACTGCTCCACGGCGTGGGGCAGCACCGGACGCAACACATCGATCGCATCCTTCACCCCGCCCCGGGACCCGGGAAGGTTCACCACAATGCACGCTCCGATCTGACCGGCCAGACCGCGGGACAGTAGCGCCGTCGGGATCCCCTTGGCCACTCCGGCCGCTCTGATGCCCTCGGCGATGCCGGGGATCTCACGATCGAGCAGCGGCCGGGTGACCTCAGGGGTGCGGTCGGTGGGGGTCAGGCCCGTGCCTCCGGTGGTGAGGACGACCCGCGCCCCCTCGTTCGCGGCCCGGGCGATCGCCTCGCCGACCGGGTCGCCGTCGCGTACGACCTCGGGAGGGCCGACCACGAAGCCGAGCTCTTCGAGAAAGGCGACCAGGAGAGGGCCGGTGGTGTCCTCGTAGACACCGGCCGAGGCGCGGTTGGAGGCGACGACGACGGTGGCTTTCAGGCTCATCTCTGGAACGCACCCGACTTTCCGCCGGTCTTCGTCTCGACGCGGATATCGGTGATGACCGCCCTCTTGTCGACGGCCTTGATCATGTCGACCACGGTGAGGCCGGCCACCGCCACAGCGGTCAGTGCCTCCATCTCGACACCGGTGCGGTCGGTGGTCTTCACGGTCGCGGCGATATCGACCGATTCGTCGGAGACGCTCAGCTCGACCTTGACGCCGGAGATCGCCAACGGATGGCACAGCGGAATCAGGTCGGGCGTCTTCTTGGCGCCCATGATCCCGGCGATGCGGGCGACGGCGAGCGCATCGCCCTTGGGTACGCCCTCGCCACGGAGCAGCTCGATCACCTCAGGAGAGACCAGAACTCGCCCGGAGGCGGTCGCGGTGCGGGTGGTGACCGCCTTCTCGGACACGTCGACCATCCGCGCAGCGCCGGTCTCGTCGACATGGGTCAACCGGTCAGCCATCAGAACTCCACATCCAGCTCGATCACGTCGACCTCGGCATCCTTGTCCAGCGAGGTCGTCTCCGGCGGGATCACGATCAGGCAGTTCGCGCCGGCCAGGTCACCGATCAGGTGCGATCCCGGGCCGCCGATGGGCGAGACACCGGCACGGGAGCCGTCGTACCAACCGCGGAGATACTGCTCCTTGCCCTTCGGGGAGCGTACGCCGTGGGTCAGCGCGGCACGGCGCGCCGGACGGGCCTCGGGGGTCATGCCCATCAGCCGGCGCAGCGCCGGGAGCACGAAGAGCTCGAAGGAGACGAACGAGGAGACCGGGTTGCCGGGGAGACACAGGACCGGCACCCGCTCCTCACCGATCCGGCCGAAGCCCTGGGGCTTGCCCGGCTGCATGCTCACCGGACCGAACCAGACGCCCTCCGGCGTCAGCGCCTCCTTGACCACGTCGTAGTCGCCCATCGAGACGCCGCCGGAGGTGACCACCAGGTCGGCACGGACGAGCTGGTCGGAGAGCGCGGTCATGAACGCCCGCGGCTCGTCGGGCACGATCCCGACGCGGTAGGCGATCGCGCCGGCCTTGCGGGCGGCGGCGGCCAGGAGGAAGGAGTTGCCGTCGTAGATCGAGTCGTGACCCAGCGTCTCGCCGGGCTCGCGCAGCTCGGTGCCGGTCGAGAGCACCACGACCCGGGGCCGCGGCCGCACGGCCACCTGGGCGCGTCCGACCGAGGCGATCAGACCCAGATGGCGTGGGCCGAGCACCGTGCCCGCGGGGATGAGCAGGTCGCCCTTGGCGACGTCTTCGCCCGCGTAGCGGACGTGCTGGGCCTCCTCGGGCGTCTGCCGGATCTCGACCTCGGCGACGCCGCGGTCGGTCCACTCGTAGGGCACGACCGTGTCGGCGCCCGTGGGCAGCGGAGCGCCCGTCATGATCTTCGCCGCCGCACCCGGCGGCAGCGCCAGCAGCGAGGCCTGTCCGGCGCCGATCTCACCGAGCACCGGCAGCCGCACCGGTGCGTCCGCCGAGGCGGTCGCGACGTCGGCGTAGCGGACCGCGTAGCCGTCCATCGAGGAGTTGTCGAAGCCCGGGAGCGCGACCTCGGCATGAATGTCCTCGGCCACCGCCAGCCCGAGGCAGTCCATCAGGGGCTGCGGGTAGGCCGGCATCGGCTCGAGATCGGCCAGGATTCGCTCGCGGTATTCGGCGGGGGTCACCCCGCCAACACTAGTCGGACAGCACGGTGGCGGGCGCGACGCGTTCGGCGTTGGCGCCGTCGAGCTCGACCGCCCCGATGACCTGGACGCCCTTGCCGAAGGTCCAGTCGCCGTTGACGGTCAGCGAGGACGCCTTCCGCAGCGACGGAGCACCCTCGGGGAAGCGCTCGTCGAAGTTGGCGACGTACTTGTAGTAGTCGCCGTCCAGGTCGATGAACGGCACCTCGTCGGCGACCTGGTCGAGCACGAAGTCCTCGCCGATGTCGTAGACGTCGGAGCGCAGCACGAGCAGGTCGTTGGTCGTCTTGACCGGCACGAACCGGTCGCGGCCGACCTCGATCAGCTGCGAGCCCTCGAAGACCTCGATCGCGGCGCCCATGGCGGTCTCGATCTGGACGACCTTCGGGGTGTTCGGGTCCGAGGGGTCGACGGTCTTCTCGTTGCGGATCAGCGGCAGGCCGAGGATGCCGTCGCGCTCGGAGAGGACCTTCTTGAGCGCCTTGAGGTCGAACCAGATGTTGTTGGTCGAGCAGTACTTGTGGCGGCTGAGGTCCTGCAGCGCCACCTTGTCCTCGTCGCGCGTCTGCGCGGTCTCGCGCAGGATGAGGCGACCGTCGGACTTGCGGCGCGCGAAGTGACCGCCCTTGCGGTCGCTCGGGGTGCGGCGTACGGCCTCGATGGCGAAGGGCGCTCCGCTCTTCGCGAACCAGCCGGCGACCTTCTCGTCGGGGACGGCACCGAGGTTGTCGGAGTTGGAGACGAAGACGCGCTCGTAACCCTGCTCGATGAGCAGGTCGAGCAGCCCGGTGTCGAGCAGGGCGGTGTAGATGTCGCCGTGGCCCGGCGGGCACCACTCGAGCTCGGGGTCCTTGGGCCACTCGACCGGGGTCAGGTCGTCGACGAGCAGGCGCGGCTCGCGGTTCTGCAGGAACTCCAGCGGCAGCCCCTCGACCGGAAGGTCCTGGTAGCGCTCGAGCGCGGCCAGGCTGTCCTCGGAGGTGCGGAAGGAGTTCATCAGCAGCAGCGGGAGGCGTACGTCGTACTTCTCGCGCATGTGCAGGATCTGGCGGGCGATCACGTCCAGGAAGCTGAGGCCCTTGCGCACGCACAGCAGCGACTTGGCGCGGTCCATGCCCATCGAGGTGCCGAGGCCACCGTTGAGCTTGATCACCGCGGTGGTGGAGATGGCGGCGTGCGCCTCGTCGTCGCTGACCACGGCGTCACTGATCGACGGGATGTCGACCGGCTCGATCGTGTCCTCCGGGATCATCCCGGTCTCCCCGTGCTCGAGCTGGCGGTAGTAATGTGCGAATGTCTGCACCGCGACGTCTTCCACGCCGGCGTCGCGCATCTTCGCCATTGCCTTGGCCAAACCTGGGCTACCCATAAAGGAAAGCCTAGGCTGTCGTTGTGTCGGGTTCACACACCCCTCCGGGTTCTGAAGGTCCAGCCCCCGCTGACTTCGTGGGGCGCAAGACTGCCTTACGCGACCAGTTGTTGACCACCCGGGGGCGCATCGGGCTCCCCCGGCTGGGCTCGCTCGCGCGCGCCCTGTCGCAGGTGGTCACTGATATTCCAGACGTACGCAGCGCCGCCACGGTTGCCCTCTACGTCTCGATCGGCACCGAACCGGGCACCGGACCTCTTATCGACGAGCTGGACGCAGCCGGGAAACGCATCCTCCTTCCGTGCCTGCTGCCGGACAACGACCTGGACTGGGCCGTCTACGACGGAGAGCTGGTCCGGGCGGCTCGGGGGCTGCTGGAGCCCGGCGGGGAGCGGCTGGGCGTCTCCGCGATCGCCGGGGCAGACGTGGTGCTCGTCCCGGGCCTGGCCGTCGACTCGAGGGGACATCGGATGGGACGGGGCGGTGGCTCCTACGACCGGATCCTGGCTCGGGTGCCGGCCGGAACCTTTACCTGCGCACTTCTCTATCCGTGGGAGATCGGCGTCCCGGTGCCGGTGGAGGACCACGACCGGGCCGTGGGTGCGGCCGCGAGCGCGGAGGGAATGCAGCGCTTCTCCTAGGCGTTCGCTAATATTGGCAGTCGCACCCGACGAGTGCCAGATTCTGTTCTAGGAGAAACGTGCCCACCTATCAGTACGCCTGCACCGAGTGCGGCCACGCCTTCGACCAGTTCCAGAGCTTCAGCGACGCCTCGCTGACCGAGTGCCCCGAGTGCGGCGGCAAGCTGCGCAAGGTCTTCAGCGCCGCCGGCGTCGTCTTCAAGGGCTCCGGCTTCTACCGCACCGACTCGCGCTCCGGTTCGTCCTCGTCGACGTCGTCCACGTCCTCGACGTCGTCCTCGAGCACCTCGTCCCCGGCTCCCGCAGCCTCCGGCTCCTCGGACTGAGACCGCCCGCGACGGCGGGTTATCCACAGGTTCATCCACACCATCAGCTGGGCTGTGGATAGCGAGATGCGGGAATCGCGGGGGCGACCTAGCGTGCCCGCATGCTCACTCGAATCACGTCCTTCACCCGTCGCGTACGCCGCGGGGTCCTCGCCCACCGACGCCTGCTGGCGTTCCTGCTGACCGCCTCGGCGGTCGCGATCGGGTTCTCGGCCACCCGGCCGGACCCACCCGACACCTCCACGATGGCGGTCGCGTCCCGAGATCTGCCGGTCGGCACGGTCCTCACCGCTGCCGACCTGACCGACATCGAGGCCGACCCCGGCAGCGTGCCCGCCGACCTCGCCGAGGCGCCGCTCGGTGAGCGCCTCGCGGCTCCCCTGCGGCGGGGCGAGCCCGTCACCGACGTACGTCTCGTGGGGCCGGAGCTGACCGAGGGACACCCCGATCTGGTGGCGGTCCCGGTCCGGCTCCCCGATGCCGAGATGGCCGGCCTGCTCCATGTGGGCGACACCGTGGACCTCTACGCCACCGACCCCGCCACCGCCGAGACCGCCCGGGTCACCACCGACACGCTGATCCTCAGCCTCCCTCAAGGCATCGAGCCGAACCGGAATGATTCTTCGGGACAAGGAAAGACCGAAGGGTTTGGCGTCACGAACACTTCGGCGGGGCGTCTGGTCATCGTCGGAGTCGCCGCGAGCAGCGTCGAGGACGTCACATCAGCAGGGGTGGGTGGCTACCTCACCTTCGCGTACTGACGGCCCACGCACGCCATATCCGGGGTCTCCTTCACCTCACACAATGAGCACAGGAGAAATGCAAGACATGGACGGTTTCAAGAAGTTCCTGCTCCAGGGCGACCTGATCAAACTCGCGGTCGCCTTCATCATGGGTGGCGCGTTCGCCACGGTCGTGACCGCGACGGTTGACATCATCATGGACCTGCTCGGCAAGCTCGGCGGCACGCCGGACTTCTCGAACTACGAGCCGCAGGGCATCAGCCTCGGCGCATGGCTGACCGCGGTGATCGCCTTCCTCATCATGGCCTCGGTCGTCTACTTCCTCATCGTGAAGCCCTACACCCACGCCAAGGAGCGCTTCTTCCCGGACCCGGACCCGGGCGAGACGGAGATCGACATCCTCAAGCAGATCCGCGACAGCCTCAGCGCCCGCTGATCCCGGTCGCACCCAGGTGCCGTCTCACCCACCGTGGTGAGGCGGCACCTGCGATTTCAGCCATCGGTCCGACGCCGACTCCTCCGACTCGGCCGACGCCTCCCGCTCGTCCTGAGTCGTCTCGGGGAGTACGTCACCGAAGATCCGCGCCAGCCGCTGCTTGCGCTGCCACTCCGGCTCCTCCGGCTCCTCGGGCTCCTCCGGCCCTGCCGTCTCGGAGGAGGTGTCCTCGTCCATCAGCAGAGACCCGCCCGCTCACGCGCCGCCTTCGCCTCTTCGGCGATCTGGGCGAGCTCTTCCTCGGAAGCGCCGCTGCTGGCACCGTCGGACGCGGTGTCCGACGACTCACCGGTCGCCGCATCTTCAGAGGGCTTCGTGTCCGCGGTCTCGCCGTCGGTCGAGCCACTGTCAGACGGCGCGTCGCCCGTGTCCTTGCTCTTCTTGCCGGAAGCCTCTCCGGCGTCCAGCGCCCCGGCGGCGATCTTCTTGGTCAGCGGCTTGTCGTTGGCGATGGCCTTGAAGACGTTCTTCGCCTTCTCCTCGTCGAGGACGACGGTCGCCTCGGGGTTCTCGGGATCGGGAACCGTCGGGATGGTGAGGAACTTGATGTTCTCCATCCCGATGCTCTTGAACCCGGCGCCGATCTTCGCCATCGTCTCGAGGTTGTCCTTGAGGCCTTCGTCCATGGTCAAGCCCTTGGTCGCGGCGTTGAGGAAGCTGAGCACCTTCGTAGGACTGGACAGGGTGTCGCCGGAGAGCAGCTTGGCCGCCATCGACCCGATGAACGCCTGCTGGCGCTTGGACCGGTCGAGGTCACCGCCGTCACCGAGGCCGTGTCGCAGGCGTACGTAGTTGAGGGCCTGTTTACCCGTCAGCCTCTGCTTGCCCGCGTCGAAGTGAGCGCCGGTGTACTTGTCATCGACCTCCTCGGGAAGACAGACGTCGACGCCGTCGATGGCGTCGACCATTCCCTTGAAGCTCGCGAAGTCGACGACCACGAGATGGTTGACCGTGATGTCGCACTTCTTGCCGCACATCTCGCTGGCGACGGACTCCAGCTGGGTGATCGTGCAGGTCGGACCGGCCGTCGCGTACGCGGCGTTCCACCGCACGTACTCCGCCGGCGCCGTGCTCCCGTCCTCGGTCTTGCAGGAAGGGCGGTTCACCATCGTGTCGCGAGGGATCGAGACGCCGTAGGCGAACTTCCGGTTGGCGGACAGGTGCAGCAGGATGTTGGTGTCCGAACCGCCACCGCTCTCACCATCGACGCCGCACCCTTCGCAATCGCGGCTGTCCGAGCCCATCACCAAGATGTTGATCGGCTCCTTCGGACCGACATCCGCCGCTTTCTCTCCGAGGCTGACGGTGGTGATGTTCGACTTGAGGTCGCGGTAGGTGTAGACGACGAACAGCCCGACGATCAGCGCCAGCACGAGCAAGGTCGAGCTGAGCACCTGCCACACACTGATCCGCGGCTTGTCGCGGTCCTCGTCCTCGTCACCCGGGTAGGGGGCGTACGGCTCTTCGTAGCCGCCCTGGGGCGGGTAGTCGTCATACGGCTCGTCGTCGTAGCCCGACGCGTACGACGCGCCCCGGCGCTCCGGAGCGGGATAGGCCTCATGCCGGGCCTCGTGCAGCTCGTCACGCGAGGACGTACGTCCGCGGGGCCGCTCGGCGGGGGCAGGGGCGTTCCAGTCGAACTCGCGGGCAGCCGGCGGGGCGAGCTGCTGGTCGGGGACCTTGGGCGCGGACGGAACCGGCTGAGGATCCTGGCGATACCACTCGGGCGCGGGCGCGACCGCGGTCTCCTCGAGGGAGGGCGTCGGCGCGGGCGGCGGGGGTACGTGACGGGCGGGGCGCGGTGTCTCGCGTGGTGTCTCGCGCAGCGCCGGCGCGACCGCGGTCAAGTCCGGGTCGCCCCACTCCTGAGGTGACGGCGGAGCAGGCGTCGGTGACGCACCCGCGCTCCCCCGGCCCATCGCCTGGTAGCGCTCGGCCCGGGTCGGCTCCCGCCGCACCGGTTCGACGCGCAGAGGGTCGACACGCGGCGGCTCGGCGACGGAACGATCGACCGGAGCCGGCTCCTGACGAGCCGGACGCGCAGCGCGGCGACCACCGCCCGCTGACCCCGGCCCCGGACCTGGGCCCGGAGGCGGCGGCGACACGAACTCGGACTGCGGACGCGCGGCCCGCCGTCCACCGCCGGGCTCCGCCGACGGCTGGTCGGTCGGTACGTCAGCGGCCCGGGCACCACGGCCGGAACGAGTCCCCCCAGACTCATTGCCGGCAGCCTCGTCGGCGCCGTACATCCACTCGAATCCGGACACGCCCGAGCCAGAATCCGCACCCCCACGTCGGGGAGGCAGGGAGGGGTCAGGCATAGATCACCGTCACTCGTCGCTTGTCATCGGGGGGATTCGGGTTGAGTCGACGGTGACTCAACCTACGCGAGGGCCCCAAGTTTGGCCCCTGACCGCATCGAACCCCAAACCGTAGTATCACCCGCCACCATGGCAAGATATCCGCGAACGCCCCAGTAGCTCAGTGGATAGAGCAGCCGCCTCCTAAGCGAAAGGTCGCAAGTTCGACTCTTGCCTGGGGCACCACGAACCACCCGCCACACCATCCCGGACCGGCCCCGTGAGGCCGCTGACCTGCGGATAGCGTCAGTGCAGAGAGCCGTCCGGCGCCCCGACCCTCCAGTCGAAGAACGGGACCTCGAGCCCTGCACGTGTCGGAGCGCAGAGAAACGGCCCCGCGCTCACCTCACGGCGCGTCTCGAACGGAAGTACGCGCACCAGCTGCCAGCTCGCATCCTCCCTGCGCGCACGGATCGTCAGCGCGTCGTCCGCCCAGCTCACCCGGAACGTCACCCGGGTGTCGCCCCACTCGGGAGCTGACGAGGCCGACCAGTCCGATCGGCCGTCGGTCACGACCGCGCCGATCTGAGGAACACCGTCGGCGAACTCGATACCGGCCTTGACCCAGTGCTCATCCGAGGCACGGACGAAGATCCCGGCCTGGTCGAACTGCTGCGAGAACGGCGTGCCGAACTCGACCTCCATCGCCGACCCCGGAGCGAGCGGAGCGACGAGCGCGTGCTCGGTGTCGTGCACGAAGCCGTACGCGGTGTGCCGCCAGGCGTCGCTGCCCTCCACCGCGGTCGCGACCAGGACGCCCTCGGGCGTCACCCGGGCGGCGGCCGGCTCGTGCGTCCACCGGCCTGCCGACCAGTCGAGTGAATTCATGGCGGTGATCCTAGGTCGGTCGGCTCCCGAGGCGACTCAGCCGGCCGGCTGCAGCCGCCAAAGCAAAGTTCTCCTCGGCCCCTTGACTGATATGAGGTCCGTCACACACTATGAATGGGAACGTTCCCGCTAACGTTCCCATCCGTCCCAGACACGAGGAGCCTCGCTCATGAACCTCGACCTTCGCGGCCTCACCCCCGCGCCCGTCACACCCTTCACTCGCGACCTCGAGGTCGACTACGACGCCCTCGCCTCGCTCACCCGTTGGTACGCCTCGATCCCCGGCATCACCGGGCTGGTCTACCTGGGCCACGCCGGCGAGGGCACCTACCTCACCCCCGAGGAGCAGGTGCGGGTCATCGAGGTCGCCGTGGAGAACGCCGGTGACGTACCGGTGATCGCCGGCATCACCGGCGAGGGCGACAAGGTCGCCGGACTCGAGGCCAAGCGCGCGATGGAGGCCGGCGCGCGTGCCGGCCTCCTCTACCCCTCGCACGGCTGGCTGCGCTTCGGGTTCCAGAAGGGCGCCCCTCAGGAGCGCTACCGCATCGTGCACGAGGAGTCCGGCCTCCCGCTCATCCTGTTCCAGTACCCCGACGCCACCAAGGCCAGCTACGACCTCGCCACCCAGCTCGAGATCGGGGCCCAGCCCGGCGTCTTCGCCACCAAGAACGGGGTGCGCAACATGCGCCGCTGGGACACCGAGATCCCTGTCCTCCGCCAAGAGCTCCCGGACCTGCAGATCCTGAGCTGCCACGACGAATACCTGCTGCACACGATCTTCGATGTCGACGGCCTGCTGGTCGGCTACGGAGGCATCGCTCCCGAGCTGCTCGTCGAGTTCATCGCAGCGGGCAAGGCCAAGGACTATCCCGAGGCGCGCCGCATCCACGACACCCTGCTCCCCGTCACCAAGAACGTCTATCACCGCGGCTCCCACATGGAGGGGACCGTCGCGCTCAAGCTGGCCCTCGTCGAGCGCGGCAAGCTCGAGCACGCCGCCGTGCGGCCGCCGCTGCTGCCGCTGGCACCCGAGGCCCAGGGCGAGATCTCGCTCGCGCTCAAGCACGCGGGCATCATCTGAGACCGGTGCCGGCCCCGCCACGATCCGCGTGGGCCGGCACCCACCCCGCACCGTACGACCGGCGACGCCTTCGGCTCGCGGCCCCACGCTCCGCATCCCGTCACCACTGACAGAGGCTTCTCGCGGAGCATCATCGACGGCATCATGGCGACTGTCACGGTCGGCCGCCGTCCCCGCCCGACGCCCGTTGCGTCGTGAGCATTCTTCCGCACATCCCCGCTGGCGTCGGGGCCGTGCCGAGATGAGAGGACCTCCCCATGTCCCACCCCACCGCCGTACCCTCCGACGCCGTCAGCACCGAACGCCACCCAGCCTCCCCGGTTCGCAGGCGGGGCGTCCTCCAGATGCTGAAGCTGATGGGCCCCGCCTTCATCGTCGGCGCCTGGCAGTTCGGGCCCGGCAATCTCGTCTCTGCCGTCCAGGCCGGAAGCCTCTACACCTACGACCTCATCTGGGTCATCGTGCTCTCGACCGTGCTCATGCTCGTCTTCGCGGACATGAGCGTCCGTATCGGTATGTCGTCACGCGGCTCCGTCGTGGCGACCATCAAGGAGACGCTCGGAAAGCCCACGGGTGTCGCAGCCGGACTCGGCGTCTTCGGCATCACGCTGTGCTTCTCCGTCGGCAACGCGGTGGGCACCGGCCTCGGTCTCTCGCTCGTGCTCGGCGGCAAGCCCGTCATCTGGACCATCGCGTGCAGCGTCCTCGTCGTCGCGATCCTCTTCACCCGCAGTGCCTACAAGGTGATCGAGAAGCTGGTGCTGGCGATCGTCGCCCTGATGGCAGCCGCCTTCATCGTCACGGCCATCGTCACGAAGCCGGACTGGATGGGAGTCGCCGAAGGTGCGGTCGTTCCCACCGTGCCGCACGGTGTCGGGCTCCTCATCGTTGCCCTCGTCGGCACGAACTTCTCCCTCAACGCCGCCTTCTACGCCGGCTACGCCAGCCGCGAACGTGGCCTCCGGCCCGAGGACTACCGCGACACGACGATCGCCGACACGATCCCCGGGATCCTCGCTCCCGGCATGATGACCGCACTCGTGATCGCCGCGGCCGCGGCCACGCTCGCCGGCGAGGGCGGACCGGCCGGAGCCACCATCGAGCAGTTCTCCGCGGTCCTCGAGCCCGTCGCCGGCGAGGTCGGCCGGACGATCTTCGCCCTCGGCTTCTTCGGCGCCGCCCTCTCCGCCATGATCGCGAACGCCACGGCGGGCGGAACGCTCCTCGCCGACGGACTGGGACTCGGGAACCAGATCGCGTCCAGCCGGGTGCGGGTCGGCATCGTCGGCGTCCTCACCTTCGGCGCGACCGTCACCATCCTCGCCGCGGGCACATCGCCGGTGCAGCTGATCATCGTCGCGCAGGCGATGACCGTCCTGATCGCCCCGCTGCTGGGCATCCTGCTGGTGATTCTCTCGAACAACCGCCGCCTGATGGGCGGTCTGCGCAACCGCTGGTGGCAGAACGTGCTCGCCGCGGTCGGGCTCGTCACCATCATCGCCATGTGCTACCAGCTCATCGACACCGTCACCACCCTGCTCTCCACCTTGTGAGCCGTGGCGGACGTACGGCCCGACCGGCATCAGCTGCCGGCCGGGCCGTCCTGCTCCGCAGGTCCACGCCGCCGGAGCGGTTATGCTCGCGCCGACGGCGAGAAGGTGACACACATGACGGATACAGCAGGCCAGGCACGATCCGCGCGTGCGACGATCCGCGACGTCGCCCGAGAGGCCGGCGTCAGCACCTCGACCGTCTCCCGCGTACTGGACGAGCGGTTGCCCCCTTCGCGCAACGAGACCGCCGAACGCGTACGCGAGGTGGCGGCCCGTCTGGGTTACCGCAAGGACTCCCGTGCCTCTGCCCTGCGGCGCCAGCAGAGCGGGACCATCGGGGTGCTCGTGCCCCGCCTGACCGACACCGTGATGGCCATCCTCTTCGAGAACATCGCCACCGCCGCCGCCGAGCGCCAGATGTTCGCGATCGTGGCCACGACCGCCGACGACCCGGCCTCCGAGCGGTCGGCGGTGGAGAGCCTTCTGGACCAACACGTCGACGGGCTCGTCCTCACCACCGCGCGCCCGGACGATGCGGTGATCACCGACCTCCGCGAGCGCGGCGTTCCCCTGGTCCTCGCCCTACGGCACGACGGCGTGACGCCGGCCGTCGTCGGCGACGACGAGCTCGGCGGCTACCTGGCCACTCGCCACCTCCTGGACCTCGGCCACCGCGAGATCGCACTGGTCGCCGGACCGTCCTACGCGTCGAGCGCCGTCGGACGTGTCGCCGGGTTCAGGCGGGCGATGGCCGAGGCCGGCATCGATGACGTCGACCACCTCATCCACCCGTCGACGTTCGGGATGGAGTCCGGGGAGGAGGTCGGCCGTCGCATTCTCTCGACCTCGCCGCGCCCCACCGCCGTGTTCGCCGTCAACGACAACACCGCGGTGGGTGTCCTGGCAGCTGCGCGGGCAGCCGGGCTGAGCGTTCCGGACCAGCTCTCGGTCGTGGGCTACAACGACATCCCGCTGGCGGCTCGGTTGCCGGTACCCCTCACGACCGTCCACGTGCCGTTCGACCAGATCGCCGCGCGCGCCGTCGCTGCGCTTGCCCGCCTGCTCGCCTCGCCCGGCGGGACCCCGCCCGGCACGACCACGACCCTCATGCCCTCGCTGATCCCGCGCGCCTCCACGGCACCCCCGCGCGCGGGCGGCCTGCGCTAGGAGGCCGCAACCACCTCGAAGCGGATCCCCGCAGCCTGGAGCCGCTCGAGGAGCGCGTCGCCCATGGCGACCGCGGTGGTCACCGACCCGGAGGTCTCGGGAAGCGTGTCGAAGGCGAGGCACAACGCCGACTCGGCGAGCATCTTCGCCGTCTCGGTGTAGCCGGGGTCGCCTCCGGACACCTTGGTGTGGATCTTCCGGCCGTCGGTCTCGGCGACGAAGTCGACCGTGAACCACGACTTCTCGCGCCGGCCCTCGGAGGGTCCGGTGCCCTGCTTGACCCGCTCGCCGAGCTTGGCGCGCAGCGGCGGCACCTGCATCGCGAACGCGAGGCCGCCGGCGCCGAGCGCGCCACCGACGGCGTACCGCAGCGTCTTGGTCCCGGCGAAGTGCGAGTAGGTGAAGGCGGGGCCGTACGCCTCCAGGGCCCGGCCGGAGCGGGCGACGATGAACGGATCGATGGTCGGCAGCGGCAGCAGCCAGTAGCCGAGCTCGCTGTCACGACCGATCCGGGGCTTCGCCGGCCGAGACGTACGTCCCTCCGGCCGCACCTCGAGCGCCCGGCGCTCGCGCGAGGCGGCCGCCATCTCCCGGGGACGCGACATCTGCCCGAGCGCCGAGTGGAAGGTGCCACCGGAGAAGGTGGCGTTGGTGCGTACGACGCCCTTCATCGTCAACGGGCCGGTGATCTCGCCACCGGCGGCGAGCTCGCGCACGGTGTAATAGGCGCCGAGGTCGTGCGGGATCGAGTCGAACCCGCAGGCGTGCACGATCCGGGCGCCGTTGGCGCGGGCGGTGGCGTCGTACATCACGAACATCCGGTCGACGAACTCGGGCTCTCCGGTGAGGTCGACGTAGTCGGTGCCGGCCTCCGCGCAGGCCTTGACCAGGGGCTCCCCGAACTCGAGGTAGGGACCGACCGTGCTGATCACGACGCGCGCACGAGCCGCCAGCGTGGCCAGCGAGGCCGAATCGTTCACGTCTGCCTGGATGAGCTCGACCTCGCCGGAGCCGAGCCCCTCGCGAACGGTCTCCAGGCGTGACAAGGAGCGGCCCGCGAGCGCCCACCGCAGTCCGTCGGGCGCATTCGCGGCGAGATACTCGGCGACCAGACCGCCGGTGAACCCGGTCGCACCGAAGAGGACGATGTCGAGATCGCGAGAAGTCGTCATAGCCGCTACCTTTCCAGAAGCAACGAAATCCGAGACGGCACGGGTCTCTGAGTGATCAAATGTTGCATCAATAGGGATACTCTTAAGCGGTTTCTTTCGGCACCATCCCCAACGACGAGATGAGTGAGACGAGCCTGTGGGCGACGCGGTGATCAGCGTTCTGCTGGCCGACGGTCACGACGTCGTGCGTGTCGGCGTGCGTACGGTGCTGCGGCGCGAGTCGGACATCGAGGTCGTCGGCGAGGCGCGCACCGCCGCCGAGGCACGCCCGCTGATCGCGACGCTCCGTCCTGACGTACTCATCCTCGACGCCCATCTTCCCGACTCCGCCGGCGTCGCGCTGTGCCGCGAGGCGCTGGCGATGAAGAGCGACATCCGCTGCCTGATCCTGGCCACCGACGCCGACGACGAGGTGATGAGCCAGGCGATCATGGCCGGCGCCGCCGGCTACGTGCTCAAGCAGATCGAGGCGACGAGCCTGGTCTCCGGCGTACGCCTCGTGGCCAGCGGCCACACCCTCTTCGACCCCGAGGCGGCCGCCAAGGTCGTGCACAACGTCGAGGAGCGCCGTCGGATGCACGAGGTGGTCGCCGAGCTGACCCCGCAGCAGCGCAGGATCCTGGTGCTGCTCGCCGAGGGCATCTCCAACCGGGAGATCGCCGACCGGCTGGTGCTCGCGGAGAAGACCGTCAAGAACCACATCACCGGGCTCCTCGCCAAGCTCGGCGTCAGCCACCGCACCCAGGCCGCGCTGATGGCGAGCCAGCTGCTCGAGGACGGCGTCGTCCCCCGGCCGGCGCCCCCGGGCGACAACGCGAGGCCGGCCAAGGGCCCGGGTCCCAACGGCGGGCCGGTGCCCCCGCATCCTCGCGGCCAGTCTCCTTCCCACGCACCCGGTCGTTCCCGGTGACCACCTCGACGATCCGAGTACCGTGGATGGCATGTGCCGCAACATCCGCCCGCTCCACAACTTCGAGCCGCCTGCCACCAACGACGAGGTCACCGCTGCCGCCCTGCAGTTCGTACGCAAGGTGAGCGGCACCACCAAGCCCTCGGCCGCCAACCAGGAGGCCTTCGACCACGCCGTTGCCGAGATCGCCCACATCACCCGGCATCTCCTCGACGACCTGGTCACCAACGCCCCGAAGAAGAACCGCGAGGTCGAGGCCGCCAAGCGCAAGGCTCGCGCCGAGGCGAGGTACGCGTCGTGACCCTCGCCGCAGAGGCGATCACCGAGGATTCGTACGAAGCAGCCCTGGCTCTCCTCCAGGACCGGCGACTCGTGGTGCTGACCGGGGCCGGCGTCTCGACCGACTCGGGCATCCCCGACTACCGCAGCCCGGGCAGCCCATCACGGCAGCCGATGACCTACCAGCAGTTCATCTCGGGCCCGCAGGAGAGGCAGCGCTACTGGGCGCGCAGCCACCTCGGCTGGCGGCGGATGGGCAGCGCCGTGCCGAACGCCGGCCACCGCGCGCTGGCCACGATCGACCCCGAGCTGCTGATCACCCAGAACGTCGACGGTCTGCACGAGCAGGCGGCGCCGGAGCTGGCCAGGAGCGGCCGGATCGTGACGCTGCACGGCCGGGTGGTCGACGTGATCTGCCTGTCGTGCCGCACGGTGAGCCCGCGCCGCGACCTCCAGGTGCGGATGGAGGCGCTCAACGCCGGCTGGGCCGAGGCGCACGCGGACGTGGAGAGCCGGCCCGACGGTGACGTCGCCCTCGAGGAGACGCAGGACTTCGTCGTTCCCGACTGCGAGATCTGCGGCGGCATCCTCAAGCCCGACGTCGTCTTCTTCGGGGAGAACGTGCCCAAGGACCGGGTCGCCCGGTGCATGGATGCGGTCGACGCGCTCGCGATGGACCCGGGAGCTTCCGAGCTCCGCGGCGAGCGGCACGAGGGGAAGGGCGTGCTGCTCGTCGCGGGCTCGAGTCTGGCGGTGATGAGTGGCTATCGGTTCGTACGCCGGGCGGCCAAGGCCGGGATCCCGGTCGTCATCGTCAACCGTGGTGCCACCAGGGGCGATGGGGAGGCTACGTACAAGCTGGAGGTGGGGACCAGCGAGTTCCTCACCGCGCTGTCCTCACGCAGAGCGTGACTGGATCGGCATGTCTGCCATGCGGCCGGCGGCCTCGTCGACCGACAGTCTGGCCCCGATGAAGAAGTGGTAGACCGGACCTTCGTCGATCAGCAGCACCTTGGCGCTGTGGAAGTCCCCACCGAGGTCGGTGAGCACGATCTCCTCGCCCCGCTCGAGGTGACGGGTCAGGCCGGTGTCGGTGTGGTGGACGGCGACTGGGCGGAACGTCTCATCCAGCTCGCGACCGCGAGCGGGCAGATGAACGACCTCCATAGAGCTCTCCCCTCCGGAGACCCCCGCAAGTCTCGACATGACAACTGCTGAAGCCCACATGGATCACTGGCCTCCAGCAGGCCCCGCACGTCAAACATAAGCATCGATGACGTAATCGGTCCAGAGTGATGTGCCGAATTCTGCCGACGTCGAGAGAATTTCACCCACGGTTGCAAAAGTGGGTGCGTGGTTGCCACACCGATGCCGACTCGTGGAGCCGATCGGCGGTGAATCTGCGGGTCAGAGCGCCTTGACGAAGATATGGTCCGCGGCCTCGGGGATGATCTCCGCGGTCTCCCCACCGGAACCGAGCAGGACCCCGTCGGGGGTCGCCTTGATGGCGACGGTCTGGTCCGGGATCGCACCGACCCGGCGCAGCGCGCTCATCAGCGACTCGTCCTTCTGCATCTCCTCGGAGATACGTCGCACCAGGACGGTGGCGCGCTCGGAGCCCGCCGCGGCGGTCAGCGACTGGACGCCGGCCATGAAGTCCTCGTCGGCCGGCTTGCCACCGAGCTCGTCGAGACCGGGGATCGGGTTGCCGTAGGGCGACTCGGTCGGGTCGCCGAGCAGGTCGAGCAGACGCTTCTCGACGGTGTCCGACATGACGTGCTCCCAGCGGCACGCCTCCTCGTGGACGAGCTCCCAGTCGAGGCCGATGACGTCGGTGAGCAGCCGCTCCGCGAGCCGGTGCTTGCGCATCACCCGGGTGGCCAGGCGAAGGCCCTCGTCGGTGAGCTGCAGGTGACGGTCACCCTCGACCGTGAGCAGACCGTCGCGCTCCATCCGGGCGACGGTCTGGGAGACCGTCGGACCCGACTGGTGCAGGCGCTCGGCGATGCGGGCGCGCAGCGGAACGATTCCCTCTTCGACCAGCTCATAGATGGTGCGAAGGTACATCTCGGTGGTGTCGATGAGGTCGCTCACGGGGTAATCCTACATCCTTGAATCAGTCAAAAAAACCGAACCCAGCAGGGTGTGTCCCGGACGACGTCGGCCTGCAGGAGAGATCATCACGGTGATCCCCTAGGTGCCCTAGCGCTCGAGGGCTTCGTTGTATCTCGAAAGCATAGCGCTGAGCCGGTCTATGTCGTCGGGACTCCAGTTGGACAGTCGGTCGTTGAAACGTACGCGACGCTCCCGGGCCACCCGGTCGAGCCGTTCGCGCGCCTCGGCGGTCAGCGAGACCAGGCTGGCCCGGCCGTCCTCGGGATCGGGATGGCGCTCGAGCAGACCGAGGTCGACGATCGCCTGCACCATCCGGCTGACCGCACCCTTGTCGATGCCGAGCGCGTCGACGAGGGCGGAAGCGCGCAGCGGGCCGTGCTCCGCGACCCAGGTCAGCACCATGTAGCCGCCCGGCGGGAGGTCGGGGTGGACCATCCGGCCGCGGTCGCGCATCGCCCGCTTCGCCCGCCGCATGAGCACGCCGACCTCGGCCTCGAGCCGGATCAGCGACTCCACCCGCGGGGCATCGATCCCGTCGTCCACGGCGGGCTCGTCAGTCATCTCCGAACAGCTCCCTCGGCGTCGGTCTCGGCCTCGGCGAGGGCCTTCTCGTCGGGGAGGTCGTCGACGGTCGTCTTGAGCGGAACCTCCCTGATGCCCACGATAGCGACCAGCGCGAGCAGGGCGCACGGGATGGCCACCAGGAAGAGGTCGGCGGTGGCGACGGCGAAGGCGTGCTCGTAGAGGGCCTGCATCGCGCTGGGCATGCTCGCCGGGTCGGCGAGCCCGCCGCTCTGCAGACTCTGCAGCTCCTCGGGGGTGACCTTGCCGCTGGCCACCAGCTCGGGGATGCCGTCGGTGATGACGTCCTCGACCCGGTGGGAGAGCACGGCGCCGAGCGCGGCGATGCCCATCGAGCCGCCCATCGACCGGAAGAAGGCGACCACCGAGGAGCCGGCACCCATGTCCTTGGTGTCGAGGTTGTTCTGCACCGCGAGCACCAGGTTCTGGTTGGTGGCACCGACACCGAGGCCGACGACGGCCATGAAGGCACCGACCAGCGCGAGGTTGGTGTGCTCGTCGATCGTGCTGAGCAGGTAGAGCCCGATCGGCAGCATGACACCGCCGAAGAGCAGGTAGCGCTTCCAGCGCCCGGTGGCGCTGATCAGGCGTCCGGTGACCATGCCGGCCACGGAGAGCCCGAGCACCATGCAGATCGACATCAGGCCGGCGTGGGTCGGCGTCATCCCGCGGGCGGTCTGGAAGTACTGCTGCAGGTAGACCGTCGCACCGAACATTCCCGCACCCACGAAGAACGAGGCGACCGTGGAGAGCACCATGGTGCGGTCGCGGAAGAGCCGCAGCGGGATGATCGGCTCCTTGGCGAACCGGCCCTCGATCAGGATCGCGACGGCGAGCACGACGAGGCTGCCGGCGACCAGGGCGTACGACATCAGCGAGGCCCACTCGAAGGACTCACCGCCCAGGGTGACCCAGATCAGCAGCATCGAGACACCGGCGACCAGCAGGAACGCACCGAGGTAGTCGATGCTGACCTCGCGGCGTACGTGCGGGACGTGCAGGGTCTTCTGCAGCAGGATGAAGGCGACCACGGCGAACGGGACGCCGACGTAGAAGACGCCGGGCCAGCCGACCGGGGAGTCGACGACCACGCCGCCCACGAGCGGGCCGATGACGGTGGCCAGCGCGAAGACCGCGCCGATGTAGCCGGAGTAGCGGCCGCGCTCACGCGGGGAGACGATCGTCGCGATGATCACCTGGATCAGCGCGACGATGCCACCCATGCCCAGGCCGGCGATCACGCGGCCGGTGATGATCACCGGCATCGACGGGGCCAGCCCACAGATCGCCGAGCCGACGATGAACAGGCCGAGGGCGACCTGCACCAGGACCTTCTTGTTGTAGAGGTCGGCGAGCTTGCCCCAGATCGGCGTCGTCGCGGTCATCGCCAGCATGCTCGAGACGACGATCCAGGTGTAGCCGCCCTGGGTGCCGCCGAGGTCGGTGACGATCCGCGGCAGGGCGTTGGCGACCGACGTGCTGGACAGCATGGCGACGAAGAGCGCCATCAGCAGGCCCGAGAGGACCTCCATGATCTGGCGATGGGTCATCTCCGGCGCGGCGACGGCCTGCGAGGACTGCGTGGACTCTGACAAGTGGGGACTCGGCTCTCTCACAAGAATTGGTTGAACATCGGCAACCAATGTACGCCGGGTTAGTTGCTAAACGCAACTTGTCACCACTCGTGGTCGACCCTCGAAAACGGGACGACCCGCAGGCGGGCCAGGTGGCCGACCCGGTGGATGAGTCCGGTACGCCTGCGGGTCGGGTGGCTGCCGTTGGATTGCCAGCTCCCCATCCTTGGTTGGAGGGCTGCTAGCGAGCAGCCACCTCACGCATCCAATCGTTCTTCATCTGATCGGATCACCTCCTTTCCCGTGTGCCTCAACGGTAGGCGTCGAGGCCGGCCGGGTTCAAAGGGTTTATTTCAAGCGGTCGCGCGCTCCTCCTCGACGATCGCGTGGCTGAACTGCGACTGGTAGAGCTCGGCGTACGCCCCACCTGCCTCGAGCAGCTCGGCGTGGTCGCCCTGCTCGACGATCGCGCCGTCGCGCATGACCAGGATCAGGTCGGCGTCGCGGATCGTGGAGAGCCGGTGGGCGATCACGAAGGACGTACGGTCCGAGCGCAGCGCCGCCATGGCGTGCTGCAGGAGCAGCTCGGTGCGGGTGTCGACCGAGGAGGTCGCCTCGTCGAGGATCAGCAGCGACGGCTCGGCGAGGAAGGCCCGGGCGATCGTGACCAGCTGCCGTTCGCCCGCCGAGAGGTTGCCGCCCTCGTCGGTGATCAGGGTGTCGTAGCCGTCGGGGAGCGAGTGCACGAACCTGTCGACGTACGTCGCCCGGGCCGCCTCGAGGAGCTCCTCCTCGGTCGCGGACGGCCGGCCGTAGCGGATGTTGTCGCGGATGGTGCCCTCGAAGAGCCAGGTGTCCTGGAGCACCATGCCGGTGCGCCCTCGCAGGTCCGCGCGAGGGATCGAGGCGATGTCGACGCCGTCGAGGGTGATCCGGCCGGCGTCGAGCTCGTAGAACCTCATGATCAGGTTGACCAGCGTGGTCTTGCCGGCTCCGGTGGGACCGACGATCGCGACGGTCTGCCCGGGGCGGGCCACCAGCGACAGGTCCTCGATGAGCGGCCTGTCCTTGTCGTAGGCGAACGAGACGTGCTCGAACCGGACCTCGCCGGCGCCGGCCGACCCGCCCCTGGCCGCTCCGACGTCGGGCGACTGGTCCTCGGCGTCGAGGAGCTCGAAGACCCGCTCGGCCGAGGCGACGCCCGACTGGAGCAGGTTCATCATCGAGGCGAGGGTGGTGATGGGCTGGGTGAACTGGCGCGAGTACTGGATGAAGGCCTGCAGCTCGCCCAGGCTCAGCGCGCCGCTGGCGACGCGGAGCGACCCGACCACGCAGACCACCACGAACATCAGGTTGCCCACGAACATCATCAGCGGCATCAGGATCCCGCTGATGAACTGGGCCTTGAAGGCGGCGGCGAAGAGCTTGTCGTTCTCCTCGGCGAAGGTCTTCTCGACCTCCTCCTGGCGACCGAAGACCTTGACCAGGTCGTGCCCCGAGAAGGTCTCCTCGATGTGACCGTTGAGCTTGCCGGTGCTGCGCCACTGGGCCACGAACTGCCCCTGGGACCGCTTCATCACCGCACCGGTCACGACCAGCGAGACCGGCACCGCGAGCAGCGCGATCAGGGCGAGCACCGGGCTGATCCAGAACATCATGAACAGCACCGTCACCAGCGTGAACAGCGCGGTCAGCACCTGGCTGAAGGTCTGCTGCAGCGTCTGGCTGATGTTGTCGATGTCGTTGGTGACCCGGCTGAGCAGCTCGCCTCGCGGCTGCTTGTCGAAGTAGGACAGCGGGACGCTGTGCACCTTCTTCTCGACGTCCTCACGCAGCCCCTTCACGGTGCCCTGGACGACCGAGTTGAGGATCCAGCCCTGCGCGAAGGAGAGCATCGAGGCGACCAGGTAGACGACGAGCACGACCATCAACGCGTTGCGCAGGGCGTCGAAGTCGACGCCGTGGCCGGGGTTGACGTAGTCCATCCCGGAGAGCATGTCGGCGAGCTTGTCGTCGCCCTGGGCCCGCAGGCCCTCGACCGCCTGCTCCTGGGTCACCCCGGCAGGCAGCTCGCGGGAGAAGACGCCGCCGAAGATGATGTTGGTCGCCTTGCCGAGCAGCCACGGACCGAGCGACATCAGCGTCACGCTGATCGCGGCCAGGACGATCGTGGCGAAGGCATGGATCTTGTAGGGCGCCATCCGGCGCAGCAGCCGCTTGGCCGAGGGGACGAAGTTCATCGCCTTGTCCCCCACCGCGCCGCCGGCGCCCATCGGGCCGGGGCCGCCCTGGGGACGTACGATCCGTTCGGTCTTCTTCATCTGGCCGTTCTGGCCGTTCTGGCTGGTCTGGCTGGTCTGGCCGGTCTTGGGGTCGCTCATGCGGCGGCCTCCTCTGCGCTGAGCTGGGAGGAGACGATCTCCTGGTAGGTGGCGTTGGCTCCGAGCAGCTCCTCGTGAGTGCCCTCGCCGACGATGGCGCCGTCCTCGAGCACGAGGATCTTGTCGGCGTCGCGGATGGTGGAGACGCGCTGGGCGACCACGATGACCGTGGCGTTGCGGGTCTCGGGGGCGAGCGCAGCGCGGAGCCGGGCGTCGGTGGCGACGTCGAGCGCCGAGAAGGAGTCGTCGAAGAGGTAGATGTCAGGGCGGCGTACCAGCGCGCGGGCGATCGCCAGGCGCTGCCGCTGACCACCGGAGACGTTGGTGCCGCCCTGGTCGATCTCGGCGTCGAGGCCGGTGCCGCCCTCGGGCGCCATCCGCTCCACGAAGTCGCGTGCTTGGGCGACCTCGAGCGCGTGCCAGAGCTCCTCGTCGGTGGCGTCCGGCTTGCCGTGGAGCAGGTTGGACCGGACGGTGCCTGTGAAGAGGAAGGCCTTCTGCGGGACCAGCCCGAGGGAGCTGCGCAGGGTGGCCGGGTCGAGGTCGCGTACGTCGATCCCACCCACCCGGACGACGCCGGCCGTCGCGTCGAAGAGCCGCGGGACGAGGCCCAGGAGGGTCGTCTTGCCGGCTCCGGTGGAGCCGATGATCGCGACGGTCTGCCCAGGGCGGGCCTCGAAGGTGATGTCGTGGAGGACGGGGTGGTCGGCACCGGGGTAGGTGAAGCCGGCGCCGGTCAGGTCGACGTGCCCGCGCCGGGAGATCTCGGTGACGCCGGCTGCCGGCGGGGTCACCGACGTCTCGGTGTCGAGGACCTCGGCGATCCGGTCGGCGCAGACGGCCGCACGCGGCACCTGCATGAGCATGAACGTGCCCATCATGATCGACATCAGGATCTGCATCAGGTACTGCAGGAAGGCGGTCAGCGGGCCGATCTGCATCACGCCGTCGTCGACCCGGATGCCGCCGAACCAGATCACCGCGACGCTGGCGACGTTGATGACCAGCATCATCAGCGGGAACATCGTCGACATCCAGCGCCCGGCCCGCAGCGCGACGTCGGTGAGCTCGTCGTTGGCCTTCGCGAAGCGCTCGGTCTCCTGACGCTCGCGTACGAACGCACGGATCACCCGGATGCCGGTGATCTGCTCACGCAGGATGCGGTTGACCGCGTCGATGCGCTCCTGCACCCTGCGGAAGTTGGGGACCATGCCGCGCACGACCACGGTCATGGAGAGCAGCAGCACCGGGATGACCACCGCGAGCAGCCAGGCGAGGCCGGCGTCCTCCCGGATGGCCATCACGACGCCGCCGACCATCATCATCGGCACCATCACCGCGAGCGTGCAGGTCAGCACGGCGAGCATCTGGACCTGCTGGACGTCGTTGGTCGTCCGGGTGATCAGCGACGGGGCGCCGAAGCGGCCGACCTCGCGGGCGCTGAAGGAGCCGACCTTCGCGAAGATCGCCGCCCGCAGGTCGCGGCCGAAGCTCATCGAGCTGCGTGCGGCGAAGTAGACGCTGGCGATCGAGCACAGGATCTGCACCAGCGCCACGGCGAGCATGATCGCGCCGATCCTCATGATGTAGCCGGTGTCGCCCTCGGCCACGCCCTGGTCGATGATGTCGGCGTTGAGGCTGGGCAGCAGCATGAAGGCCGAGGTCGAGAAGAGCTGCAGGATCGCGATGACGACCAGGAATCTCTTGTACGGGAGCAGGTAGTCCCGCAGCAGTCGGAGAAGCATTCAGGGGGTCTCTCTGGTCAGGATGCCTCCGAGCAGCACGTCGATGACGTCCTCGCTGCTCAACGGCTGGTTCGTTCGGTTCAGACCGGGGAGCCAGGCCCCGATCGTGAGGCTGCGCAGCACCAGCGCCGCCTTGCGCGGCGGCAGCCGCAGCTCGTCCACGTGCGGCTCGAACACGAGCCTCGTCAGGTTGTCGATGAGGGCCTTGTTGGCCTCGATGAGGAACGTCGGCGGGCCGTGGGGATGACGTACGCCCTCGGGGTCCGCCTCCTCCATCACGGCCGAGCGCACGGCCATCATGACGAGGACACCACGCTGCGAGCCTGCGGCCAGCAGGTCGATCACGGCCCGGAGCTTGTCCTCGATCTCGGTCTTGTCCTCGAGCACGTCCGCCATGGACTCTCCGGTCCTGACCGGGTCGAAGACGTTCTCCGCCACCGCCCGGTAGAGCTCCTTCTTGTCACGGAAGTGCCTGAAGATCGTGCCTTCGGCGACTCCGGCCGCCTCGGCGATCAGCCGCGTGGTCGTTGCCGTGCCGTGCTCGATCAGCAGCGTCTCGGTCGCCGCGATGATCGCTGCGCGCCGGTCGGCTGCGGGAATCGGCTTCGCCCGCGTACGTCGTTCGTCCACGTCGACGAGCGTAAATGAGTGAGCACTCACTCACAACCCAATTATTGGGTGGATGGTGGATCCAAACCCTGTTCCATCGGATGCGGACTAGGGCATGCTGGGCCCACTGTCGGGCCGACAAGGGCCATGACAGCGGTGGTCCCGACAATCTCGACCACCGAATCCGGAATGGAGACAGCATGCGTAGGTTGTTGACAGGTGCGACCGCGGTCGCACTGGGGGTCACCGGCGCCCTCGTCATGGCGAACTCGGGAACCGCCACCTCCGACAAGGAGGTCCGCTATGTCGTGGCATATGCCGAGGGATCCTCGGCCGCCACTGCCCGTGCCGCGGTGAAGGCCGCCGGGGGCGAGATCGTCTCGGAGAACAGTGCCATCGGTGTCGCGACGGTGACCGCGGGTGAGGACTTCGCCGAGGCGGCCAACGCCTCGAGCGCCCTCGTCGGCGCGGCCCAGGACAGGATCGTGGGCGCCAACACCCCCGACGGGGCGAGCAACGCCCGCAAGCAGGAGGTGTCGAAGGTCGAGACCGAGTTCCGTGGCGGTAAGGGCACCGCGCCCAAGACGCCGAAGCCCAAGGGCGGCACGGAGCCGCTCTCCGGCCTGCAGTGGGACATGAAGCAGATCCACGCCGGGGACGCCAACAAGACCGAGCGCGGCAAGGGTGTCCGCGTCGGCATCCTGGACACCGGTGTCGACGGGTCGCACCCCGACATCGCACCCAACTTCGACGCCGGCCTGAGCCGCAACTTCACCACCGACATCCCGGTCGACGCCAACGGCGACCCGGTCGACGGTCCGTGTGAGGACGAGCCCGACGCCTCCTGCGAGGACGCGGCCGACGTCGACGAGAACGGCCACGGCACCCACGTCGCCTCGACCATCGCCTCCCCGGTCAACGGCGTCGGCATCACCGGCGTCGCTCCCGAGGCCGACATCGTCAACCTCCGCGCCGGCCAGGACTCCGGCTACTTCTTCCTGCAGCCCTCGGTCGACGCGCTGACCTACGCCGGCCGCCACGGCATCGACGTGGTCAACATGAGCTACTACGTCGACCCGTGGCTGTTCAACTGCACCAACCACCCGGCCGACTCCGCCGCCGACCAGGCCGAGCAGGTCACGATCATCACCGCGATGCAGCGTGCCCTCGACTACGCCCGCGGCCACGGCGTGACCCTCATCGCCGCCGCCGGCAACCAGGCGATCGACTACACCAAGCCGCAGACCGACGCGAGCAGCCCCGACTACGCCAGCGAGCCCGGCGAGGCCGCCTACGTCCGTGACCTGCTCGACCCGGAGTCGTGCGTCTCGATGCCCACCGAGGGCAACGGGGTCATCGCGGTCAGCGCCACCGGCCCGTCCGAGCGCAAGTCCTACTACTCCAGCTACGGCAACGGCTTCGTCGACGTCGCGGCGCCTGGTGGGGATGCGTACGACACCGCGGACGGCACGCGCGACTTCGCCGCCAACATCCTGGCCGCCTACCCCTACGACCTGGCCGTGGCCGAGGGCGCGATCGACCCGGCGACCGGCGAGGTCGTGGTCCCGTGGGCCGTCGCGGACTGCTCCAGCGGCGAGTGCTCCTACTACCAGTACCTGCAGGGCACCTCGATGGCCTCCCCGCACGCTGCTGGTGTGGCCGCGCTGATCGTCGGCGAGTACGGCAGCCGCGACCGCTCCGGCAAGACCCTCTCACCCACCAAGGTCGAGAAGATCCTGCTCAAGTCGGCCACCGACAAGGCCTGCCCGGTCCCGGCGGACTTCACCTATGTCCGCCACCTGCCCGACGGCTCGACGCGGACCAGCACGCACACCTGTGAGGGTGGCGACGCGCCGAACGGCTTCTACGGCAGCGGCATCGTCAACGCCGAGGCGGCTGTCAGCCGCTGATGCTCACCCCTCGCGGATGACCGCGACCTGGCCGGCCCGCACGACGTGCGGGCCGGCCTCGTTGCCGGAGAGCAGGTCGGTGCCCCGGACGGGGACGATGACCGCTTCGTGGGTGTGGTTGATGACGAAGACGTACGTCCCCTGCTCACCCACCCGACGGATCGCCTCGACGCCCTCGGGGAGACCCCCGACGACCGGCTTGGTCGTGGTGAGGACCTGGTTGGCCAGGGTGTCGAGCGACTCGGGGGTGAGCTCGGTGCCGACGTACCAGGCCGTGCCCTTGCCGACCCGGCGCCGGGTGACGGCCGGGTCGCCGGCGCAGTCGCCGGTGGCGTACGCAGCCACCACATCGGCCCCGACCGCGCGGCCGCGCTCGCTCCAGATCGTGCCGGAGCCGTAGGCGGTCAGCGGGATCTCGTCGCCCTCGGGAAGCGGGCAGAACTCCTCGATCCGCACTCCGAGGAGATCGGACAGCCCGCCCGGGTAGCCGCCCAGCCGGATGTGGTCGTGCTCGTCGACGATGCCTGAGAAGTAGGTGGCGACCAAGGTGCCGCCGGCCTCGACGAAGGCGGTGAACCGCGCGATGGCCTCGTCGGAGAGCAGGTACTGCACCGGCAGCACCACCACCGCGTAGCCGTCGAGCGGGTCGGCGACCCCGACGATGTCGACACCGAGGTTGCGGGTCCAGCAGGCCTTGTGCCAGGCCCGCGCGGTCGCCATCGGGTCGACGTCGACCGACGGGTGCGAGTCGAAGGTCGCCGCCCACCACGACTCCCAGTCGAAGCAGATCGCGACGTCCGCCTGCGCGACCCGGCTGCCGGCGACCTCGGCGATCGCGGACAGGTCCGCCCCGAGGCGTACGACGTCTCGCCACAGCCGGCTCTCGGTGCCGGCGTGCGGAACCATCGCGGAGTGGAACTTCTCCGCGCCACCGCGCGAGGCGCGCCACTGGAAGAACAGTGCTCCGTCGGCACCCCGTGCGACGTGCTGGAAGGAGTTGCGGCGCATCTCGCCGGTGGTCTTGGCGATGTTGCGCGGCTGCCAGTTGACCGCAGAGGTCGAGTGCTCCATCAGCAGCCACGGTTCGCCATGGCCCCAGGAGCGGGTCAGGTCGGCCGTCATCGCGAGCTGGTGGGTGCGGTCCTCGTCCGCGGCGATGAGGTAGTGGTCGTTGGAGACGAGGTCGCCGACGTCGACCCAGCTGCGGTAGTCGAGCGACTTGCGGAAGCCCATGAAGTTGGTGGTCAGGGGCTTGTCGGAGTGCGCCCGCACCGCCGCCGCCTCGACCCGGTAGAGGTCGCGGATCTCATCCGAGCAGAACCGCCACCAGTCGAGCTGCTGGCCGGGGTTGGCGAAGTTGCCGTAGGAGACCTGTCGCGGCGGGCCGATCTGCTCCCAGCCGGTGTAGTGCTGGCTCCAGAAGGCGGTCGCCCAGGCCTCGTTGAGCTGCTCGATCACGCCGTAGCGGTCCTGCAGCCAGCGCCGGAAGGCCACCGCGCTGGCATCGCAGAAGCAGTGGTCGTTGTGACAGCCGTACTCGTTGTTGACGTGCCACATCACCACCGCCGGATGCTCGTCGTAGCGCTTGACCAGCTCGGTGATCAAGGACGTGGCGGCCTCGCGATAGCCGGTCGAGGAGGGGCAGTACGCCTGGCGCGCACCGAACGCGCGCGGGTTGCCGATCTCGTCGACGAGCGTGGCCTCCGGGTGCCGCTCGAGGAACCACGGCGGCGGGCTCGCGGTCGCGGTCGCCAGGTCCACGGCGATCCCGCCCGCGTGGAGCTTGTCGAGCACCCGGTCGAGCCAGCCGAAGTCGTACGTCCCCGGCTCGGGCTCCAGCAGGGCCCACGAGAAGATCCCCACGCTGACCAGGTTGACCCCGGCCTCCTGCATGAGGCGTACGTCCTCGTCCCAGATCTCCTCCGGCCACTGCTCCGGGTTGTAGTCGGCGCCGTAGGCGATCCGGCCGCCCAGCGCTCGGGTGACCCGCTCCATCCCCGTCACGGAGCCAGCCTCTCCGTGCGCCACGTGTCGCCCTCGCGGCGGTAGACGAGCCGGTCGTGCATCCGCCCCGGACGCCCCTGCCAGAACTCCACGGTCTCGGGCTCGACCCGGTAGCCGCCCCACTCCTCCGGCACCGGGACCGGCTGTCCCTCGAACTGCGCCTCGACCCGCGCGTACGCCGCCTCCAGCTCCTCGCGCCCGGAGACGACCCGGCTCTGGTGGGAGGCGTGGGCGCCGAGCTGGGAGCCGCGCGGACGCTGGGAGAAGTAGGCCTCGACGTCTGCTGCGGAGAGCTCGCGGGCGACGCCGTCGATGCGTACCTGACGCTCCAGCGGGTGCCACGGGAAGAGCACCGCGCAGCGTGGGTTGCGCGCGAGGTCGCAGCCCTTGCGGGAGGCGGTGTTGGTGAAGAAGGTGAAGCCCTCGGTCGAGAACCCCTTCAGCAGCACGGTCCGCGACGAGGGCGCGCCGTCCGCCGAGACGGTCGAGACCACCATCGCGTTGGGCTCGACGATGCCCGCGTCACGGGCCTCGACGTACCACCTCTCGAACTGTTGGAACGGGTCTGCCGCGAGGTCGTCCTCGGTCAGACCGCTGCGGGTGTAAGACTCACGCGCGGCCGCCAGCTCAGCTGAGAGATCCATGGTCTCAACCTACGACGTCGTGGAGTCACCGGTGCCGGGGACTCGACCCGTACGGATCAGCCCATGAAGCCTTTGACCTGGGTGCCCGACTCGTCGAGCTTGTCGCCCAGCTGCTCCAGAGCCGAACCGACCTTTGCCAGCAGCTCGGCGATCGTCTCGAGAGAGCCGGAGAGGTCGTCGAGCGCCGAGCCGGCGCCACCGATCTCCTTCGCGGCGCTCGCGATCGACTTCGCCGGACCGTCGGCCATCGGCACCCGGCCGAGCCCCTCGGCGACATCGGCGAGCCGGTCGACGCCCTTCGAGATCGCGGCGGAGATGTCGCCCAGCGAGGTGGCGACGTCACCCAGTGCGTCCTTGACGCCGCCCGCGCCGTCCCCGATCAGTACGGCACCGGCCTCGCGGGCGCGCCCACCGGCCGCCTCGAGCCCTTCGCCGAAGGAGTCGAACAGCTGCGGCAGCCGCTCGAGCGCCGCCAGCAGGTCCTTGTTCTCGGTGATCAGCTTGATCACCTTGTCGATGTCCTTGGTGTTGAGACCACCGACGAGCTTCCCCAGGTCCATGGTGGTGACAGTAGCGCCGGACCCCCTACCACGACCGCGCCCCACGCCCGGGTCGAAGCCAGGATGCGGCACAATGCCCATGACAACAGAGAACGGAGAAGGCAGTGAGCCAGGTACAGCACGGTCTCGAGGGCGTCGTGGCCTTCGAGACCGAGATCGCAGAGCCCGACAAAGAGGGTTCGGCCCTTCGCTACCGCGGGGTCGACATCGAGGACATCGTCGGGCGGGTGCCGTTCGAGAACGTCTGGGGCCTGCTGATCGACGGCTCGTACGGCCCCGGCCTGCCGCCCGCCGAGGCCTACAACCTGCCGGTGCACACCGGTGACGTACGCGTCGACGTCCAGGCCGCCATCCCCATGCTCGCGCCCGCCTTCGGGTTCGGCCAGACCTACGACATCTCCGACGAGCAGGCCCGCGAGGACCTCGCCCGCGTGGCCGTCATGGTCCTGTCGTACGCCGGCCAGTCGGCGCGCTCGATCCATCTGCCGGTGGTGCCGCAGCGCGAGGTCGACAAGGGCAAGACGCTGGCCGAGAAGTTCCTGATCCGCTGGCGCGGCGAGGCCGACCCTGCCCACGCCCACGCCATCGACGCCTACTGGTCCTCGGCCGCCGAGCACGGCATGAACGCCTCCACCTTCACCGCCCGGGTGATCACGTCCACCGGCGCCGACGTCGCCGCGGCCTTCTCCGGCGCGATCGGCGCGATGAGCGGCCCGCTGCACGGCGGCGCGCCCTCCCGCGTGCTCGGCATGATCGAGGACGTCGAGAAGTCCGGCGACGCGGCCTCCTACGTCAAGGGGCTGCTGGACTCGGGCGAGCGGCTGATGGGCTTCGGTCACCGCGTCTACCGCGCCGAGGACCCGCGTGCGCGCGTGCTGCGCCGCACCGCCCGCGAGCTGAACGCGCCCCGCTACGAGGTCGCCGAGGCGCTGGAGAAGGCGGCTCTGGAGGAGCTTCGTGCCCGCCGCCCCGACCGGGTCCTGGAGACCAACGTCGAGTTCTGGGCCGCGATCGTCCTCGACTTCGCCGAGATCCCGGCCAACATGTTCACCTCGATGTTCACCTGTGCCCGCACCGGTGGCTGGTCCGCCCACATCCTGGAGCAGAAGAAGACCGGCCGCCTGATCCGGCCGAGCGCCATCTACACCGGCCCCGCCCCTCGCCCCGCCGACGCGGTCGAGGGCTGGAACGCCGACTGGGCCAAGTAGCCGCCCGCTGACATCACGACGCAGGAACCGACCGGCTCGAGCCGGTCGGTTCCTGCGTTGTGAGGGCTGGGCGCTGCTAGGTCGTGCGGCTGCTCGACCGGCCGACGTGGTCGAGAGACGCCACCGGGGCGTACCGGTCCACCAGCAGGAGGACCGCTGTCAGCACGATCGCGTAGCCGAGCACCGCGGCCGCACTGAGCAGGACGGGGACCATGCCGTTCTGGCCGACGTCGAGGAACGGGTAGGGATACCAGCCGGTGATCGCGCCTCGGATGAGGGTGAGCACCAGCCAGGCGATCGGCCAGATGAAGGCGAGCACGGCGATCCGCACATCCCACTGGCGCCGTGAGCCCCACAGCAACCAGCCGAGCACGAACAGCACGGGGCTGGCGATGTGGAACAGGTTGGTCGCGACGACCGCCTCTCCTCGCAGTTCGATGCCGGGCGCGAGCACGAGGCTGAACACCGTGCCCGTGACCGTGATGCCGAGCAGCGCGCTCAGCCCGATGGCACGCGAGGCCACGCTGTTCGCGGCCCGCCCGAGCGCCACCGTGATGGCCACCGCGAGGACGAGCACGTTGCTGTCGACGGTGAAGAAGCTGAACAGCCTGGCGAAGCGTACGGCCAGCGGGATCTCATGACCCGACTCGCCCGAGTTCGCGTCCGCGCCGCCCGTGAACAGCAGATAGAACTGCAGCACGAATCCCACACCGACGACGACGGCCACGACCGCGTACCAAGCGCGCATCGCAACGGCGGTTCGAAGGGCCACGAGCACACGCTAACGTCCGTACGCCGGATGCCCGGGGTGCGACATCCGGACCGCGGCCGCCGGCGTGCTCTAGCCGTCGAGGCGTTTGGCCATGCAGACGACCAGGTCGTCGTCCTTGTAGTAGCCGAACGGCTCGACGTCGACGTAGCCGTTGGCCGCGTAGAGGCCGATGGCCTCGTGCTGGAGGCCGCCGGTGGTGAGGACCATCGCCTCGAAGCCGGCCTCGTGGGCCGAGGTCTCGACGTGGGCGAGCATGCGTTTGGCGAGGCCCTGGCCCTGGGCCTCGGGGACGACGTACATCCGCTTGATCTCGGCGGTCACCACGGTCCCGAGCGCGGACTCGCCGGAGCGGCGCCAGGCGCCGGAGGCCACCGGGACGTCGTCGAGATAGGCCAGGAAGTAGGCGCCCGCGAGGCCCTCGAACATCTCCGGCAGGGTCGGGTCGTGGTCGGGCTCGCCGTAACGCTCGACGTAGAACTCCTGGACCCGGTCGACCAGCTTCTGCGCATCCGGGTGGTCGTACGCGACCCGGCGAATCTCAACAGACACGTCGGTATTCTGGCCGACGCCCGCCTCTTGCGAGAATGGGTTTATGACGCTGCAGATCCCCGCCGACCTCCTGCCCGCCGACGGACGTTTCGGGTCCGGGCCGTCCAAGGTGCCCGCCGGGCGCCTGGAGGCGCTCGCCGCGACCGGGGTCTCGGTGATGGGCACCTCCCACCGCCAGCAGCCGGTGAAGGATCTCGTCCGCCGGGTCCAGTCCGGGCTGGCCGACCTGTTCTCGCTGCCGGAGGGCTACGAGGTCGTCATCGGCAACGGCGGCTCGGTGGCGTTCTTCGACCTGGCGACGTACGCCCTCGTGCGCGAGCGCAGCCAGCACGCCGTCTTCGGGGCGTTCGGCAAGAAGTTCCTCTCCGCGGCCAAGGCTGCGCCGTGGCTGGCGGACCCGTCGGTGATCTCGGCCGAGCCCGGTGGCCTGGCGGTGCCGTCCCAGGAGGACGGTGTCGATGTTTACGCCTGGACACATAACGAGACCTCGACCGGCGTGATGGCTCCGGTCATACGTCCTGCCGGCGCCCGTGCCGACCAGCTCACCATCGTCGACGCGACCTCGGCCGCCGGCGGGCTGCCGCTCGACGTGACCCAGAGCGACGTCTACTACTTCGCGCCGCAGAAGTCGTTCGCCTCCGACGGCGGCCTGTGGCTGGCGCTGCTCTCCCCGGCCGCGATCGCGCGGGCCGAGGAGATCGCGGCGAGCGGCCGGCACATCCCGTCGTTCTTCTCGCTCACCGAGGCGATCAAGCAGTCGCGTAGCGGTCAGACCGTGAACACCCCGGCCGTCGCCACACTCTTCCTGATGGCCGAGCAGCTCGACTGGATGAACGCCTCCGGCGGGCTCGACGCGATGGTCGCCCGCACCACGGCCTCCTCCGACGCGCTCTACGCCTGGGCCGAGAAGGCGCCGTACGTCCGGCCGTTCGTCGAGGACCCCACCCACCGCTCCCTGGTCGTCGGCACCGTCGAGCTCGACGCCGGCATCGACAAGGATCTCCTCCGGTCGGTTCTGGCGGAGAACGGCGTCGTCGACCTCGACGCCTACCGCGGCGTCGGCACCAACCAGCTCCGGATCGCGATGTACCCCTCCGTCGACGCCGCCGACATCGAGGCCCTCACCGCCTGCATCGACTGGGTCGTCGACCGCCTCTGACCCGCCGACCCGGCTCGTCATGACGAGCCGACTCGGCGTCAGGAGCGCTTGCGGAAGATGAAGTACGCAGCCACGGCGAGCACCACCAGCGCGGCCGGCCCCACCGACCCGCCGCCGGATTCGTCGCCCGCGTCGCTGTCCTCGGCGCCGGTCTCGTCGTCCGGCGGTTCGGTGGCATCGGGGCTGGGGTCCGCGGTCGGCGTCGGCTCCTCGCCGAGGACCTCGCTGACCAGCTCGGGGGCGACGCGGATCACCTCGGCCCGGATGCCCTCGCTGGTCACGACCACCTCGCCCGTGGCGGTGACGCCGATGGCCTCGCCCTGCTCCTGGTCAGGGGTCCGGAACGAGCCGACGCGGTCCATCGAGGGCCAGTCGTAGATCGTGGCGGAGTAGTAGCCGCGTACGACCAGGTGCTTGCCGTCGGGGAAGAAGGCACCGTCGGTGGCCATCGGGATGACCGGGGCGACCTCCTTCAGCCGGTTGGGGCCGTCGGGGTCGAGACGCTTCGGGACGGCGTAGAGCCGGCCGCCTCCCCAGTCCTTCGTGGCGACGAAGACCTGACCGTCGGGGTGGGCCAGCAGGGACTCGGCGTTGTGCGGCCCGTCGGGGTAGACGAGCTCGTAGACGGTCGGCGAGACCGTGCGCTCGCCCCGCCCGACGCGTACCTTCGCAATCCGGATCGAGTCCCAGACGCTGTTGTTGTCGCCGATGTCGCCGACCCAGACGTGATTGCCGCCGGCGGGCGCGAGCCCTTCGACGTCGACCGGGTCCGCCGCCCAGTGGGTCACGCCGACCGTGTCGCCGCTGGAGTCGACGGTGAAGACTCGGCCGCTGTCGCCGGAGTCGTTGGTGGTGGCGTACAGACCCTTGCCGAGCGGGGTCAGCGCGCTGGCCTCGCTGATCGTCGGGTCGGAGAAGGAGAAGAGGACGTCGTCACCGGCGGCGCGTGCGGGCACGGACGAGATCAGCACCAGCCCGAGCGCGCCCGCAGCGGCGACGACCGCCTTCATCGGTCGGCGAGCAGCTCGCCGAGCTTCGGACGTACGCCCCACTCGGCCACGAGGTCGTCGTACTCCTTCTTCACCGAGCCGCCCTTGACCGGCGAGCCGGTGCGGATCGCGCGGAGCATGGTGTTGCGCGGGGTGTGCTGGCTCTCCACGAACTGCACCACCTCGACGCGGTACCCGGCCAGGCGCAGCAGGCTCGCGCGCAGGGCGTCGGTCAGGGTGTCGGCGAAGCGTTCGCGGAGGATGCCGTGGCGGGTGAGCATCGAGTAGGGCGCCGGGGTCGGGGCCTTACGGAGCTGGGCGGCGATGTCGTGGTGGCAGCACGGCGCGGCCAGCACCAGCGGCGCCTCCCACTCGACCGCGCGGGCGAGGGCGTCGTCGGTGGCGGTGTCGCAGGCGTGCAGGGCCAGCACCACGTCGGGTTGCTGGTCGAGCTGCACGCCGTCGATCGTCCCGGCCACGAACTCGGCCTTCACCCCGAGCTCGGCCGCGATCTTCGTGTTGTGCTCCCGCGACTGCTCCTTCACGTCGACGCCGGTGACGACGACGGGCAGCTCGCGGACCTCGGTGAGGTAGCGCTGGGCGGCGAAGGTCAGGTAGCCGTTGCCGGCACCCAGGTCGATGATCCGCAGCGGCTCCTCCGCGGTCGGCCGACGGACCTTGCCGGACTTCATCGCGTCCGTCAGGGCGGCGTCGAGCTGGCGCAGGAACTCCTCGACCTGGCGGTACTTCGCCTGGCGCGACGGCTTCAGCTTCCCGTCCTTGTCGGAGAGGCCGAGCACACGGAAGACAGGGTCGGACTCCGGCAGCAGCCGCTCCTTGGCCTGGTCATGGCCGCGTTCGACCTCGACCGGCGCGGTCGCCTCCGTGGTCGAGACGAGCGCCGTCGTCGGCGTCTTCGCCTGGATCTGAGTCTGCTCGGTCGCGGTCGTGACGATCCAGTTGGCGAACGGTTCGTCGAGAAGATCGTCCAGTGACGAACTATCTCCTACCGGATGGTTCGCGGTGAACGCCTGGGTCGCGTCGTACGTCGTGATCTGCAGGTGTCGGCCGGCCTTGAGGTCGACGTAGCGGATCTCG
The DNA here is from genome assembly GCF_015752315.1 of Nocardioides luteus. Classification (NCBI taxonomy): domain Bacteria; kingdom Bacillati; phylum Actinomycetota; class Actinomycetes; order Propionibacteriales; family Nocardioidaceae; genus Nocardioides; species Nocardioides luteus. The sequence goes on from NZ_JADOVJ010000001.1 coordinate 4,914,794, forward strand.
GCGCGACGCCACTTCGGCGTGGTGCCGCGCTGCTTGCCCGACGCGACCGCCTTGACCAGCTGTTCGGGATCGAGGATCACCGATCGCATCCGGTTCAGCGCCCGCAGCAGCGGTTCGGACTCCCTGCTCAATTCAGCACCCCGGCAATGACGACCACCAGCAGAAGGGCGACCAGCGCGCCGGGAATGATCATTCGGCGGTAACGCGGGTTCACCGCTTCATTCTAGGCGTCGGCCGGGCACCAACACCCATCCCCGACCGCGGGCACCCGTCAGACCCGCGATGCGAACAGCTCGGCGAGATGCATGGTCGGCACCGAGGCGAGGTCGTCGAGCTGGACCCGGCACGACATCCCGTCGGCGAGGACGACCGCGTCGGGATGCGACCGCACAGCCGGGAGGAGATGCGTCTCCGCGACCGCGACCGACACCTCGTAGTGCCCCTCCTCGACGCCGAAGTTTCCGGCCAGGCCGCAGCAGCCCGAGACCTTGGTGACCGTCGCGCCGGCCTGCTTCAGGAGCGCCTCGTCGGCGGTCCAGCCGAGCACGGCGTGCTGGTGACAGTGCGGCTGCGCGACGACCTCGACGCCGCTCAGGTCGGGCAGGCTCACCCGCCCCTCAGCCACCAGGCGGGTCACCAGCTCGGCGAAGGTGAGCATGCCGTCGCGTACGACCTCGGCCTCCGGCAGGGCCGAGAGCTCGACCGAGTCCGAGCGCAGGGTCGCGGTGCACGACGGCTCCAGCCCGACGACGGGGACGCCGGAGGAGACATAGGGGGCCAGCGTACGGACCGTCTTCTCCATGATCTTGCGGGCGTCGTCGAGCTGACCGGTGGTGATCCAGGTCAGGCCGCAGCAGGCCTTCTCGCCGATGACGCGCACGTTCAGCCCCTGCGACTCGAGCCATTTGATCGCGCCGTGGCCCGACTGAGCGAAGAAGTGGTCGGTGAAGGAGTCGGCCCAGATCCAGACGTCCGGGGTCTCGGTGGCGAGCCGGGCCACCGGCGCCGACCGCTTCAGCGTCTTCGGCGCGAACGCCGGGATCGAGCGCCGCTGGTCGATGCCGGCGGTCTTCTTGGCGATCTTCGCCAGCGGCGAGATCTTCAGGGACGCGTTGGCCATCTGGGTGAACGGCGCCGCGAGCCGGGCCCACTTCGGCAGCTGCCCAAGAAGAGCGTGCGAGCGCGGCCGCCGCTCCCCGAGGACGTCGTGCTTCTGGTAGAGCGCCTCCGACTTGTACGTCGCCATGTCGATGCCCGTGGGGCAGTCGGACGCACACCCCTTGCAGGCCAGGCACAGGTCGAGCGCCTCGGCGACCGCGGGGTCGCCGAGCCCGTCGACGAGCGAGCCGTCCAGCGCCTCCTGCAGCACCCGCGCGCGCCCACGGGTCGCGTCCTTCTCCTCGCGGGTGGCGAGGTAGGAGGGGCACATCACGCCGATGGTCTTCGGGGCCACGCACTTGCCGACGCCGGTGCAGCGGTGCACGGCCGCGCCCAGGTCACCGGAGTCGTGGATGAGCCGCAGCCCGGTCCGGGGCAGGGCCCGGGGCCGTACCGGACGCAGGTCGTCGGTGATCGACGCCGGCCGCACGATGTTGCCGGGGTTGAGCAGGTCGGACGGGTCGCAGATGCCCTTGACCTGCTCGAAGAGCTCGATCGAGGTCTTGTCGTACATCAGAGGCAGCAGCTCGGAGCGCACCCGCCCGTCGCCGTGCTCGCCCGACAGCGAGCCGCCGTAGGTGACCAGCTGCGTGGCGCACGCGGTCATGAACTCGCGGAACACCTGCGCCGACTCCGGGGAGTCCGGCGCGAAGGGGAAGTCGATGCGGCAGTGGATGCAGCCGTCGCCGAAGTGGCCGTAGGGATAGCCGTGCAGGCCGAAGTCCGAGAGGATCCCCTCGAAGTCGCGCAACCAGGCGCCGAGGTGCTCCGGCGGGACCGCCGCGTCCTCCCAGCCGGAGTGGGCCGGCGTCGGCAGCGAGACCCCGGCCAGGCCTGCACCGTCCTCGCGGATCCGCCACAGCGCCGCCGCCTCGATCGGGTCGACGACCACCCGCGACTCCAGCGCGCCCGACTCGGCAGCGAGGCGTTTCACCAGGTCAGGCGCGTCCTGGCCGGCGACCTCGACCATCAGCCAGCCGGCGCCCTTGGGGAGGTCGGGCACGGCGCGACCCTTGGCGCGCACCAGGTCGGCGATCCGGGCGTCCATCCCCTCGCACGCGATCAGCCGTCCCGGCGCCACCTGCAGGAGCGTGGGCACAGCGTCGGCCGCCTCGACCATCGTCGGATAGCCGAGCACGAGCAGGAGTCGCCCGGGAGAGTCCTCGACGAGCCGCACCGTGGTCTCCAGGACGGTCGCGAGAGTCCCCTCGGACCCGGCCAGGAAGCGGTCGATCCGGCCGCCCTTCTCGGGCAGCAGGTGCTCGAGCGAGTAGCCCGAGACCTGGCGCCCGAAGCGGCCGAACTCGGTCCGCACGTGCCCGAGGTTGGCACCGACGAGCGCCTGGAGGCGCTCGGCCGTCTCCCCGGAGGAGACGCCGTCGGCGTAGACCGCCTGCTCGCCGTTGCCGAAGAGCACGGTCAGCGACTCGATGTTGTCGACGGTGCGGCCGTAGCCCAGCGCACGGTTGCCGCAGGCGTTGTTGCCGATCATCCCGCCGATGGTGCAGCGGGTGTGGGTGGACGGGTCCGGCCCGAACCGCAGCCCGTGCGGGGCGGCCGCGCGCTGCAGATCGGCGTGGACCACGCCCGGATCGATCCGCGCGGTCCGCGCCTCCGGGTCGATCTCGTAGATGGTCCGCAGGTCGCGCGTGTCCACGACGATGCCGGTGCCGACGGCGTTGCCCGCGATCGAGGTGCCCGCGCCTCGCATCGTCACCGGGGCGCCCGTCGAGCGGGACACCGAGTGCACCGCGAGCAGCTCGTCGCGGGACTGGGGCCGCACGACGACGGAGGGCACGACCCGGTAGAGGCTCGCGTCGCTGGAGTAGAGCGCCCGGGCCAGCGGCGAGTCGTCGACCCGGCTGATCCCCTGGTTGCGCAGCTCATTCGCCAGATCCGAGGCAGTCGCATTCACCCGCTCATTGTCACAGACCCCGGCGCCGCCACCGGCCAGCGCCCACCGTCGGCGACCACAACGCGAACCCGTCTCATGGAGCGATATCGGACTCTCATATAATGGGACGACCCGCGAGAGGCGGGCCCATCGACACCTCGGAGAGAGACCATGTCCGCCACCCCCGCACCGGCCAACCCGCGCTCGCGCGTGCTCGTCGCCAGTCTCATCGGGACGACGATCGAGTTCTACGACTTCTATGCGTACGCGACCGCAGCCGTCCTCGTCTTCCCCGCCCTCTTCTTCCCGGCCGGCGACCCGACCACCGCGCTCCTGGCGAGCTTCGCCGTCTTCGGCGCCGCGATGGTCGCCCGCCCGGTGGGCGCGATCTTCTTCGGTCACCTCGGCGACCGGCTCGGCCGCAAGACGACCCTGGTGATCTCGCTGCTCACCATGGGCATCGCGACCTTCCTGATCGGCGCGCTGCCGACGTACGAGACCGTCGGCTGGGTCGCCACCGCGCTGCTTGTGCTGATGCGCCTGGCTCAGGGCTTCGCGCTCGGCGGCGAGTGGAGCGGCGCGGCCCTGGTCGCGACCGAGAACGCCCCGGAGGGCAAGCGCGCCATCTTCGGTACGTTCCCGCAGCTCGGCGCGCCGCTCGGCTTCATCCTCTCCAACGGCCTGTTCCTGACCATCGCGGCACTGCTCTCCGCGGAGGGCGCCGACCCGACCAAGCCGTCCGACGCCTTCCTGGCGTGGGGCTGGCGGGTGCCGTTCCTCTTCTCCGCGGTCATGGTGATCGTCGGCCTGTGGGTCCGGCTGCGCCTGGTCGAGAGCGACGTGTTCACCAAGAGCCAGGACGCCGGCCTGGTCCGCAAGGTCCCGCTGGCCTCGGTCGTGCGCAACCAGGGCAAGCAGCTGGTCCTCGGCACCTTCTTCATGCTGGCGACGTACGTGCTCTTCTACCTGATGACCGCGTTCTCGCTCTCGTTCGGCACCGCGGCCAAGGACCTTCCCGTCGCCGGCCTGGGCTACGGCTACACGACCTTCGTGCTCATGCTGATCTTCGGCGTGATCTTCTTCGGCATCTTCACCATGGTCTCCGGGCCGCTGGCCGAGCGCTTCGGTCGCCGCCGCCTGCTGATCGCGGTCACCCTCGGGATCATCGTCTTCGGCCTGGCCTGGGTGCCGCTGGTCGACGCCGGCACCCCGGGCGTGCTCCTCTGGCTCGTCCTCGGCTTCTCGCTGATGGGTCTCACCTTCGGTCCGATGGGCGCGCTGCTGCCCGAGCTGTTCCCGACCAGCGTGCGCTACACCGGCTCCGGCATCTCCTACAACGTCGCCTCGATCCTCGGCGCCGCGGTGGCCCCGTTCATCGCGGTCGCGCTGTGGAAGCAGGCCGACGGCTCGCCCGTCCTGGTCGGCGTCTACCTCTCCGTGATGGCGGTGATCACCCTGATCTCCCTGCTGATCGGCAAGGAGACCAAGGACGTCGCGCTCGAGGAGACCGCGGAGAAGGCCACCGTCTGAGCGTCTAACGTGGCGGGATGAGCGTCAGGATCCTCTCCGCCACCGACGTACGCAGCATCTTCACGCCGCAGCTCGCGCTGGAGTCCCAGCGTGAGGCGTTCACCCGACTGGGAGCCGGGGAGGCCGTCCAGCCTCCCCGGCTCCTCGTCCCGGGACCGGACTCGTCGGTCTCGTTCTGCTACTCCTCCCGGATCGCCCCCGACGCCCCCGCGGTGAGCAAGTTCGGCAGCGTCAACCCTGCCAACAAGGCTCGCGGCATGGGCGCCGTGCACTCGGTGATCACGGTCCTCGACGCCGAGACCGGCACACCGCGCGCGATCATCAACGGCGACAGCGTCACCGGCCTGCGCACCGCTGCCGCGACCACCCTCGCCATGCAGCAGCTCGCACCCGACGCCCGCACCGTCCTCGTCGTCGGCACCGGCGCCCAGGCCCGGGCCCACCTCGACGCCTTCACCGTGACCCGTCCCGACGCCGAGCTCCAGGTCTTCGGCCGGAACCCGGCGGCCGTCGCGGAGGTCGCCGGGTCGCACGATGCGGCTGCCATGACGGACCTGGAGCAGGCCGTACGGGATGCCGACATCGTCGTCCTCTGCACCTCGTCCCTCACCCCCGTGATCGAGGACGCCTGGGTCACCAACGGCACCACCGTGGCCAGCGTCGGCTCCTTCGCCCCCGACCGCGTCGAGCTGCCGCCGTCGCTGCTGACCCGCTCCACGGTCGTCGTCGACTACCGCGCGTCAGCGCTCACCGACTGCGGCCCGGTCGTCGAAGCCGTCGGCTCCGGGGCGGTCGACCCCGATCGGATCACCGACCTCGGCGCCCTCCTGACCGGCGCTGCCACCCTCGACCGCCGCGCCGCCGACGTCGTCACCTACTTCTCCGTGGGCATCGGTGTCCAGGACGCCGCCGCGGCGGCGGTGATCCTGACCGCGGCCGAGGAGAACGGCGCCGGCACCCAAGCCGACCTGGGCTAGGAGCGATGCCCACAGCTCGAGGGGCTGGTCGTCGCTGCCAGGTCACGATGATGAGGGCGACCCCGCCAGGCCCCTGACCGCGCGGCGAACGAACTTTCTTTCGCGCTGGGAGCGTGAACGAATCTTCATTCACCCCGGACACGTGAACGAACTTTCATTCACCCCGGACACGTGAACGAACTTTCATTCACCCCGGACACGTGAACGAACTTTCATTCACCCCGGACACGTGAACGAACTTTCATTCACCCCGCACACGCGAACGAACCTTCATTCACCCCGCACACGCGAACGAACTTTCATTCACGTACGACGCAGTCCACCACGACTAGGAGGCTGCCTTCTTCTCGGCATCGAGAGCCGCGGTGACCACGTCGAGGAGCGGCAGTGTCGCCAGCTCTTCACGGGTCACCCAACGTACGTCGTCGGTGGTGCCGCCCTGCTCGACCACTCGCGGCTCCGCGTCGTCGGGAACGGTCGCGGCGAAGATGAGATGGACGCCGTGGAACTCCTCGTGACGACCGCTGGGAGCGGTGCCGGTGATGTTCACGTCGTGCACGTCGAGCAGGACGCCGACCTCACAGGTCAGGCCGCACTCCTCGGCCACCTCGCGCACCAGCGCCTCCCGCGGCTGCTCGCCGAAGTCGACCCCGCCCCCGGGGAGCGTCCACGAGCCCGAGTGATAGCCGAGCGGCGAGATCCGGGTGAGCAGGATCGCGTCGTCGGCGTCCCGGGTGATGAACGCGTACGCAGCCAGCCGCTGCATCCGCGCCGGCTTGTGCACCTCGAGGGCATCGGTGACCAGCGGGGACGTCGGGATCTCGCCGCTCACCACCGCAGCGAGGGGCAGCCAGGCCGCCTCCGCCGTGGACCCGTCGACCTCCATCGTCTGCGGCTCGGGAGCGTCGTGGGGCACCCAGCCGTCGTAGACGATCCGGATCGCGTGGGAGTTGACCCGGCGGCCCAGTCGCCAGGCCTTGGCCTGGTGGACGGAGTAGACCCGCGCCTCGATGCCGACCTCGACCGGCACGCCGGCCTCCTCGTAGACCTCGCGCACGACCGCGTCGCGCGGGTCCTCGCCGTGGTCGATGCCACCACCGGGCAGCGTCCACCGCTCCTCCGGCGTGACCTTCTCCGAGAGCCGGCTGAGCAGGATCTCCGGCTCGGCGGCCGCACCCGCCCGGATGATGACGGCGTACGCCCCCACCCGCTGCACCTTCGGAAGCTTGCGTCGCCGCCCGCTGCGGCCCCGATTCCGCGTCGCCATCAGCTGAACGGGGGTCGGGAGTCGAGAGCCAACGAGCGGCGACCGGCCCAGCGCCACACCTTGGCGGCCCGGTCGCGGTCCTCGTCGGTGACCAGGTTGCCCATCCACCGCAGAGCCAGCGTCATCAGCCACTCGGAGCGCATTCCGGCAGGTCCGAGGGTGGATACCAGCCGCGGCCGGGTCGCGATCCCGGCCAGGCGGCGGGCGATGGAGAACGCCTCGCCGTAGTGCTCACGCAGGGTCGCCGGCCATGCGGTGGCCAGGTCCTCGCCTGCGACGATGGCGTCGGCGACCATCCGTCCGGTCTCCAGGCCGTAGTCGATCCCCTCGCCGTTGAGCGGGTTCACGCAGCCGGCCGCGTCGCCGATCAGCGCCCAGTTGGCACCGGCGACGCCGGAGACCGCACCACCCATCGGCAGCAGGGCGGACTTCTCCGCCCGCAGCTCGCCCTTCAGCCCGAACTCGTCGCGGCACAGCGATGTGTAGTGGCGCATCAGCGGCTTGATCGCGACGTCCGCGGGCCGCTTCGAGGTGGCCAGCGCGCCGGCGCCGATGTTCACCTCGCCAGATCCAAGCGGGAAGATCCAGCCGTAGCCGGGCAGCGCCTCGCCGGACTCGTCGCGAAGCTCCAGGTGGGAGGAGATCCACTCGTCATCAGCCTGGTCGGAGGCGATGTAGGCCCGCCCGGCGACGCCGTAGACGGTGTCGCGGTGCCACTCGCGTCCCAGCACCTTGCCCAGCGGCGACCGCACGCCGTCGGCCACGACGACCGACCGGCAGGCCACCTCGTGACCACCCTCGAAGATCACCGCAGCAATTCGGGCACCGTCCCACCGCACGTCGACCGCGCGCACGCCGTCGACCGCCGTCGCGCCGGACTTGATCGCCACGGTGCGCAGGTGGTCGTCGAGCTCGGTGCGCGGCACCGCCGACCCCCAGGACGGCAGCGTGCCGCCGGGCCAGGGCAGATGCAGCGTCTGCCCGAAGCCGTGCGCCCGCAGGCCCTTCGAGACCGGGTGCGCCCGCAGCCAGTCCTCCAGGCCGAGCCGGACCAGCTCGTGGGTCGCACGCGGGGTGAGCCCGTCGCCACAGGTCTTGTCACGCGGGAAGACGGCGGCGTCGGTCAGCAGGACATCGACCCCGGCGCGCGCCAGCCAGGCCGCCGCGGCCGAGCCCGCAGGCCCTGCCCCCACGACGAGCACGTCAGCTGATTGCGGAAGGGACGAGGTCATGCGCATATCTTCCCAGACCCGCCACACGGCCGGTCAGAGAACCCTCACCTCCACCCGGAGCGGGAGCCTGCTAGGTTATTGCAAGTTCTTCGCATTAACCCTCGGCGCAGTCTCGGAAGGCCCCCACGTGCACGACCCACTCGGCGTAGGTCGCCGCCGCCGGCGCGCCGTCATCTGGCTCCTGGGCCTCCTCGCAGCCGCCGCGGCGACCGTTGTCGTCGCGGTCGGGCTGGGCGCTGCGTACGTCACGCCGGGGACGGTCGCCCAGATCCTCGGCCACCACCTCCTCGGCCTGCCCGAGACCGGCTGGAAGGCCACCGAGGAGGCGATCGTGTGGAAGGTACGTCTCCCCCGCGTGCTCCTCGGCGCCCTGGTCGGTGCGGGCCTGGCCGTCACCGGCATGGCCCTGCAGGCGATGGTCCGCAACATGCTGGCCGACCCGTATCTGCTCGGGATCAACTCCGGCGCCTCCAGCGGCGCCGCGGCGGCGATCCTCTTCGGCGCGGGCACCGGCCTGGGGGCGTACGCCCTGCCCGGCTCCGCCTTCCTCGGCGCTCTCGCGGCGTCGTTCCTGGTGTTCGCGCTGGCTCGCAGCGGCGGCCGGGTCACCTCGCTGCGGCTGCTGCTCTCCGGTGTTGCGGTCGGCTATCTGCTCTACGGCCTGACCAGCTTCCTGATCTTCGCCTCGGGCTCGGCCGAAGGGGCGCGGTCGGTGATGTTCTGGCTGCTCGGCTCGCTCGGCCTGGCGCAGTGGGACGGCCTGCTCGCGGTCGTGGCCGTCGCGGTGATCGTCACGGTCACCCTGCTGACCCTGTCCGGTCGCGGCCTCGACGTGCTCGCCATCGGCGACGAGACCGCGCACAGCCTCGGCGTCTCCCCCGACCGCTTCCGTACGCTGCTGCTGGTCGTCGTGGCACTGACCGTCGGCGTGGTCGTCTCGGCCGCCGGCAGCATCGGCTTCGTCGGCCTGGTGGTGCCGCACCTGGCCCGCCGCGCGGTCGGCTCCGCCCATGCCGTGGCCGTCCCCGCAGCCGCGCTGATGGGCGCGATCCTCCTGGTCTGGGCCGACGTGCTCGCCCGCGTCCTGCTCCAGCCCCAGGAGATCCCGATCGGGATCGTCACCGCGCTCCTGGGAGCGCCGTTCCTCATCGTCCTGATCCGGCGCTTCTCCGCCCGCGACGTCTGACCACCCGCCCGACCCATCACCAGGAGCCCGACATGATCCGCCCCACGATCGCCACCGCCGCCCTCGTGCTGGCCACGACCACCGCCTGCGGCGCCGACGCCGCCGGCACCGAGGCCGCCCGAGACGGCTTCCCGGTCACCATCGAGAACTGCGGCGTCGAGGTCACCTTCGAGGCCCCACCGGAGCGCGTCGTGATGCTGAAGAGCTCCGCGGTGCCCTACCTGCACGCGCTCGGCGTGATGGACCAGGTCGTGGCCCGGGCCGGTGACTACCCGGCCGACTACTACGACACCGAGACCCGGGCCGAGCTCGACGAGATCCCGCTGCTCACCGACGAGATGGACACCAGCGGCCACCTGCAGATCTCCAAGGAGGTCGTGATCGCCGAGGAGCCGGACCTGGTGCTCGGCGAGGTCGACAACCTCTCCCGGGACACCCTCGACGCCGTCGACATCGACCTCCTCGAGGAGCCGGCGATGTGCCCGGACGGCGTCGACGACCCCGGTTTCGACGACGTCTACAGCCAGCTCGAGGCCTACGGCCGCGTCTTCGACAAGACGGACGAAGCCGCCAAGGCTGTCGCTGACCTGCGCAAACGCGTCACCGAGCTGGAGACGAAGAAGGTCGGGAAGGGACGCACGGCGGCGGTTCTCTACCCCACCGTCGGCGGCGGCGTGACCTACGCCTACGGCACCCGCTCGATGGCCCACCCGCAGCTTGAGGCGGCCGGGTTCGAGGACGTCTTCGCCGACGTCGACGAGCGGGTCTTCGAGGTCTCGACCGAGGACCTCCTCGAGCGCGACCCCGACGTGATCATCCTGCTCCACAACGCCGGCGACCCGGCGAAGGTCGAGGAGTCGATCACCCAGCTCGCCGGCGCCGAGGACCTCACCGCGGTCAGGAACGGCGACGTGATGGCGCAGCTTTTCAACTTCACCGAGCCGCCCTCGGCGCTCTCGGTCGACGGTCTGGAGCGGATCATCGACAGGTTCGGCCGGTGATCGAGGCCGGCGGGCTGTCCTGGACGTACGGCGCCACGAGCATCCTCGAGGACGTCGACGTCGACGCCCACGAGGGCCGGGTGCTGGGTCTGATCGGCCCGAACGGGAGCGGCAAGACCACCCTGCTCCGGATGCTCTACGGCGCCCTCCGCGGCAGCGGCACCGTCCAGATCGACGGCGACGACCTCGCCGGGCTGCCCGCCAAGGAGGTCGCCCGGCGCCTGGCCGTCGTCGTCCAGGAGTCCGGCACGGACACCTCTCTCACCGCCGGCGAGATGGTCCTCCTCGGCCGTACGCCGCACCTGTCCGCCTTCGCCAGAGCCGGTGAGCACGACCTGGAGATCGCCGCGGAGTGCCTGGAGCGCGTCGGCGGCACCCACCTCGGTCCGCGCTCCTTCGCCGCCCTGTCCGGGGGCGAGCGGCAGCGGGTGCTCATCGCGCGGGCACTGGCCCAGGAGGCGACCCACCTGCTCCTCGACGAGCCGACCAACCACCTCGACATCCGCTACCAGCACGAGATCCTCTCCCTGGTCCGCAAGCTCGGGACCACGGCGATCGTCGTGCTCCACGACCTCAACCTGGCGGCCCGCTACTGCGACGACCTGGTACTGCTCGACCAGCGCCGAGTGGCCGCGCGCGGCACCGTCGACGAGGTGCTCCGCCCCGAGATCCTGGAGCCGGTCTACGGCATCGGCATCGAGCGGCTCGAGCTGCGCGAGGAGATCCACCTCCTCTTCCGCCCCTCGAGCTGATCCTCACATCTCCGGGGCCGCCTCGACGCGGGTCTCCGGCGCCGCCTCGTCGTCCGGGTCGACCCCGGGAAGGTGCGCCTCCCAGAGCTCCACGTCCATCACGTAGAGCCGCAGCGGCGCCTCTCCGCGCAGGTCCTCGGGCTTGAACGCCCGCGCCGTCCCGACCAGCCGGTGGAACGCCACCGCGCAGCGCTTCTCGAGCTCGAAGTCCGGGACCTGGCGAGCCATCCCGGTGACGTACGCCGCGCTCGCGCCGGACCCGGGCGGGACCGAGGAGTCGAAGATGACCCCGGCCACGCGCGGGTCGCGCACGATGTTGCGGGAGTGCTGGGCGTCGGGTGCCGAGACCCAGTAGAGGTCCCGGTAACCGTCGTGGGAGAAGTAGACCGGCGACGTACGCGGCCTCCCGTCGGGATCCGAGGTCGCCAGCACCAGGTAGGCGACGCTGTCGACGATCCCGCGGACGTGTCTGTCCAGATCAGCTGCCATACCCCAGAGGGTAGGCGACTTTCTTACTGGTGACCTGCGTATATACGCGGCAGCTTGTAGCCGTGCTCGGCCAGGACCTCGCGCAGCACGTCCGGCTTGTCGGTGATCAGCCCGTCGACGCCCAGCCCGATGAGGTGCTCCATGGTGGCGACGTCGTCCACCGTCCACGGCACGACCGCGATCCCGCGCGCATGTGCCGCGTCGACCAGCTCCTGGGTCGTGAACGGCACATAGCCCGGGTCCGACACCGAGCCGCCCTGCGGGTCACCGTGAACCGGCGAGACCGCATCCGCTCCGAAGGAGTCCGCGGCCGCCACGTACCGCTCCTGCAGCGACCCCTCGAAGTCGTCGATGTCGATACCGCCCAGCCACGGCGAGGCGCCCGGCTGTCCCTGCTGGAGGAACTGCTGCCCGTTGGTCAGGGCGACGATCGGGAGCCGCGGCTCGACCTCGCGGAACCGCTTCAGAGCACCCCAGTCGAAGCTCTGGATGGTGACCTGGTTGCGGATGTGCGCGCGCCGGATCTCGGCCAGGACGACGCGGACGAACTGCTCGCGCGGCGCGGTCTGCTCCGGCGCCCCCGCCTCGACCTTGGTCTCCAGGTTCAGCGTGACCTGGCCGGCGTGGTAGCTGTTGACCAGCGCGAACACCTCCGAGAGCAGCGGCATCCGCTCCCCCGGCGACAGCTCCTGCTGGGGGAACTGCGGCTGGCGCAGCGACCCGCAGTCGATCGTGCGCACCTGGGCGAGCGTCAGGTTCTTGATGTAGGTCCGGTTCGGCACGTACGGGAACTCCGGATCTCCGGGGAACGCCGGTGCGGTGTCGACACACTTGGCCGGGTTCGGGTCCCGGTCGTGGGTCACGACCGCGTAGCCGTCCTCGGTGATCTGCACGTCGAGCTCGAGGGTGCTCACGCCCAGCTCGAGCGCCCGCGCGAACGCCGGCAGCGTGTTCTCCACCGTGAGCGCGATGCCACCGCGGTGCGCCTGGAGGTCGAAGGTACGCGGATCGCTCTCGGCGTGCGCCGGGGAAAGAGCGGAGAGGGCGGAGCTCGCCAGGAGCGCCGCGGCAACGAGGAGGCCTGCTCGGACACGTCTCATGCCCGCCAGGATCGCGCTGCCGGATGGCCGCTAGTGGAACGCGCGATGAGACAGGAGCGACACGTTCTTGTCCGCACACCCGGTCGTCTGGTGACGGACGAACTGGGAGTCGTAGGAGTCCGGCACGTAGACCCGGAACCCGTCCACCTCGGTCGGCCTGCAGTCCGCGGCCGGGTAGTTCTCAGCGGTCGACTCGGCGACCGCGCTGACGGCCACCTGACCCGGCTTCATGATGACCTTGCGCCAACCGCCCTCACGCTTTGCGGGCGCACCGACCTGGGTGCCGTCGCCACCGCCGACGTACGAGAGACCGCCGAAGCCACCCAAGGAGCAGGCGTGGTCGGAGACGTTGGTCAGGGTGATCTCACCGAACCGCGATCCCGCGCCCGCATCGGTGGCCCGATAGCCCGCCTTCAGGTCGGCGTTGACGCACTTCGGCGTCACCGGATCCGCCGGTACGGCGTCAGCGTTCTGAGACTCAGTCCCCACCGGCGAACCCCCCGTGGCCGCCGGTGAGGACTGAGTCGGGGACGATGGTGCACTGCTTCCCGAGGTGGGATCCGCGGTCCCGGAGGCAGATGGTGACGCGTCGACCGCCCCGTCCTTCGTCGACCCGCAACCTCCCACCGCGAGCACGCCGAGGATCCAGACGCCGACCACCATCAGCCGTAGGTGCCGCATCTTTGCTCCTCGAGTAGCAGATGCCAGCCAGATAACCCAGCCAGTTAACTCATCGTCCTACCCCTGTGACGTTCGGACCGCGGGGTTCGTTGCGTCCGATCTCGAGAAATTCTCAGACCCTGCCGTCGTACGTCGTGCGGGCCTCGTCCACCTCGGCCATGTGCTCCTCGGCCCACGCCTTGAGGTGGGCGAGGACGGGCAGCAGCGTCAGCCCGAGCGGGGTGAGCTCGTAGTCGGTCCGCACCGGCACCGATGGCGTCACCGTGCGGATCAGCAGACCGTCGCGCTCCATCCTCCGCAGCGACTGGGTCAGCATCTTCTGGCTCACCCCCTCGATCTGCGAGGCCAGCTCCGAATACCTCAGCGGGCCGCGGAGCCCCAGCGCCACGATCGCCAGACTCACCCACTTGTCACCGATCGTGTCCAGCAGCCGCCGGCTCGGACACAGCGCTGAGAACGCGTCGAATCCGCTGTGCTCGAATCCGCCGGGTCGTTCGGCCGTCGTCGTCCCCATGGCAGACCTCCAGGTGCGTACGCCACTTCAAAGTGCCTTCTTCCCAACGGAGAGTAGGGCACCGAAAGTAGTGCATGCAACCAGACAGACCACCACAAAGGACGAACACCATGTACGCACTCATCTCCCGCGCCGGCGACCCGACCCCGCGCCTCGAGGAGCTCCCGGCCCAGCCGCTCGGCCCCGACGACATCCGGGTCGAGGTGGCCGCCGCCGGCTTCACCCTCTTCGACGCCTTCGTCGCGAACGACCACGCAGCCATCGGCCTCCCCGACGTGATCGGCCTCGGCTTCGACTTCAGCGGTGTGGTCACCGCAGTCGGCGAGGCCGTCTCCGGATTCGCTGTCGGCGACCGCGTCGCCGGTCTCCATGGCAACCCGGCCGCAGGCGCCCGCGCCCACGCGACGGAGGTCGTGGTGCCCGCCTCCGCCGCAGCGGCCGTACCCGACGGGCTCACGCTCGAGGCGGCCGCCGCGGCTCCGCTCAACGCGCTCACCGCCCGCCAGGCACTCGACCTGCTCGGCACCGAACGCGGCAGCCTCCTCGTCACCGGTGCCGCCGGCAGCGTCGGCCTGTGGGCATCGGGGCTGGCCAAAGCCGACGGTTGGACGGTCGACGCCCTGGTACGCCCCGGCACCGAGCACCTCGCCACCGGCGCCGACCGCGCCGTCACCGAGATCGAGCCGCACGGGCACGACGCCGTCCTGGACCTGGCGGCGCTCAACGAACCGGCGTTGGCAGGCGTACGCGACGGCGGCCGCTACGTCAGCGTCAAGCCCGGCCGGGCACCGGCGCCCGAGCGCGGCATCGAGGTCTCGACCGCACTGAACCAGCCCGACGGGGCGATGCTCGCCGACCTCCTCCGGTTGGCAGCGGACGGCACGGTGCCGACCCGGATCGCGGCTACACGCCCGCTGAGCAAGGCCGCCGAGGCCTACCAGGAGGCGGAGGCGGCACCGGGATCCGACGGACGCTGGCTCCTCGTGCCCTGAAAAGGACGAAGGCCCCGCCACCCGAAGGTGGCGGGGCCTTCTAGACCACTCGATCAGCTCTGGTAGGAGCCGAAGTCGAAGTCGTCCAGCGCGACGGCCTGGCCGCCGGTGTTGCCGAACTCGTAGTCGTAGTTGTCGTAACCGGTCACGGAGTACGCCGCGGCACGAGCCTCATCGGTCGGCTCGACCTTGATGTTGCGGTAGCGCTCCAGGCCGGTGCCGGCCGGGATGAGCTTACCGATGATGACGTTCTCCTTCAGACCGCGCAGCGAGTCGGAGCGGCCGTTGATGGCAGCGTCGGTGAGGACGCGGGTGGTCTCCTGGAAGGAGGCCGCCGACAGCCAGGACTCGGTGGCCAGCGAGGCCTTGGTGATGCCCATCAGCTCCGGACGACCCGAGGCCGGCTTGCCGCCCTCGGAGACCACGCGCCGGTTCTCCGACTCGAAGTCGATGCGGTCGGCCAGGTCGGACGGCAGCAGGTTGGTGTCACCGGACTCGAGCACCGTGATCCGGCGCAGCATCTGCCGCACGATGATCTCGATGTGCTTGTCGTGGATGGACACACCCTGCGACCGGTACACGGCCTGGACCTCGTCGACGAGGTGCTGCTGCGTCTTGCGGACACCGAGGATACGGAGGACCTCCTTGGGGTCCGGCGTACCGATGGTCAGCGCCTGGCCGACCTCGATGTGGTCGCCGTCGGCGACCCGCAGCCGCGAGCGACGGGAGACGACGTACTCCTTGACGTCCGAACCGTCGTCCGGGGTGACCAGGACCTTGCGGGCCTTGTCGGTCTCCTCGATCTCGACGCGACCGGCGACCTCGGAGATCGGCGTGACACCCTTCGGCGTACGCGCCTCGAACAGCTCGACGACACGCGGCAGACCCTGCGTGATGTCGTCGGCCGAGGCCACACCACCGGTGTGGAACGTACGCATGGTCAGCTGGGTGCCCGGCTCACCGATGGACTGGGCGGCGATGATGCCGACCGCCTCACCGATGTCGACGAGCTTGCCGGTGGCCAGCGAGCGGCCGTAGCACTTGGCACACGTACCCGTGCGGGCCTCACAGGTGAGGACCGAACGGACCTTGACCTCGGTGATGCCGGCGCGAACCAGCTCCTCGATCTTGACGTCGCCCAGGTCCTCGCCGGCGACCGCGAGAACCTCGCCGGTCTGCGGGTGCTCGATGTCGACGGCAGCCGTGCGAGCGTACGCAGCGGTCTCGGCGTTGTCGTCCTTGACGACGACGCCGCCCTGGTCGACACCGATGACCTTCGGCAGACCGCGCTCGGTGCCGCAGTCGTCCTCACGGATGATGACGTCCTGCGAGACGTCCACCAGACGACGGGTCAGGTAACCCGAGTCAGCGGTACGCAGCGCGGTGTCGGCCAGACCCTTGCGAGCACCGTGGGTGGAGATGAAGTACTCCAGGACGGAGAGACCCTCGCGGAAGTTCGACTTGATCGGCCGCGGGATGATCTCGCCCTTCGGGTTGGCCACCAGGCCTCGCATGGCGCCGACCTGACGGATCTGGTTGAAGTTACCCGACGCACCCGAGGTGACCTGCATGAAGATCGGGTTCTTGCGGTCGAACGCCTCCTCCATCGCAGCACCGACGACCTTGGCGGCCTCGGTCCAGATCTCGACGAGCTCCTGACGGCGCTCCTCGTCGGTGACCAGACCACGCTCGAACTGCTTCTGCACCTTGGCAGCCTGCTTCTCGAACGTCTCCAGGATCTCGGCCTTGTTCGGCGGCGTGGTGACGTCGTCGATGGAGACCGTGACACCCGAACGGGTGGCCCAGTGGAAGCCGTTGTCCTTGAGCGCGTCCAGCGACGCCGCGACCTCGACCTTGGTGTAGCGCTCGGCCAGGTCGTTGATGATCGCGCCGAGCTGCTTCTTACCGACCTCGTAGTTCACGAAGGGGTAGTCGGCGGGGAGGGTGTCGTTGAAGATCACCCGGCCCAGCGTGGTCTCGACGACGAGCGGGTCGCCCGCGGTCCAGCCCTCCGGCACGTCGTAGCCGATCGGCGGGACGATGTCGTCGAGGCGGATCTTGATCTTCGACTGCAGCGTGATCTCGAGGTGGTCGAAGGCCATGATGGCCTCGGCCGGGGACGAGAAGGCACGACCCTCGCCGACCTCACCGTCACGGTCGGAGGTGAGGAAGTAGAGACCGATGATCATGTCCTGGGTCGGCATGGTGACCGGACGACCGTCGGACGGCTTGAGGATGTTGTTGGTCGAGAGCATCAGGATCCGAGCCTCGGCCTGGGCCTCCGCCGACAGCGGCAGGTGGACAGCCATCTGGTCACCGTCGAAGTCCGCGTTGAACGCGGTGCAGACGAGCGGGTGCAGCTGGATGGCCTTACCCTCGATCAGCTGCGGCTCGAAGGCCTGGATGCCGAGTCGGTGCAGGGTGGGCGCACGGTTCAGCAGAACCGGGTGCTCGGTGATGACCTCTTCGAGGACGTCCCACACGACCGGACGGGCACGCTCGACCATCCGCTTGGCGGACTTGATGTTCTGAGCGTGGCTCAGGTCCACCAGGCGCTTCATCACGAACGGCTTGAACAGCTCCAGGGCCATCTGCTTGGGCAGACCGCACTGGTGCAGCTTGAGCTGCGGACCCGACACGATGACCGAACGACCGGAGTAGTCGACGCGCTTACCGAGCAGGTTCTGACGGAAGCGACCCTGCTTGCCCTTGAGCATGTCGGAGAGCGACTTCAGCGGACGGTTGCCCGGCCCGGTGACCGGACGGCCACGACGGCCGTTGTCGAACAGCGAGTCGACGGCCTCCTGCAGCATCCGCTTCTCGTTGTTCACGATGATCTCGGGGGCACCGAGGTCGAGGAGACGCTTGAGGCGGTTGTTGCGGTTGATCACACGACGGTAGAGGTCGTTGAGGTCGGAGGTCGCGAAGCGGCCACCGTCGAGCTGCACCATCGGGCGCAGGTCCGGCGGGATGACCGGGACGGCGTCGAGCACCATGCCGGTCGGCTGGTTGCCGGTCTTGCGGAAGGCGTCGACGACCTTGAGGCGCTTGAGCGCGCGGACCTTGCGCTGACCCTTGCCGGTGGCGATGGTCTCGCGCAGGTTCTCGACCTCGGCCTCGATGTCGAAGTTCTCGAGGCGCTTCTGGATCGCCGTGGCGCCCATGTGGCCCTCGAAGTACTTGCCGAACCAGGTCTTCATCTCGCGGTAGAGCAGCTCGTCGCCCATGAGGTCCTGGACCTTCAGGTTCTTGAAGGTGTCCCAGACCTCGTCGAGACGGTTGACCTCGCGCTCGGTGCGGTCGCGCAGCTGCTTCATCTCGCGCTCGGCGCCGTCCTTGACCTTGCGCTTGGCGTCGGACTTGGCGCCCTCGGCCTCGAGCGCGGCCAGGTCGGTCTCGAGCTTCTTGGCGCGGTCGTTGATCGCCACGTCGAGCCGGCCGGTCAGCATCTTGCGCTGCTGGTCGACCTTGGCCTCGAGCGAGGACAGGTCGCGGTGACGCGCGTCCTCGTCGACCGAGGTGATCATGTACGCAGCGAAGTAGATGACCTTCTCCAGGTCCTTCGGGGCGAGGTCGAGCAGGTAGCCCAGCCGCGACGGAACGCCCTTGAAGTACCAGATGTGGGTCACCGGAGCGGCGAGCTCGATGTGGCCCATGCGCTCGCGGCGTACCTTGGAGCGGGTGACCTCGACGCCACAGCGCTCACAGATGATGCCCTTGAAGCGCACGCGCTTGTACTTGCCGCAGTAGCACTCCCAGTCCCGGGTGGGACCGAAGATCTTCTCGCAGAAGAGGCCGTCACGCTCGGGCTTGAGCGTGCGGTAGTTGATGGTCTCAGGCTTCTTGACCTCGCCGTGGCTCCACGCGCGGATCTCGTCCGCGGTGGCCAGGCCGATCTTGAGCTGATCGAAGAAGTTGACGTCGAGCACGGTGGCTTCCAGTTCCTTCGTTAGTTCTTGGAAAGTTAAAGGGGACTGAGGGAGGGAGGTGCGCCCGGAGGCGCACCTCCCGCTCGTCAGACTTCCTCTACGGAAGAGGGCTCGCGGCGGGACAGGTCGATGCCGAGCTCCTCGGCGGCGCGGAAGACGTCCTCCTCCGCGTCACGGAGCTCGATCGCCGAACCGTCCTGGCTCAGGACCTCGACGTTCAGGCACAGCGACTGCATCTCCTTGACGAGAACCTTGAACGACTCCGGGATACCCGAGTCGGGGATGTTCTCGCCCTTGACGATCGCCTCGTACACCTTCACGCGGCCGGGCACGTCGTCCGACTTGATGGTCAGGAGCTCCTGCAGGGCGTAGGCGGCGCCGTACGCCTCCATCGCCCAGACCTCCATCTCACCGAAGCGCTGGCCACCGAACTGGGCCTTACCGCCGAGCGGCTGCTGGGTGATCATCGAGTACGGACCGGTCGAACGCGCGTGGATCTTGTCGTCGACCAGGTGGTGCAGCTTCAGGATGTACATGTAGCCCACGGCCACCGGCTCCGGGAACGGCTCGCCGGAGCGACCGTCGAAGAGGCGGGCCTTGCCGTCGGTGCCGACCACACGCTGACCGTCCCGGTTCGGGAGGGTCGAGGCGAGCAGACCGGTGATCTCGTCCTCACGCGCACCGTCGAAGACCGGCGTGGCCACCTTGGTGCCCGGGTCGGCCTTGTCGGCGTGGATCTTGATCAGGCGCTGCTTCCAGGCGCTGTCGTCGGGGTCGTCGGAGAGGTTGAGGTCCCAACCCTGCTTGGCGAGCCAGCCGAGGTGGAGCTCCAGGACCTGTCCGATGTTCATACGACGCGGAACACCGAGCGGGTTGAGCAGAACGTCGACCGGGGTGCCGTCCTCCATGAACGGCATGTCCTCGACCGGCAGGATCTTCGCGATGACGCCCTTGTTGCCGTGACGGCCGGCGAGCTTGTCACCCACGGAGATCTTGCGCTTCTGCGCCACGTAGACACGAACCAGCTGGTTCACGCCCGGGGGCAGCTCGTCGCCCTCCTCACGGTCGAAGACGCGGACACCGATGACGGTGCCCTCCTCGCCGTGCGGAACCTTCATCGAGGTGTCGCGGACCTCGCGCGCCTTCTCACCGAAGATCGCGCGGAGCAGACGCTCCTCCGGGGTGAGCTCGGTCTCGCCCTTCGGCGTGACCTTGCCGACCAGGATGTCACCGGTGGTGACCTCGGCGCCGATGCGGATGATGCCGCGCTCGTCGAGGTCGGCCAGCATCTCCTCGGAGACGTTCGGGATGTCCCGGGTGATCTCCTCCGGACCCAGCTTGGTGTCGCGGGCGTCGACCTCGTGCTCCTCGATGTGGATCGAGGTGAGGTAGTCCTGCTGCACCAGACGCTGGGAGAGGATGATCGCGTCCTCGTAGTTGTGGCCCTGCCACGACTGGAAGGCGACCAGGAGGTTGGCACCCAGCGCCATCTCGGCACCCTGGGTCGCCGGACCGTCGGCCAGCGGGGAGCCGACCTCGACCCGGGCGCCCTCGTCTACCAGGGGCTGCTGGTTGACGCAGTTGCCCTGGTTGGAGCGCTCGAACTTGGCCAGCTTGTAGGTGGTGTAGGTGCCGTCGTCGTTGAGGGTCTCGATGACGTCGGCGGAGACCTCCTTGACGACACCGGCCTTCTTGGCGACGAGCACGTCACCGGCGTCGACCGCGGCCCGGTACTCGATGCCGGTGCCGACCAGCGGCGAGTCGCTGCGGACCAGCGGAACGGCCTGACGCTGCATGTTGGCGCCCATGAGCGCACGGTTGGCGTCGTCGTGCTCGAGGAACGGGATCAGCGCGGTCGCGACCGACACCATCTGGCGCGGCGAGACGTCGATGTAGTCGACCTCGTCGGCCAGGAGCTCGGAGACCTCACCGTCGCGCTGGCGAACCAGGACGCGCTCGGTGGCGAACTTCATGTTCTCGTCGACGGCCGCGTTGGCCTGCGCGATGACGTACTTGTCCTCGTCGTCGGCGGTCAGGTAGTCGATCTGGTCGGTGACGACGCCGTTGACGACCTTGCGGTAGGGCGTCTCCACGAAACCGAACGGGTTGATCCGGCCGAAGGAGGCCAGCGAGCCGATCAGACCGATGTTGGGACCTTCAGGGGTCTCGATCGGGCACATCCGGCCGTAGTGCGACGGGTGGACGTCTCGGACCTCCATGCCGGCGCGGTCACGGGAGAGACCACCCGGGCCGAGGGCCGACAGACGACGCTTGTGCGTCAGGCCCGCGAGCGGGTTGTTCTGGTCCATGAACTGCGACAGCTGCGAGGTGCCGAAGAACTCCTTCAGCGCAGCGACCACGGGACGGATGTTGATCAGGGACTGCGGCGTGATCGCCTCGACGTCCTGGGTCGTCATCCGCTCGCGCACGACGCGCTCCATACGGGCAAGGCCCGTACGCAGCTGGTTCTGGATCAGCTCGCCGACCGTCCGCATCCGGCGGTTGCCGAAGTGGTCGATGTCGTCGGCGGCGATGTCGATCGTGCCCTGCGGGGTCTCGAGCTGCGTACGCCCGTCGTGCAGAGCCACGACGTACTTGATCGTCGCGACGATGTCGTCGACGGTCAGGGTCTGCTGGTCGAAGGCCTCGGTCAGACCGAGCTTCTTGTTGACCTTGTAGCGGCCGACCTTGGCGGTGTCGTAGCGCTTCGGGTTGAAGTAGTAGTTGTTCAGCAGCGTCTGCGCGGCCTCACGCGTGGGCGGCTCGCCCGGGCGCAGCTTGCGGTAGATGTCGAGCAGCGCGTCGTCCTGGGCGGTGGTGCTGTCCTTCTCCAGGGTCAGCATCATCGACTCGTACTCGCCGAACTCCTCGCGGATCTGCTCGTTGGTCCAGCCGAGGGCCTTGAGCAGCACGGTGACGTTCTGCTTGCGCTTGCGGTCGAGGCGGACGCCGACGAGGTCGCGCTTGTCGATCTCGAACTCGAGCCAGGCACCACGGCTCGGGATCAGCTTGGCGGTGTAGATGTCCTTGTCCGACGTCTTGTCGGCGGTGCGCTCGAAGTAGACGCCCGGGGACCGGACGAGCTGGGAGACGACGACACGCTCGGTGCCGTTGATGACGAAGGTGCCCTGGTCGGTCATGAGCGGGAAGTCACCCATGAAGACCGTCTGGCCCTTGATCTCACCAGTGTCGTTGTTGGTGAACTCCGCCGAGACATAGAGCGGCGCGGAGTAGGTGAAGTCCTTCTCCTTGCACTCCTCGACGGTGTACTTGGGGTCGTAGAAGACAGGGCTCTCGAAGGAGAGGGACATCGTCTCCGAGAAGTCCTCGATCGGGGAGATCTCCTCGAAGATCTCCTGTAGACCGGACTTGTGAGACACGTCCTCACCCGCGGCTTCGCGGGCGGCAACCTGCTCCTGCCAGCGCTCGTTGCCGATCAGCCAGTCAAAGCTTTCGGTCTGGAGGGCGAGGAGCTGAGGGAGCTCGAGAGGCTCTGAGATCTTTGCGAAAGAGATGCGGCGAGGGGTGGAGTCACCCGACGAGGTGCGCGCGGCCAAGAGGAATCCTTCGACAAGGTTCGCAGGTGGATTCGCGCCGCCGACCACCGAACAGCCACCGGGCAGGCTGAGGGGCATATGAAGGCATGCGCAAAGCGCCATAGTACGGCATAAAAGCGCACTTCACAACACCGGGCCTCAATTAAAGTCCGGCGTTCCTTCATTCACACCTTCGGCGCCCGACCGTCGGCGTTGTCGATCGTTGCCTTGTCGAGCATCGCGGATGATCATGCGCCTCTTCGGCACCCCGGGTCAAGCATCCGCGCCAATCGGTCCGTCCTCCGGGAAGGTTGATCCGATCACTTGACAGGTAGGACGAGGCCTGCGGGCCTAGTCCTTGCTGGGCTGGGTCTCGACCTTGTCCACCAGCCACTCGTCGCCGACCTTGGTCATGGTGAGCATCGCGTACTCCTGGTAGCCGATCGGGGTGCTGCGCTGGGCGTTGGTGACCTGACGGTCGACCAGCACCAGGATCTGCACGGTGTCGTCGGAGACCCGGATGACGCCGGCGTCGACCGGGGCGAGGGTCTTCACCACCGTCTTCGTCTCGGGGACGTTGTCGACGAGCACCGCGAAGAGACGGTCGTAGTCCTCG
The DNA here is from genome assembly GCF_015752315.1 of Nocardioides luteus. Taxonomy (NCBI): domain Bacteria; kingdom Bacillati; phylum Actinomycetota; class Actinomycetes; order Propionibacteriales; family Nocardioidaceae; genus Nocardioides; species Nocardioides luteus. Next base: position 4,937,648 of record NZ_JADOVJ010000001.1, read on the forward strand.
CGGTAGTCCTTCGTCATCACGTCGTGAGCCTTGCTCTTCGACGCGTCCATCTTGCTGTAGTCGTAGGACAGCAGCGGGACCACGGCCTTCTTGGCCGCCTCGAGCGCCTCGGCGCCCTGCTCCTCGACGAGAAGCTTGTGGTTGCGGGTGATCTGCTTGCCCACCGCACCCTCGACCGTGCTGGTCGTGACGTTGTTGTTGGAGACGGTCTCCACCTTCTCCTGCCCGAAGAAGACCACACCGGCGGCCACGACCGCGGCCAGGGCGAGGGCACCGGCAGCGACCAGGCCCCACGTCGGGAGCACCGGGAGCGTACGGCCACCGGGCTCCTTCGTCTCGTCGTCGGAGTCCTCGGTGTCCTCGGCGTCCTCGGGAGCGTCCGGTACGTCCTCGGCCACCGCGTCCTCGACGGCAGCGGTCTCCACGGCGGCCTCAGGGCCGTCGTCCTCGGCCTCGTCGCTCTCGTCCTCGTCGCTCTCGGCAGCGGCGGCCTCGAGGGCGGCGAGCTCGGCGTCGTACGCAGCCCGCTTGTCAGCGTCCAGAAGGACGGCGGCGGCCTCGTTGAGGGTGCGGAAGCGACGGTCGGTCGGGTCCAGATCGGCGATCGCCGACTTCCAGGCCGCCCGGATGTCGTCGGTGGCGGCGTCGGGCTCGACGTCGAGCAGGTCGTACCAGGTCGGAGAAGTCATCGTGGAACTCATGGTGTCACCCCTTGGCTGCTTTCCGAAGTAGGAGCCTCCTCGGCGGGATACCAGTCGTCGACCAGCCACTTCCCGTTCTGCTTCACGAGCTCCACCTCCGTCCGGGCGAGCTGGCGCGCCGCCTCGACGCGCTCCTCGGACCCCTCGGACTTCGGGTAGCTGATCGCGAGCTCGGCGACGACCAGCACGGTCGCGCTGTCCTCGTCGAGGCCGGCGACCGCCGTGCTGTGCACGTCGCTGGTGCGACCGACGCCCTGCTGGACGACGGTGGCCTCGGCGAAGGCGACGTTGCCGAGGAAGCTCTTCTCGAACTTGGGGGTCAGCAGCGCGCCGACCTCCTTGCGGTAGTCCGGCATCGTCTTCTTGTCGCTGCCGATGTCCTCGGGACCGTAGGTGTTGACCCGCCCGACGAACTTGTCGGCAGCGGCCATCACCTGCTCGCGCTGGCTCACCACGGAGTCGTCGGCGCCGCGGGTCAGCTGCCAGCCGACGTAGCCGACGGCGGCGATGATGACGGCGATCAGCAGCGCCAGCACGCCCCAGCGGAGCAGAGCGCCCTGCCTGGCCGTCGCCTGGTCGTTCTCTGAGCCGGTCTCCGTATCGGGGCCGGGGTCGGTCGTGGTGCTCAAAACGGATCACTCTCTGTGGTCAGTGGCTCCAGGAGCCATTTCCAAGCATCCTCACCGTACGCCGCCGGCGAATCGGTCGATGCGGCAGCACTCCGGGGCCCCGAACCCGGCGGGCTGCATGTGGTCGAAGTCGTCGCGCTACTGGGTCTCCATCGGCTGGAGGTAGAGCCACTTCCAGGCGTCGTCGCCGTAGGAGGACGGCGCCGCGGTCGACACCGAGGTGTCCTCCGCCTCGCCCCAGGTCAGCTTGCCCGTCTCCGGGTCGAAGGACGCGACCGAGCCGGCCTCGCCGACACCGGCACGCGGCAGCTGGCTGGAGCCGCGGGCGTTGGACTTGGACGGGTCCTCGGTGCAGGAGACCTCGGTGTTGAACGGACGGCTCTGCAGGTCCAGCGGGCTGCGCTTCTTGGTGCTCTCGTAGCCCTTCTTGCACGGAGTCTGGCTGGTGATCACCAGTCCGAAGTGCGCCTGCGCCAGGCCCGGGTGGCCGACGTCGACCACGGCGAAGCTGCCCTCCACCACGGTGGGGAAGATGGAGAGCAGGTGCTTGACGCCCGGCAGGTTCTTGCGGACGACCTTGCCCGTCACCAGCACCTCGTTGAGGAGCTCGCTGATCTCCACGTCGTTCTGCTCGAGGAACGTACGCAGCTCGGTGGCGCCGGCGGAGCCGCTCTCGATCAGCTTGATCAGGTCCTTGTTGGAGCCTGCGAGCGTGCCGGTGAACAGCTCCAGGTCGGTCGCGAACGACTTGATCGCCGAGGTGCTGTCGAGCTGCCCCTGGAGGACGGTGTTGCTGTCCCGGATCAGCTGCGTGGTCAGCCCGAAGTTCTGGTCGGCGGTCTCCACGAACGCGGTGCCGGTGTCGATGATGGTCTGCAGGTCCTGACCGGTGCCGGCGAAACCCTTGCCGAGCTCGTCGACGGTGGTCGTCAGCGCCTTCTGGTCGACCGAGTTCACGGTGACGGTGATGTCCTCGAGCAGCTTCTCGGTCGGCAGGGGCGTGGCCGTCGCCGCGCGGGCGATCTCCGACCCCTCCTCGAGGTAGGGCGCACCCTTCGACTGCGGCTGCAGCTCGACGTACTGCTCACCGACGGCGGAGCGGTTGCCGACCACGGCGAGGCTGTCCGCCGGGATCTTGTCCTTCCACGCGTTGTCGATCTTCAGCGTGACGTCGACGCCGCTGCGGTTGAGCACGAGCTCACCGACCTGGCCGATCTTGACGCCCCGGTAGTCGACCTCGGCGTCCTCGTAGATGCCGCCCGACTGCTCGAAGTGGGCCATCACGACGTAGTGGTCCTTGAGGAACAGGGACCCCAGCCGGGCGTAGCGCGCACCGACGAAGCTGACCCCGACGAGGGTGATCAGCAGGAAGATCATCAGCTGCATCTTCGTACGGCGGGTGATCATGAGACGCCCTCCTGATGAGTGTTGCTCGAGGTGCTCAGTGCCGGGATCATCAGCGAGGTCAGACCCGGGTCGAGCTCCTTGCTCAGCTCCTCGTACGTCACCGCATGCGTGCCTGGTGTCGCGCCGGCGCGACAGAACAGCAGCAGGACGCACCCGGTGCCGTCGTCACCTGACGTGCTGCCGTCGTCGGACGAGGACGTTCCGAGGCCGAGCAGGCCGTCGAGGGTCTTCCCGATGGAGCCGAGCACACCGGTCACGCACGCCTGAGGCGCCGTCGACTGCCCGGTCAGCGCTTCCTGGCACGTGTCGATGGCACTGGCCAGCCCGCCTTCCTTGCAGACGTTGGTGAGGTTGTTGAGCCAGTCGAGAGCCGTCTCCTCGTCGGGGAAGGTCTTGATCTTCCGGTTGATCTCCTCGAGGCCCCAGCAGGCGGCGCTTCCCACCCGAGGGGCGTTCTGCAGCAGGGTGTCGAGGTTGAGGTCGACGGTGACGTCGAGGTTGACGAAGTCACCCATGTGCAGGTTGCGCGCGGTCTGCGGCGAGCCACCGACCGCCTGGTCGACGAACGGGTAGGTGAGGATCGTGTTCATCGCCTTGACGAAGTTGTCGCCGGCGTCGGCGAGGTTCGACAGCAGCGGCCGGAGGTCCTTCACGATGCCGATCGTGTTGTCCTTCGACGCCCTGATCACACGTACGCCGGTGTCGCCGAGCCGCTCGAGCGCCTCGAGCATCTTGACCAGGTCGGCGCGCTGCTTGTCGATGCTGGAGATCGCCGAGGGAAGCTCGTCGAGGGCGGCGTCGATGGAGCCCATCTGCGCGTTGGTGGCCTTCGCCAGCGCATCGAGCGCCTCGATGGCCGCGACGATCTTCTCCTTGTTGTTGTCGAGGTCGCGCGCCAGCTTCTCCACCTGGTGGAGCACCGAGCGGGCCGAGTCCTCGCGACCCTCGAGGGCCTTGTTGAGCTCGGTCGAGATCGTCTTCAGCTGGGCGACGCCACCACCGTTGAGCAGCAGGCTCAGCGCACTGAAGACCTCTTCGATCTCCGGGTTACGGCCGGTCTGGGCCAGCGGGATGGTCGAACCGTCGGTCAGCTTCGTCGACTCGGGCTCCGCCGGCCGCTCCAGGGAGACGAACTTCTCGCCGAGCAGGGAGGTCTGCTGGATCGAGGCCCGTGTGTTGGCGGGCAGGTCCACGTCCTTCTTCAGCAGCATCTCGACGGTCGCGACACCGTCGTCGAGCCAGATCTTGTTGATCTTGCCGACGTCGATGTCCTCGAGCTTCACGGTCGACTGGGGCACCAGGTCGAGGGTGTCCTGGAACTGCGCGGTGACCGAGATCGCGTCGTCTCCGGCGTCCACACCGCCCGGGAGCGGCAGGTCGTAGACGGAGAAGCTGCCGCAGCCGGTCAGCATCAGGGCGCCGACGAGCACACCGACGAACGCCTGGACGGCGCGCTTCATGGTCCTCATCGGTCCGTCACCTCCACCAGGCCGCCGAGCGACATGTCATAGGGCACTCCGTAGGACGAGCCCGTGCCGGGGCCGATCGCCGCGGAGCGGTTCAGACCGGGCATCTGCCGGATCTGCGTGCAGATCTCGGCGCTGCTGCCGTTGGTCGCCTGGTCCACGAGGCTGCACAGGAACGAGGCCGGGTTCTGGACGATCTCGTCGAGGACCATCGTGATGTTGGCGTTGGTGTCCAGCGTGCCGGTCTCCGGGTTGTACGCCAGGCCCAGGTTGTTGAGGGCCAGCGGAGCGGTCCGGAGGCTCTCGTCGAGCGCCTTGCGCTGCTTCACGAGCACCTTGCCGATCCGGTTGAGGCCTTGGATGTCCTCGCGCAGGATCGCCTTGTTGTCGCGGACGAACTGGGTCACCTTGGTCAGCGCCACCGACAGGTTCTTCATCGACGCCGCGAGCTCCTGACGCTCACCCTCCAGCATCGAGGAGACCTCCGCGAGGGCCTGGGCGAAGTCGCGTACGGTCTGGTCGTTCTCGGCGAGCGTGCCGATGAAGCCCTCGAGCTGCTCGGCGGAGTCGAAGAACTGCTCGTCGCGGTTGTCGAGCGTCTTGGTCAGCTTGCCGAGGTCGCCGACGGTCGAGTTGATCTTCTCGCCCTGGCCGCCGAGGTTCTTCGCGGTCTGCTGCAGCAGATCGGTGAGCGCGCCGTTCTTGTTGGCGCCGTCCGGCCCGAGCGCGACCACCAGGTCGTCGACGCTGGAGTAGATCTGGTCGAGCTCGACCGGGACCGACGTCTTGTCGGTGCTCAGCACCGCCCCGTCGTCCATCTTCTCGCCGCCGTCGTAGGCGGGCGTGACCTGGACGTAGCGGTCACCGACGATGGAGGGCGAGATGACCACGGCCTTCCCGTCGGCGGGCAGGTCGACGTCCTCCCGGTACTCCATGGTGACCTTGACGTCGGTGCCGTTCGGCTCGACGGCGGTCACCTTGCCGACGGCGACACCGAGCACGCGCAGGTCGCTGCCCTCGTAGAGGGAGACCGTGCGCGGGAAGTGCGCCACCAGCGTCTTCTCGCCGGTGTCGCGGACCAGCGCCCAGGCGCCGACGGCCAGGACGAGCGCACCGATGATGATCGGGACGATGTACTTGTTCATGGGGTCCTCCCCGTGACTGCCGGTACGGGAGGCATGTTCTGGACGTAGGTGTCCCACCACGGACCGTTGCCCAGGGTGTTGTTGAAGACCTTGTAGAACGGCGCCATCAGCCGCAGGGACTTCTCGAGGTTCTCCTCGTTCTTCGTGAACACGTCGAGGATCACGTCGAGGCTCTCGAGCGCCGGCTTGAGGTCGGCCCGGCTGTCGTCGACCAGCTGCGAGAGCTCCTTGGAGAGCTGCTGGGTCGAGAGGAGCAGGTTGTGGACCGCCTCGCGTCGCTCGACCAGGGCTGCGAACAGCTGGTTGGCGTCGTTCATCAGGGCGATCAGGTCCTCGTCGCGCTCGTCGAGCACCTTGGTCACCCGGTCGAGCTGGGTGAGCAGCGAGTCGATGCGCTCGTCCTTGGCGGCCAGGTTGCGGGAGAGGTCGGAGACGCCGGTGAGGGCCGCCTGGAACTCCTCCGGCGTCGACCGGGTCAGGTCGGCGAGCGTGGTGAGCGCCGCGGCGAGCTGGTCCTTGTCGATGTTGGCGGAGGTGTCGGCCAGGCCCTCGAAGGCCTGGACCACATCGTAGGGAGACTCGGTGCGGTCCACCGGGATGGTGGCTCCCGCCTTCATCTGGCCCTCGCCGGCCGGCTGGAGCTCGAGGAACATGTCGCCGAGCAGCGTCTTCACGCGTACGCCGGCACCGGAGTTCTCACCGAAGTTGACCTTCTCGCGGATCTTGAAGCCGACCTTGACCTGATTGCCGTCGAGCTCGATCGAGTCGACCTTGCCGACCCGGACACCGGCCACCCGGACCTCGTCCCCGGTCTTGAGACCACCGGCCTCGGAGAAGTTGGCGTAGTAGGTGGTGCCACCACCGATCAGCGGCAGGCTGTCGGCCTTGAACGCCATCACCATCAGCATGAGGAGGACGGCGATCGAGACGGCACCGATCTTGACTGGGTTACGTTCGCGGAAGGGAATCATCCGAGGTTGCACCTCGCTTGACCGGGCTGGTAGAGCGGAATGTCGAGGTCCTTGCCCTCGGGGTCGCGGATCGTGCCCCGCAGACCGCACAGGTAGAAGTTGAACCAACCGCCGTAGCTGGCCGTCGCACCGATCTTGTCCAGCTTGATCGGCTGGAGCTCCATCGCGTCGTCGAGCTGCCGCTTGTCCTTGGCGACCTGGTCGGAGAACCTCCGGGCCTGGCGCAGGTCCTCGAGCAGCGGATCCTTCGCCTCGTGCACGAGGTCAGCGGTCTCCACGGACAGAGCCGAGATCTGGTCGAGGGATCCCAGGATCGCCTCGCGGTCCTTGTTGAGACCGCCGACGAAGTCACGGAAGGTCACGATCAGGCTCGAGAGCTCCTTCTCACGATCGCCCACGTGCTCGAGCACCTCGGTGAGGTTGTCGATCAGGGCGTTGATGATCTGGTCCTTCTCCGCCAGCGTCGAGGTCAGCGACGCCGTGTGGGAGAGCAGGCTCTCCAGCGTGCCGCCCTCGCCCTGGAAGACCTGGACGATCTCGTAGGAGAGGGTGTTGACGTCGTTGGGCGACAGCGCCTGGAACAGCGGCTTGAACCCGTTGAAGAGCACGGTCAGGTCGAGCGCCGGGTGGGTCTGCCCGACCGGGATCGTCTGGCCCTCCTGCAGCGCCGACGCGTCGCCCACCAGCTGGTTGGTCAGCGCGAGGTAGCGCTGGCCGATCAGGTTGCGGTACTTGATCGTCGCCTCGGTCGTGGTCGCGAGCTGCTGCGCGCTGTCCACCGTGAAGGTGACCACGGCGCTACGGGCGTCGTCGGAGATCTCGATGCCCTTGACCGAGCCGACCTTGACCCCCGAGATGCGTACGTCGTCGCCCTTGTTCACACCGGTGACGTCGGTGAAGACCGCCTTGTACTCATCGGTCTGGCCGAAGGTCACGTTGCCGATCGTGATCGCGAGCAGCGCGGTGGCCAGCGTCGTGACGACGATGAAGATGATCAGCTTCCAGAAATCCTGGAAGGTCTTGGCATCGAAGAGCTTGACCGCGCTCATCGGTAGCTCACCTCCGCTCCACGCGCCGCCGGCCCGAGCATCAGCGCACCGAGGTCGGGGACCTCGTCAGCGGTCATGCCCATGCCCGGAGCGAACAGCTCGTTGATGACATCGGCCTCGGCCGACGTACCGACGTAGGACAGGGCCGAGTATCCGGTCGTCCCGGTGGCAGAACGCATGACGCCCTTTCCGGTGGGCTCGTCGACGCCGTCGTCCTTGTTCGGGAACGGGGCGAACGGCTTCGCCTGGGTCCAGGACGCGTTGGGGAGCTCGCCGCAGTCGGGACCGCTGTCCTCGCCGTAGCGCGGCTTGTCGTTGGTGTTGTAGGGGCGCGCCTGGTGCGGCAGCGTCTCCAGCGTGATGTGGACGGTGTAGTTGCGGAACACCTCGGTGAACTCGTCGGTCAGGGTGTCCATGCCGCCGATGAGACACGGGAGCATCGGGGCGTAGCGCGCCAGCGCCTGGGTGACCGGGCGGCCGACCTCGCCGAGCTGGATCAGCGTGTCGCCGTTGTCGTCGAGGAACTTGTCAGCGGTGTTGGAGAAGGCGGTGACGTCGGTCAGCATCTTGTTGAGCTGTGCCTCGCGGTCCTCGAGCGTGGTCGCCGTGACGATGGTGTTGCGCAGGATCTGACCCAGCTCGGGCAGCACGGCCTGGTAGGTGCCGGAGACCTTCGTGGCGAGCTCGAGGTCCTCGATCAGCGCGGGGATCTCGGGGTTGAGCCGCTTCAGGTAGGAGTCGAGGGTGTCGAGCGACTCGCCGAGCTTCTCGCCGCGTCCCTCGAGGGCGGTGGCCATCGCGTTGAGCGTCATGTTGAGGTCGGCCGGCTGGATCGTCCGCAGCAGCGGGTAGAGGTCGCGCAGCACGGCCTGGACCTCGGTGGCCAGCTTCGTCTTCTCGATGACGGCGCCCGGCTGGATCGACTCGGTGAAGTCGGAGTCGGGCGGGATCAGCGAGACGTACTTCTGCCCGAAGAGCGTCTTGGGGAGGATCGCGCCGGTCACGTCGGGGTGGACCTTGCTGATCTCGTCGCGGAAGAGCCCCAGGGTCAACTCGGCGCCCTCGTCGGTCGCCTTCATGTCGAGGACCTCGCCGACGATCAGGCCACGGACCTTGACGTCGGCGCGGTCGGGAAGCTGCAGACCGATGCGGTCTGCCTTGAGGGTGATCTCCTCGAAGTCGCCGAACTTGTTGGTGAACTGCGCCCAGGTCAGGACGAGCGCCGTGAGGACCAGGGCGATGAAGACGATGCCGAGGATCTTGCCCTTCTGCCGAGCCCAGGCGAGGGCCACGGCGCTCCGCTTGTGAGGAGCGGGCACGTGGTGCTCGATGCCGTCTCGGCTGAGTGTCTGAGTCATCCCGCCAACCTCACAGTCGTCGTGCTGCCCCAGATCGCCATGGAGAGCATCAGGTCGAGCACGGAGACGGCGACGATGCTCGTACGCACCGCCTTGCCGACCGCGACGCCCACACCAGCAGGACCGCCGGAGGCGTTGTAGCCGTGGTAGCAGTGGATCAAGATCACCACGACCGCGAAGATCAGCACCTTGCCGAAGGACCACAGCACGTCCACCGGTGGCAGGAAGGTGTTGAAGTAGTGGTCGTAGGTGCCGGCGCTCTGGCCGTAGAAGAGGATCACCGTGAACCGGGTGGCGACGTAGGAGGAGAGCAGACCGACCACGTAGAGCGGCACGATCGCGATCAGGCCGCCGATCATCCGGGTGGTGACCAGGAAGGGCAGCGACGGGATCGCCATCACCTCGAGCGCGTCGACCTCTTCGGAGATCCGCATCGCGCCGAGCTGAGCGGTGAAACCGCAGCCGACCGTCGCGGCGAGCGCGATGCCGGCGACCAGCGGCGCGATCTCACGGGTGTTGAAGTAGGCCGACACGAAGCCGGAGAACGCACTGGTGCCGAGCTGGTCGAGGGCGGTGTAGCCGGAGAGCCCGACCTGGGCTCCGGTGAAGAAGGTCATCGCCAGGATCACGCCGACGGTGCCGCCGATGACGGCCAGCGCACCAGAGCCGAGGGTGACCTCGGCGAGGATCCGGAGGATCTCCTTCTTGTAGCGCCTGAGCGTGCGCGGGAACCACGACACGGCACGCAGGTAGAAACCGAGCTCGTCACCGAGGTGGTCGAGGCTCTTGGCAGGCTTCTCGTAGATCGCCTTGATGTTCGCCATCCGTCTCGCCTCCTAACCGGTCTTGCTCGGGATGATCTGCAGGAAGATCGCAGACATCACGAAGTTGACGATGAACAGCAGCAGGAACGTGATGACGACCGACTCGTTCACGGCGTCACCGACGCCCTTCGGACCACCGCCCGCGTTCATGCCCTTGTACGCAGCCACGATCGCCGCGATCAGACCGAACACGAGCGCCTTCGCCAGGCCCTGCCAGAGGTCGGCCATCTGCGCCAGCGCGGTGAAGCTGGCCAGGTAGGCACCCGGGGTGCCGCCCTGGATGATGACGTTGAAGACGTACCCGCCCATGACCCCGACGATCGAGACCAGGCCGTTGAGGAAGACCGCGATCATCATCGCGGCGAGCACACGCGGGACCACCAGACGCTGGATCGGGTCGATGCCCAGAACCATCATCGCGTCGAGCTCTTCACGGATCTTCCGGGCACCGAGGTCGGCGGCGATCGCCGAACCACCAGCACCCGCGACCAGCAGCGCGGTCGCGATCGGGGCGGCCTGCTGGACGACCGCGAGGACCGCGGCCGACCCGACGAAGGACTGCGCACCGAACTGCTGCACGAGGCCACCCACCTGCAGCGCGATGACCGCACCGAAGGGGATCGCGACCAGCGCGGTCGGGACGATCGTCACCGACGCGATGAACCACGCCTGCTGGATGAACTCGCGGAACTGGAAGGGGCGCCGGAACACGGCTCGCCCCACGTCCAGCCCGAACGCGAAGAGTGAGCCAGCGGTCCCGATCGGTTTCAGGACCCTGGCAGCGGTCAGAGAAGACATCAGTGAGGAGCCTCTGTCGGATCTGCTTTCACGCCACCGGGGGCCATGGCGGCGTCGGGACGGAACGACCCCGGCGGCGGGGTGACACCGTTCTCCCGGCACCAGGCACCCGGGGGACGCTGGTACTTACGGGGGATGCCGTTGGACGGCTCGAGCTGCATCGGGATCGGCGGCAGCGGCGGCAGGCCCATGTCCTTCTCCGCGGCCAGCTCGTCGGCGTCCTTCTCCTCCGACATACCGATCGGACCGATCGTCTGGGCGTTGAGGAACTGCCGCACCACGGGCTCCTCGGAGCTGAGCAGCATCTCGCGGGGACCGTACATCGCCAGGTGCTTGTGGTAGAGCAGGCCGATGTTGTCCGGCACCGTACGCGTCGAGTTGATGTCGTGGGTCACGATCAGGAACGTGGCGTCGATCTGCGCGTTCAGGTCGATGAAGAGCTGGTTGATGAACGCCGTACGCACCGGGTCCAGACCGGAGTCGGGCTCGTCGATGAGCAGGATCTCCGGGTCGAGGACGAGAGCACGCGCCAGGCCGGCACGCTTGCGCATACCACCGGAGATCTCACCGGGAAGCTTGTTCTCGGCACCGATGAGACCGACCAGGTCCATCTTCTCCATGACGATGTTGCGGATCTCCGACTCGCTCTTCTTCGTGTGCTCACGAAGCGGGAACGCGACGTTGTCGAACAGGTCCATCGAACCGAACATGGCGCCGTCCTGGAACAGCACCCCGAAGAGCTTGCGGACCTCGTAGAGGTCCTTCTCCGAGCAGGTGGCGATGTCGACGCCCTCGATGACCACCGAGCCCTGATCGGGCTTGATCAGACCGATGAGGGTCTTGAGAAGCACCGACTTACCGGTGCCGGACGGCCCGAGCATCACGCTGATCTCGCCCGCGGGCAGCGTCAGCGTGACGTCCTTCCAGATGAGCTGCTTACCAAAGCTCTTGGTCAGCCCTTCGATCTTTACGTCTACACCCATCCGGGCCGGCTCCCTTCCTGTTCGCGGAGGTCTCCCTCAAGTCCCCCACTGCCCGACTAACGGCAGAGTGTGACGGGGGTTACGCACTTCCTGCGACACGCGTCACACTTTTGTAAACCATAGCGGCTGCGAACGGCGACGGTGATCGCCACCCGAGACGGGTCCTCTCGGCGAACACTTCGACGGTCGGATCACGACCTTCGCGCTCGGCGTGTGTTCAAGATAACGAAACAAACCGCGGGAGGCTACTCTCCAGTAGCCTCCCGCGGTTGGAACGATCGGAGCGCTGCGCTGCAGCTTGACCGATCTGTGGCGGAACTGTTTCCGCGATGTAGCAAGCCCGGGCCGGCGGAAACCGCCGAACCCGGGCTCGCAGGGCCGAAGCCCTCAGATCACTTGACGGTGACGGTGGCGCCGGCGGCCTCGAGGGCCTCCTTCGCCTTGTCAGCGGTCTCCTTGTTGGCGGCCTCGAGGACAGCCTTGGGGGCACCCTCGACGAGCTCCTTGGCCTCCTTCAGACCGAGGGAGGTCAGGGCGCGCACCTCCTTGATGACGTTGATCTTCTTGTCGCCAGCGGACTCGAGGATGACGTCGAACTCGTCCTTCTCCTCGGCAGCGGCGGCGGCCGGGGCGCCCGGGGCGCCGGCAGCGGCAACGGCGACCGGAGCAGCAGCGGTGACACCGAAGGTGTCCTCGAAGGCCTTGACGAACTCGGAGAGCTCGATGAGGGTGAGCTCCTTGAAAGCGTCGAGCAGCTCGTCGGTGGAGAGCTTCGCCATGATGGCATTTCCTTTCGTGGTGGCCCTGTGCGTATTTCTTTGAGTACGCGGCAGAGCCGGGTTACAGGTGGTGGTTAGTTACGACCGGGGCGATCACGCCTCGGCCGGAGCCTCCTCGGCGGCAGCCGGCTCAGCGGCACCACCTGCGAGGATCGAGGGGTCCTCCGCGGCCTTGGCCTCGAGAGCGGCAGCGAGCTGCGCGGTCTTCGAGGGCAGAGCGTTGAAGGCGTACAGAGCCTGGGACATCGTCGCGGTGAACGCGCCCGCAAGCTTGGCGAGCAGGACCTCGCGCGACTCGAGATCGGCAAGCTTGCCGACCTCAGCAGCGTCGATGGCCTTGCCGTCGAGGTACCCGCCCTTGATGACAAGGTTGGGGTTGGCCTTGGCAAAGTCACGCAGACCCTTGGCCGCCTCGACGACGTCACCCTTGATGAAGGCGATCGCGGTCGGGCCGGTCAGCAGGTCATCGAAGCCTTCGATGCCGCTCTGGGAGGCAGCGATCTTGGCCAGCGTGTTCTTGACCACGGCGTAGTTAGCGCTCTCACCGAGCGAGCGACGAAGAGTCTTCAGCTCGCCAACGGTGAGACCACGGTACTCGGTCAGCACGACGCCGCTCGAGGCGCTGAACTCGTCAGCGATCTCGGCAACGGCAGTCTGCTTGTCAGCCCGCGCCATGGGTCTCCTTCTTCCGGGAATCGATCCCACCGGCGAGGGCCCGTGAATGACAAACGCCCCGAGCGCAGGCTCAGGGCGTGACGTACGATCTCGTCTTGCTCTTCACCTACGCTGGCCGTCCGCATCCTGCGGAACCTTCGATCGGGTGCATGCACACCTGACAACCGGCGGTCTCTGGTTTCGAACAACAATTATGCGTACGCCGCGGGGTGCCGCCAAATCGGCGGCGGGCGCTACCTTTGCGGCCATGGAGAGCCACACCTTCGGAAGGATCGGACGCACGGCGTCGGTCATCGGTCTCGGCACCTGGCAGCTCGGCGCCGACTGGGGCGAGGTCAGCGAGTCGGACGCCCTGGCGGTGCTCGAGGCGGCGGTCGGCGACGGGGTCACCTTCCTCGACACCGCCGACGTCTACGGCGACGGCCGGAGCGAGCAGGTCATCGGGCGGTTCCTGCGGTCGCACGACGGCATCTTCGTCGCCACGAAGATGGGACGCCGGGTGGAGCAGGTGCCGGCCAACTACACGCCGGCCGCGTTCCGCGAGTGGCTGGACCGCTCGCGCACCAACCTCGGCGTCGACACGATCGACCTGGTGCAGCTGCACTGCCCGCCGTCGGAGACGATCGAGTCCTCGGCCACCTATGACGCGCTGGACGCCCTCGTCTCGGAGGGGGTGATCGCGGCGTACGGCGTCAGCGTGGAGACCTGCGACCAGGCCCTGGCCGCGATCGCGCGGCCCAACGTGGCCTCCGTCCAGATCATCCTGAACGCGTTCCGGCTCAAGCCGCTCGACCGCGTGCTCCCGGCGGCCACGGAGGCCGGGGTCGGGATCATCGCGCGGGTGCCGCTGGCATCCGGGCTGCTGTCCGGGCGCTACTCGGAGTCGACGACGTTCGCCGCCGACGACCACCGCACCTACAACCGCCACGGCGAGGCCTTCGACGTGGGTGAGACCTTCTCCGGCGTCGACTTCACCACCGGCGTCAAGGCCGCCCAGGAGTTCGCCGCCCTGGTGTCCGAGCACGGCCCCGAGGGCGCCACCCCCGCCCAGGTCGCCCTCGCCTGGGTGGCCCAGCAGCCGGGCGTCACGACCGTCATCCCCGGCGCCCGCAACCCGTCCCAGGCCCACGCCAACTCCGCCGCCGGCTCGCTTCCCCCGCTCTCCGAGGAGCTGCTCTCCGGCGTCCGCCAGATCTACGACACCCACTTCCGCGAGGCCGTGCACTCGCGCTGGTGACGACCCCGCCGAGGCGTCACTCCCGTCGGCCGAGTGAGCACCGACTGCCGGTTCGGACGACCTGGGTGACGTCTCGGCCGACCGCCGTGACGTCTCGGCGCGCGGGATCGCCGTCTCGCTCTGTGTAAAAAATAGTGAGCCTTGGTAACGAATCGGGCAGAGTAAAGGCGTGGCGACGCAGACGACGACCGAGGAGTTCCGGTTCCGAGACATCGCGGTGGTGGCGTACGCACCGTCGATCGTCAGCTCGATGGGACACGGGGCGGTGATGCCGGTCCTCGCGCTCCGCGCCTCCGACCTGGGCGCGGACGCGTCGATGGCCGCATTCGTGGTCGCGCTGCTCGGGATCGGGTCGCTGGCGACCTCGCTGCCCGCCGGGTCGCTGGTGGCGCGGATCGGGGAGCGGCGCACGCTGATGGCGGCCGGGGCGCTCGACGCGGTCGCGATGACCGTGGCGTTCCTCAGCAGCTCGGTCGCGGTGCTCGCCGTCGCCGTGTTCGTGAGCGGGATGAGCTGGACGGCGTTCCTGATCGCTCGGCAGGGCTTTCTCATCGACGCGACCCCGGTCTCCCACCGGGCGCGGGCGATGTCGCTGCTCGGCGGGTCGTTCCGGCTCGGGGTCTTCGTCGGGCCGCTCCTCGGCGCCGGCCTCATCCACCTCTTCGGACTCCCCGCGGTCTTCCTGTTCGCGGCCGCGATGTCGCTGTGCTCGGCGGTGATCGGCGGCCGGATGCCCGAGCTCGGCCGGAGCCGCACGCGCGAGCAGGGGCATCTGAGCGTACGCAGCGTGCTGTGGACGCACCGCCGCACCTTCGCCACGCTCGGCATCGCGGTGGTGATCATCGGGATCTCGCGGTCCGTACGCACCGGCCTGCTCCCGCTCTGGGCCGACCACATCCATCTCGAGGCCTCGGTCGTGTCGCTCCTCTTCGCCGGAGCCGCACTGGTCGACATCGCCCTCACCCTTCCCGGCGGCTGGCTGCTCGACCGCCGCGGGCGTCAGGTCGTGGCGATCCCTGTGGTGCTCGCCGTCGGCCTCGGCTGCCTGCTGCTCCCCCTCACCCACGACGCGCTCAGCCTGGGCGCGGTGATGGCGCTGATCGCCATCGGCAACGGTCTCGGCTCGGGGATCGTGATGACGCTCGGCGCCGATGCCGCGCCGGCCGACGGACGAGCGCAGTTCCTCGGCGGCTGGCGGCTGTGCGGCGACCTCGGCGGCACCGGTGGGCCGCTCCTGGTCTCCGGGCTGGCCGCGGTCTTCTCGATCGCCGCCGCGCCGGTCGCGCTCGGCCTCTTCTCGCTCGCCGGGGCGGTCTGGGTCGGCTACTGGACCGGCCGCGCCGACCGTACCCGACTCTCGGGCGCGGCTACGGAACGATCGCGCGAGACAGTGCCTCGGCCAGGGCTGCCTCGTCGCCGGTGACGGTCAGCTCGGCGGCGGTGGGCGACGTACGTCCCCAGAGCAGGAGCGCGAGGTCACGAGCCGTGCCGGTGACCGACACCTTCTGCACCGCGTTCGGCGCCCCGATCGCCCAGGTCTGGTCGATGTCGGTGGCGGTGAGCTCGATGCGGGTGACGACCTTCCGCGTACGCTTCAGGGCGATCTGACGCGGGTACATCACGGTCAGCACCTCGTCGACGGTGTCGGCCCAGAGCTCCGGGGTCGCCTCGGGAGCCGCGAGCCCGAGAGCCGAGCGGATGTCCCAGAGGTGGACCAGGGTCTCGTGCACCTGCCGACGGAACCAGAACGAGACCGGTCCGAGGCCGTCCTCGGTCAGCCCGTTGAGGATCCGGCCGGTCGCCTCCGGGCCGAGCGCCGAGAGCGTCTCGCGCAGCTCGGCGGCCTGCTCCTGGTAGGCCGCGACCAGGTCCAGCGGGACCGGCAGCGGCACCTCGTCCTCGTCGCGCGCCATCGCCGCAGCCCAGTGGTGCACCCCGGCCAGATGGTCGGCCAGGTCCCCGACCGACCAGTCGTCGCAGGACGGGACCGGCAGGTCCGGGTCGGCCTGCTTCAGCGCGGCGGCGAACTGGGTCTGCAGCTCGCCGAGAGTCACGAAGTAGTCGTCAGGCGTGGGCACGTCGCCGACCCTACTGGCAACGGAGCCCGGTCTCAGCGGCATCTCGTCAGGACCGCGGCTAGCTGTGATGCCCAGGCACGTTGGTCGAGATCCTGCGACGACACGGTCTGACTGGTAGATGGACGAAGGCCTCCCCGGTGTGGAGTGGAGCTGTCTAGGAACCAGTTCCGCCACCAGGAGAGGCCTTCGTGTCCCACGCTACCCATGCCAACGCTGCCCTGACCCCTCGCGCCCGGCTCAGGCTCGCGCGTCTCATCGTTGAACACGGCTGGCCACCGGCCCGCGCGGCGGAGCGTTATGACGTCTCGTGGCGTACGGCGAAGAAGTGGGCTGAGCGCTACCGCAACGAAGGACCGGCCGGCATGCTCGATCGGTCCTCGGCTCCGCACCGTCAACCGAACCGGACCCCGGCCCCGGTCGTGCGCAAGATCGTGCACCTGCGCTGGAAGCAGCGCCTTGGGCCGGTCGAAATCGCCCAGCGGCTCAACATGGCATCCTCGACCGTGCACGCGGTCTTGGTGCGTGCTCGGATCAACCGGCTCACTCACATCGACCGAGCCACAGGCGAGCCGATCCGTCGCTACGAACATGACCACCCCGGCGACCTGATCCACGTCGACGTCAAGAAGCTCGGCAAGATCCCCGACGGCGGTGGCTGGCGCTACCTCGGCAAGCAGCGCGGGGACAAGAACCGCTCCGCGACCGCCAAACGCACCGGTGGGCCCAAGAACAAGCACTATCAGCCACTGATCGGGACCTGCTACCTACACACCGTCATCGACGACCACTCCCGCCTCGCCTACGTCGAGGCCCGCGACGACGAGACCAGCCAAACCGCGACCGAGGTCCTCAAGAACGCGGTTGCCTGGTTCGCTGAGCGTGGTGTCCTCGTCAAGCGTGTGCTCAGCGACAACGGCAGCTGCTACAAGTCACACCTGTGGCGCGAGACCTGCGCAGATCTAGGCATCACACCCAAGAAGACCCGGCCCTATCGACCACAGACGAACGGGAAGATCGAACGTTTCCACCGCACCCTGGCAGAGGGCTGGGCATTCAAGAAGTTCTACACCTCCGAATCAGCCCGACTCGCCGCCCTGCCAGGATGGGTCCACGAGTACAACCACCACCGGCCCCATTCAGCGATCGGGAAGGCAGCCCCCATCACCAGGTTGAACAACCTGGCTGGACATCACAGCTAGCCGCTCCTCGAGGCGGGCCAGCTCGGCCGGATCGGTGATGAACGACGCCCTGCCCGGCGGCGGTAGGAAGCCGACGACGTCCATCACGTCGAAGTACGGTTGTGGTGCGCGGCCGGTCGTCGTGACGTACGCGTCGGCGAAGCGGTCCGCGACCTCGCCGCCGTGGGCGAGGGCGAGATTGGTCGCGCAGTGGGCCACGTCGAACCAGGCCGGGCCGATCGATGTCTCGACCCAGTCGACGACACCGGTGATCTCACCGCGATCCCACAGCACGTTGCGCGGCTGGAAGTCACGATGGATGAAACAGGGGTCGTACGCCGGCGGCTCGTCGCGCAGCAGCGCGAACGCGTCCTCCCACAGGCCCGCGTCGCTCGCCCACTCCGGCACGACGAACTTCGCCTCCCACGCCCACGACTGGTAGCTGCGTACGTCGATCGTCGGCGTGACCGCGTGGATGTCGGCCAGCAGCTCCGCGAGCCTTGCGAGCGAGGCGTCGTCGACGCGCTGCGGCTCGATCGCACCCGGGAGCAGCGTCATCAGGTGAGCCGGATGACCGCAGTGCTCGCCCGTCGCGTCGAGCGCGAGCGACCTCGGCGCCGGGACGCCCATGGCCGCGAGCATCCGCTGGATCTCGCTCTCCCGGGTGGTGATGGTGAGCGGCTCGCCGTGCGTACGCCACGGCTCGTTGGTCATCAGCCGCAGCACCGCCGGCTCATGACCGTCCGCCGTGATCGCGAGCATGGTCGAGGTCCAGCCGCCGGAGAGGCGTCGTACGCCACCGATCTCCCCCAACGTCCGCTGCGCCCACTCGAGCGCGGGAGCCCAGTCCACCCCGGGATCAGTTCGCACGCCGCAACCTTAGGCGGTGGTCCAGGGAGGTTCCGTCCGTCTACCGACGGGTTATGGACGGAATCTCCCTGGACTACCTGCTGGATCTCAGAGCACGCGGGAGAGGAACGCCTGGGTGCGCTCGTGCTGCGGGTTGCCGAGCACGTCGGCGGGGAGGCCCTCCTCGACGATGACGCCGCCGTCCATGAAGACGACCTTGTCGGCGACCTCGCGGGCGAAGCCCATCTCGTGGGTGACGACCATCATCGTCATGCCCTCGGAGGCCAGGTCCTTCATGACCGCGAGGACGTCCCCGACCAGCTCGGGGTCGAGCGCGGAGGTCGGCTCGTCGAAGAGCATCATGTCGGGGTTCATCGACAGCGCCCGCGCGATGGCGACTCGCTGCTGCTGACCGCCGGAGAGGTGAGCCGGATAAGCGTCGGCCTTGTCGGAGAGCCCGACCTTCTCCAGGTTGGCCCGGGCGATCTGGGTGGACTCGGCCCGTCCCCGCTTGAGCACCTTCTCCTGCGCGACCGTCAGGTTGCGCAGCACCGTCATGTGCGGGAAGAGGTTGAACTGCTGGAAGACCATCCCGATCCGGGCGCGCAGCGCGTCCACGTCGGCGTCCGGGTCGGTGATCTCGTCGCCCTCGACCAGGATCGTGCCGCTGGTCGGCTGCTCGAGCAGGTTCACGCAACGCAGCAGCGTCGACTTTCCGGACCCGGAAGGCCCGATCACGCAGACGACCTCGCCCCGGCCGATGTGGAAGTCGATGCCCTTGAGCACCTCGTTGTCGCCGAAGTACTTGTGCAGGTTCTGTACGTCGATCGCCGCCGCCCCGCGGCCGGCAGCCGGCGTCGTCTCGGTCTGGGTCATCAGCGGGCCTTCCCGGACTTGGCTTCCATGCGGCGTACGACGATCGAGAGCGGCACGGTGATCAGCAGGTAGCACAGCGCGATCGTGAACATCGGGGTCAGGTTGGAGAAGGCGTTCATGTTCTCCCGGCCGAACGCGGTCAGCTCGTACTCGTCCAGCGACATCCCGAGAATGTAGACCAGCGAGGAGTCCTTGGTGAGCAGGATCAGCTCGTTGGTCAACGGCGGCAGGATGATGCGGAACGCCTGCGGAATCACAATGGTGACCATCGCCCGAGTGTGGGTCATACCCAGGGTGCGTGCGGCCTCGTACTGCCCCTTCGGCACCGCCTGGATGCCCGCCCGAATCGTCTCGGCCATGTAGGCGCCGCCGACCAGACCGAGCGCCAGCGTCACTGTAACGACGTTGCCGAGGTTCAAGCCGAAGGCCAGCGGCAGGCCGAGTCCGAGCACCAAGAAGACCACTAGCGCCGGCAGTCCCCGGAAAAGCTCGATGATGCCGGTCGAGATCCACCGGTACGGACCAACGCTCGAGAGCCGCATCAGCGCCAGCACCAGACCAAGCGCCAGCCCGAAGGCGAAGCCGCAGGCGGTGTAGAAGATCGTGTTCTTGAGGGCGATCACGATGACATCGGGAAACATCTGACCGGCGACGTCCAGGTCGAGGAATGCCCGCCTGATCTCACCCCAGTCGGCGATCAGGGCGATGACGACGACCAGCAGCACCAACAGGGCGTACTGGACGTAACGGACGAGCGCCGCGCGTCTGCGCGGCGACATCCGCTTCTTCGGAACCACTGCCGTGCCCGTCACTGGGCGGCAGCCTCCCCGAACCACTTCTTGTAGACCTCGTCGTAGGCGGCCTTGTCGTTGATCGCCTTGTTGAGCGCCTCGAGCAGCTTGTCGTTGCCGCCCTTCTTGACCGTGAAGCCGTACGCCTCACCGGTCTGGAACTCGCTGGTGATCTCCGTGTCGGTGTTCTCCTTGACGAAGTCGTAGAGCAGACCGTTGTCGTTGACGCCGGCGTCGGCCTTGCCGGACTTGACCGCCTGCATCATCAGCGCCGAGTCCTCGAGGGTGATGATCTTGGCGTCCTTGGGAGCGTTCTCCTTGACGTAGTCGGCGCCGGTCGTCGCCTCCTGGACCGCGATGGTCTTGCCGGCGAGGTCGTCGAGCGACGCGTAGCCGGCACCCTTCTTCGTCATCAGCGCCTGGGTCGCCTCGAAGTAGGGCTCGGTGAAGTCCATGACCTTCTCGCGCTCCTCGGTGATCGTCATCGCACCTGCGGCGACGTCACACTTGCCGGAGTTGAGCGCCTCACCGGAGACGATGGTCTCCCAGCCGATGTTGACGACCTCAGTCTCGAGCTTCTCGGCGTCGGCGGCGATCTTGAGCACGTCGATGTCGAAACCGACGACCTCGCCGCCCTCGTTGAACTCGAACGGCTTGTAGGGCAGGTGCGTGCAGATGGTCAGGGTGTCGGCCTTGACCAGCTTCGCGCCCGACGGTGAGGTGCCACCCTCGTCGCCGCCACCGCAGGCGGCGAGCGCCAGCCCGAGGGCAGGAACGGTCAGGGCAGCAGCAAGCTTCCGCAGATTCATGCGCCGAACTCTACGACTCTTTGAACGCCGATGGCCCGCCACCCCTCGGGGTGGCGGGCCATCGGAACGATGAGGTTCAGGGAACTGTGCAACGCAGACGTGGATCTCGACCCGCTTCGCGGCTTCGCAAGCTCAGCCGCTGCGCTCGCTCGATCCCTTCGCGTTGCGACCCTGTTCGTTCCTCACAGGATCGCAGGCTCAGGCCTCGTCCTCACCCGCGACGTTCTTGATGCGGTTGGGGTCGACCTGGACACCGGGGCCCATGGTGGTCGAGAGGGTGACCTTCTTCAGGTAGCGGCCCTTGGAGGAGGACGGCTTCAGACGAAGCACCTCCTCGAGAGCAGCGGCGTAGTTCTCAGCGAGCTGAGCCTCGGAGAAGGAGGCCTTGCCGATGATGAAGTGAAGGTTGGCGTGACGGTCGACCCGGAAGTCGATCTTGCCGCCCTTGATGTCGGTCACGGCCTTGGCCGGGTCCGGGGTGACGGTGCCGGTCTTCGGGTTCGGCATGAGGCCACGCGGGCCGAGCACGCGGCCGAGGCGACCGACCTTGCCCATCATGTCCGGGGTCGCGACGACGGCGTCGAAGTCGAGCCAGCCACCGGAGACCTTCTCGATGAGGTCGTCGGCACCGACGACGTCCGCGCCGGCCTCGCGAGCGGCCTCGGCCTTGTCCGGAGCAGCGGCGAAGACGATGACGCGCATCGTCTTACCGGTGCCGTGGGGCAGGCTGACGGTGCCGCGCACCATCTGGTCGGCCTTGCGGGGGTCGACGCCGAGACGCATGACGACGTCAACGGTCTCGTCGAACTTCTTCTTGCTGGAGCCCTTGGCGATCTTGATCGCGGCCAGCGGGGCGTAGAGCTCGTTCTTGTCGAACGTCTCCGACGCCGCGCGGTAGGTCTTGCTGCGCTGCATGGTGATTCCTTCGGTAGTTAAGAGGAGATGTGGTTAGCGAGCCAGCGCGGCTCTCCCACGTATCAGTCGGTGGTGACGCCCATGGAGCGGGCGGTGCCCTCGACGATCTTCATCGCGGCGTCGATGTCCTCCGCGTTGAGGTCGGGCATCTTGGTGGTCGCGATCTCGCGCACCTGGTCCTTGGTCAGCTTGCCGACCTTGTCCTTGTGCGGGACGGACGAGCCCTTCTTGAGGCCGGCGGCCTTCTTGATCAGCTCAGCGGCCGGCGGGGTCTTCGTGATGAAGGTGAACGAGCGGTCCTCGTAGATGGTGATCTCGACGGGGACGACGTTGCCGCGCATGGACTCGGTCTGGGCGTTGTACGCCTTGCAGAACTCCATGATGTTGACGCCGTGCGGACCGAGCGCGGTACCGACCGGCGGGGCCGGGGTCGCGGAGCCGGCCTGCAGCTGCACCTTGACGAGCGCTGCGATCTTCTTCTTCGGAGGCATTCTTGAGATCTCTTCCTTCTCGTGGTCATGACGAAGCCGCTTGTACGTTTCGGCCTCTGCCACCTGCGGTGTTGCTCTCGCAACTGGTCAATTGTCCGTGATCGGTCCGGGTTCACGAAATCAGCGCAGGGCGGCCCACTGAGTGGGACCCCCTGAGTGACGGCCACCACCCCCCTTGGCATACTCCCCCGGGGATTTACAAAGGGAGCTCAATTGTTCAATCGACGTCGTCTGTCCATGTACGCCGCGCTCGTGCCGCTGGCCGCGCTCTCGGCCGCGTGGACCGCCGCCGCCACCGGAACGGCGTTCGATCCGGTCGAACCCGTGACGCTGCCCGGCGGGGAGACCATGGCGACCTCTGTGATCGACCAGCCCGCGAGCGTCACCGAGCCCGCCCCGGCACAAGGTGCGCGCAAGGGCGCCCGGACCGGCACGATCGCCGTCGCGATGGCGCAGGGAAGCGACATCCCGATGCCTGCCCTGGCCGCCTATCAGCGTGCGGCCGCCGTGGTGACGACCGCCGACCGTGCCTGCGCCCTCGACTGGACGCTGCTCGCCGCCGTCGGGATGGTCGAGTCCGACCACGGTCGCCTGAAGAGCAGCCGGCTCGACGACTCGGGCAAGGCCACCCCGCCGATCTACGGCCCCGCGCTGACCACTCCCGCGGGCGACCCTTCCCCCGACACCGACGGAGGCTCCGTCGACAAGCTCTCCAGCGGTGACCGCGCCGTCGGGCCGATGCAGTTCATCCCCACGACGTGGCCGTTGGTCGCCGTCGACGGAGACGGTGACGGCGTACGCGACCCGCAGGACATCGACGACGCCGCCCTCGCCGCCGCGGTCTACCTCTGCTCGGGCGACGAGGACGTCTCCACCGATCGCGGGAAGCACGCCGCGCTCAGTCGCTACAACCAGAGCCAGGCGTACGTCACCACTGTCCTGAAGATCGCCAAGGGCTATGCCGACAGCCCCTACGGCGGTGACGACGTCCAGCTCGCCGCCGCCGCTCCGGCCCACGCCGAGTCCGGCTCCTCCGGCCGCGGACCGAACGCGACGAAGAAGACCGACAAGAAGCCCGCGAAGAAGAAGCCGGCGACGACCGCTCCGAAGCCGACCGCCGGCGCCGAGCCCACGGCGAAGCCGAGCTCGAGCCCCTCGACCGCTCCGAGCCCCAGCCCGACGCCGACCGACGACGGCAGCTGGGCCTCGATCTCCGAGCGGCGCGGCATCTGTGCCGCCGAGCTCTCCTCCCGCTTCCCCGACCTCGCCGAGGGCTGGGACACCAACCGCGCCGTCGACGCCTGCAGCATCCGGCTGCTCGGCAAGACCGTCACCCAGGCCAACGCCGCCGTTCCCGGAGTCGTCACCGACATCACCGGGTACGTCGAGTGGCTGATCAAGACGCTGCCGTGATCCCGTCACCGATCGCTGCTTCCTGCTACCGCTGAACCGAGAGGGACGGCTCCCACGTGCGGCCGCCGTCGGTGGAGGCCAGCACCTCCCCGCCCGGGGCGAGATAGAGCGTGTCACCGACCCGGGCGGCGTCCCAGACCTCTGCACCCTCGCCGAGACCGGTGTCGACCTTCTGTGCGCCGTCCTCGGTGAGCAGGGTCTCGCGCTCGCCACGCAGCAGGATCGCGTCGTCGGTGAGGGCCACCCGATCGTTCAGATGACCTTGCACGCTGCCGAACTCCTGCCACGAGCTCAGGTCGGTCGATCGGTACACGGTCGCAGCCGCCTCGTCTGCTCGGCAGAGCGAGAAGACCGCGGTCCCGGCAGGCATCAGACTGTTCTCGCCACTGCACGGGAACGGCAGTTCGGACCACGTTCGGCCGCCGTCATGGGTGACCCTCGGCACCGAGGTCACGTTGCCCTCACCCTCGGGCCTCGGCGTGACCACGAGCGCGTCGCCGACCTGGATCAGATCCTGGGCAGCTCCGATCTCGTCGGACGACACCGATGCGAAGCGGTCGCCGTCGAACCGCCACATCGTGCCGGCGATCGCATCGACCGCCCACGCCGCCCACGCCGGCCACGCCGGGTCGCCGGTGGCGGCCAGCAGATAGCTGTGCTCGCCCGGCTCCTCACCCGTCATGACGGCCTGCTTCCAGGTTTCGCCGCCGTCGCCGGTGGTCCAGATCCTCCCGCCGCCGGCGGCGGCCCAGCCGCTCCGGCCGTCGGGTGCCATGGCGAGCCGGTCGACGTACTCCTCGGTGAAGTCGTGCAGCCGCTCCCAGGTCTCGCCGTCGTAGCGCCACAGCACGCTGCAACCACAGTCCTCCTCGTTGGACGTCACGAGCACCTGATCCGATGCTGCCTCGATGGTGAGGGCGTGCGTCGGCCGCACCGGGTCGGCTGTCGCCGAGGAGGACTCCGTCGGCGACGGGTCCGGTGTTGCCGGTTCGGGTGCGGAGTCGTCGCGAGTGCTGAGCAGCGAGCCGCCGACGGCGACCCCGGCGACCAGCACGGCAGCCGCGCCGACCACCCCCGCAGTCCGGCGGACCCGGCGTCGCTGCGCGCCGCGTCGTACCTCTGCCAGCATCTGGTGAGCGGGCGGTTCCGCGGCGATGTCGCGGTCGATCGCGTGGCGGATCTGGTCTTCGAACTGGTTCATCGCTCGTCCTCCCGGTCGGCGAAGGCGGACTGTTGCTCGCGGAGCGTGGTCATCGCTCGGTGGGCCTGGCTCTTGACCGTGCCCACCGAGCAGCCCAGCACCTCCGCAACCTGTGCCTCGGTGAGATCTTCGTAGTAGCGCAGCGCGATCACGGCACGCTGCCTCGGTGGCAGCCGTTTGACCGCCGCCAGCAGCTCGTGGTCGGCCGGCCGGTCGGTGCCGACCGGCTCGCGCAGCTCCGCGAGCGGCCGTTCCCGGTGCAGCTTGCGCCACACCGACACGCTGCGGTTGGCCATGGTGCGCCGTACGAACGCCTCGGGGTCCTGCACCTTCGACCAGTTCAAGAGGGTTCGCTCCAGCGCGTCCTGGACCAGGTCGGCCCCGCGCTGGTCGTCGCCGGCCAGCACCCGCCCGAGCTTGAGCAGATGCGACAGCCGGGCGGTCACGAACTCGGTGAACGCGGCATCGTCTCGCACGGTTGCGCCGGGTGCCCGGGGTCGGGTCACCGCGCCCCCACCGGGTATGTGACTTGGCTCCATGACCTGGTGACGCATCAGCCCCGGCAATGGTTGTACTGGGCGAGGATCGCGGGGCGAGCATGCATCGCTAAATCGCGGAACGCCCGGGCTTCGTGCCCGGGCGTTCGGCGTACTGAGTTCTCTGAGGCTGGGTCTCGACCCGCTTCGCGGCTTCGCAAGCTCAGCCGCTGCGCTCGCTCGACCTTTTCGCGTTGCGACCCTGCTCGCTTCGCTCGCAGGGCCGCAGGCTCAAACCTTCTCGATCTGGTTGAACGAGAGCTCGACGGGGGTCTCGCGGCCGAAGATCTCGACGAGCGCCTTGACGCGCTGCGACTCGGCGTTGAGCTCGGTGATGGTCGCGTGGAGGGTGGCGAAGGGGCCGTCGACGACGGTGACCGAGTCGCCCTCGGCGAAGTCGACGACCTCGACGGGCTTCTTCGCGGTGCCGGTGGCGCCGGAGCTGGCGGTCGCGGCCTCACCGGCGGCGGCAGCCTCGGCCTCGGCCTGGGCGACGACGGCGGGGGCGAGCATGTTCTCGACCTCGGTCATCGACAGCGGCACCGGCTGGTGGCTGTGGCCGACGAAGCCGGTCACGGACGGGGTGTGGCGTACGGCGGCCCAGGACTCGTCGGTGAGGTCCATCCGGACCAGCACGTAACCCGGGAGAACGGTGCGCTTGACCATCTTGCGCTGGCCGTTCTTGATCTCCGGGACCTCCTCGGTGGGGACCACGATCTCGTGGATGTAGTCCTCCATGTTGAGGGAGACGATGCGGTTCTCCAGGTTGGACTTCACCCGGTTCTCCATGCCGGAGTAGGTGTGGATCACGAACCAGTCGCCCGGCTTGGCCCACAGCTCACGGCGGAACGCCTCGAGCGGGTCGTCGTCAGCGGCCTCAGGGGCCTCGCCCTCGACGATCTCGTCGAAGGAAGCGTCGTCGGACTCCTCGGCCTCGCCGGCCTCGTCGAACTCGGCCTCTGCAGGCACGTCGGAGGCGGCCTCGGCCGTCTCGAGGACCTCGGTCTCCTCGGTGTAGTCCTGCTCAGACACGTCCTGCTCCAAACCGTTGATTGTGTGTATCGGGTGTGTTCCGCGGGCCGGGGCCCACGCGATCACGCGTCGCGGCCGCCGAACACCCAGAACATCAACTTGCCGAACCCGAGGTCAAGGCCCGCGGTGATCGCCATCATCACGAGGACGAAGACCAGAACCACGA
This sequence comes from Nocardioides luteus, assembly GCF_015752315.1. Classification (NCBI taxonomy): domain Bacteria; kingdom Bacillati; phylum Actinomycetota; class Actinomycetes; order Propionibacteriales; family Nocardioidaceae; genus Nocardioides; species Nocardioides luteus. Next base: position 4,964,005 of record NZ_JADOVJ010000001.1, read on the forward strand.
TGAAGTACGTCGTGAGCTGGTTCTGCGTCGGCCAGACGACCTTGCGGAGCTCGGCCACGACCTGGCGGTAGAACGTCGGGAGACTGGTGCGCTTCTCCGTCTTCTTGTCGTTCGGAGTCGGGACTGCCTTGCTGTCCGTCACGCCGCCACCTTCTCTCGAAAACGTTTCCATCGCTGGTCCGGCTTTGCAGGGCACGAGGGACTTGAACCCCCAACCTTCGGTTTTGGAGACCGATGCTCTGCCAGTTGAGCTAGTGCCCTACGGAGGTCTGCATCAGACGCGCGGTTGAGGGCGCGGCTAACCATGTGGGAAGACCACCAACGGTGAGTCTACGCACGGGGCGATGGCGGTTCCAAAACCGGGGTGCGATGACCCATAGGATTGCTGGCATGACCTCAGATCCCCGTCCCCTCGCCGAGCTCTCGCGCGAGGAACTCGAAGCGTTCGCAACGGAGCAGCGCACGGCGTACGACAACTTGGTGGCCAAGGGCCTGAAGCTGGACCTGACCCGGGGGAAGCCCTCCGCGGACCAGCTCGACCTCTCCGACGGCCTGCTCCATCTCCCCAAGTCGACGACGGCCCCGGACGGCACCGACACGCGCAACTACGGCGGTCTGGCGGGCGGCATCGAGATCCGTGAGATCTACGCCGAGCTGCTCGGCCTGGAGACCGACCAGATCATCGCCGGCGGCAACTCGAGCCTCACCATGATGCGCGACACGCTGATGTACCTGTGGCTTCACGGTGGCGTCGACAGCGAGCGTCCCTGGGGTCGCGAGGAGACGGTGAAGTTCATCTGCCCGGTGCCGGGCTACGACCGCCACTTCACGCTGCTGGAGTGGTTCGGGATCGAGATGGTCACCGTCCCGATGCACGCCGACGGGCCCGACGTCGAGGCCGTCGCCGCCCTGGTCAAGGACGACCCGACGATCAAGGGCATGTGGCTGGTGCCGACGTACGCCAACCCGACCGGTGACACCACCTCGCAGGAGATCGCCGAGCGGCTCGCGTCGATGCCGACCGCGGCGCCCGACTTCAAGATCTTCTGGGACAACGCCTACGCGCTGCACCACCTCACCCCGGCCGAGACCAAGACCGCCGATGTCGTCTCGCTGGCCAACGCCGCCGGCAACCCCCACCGCCCGCTGGTCTTCGCCTCGACCTCCAAGGTCACCTACGCGGGCGCGGGCGTCGGCTTCTTCGGCGGCTCGAAGGAGAACGTCGCCTGGTGGCTCGACCACCTGAGCCACGGCGCGATCGGCCCCGACAAGGTCAACCACCTGCGGCACGCGGAGTTCTTCGGCTCGGCGGCCGGCGTACGCGAGCACATGGCCAAGCACCGCGAGCTCCTGGCGCCGCGGTTCGCGGCCGTCGAGGACGCGCTCACCGACCAGCTCGGCGCGCTCGGCGTGGCGACCTGGACCAAGCCCGCCGGCGGCTACTTCGTCAGCCTCGACGTGCTCCCGGGCACCGCGACCCGGGTGATCGAGCTGGCCAAGGGTGCCGGCGTCGCGCTGACCCCCGCGGGCTCGGCGTTCCCCGGCAAGGTCGACCCCGAGGACACCAACATCCGCCTCGCCCCGTCCTTCCCGCCGTTGGAGCAGGTCAGCGGGGCCATGGAGGTCGTCACGGTGTGCGTGAAGCTGGCCGCTGCGGAGAAGCTGCTCGCGTGACTGCTGACCGACGCGACCTACGTACGCTGCCGAAGGCGCATCTGCACCTGCACTTCACGGGGGCGATGCGTCACGAGACCCTGCTCGAGCTGGCCACCCGCGACGGGATCCGGCTGCCCGACCAGCTGGTCTCGGAGTGGCCGCCGGCGCTGAGCGCGGCCGACGAGAAGGGCTGGTTCCGGTTCCAGCGGCTCTACGACGTGGCCCGCTCGGTGCTGCGCACCGAGGCCGACATCCGGCGGCTCGTCATGGAGGTCGCCGAGGACGACGTACGCGACGGCGGCAGGTGGCTCGAGATCCAGGTCGACCCGTCGGGCTACGCGGCGAAGTTCGGCGGGATCACGGCCTTCACCGATCTGGTGCTGGACGCCGTCGGCGACGCCGAGCGGGCGACCGGGCTGGGCATCGCGGTGATCATCGCCTCCAACCGCACCCGCCACCCGATGGACGCGCGCACGCTGGCGCGCCTCGCCGGGCAGTACGTCGACCACGGTGTGGTCGGGTTCGGGCTCTCCAACGACGAGCGGCGCGGCCGGACCGAGGAGTTCGACCACGCCTTCCGGATCGCCGAGCGTGCCGGGCTGCGACTGATGCCGCACGGCGGTGAGCTGCGCGGGCCCGAGCACATCCGCACCGTGCTCCGGTCGCTGCACGCGACCCGGCTGGGTCACGGCGTACGCGCTGCCGAGGACCCGGTGCTGCTCGACGAGATCGTGCGTGCGGGCGTCGCGTTGGAGGTCTGCCCGACCTCCAACGTGTCGCTCGGCGTCTACTCCGACCTCACCTCGGTGCCGCTGCCGCAGCTTCTCGACGCGGGGGCGACGGTGGCGCTCGGGGCCGATGACCCGCTGCTGTTCGGGTCCCGGCTGGCGGCGCAGTACGCGACGATGCGGGCCGCTCACGAGCTCACCGACGAGACCCTCGCCGACCTGGCGCGGATGTCGATCACCGCATCGACCGCGCCCGAGTCGACCAAGAAGGGTCTGCTCGCCGAGGTGGACGACTGGCTCAATGCGCCCTCGCAACCCACGGATCCGCCGAGTTAAGACAGAATGTCGGCCATGACGAACCCGTCCGACGATCAGCCCGATCCCAACAAGCCGGCCGACGCCTCCACGCCGCCTCCGCCGACCCCGTCCGAACCGGCTCAGCCCGGGCAGGACGAGTCCGACGCGACCCGGGTGGCGACTCCGCCTGCGTCGACGCCGCCCGCGCCGACCCAGCCGATGTACGGCCAGACCTACGGCGAGCAGCCGGCGAACCCCTACGGCGGGGCGACCTTCGACCAGAAGCCGCCGGTCCCGCCGGCGCCGGCAGCGGGCTACGGCCAGACGCCGCCGTCCTATGGCGCTCAGCCGGGCTACGGCCAGGCGCCCTACGGCGCCCCGGCTGCGTACTCGGCTCAGGTGGGCACCCCGGACTCCGGCGCGACCACCGCGATGGTCCTGGGCATCATCGGGCTCGCGGGCGGGTTCTTCTGCGGCCTCCCGATCGTGCTCTCCCCCTTCGCCCTCTTCATGGGTCTGTCCGCGAAGAAGCGGATCGATGCGGCCGCCGGCGCCCTGACCGGCCGCGGCAACGCGCAGGCCGGCTTCATCCTCGGCATCATCGGCACCGTCCTGCTGGTCCTGAGCATCCTCGTCATCGCCATCATCATCGTCATCGGCGTCAGCGGCGGTTTCGACGACGGCGGCTACGACAGTGGCTACGAGCCGTACGACAGCGAGTTCTGAGGGATGACCAGCACGCCTCCGCCGGGCTATCCGCCGGGCTATCAGCCGGCGCCCTACGGGTTCCCGCCGCCCCCTCCCCACCCCGAGGCCAACTCGGCGATGGTGTTCGGGATCGTGGGCCTGTGCCTGTCGGTCATGTGCGGCGGGATCGGCGTCTTCATCGCACCGTTCGGATGGATCAAGGGCAAGCGGGTGATGGCCGAGATCGACGCCAACCCCTCGGCCTACGGCGGCCGCGGCAACGCGCAGGCCGGTTTCATCACCGGCCTCATCGGGACGATCTTCGGGGCGCTCTACCTGCTCTTCTGGGTCGCCTACGTCATCTTCATCATCGTGATGCTCTTCGTCGTCGCCGAGGAGACCGACCCCACCACGACGTTCGACAGCATCAACGCGATGCTGAGCAGCCGCATCTGACCGATGGACTGCGGCTACTTCACCTCCGGCGCCTGCCGCTCCTGCCGCTGGCTGGAGATGGCGTACGCCGACCAGTTGGCGCAGAAGCAGCAGCGGGTCGCGACCGCGCTCGATGCGGTCTGGCCCGGCGCCGTACGTTGGGAGGAACCGGTCTCCAGCCCGGAGGCCGGTTTCCGCAACAAGGCGAAGATGGTCGTCGCCGGGTCGGTGGAGGCGCCGACGCTGGGGATCCTGTCCCACGACGGTCTCGGCGTGGATCTGCTCGCGTGCGGGCTGCACACGCCGGGGCTGCAGGCCGCGCTGCCGGTCCTGTCGCGGTTCGTCACGGCCGCGCGGCTGACCCCCTACTCGGTGCCCGAGCGGCGTGGCGAGCTCAAGCACGTGATCGTCACCGAGGCTCCCACCGGGGAGCTGATGGTGCGCTGGGTGCTGCGGTCCACCGAGGCGCTGGCCCGGCTGCGCAAGCACCTTCCGGCGCTGCTCGACGAGCTGCCGATCGCCGTTGCCTCGGTCAACATCCAGCCCGAGCACAAGGCCGTCATCGAGGGGCCCGAGGAGATCTTCCTGACCGCCCGTGAGGCGCTCACGATGGAGGTCAACGGGATCGGCCTGCGACTGCGGCCGCACTCCTTCTTCCAGACCAACACCGCCGTCGCCGCGGCCCTCTACCGCTACGCCCGCGACCTGGTCACTGCGGTGTCACCAGGCTCGGTATGGGACCTCTACTGCGGCGTCGGCGGTTTCGGGCTGCACGTCGCCGCCCCGGGGCGGGAGGTGCTCGGCGTCGAGTCCAGCGAGCAGGCGATCGAGGCCGCCGCCTCGACCGCCGCCGAGCTGGGTCTGCCGGGCACCAGCTGGGTGGCCGGGGACGCGACGGCGTACGCCCTCTCGGCAGGCGCCGCACCCGACCTGGTCATCGTCAACCCGCCGCGGCGCGGCATCGGCTCCTCGCTCGCCGGGTGGCTGGAGGAGTCGGGCGTCGAGCACGTCGTCTACTCCTCGTGCAACGTCGACACCCTCGCCCGCGACCTGCGTGACATGCCCTCGTTGCGACCGGTGTCCGCACGTCTGCTGGACATGTTCCCGAACACCGATCACCACGAGGTCCTGGTGCACCTGAAGCGCGCCTGATTCCGACCCGGCGCTGATGTCCCGGAATTTCGCGCCGAGTCGGCGCATCTGTCCCGGGATTCTGGGACAGATGCGCCGACTCGACCTTTCAGCGTGGGACATCTGCGCCGACTCGGCGGGCTCGGCGGAGGGTGAGGGCACCCAGGGCCAGGGCCGCGAGGCCGAGGACGATCGCCATCCCGCCGCCGACGACGCCGTTGCCGGTGCCCGGCCCGCCGTCGGCGACCAAGAGGTTGACCACGCCCACGACCAGGGCGATCGAACCGCAGCCGAGCGCCACGACGGCGCCGTTGCGGCCACGGTTGCCGACACCACGGACGGCGCGGGACAGTGCCGCCGCACCGGCCACCGCTCCGCCGAACCCGACGAACGCGGCAAGCGTGGCCCAGAGCCGGGCGGTGGTCAGTGTGTAGGCGCCGACGTCCGAGCCGGCAGCGTTGACGAGCACATCGTTCAGGGACATGTGAGACTCCTTCGTCGAGTTCCATCGGATGACTCGATCGTCTCGTCGGCGCACCTCCTCGTCGTCCTGCCGACGTGGACTCTTCGGCGCCGTCGCTACTGCGTACGTGGTAGCCGGAAGTCCTACGGGAGACGGACTCGCGGGCGGCGCCGCGGGCATATCCTGCTCGCATGGCCAGGCGGCGGATCACCCTCGGGGACGCAGGTATCGCCGCAGGAGTGGCCGTGGCCCAGCTGGCTGCTGCGCTGAGCGGCGGCCACCCGGGCTCCGGCAACGAGCTGCTCGGCTACGCCGCGCTGGTCGCGAGCGCTCTGGTCCTCGTCGTCCGGCGCCGGGCGCCGGTCGCCGTGCTGGTCGTCAGCGGCGCGTGCGGACTGGCCTTTCAGGCGCTCGGCTTCGACGTCGCGGTGATCGCGTTCCTGGTCGCGGTCTACGCGGCGGTGCGCGAGGGACATCGGCTGGTCACGCTGCTCGCCGCCGTGGTGATGCAGAGCGGACTGTTCCTGGTGGCGTACGCCGCCACGGGCGACTTCGGCGCCGCCTCCGAGCAGGCGCGCGGAGCCCTCGAGATCGCCTGGCTGATCGCGGCGGCCGCCGCCGGCGAGGCGCTCCGGCAGGCCGAGAGGCGGGCCGACGAGGCCGAGCGCACCCGGGAGGCCGCCGCCCAGCGCCGGGCCGACGACGAGCGCCTCCACATCGCGCGCGAGCTGCACGACTCGCTCACCCACCAGATCTCGGTCATCAAGGTGCAGTCCGAGGCCGCCGTCCACGTGGCGCAGCGGCGCGGCGAGGAGGTCCCCGAGTCGCTGCTGGCGATCCGGGAGGCGGGGCGCGAGGCGGCCCGCGAGCTCCGGGCGACGCTGACGGCACTGCGTGACGACGATACGAACCCGCCGCGGGGGCTCGAGGACGTACGCGATCTGGTGGGGTCCGCCGGAGCCACCGGGCTGGAGGTCACGCTGACCGTCGACGGGCAGCCCGGCACGGTGCCCGTGGCGGTGGGCCGGACCGCCTACCGGATCGTCCAGGAGGCGCTGACCAACGTGACCCGTCACGCCGCGGCCACCACCGCGTCGGTCCGGATCGACCATCGGCCCGGCTCGATCGGCATCCGGGTCGAGGACAACGGCACCGGCGCCCCGGCGGCGACCGTCCCCGGCGTGGGTCTGCTCGGGATGCGAGAGCGGGTCTCCGCTCTCGGAGGTGAGCTGCGGGCACAACCCCGCGAGGAGGGCGGTTTCATGGTCGAGGCGCGGCTGCCGGTGGAGCGTACGTCGTGATCCGGGTGCTCCTGGTCGACGACCAGCCGCTCATCCGGAGCGGGTTCCGGGCCTTTCTCAACCTCGAGGACGACATCGAGGTGGTCGCCGAGGCGGCGAACGGCGTCGAGGCGGTGGCGCTCGCCCGCGAGCACCTGCCCGACGTGGCGATGGTCGACATCCAGATGCCTGTCGCCGACGGTCTCGAGGCGACCCGGCGGATCGCCGCCGACCCTTCGCTGGGCGGCGTGCACGTGGTGATCCTGACCAACTACGGGATGGACGAGTACGTCCTCGAGGCCCTGCGCGCCGGCGCCGCCGGCTTCCTCGTCAAGGACATCCAGCCGGAGGACTTCGTCCACGCCGTCCGGGTCGCCGCCCGAGGCGACGCGCTGCTGGCGCCGTCGGTCACCCGCGCGCTGATCGACCAGTACGTCGCCCAGCCCTCGCCCGCCGACGCACCCCTCGGGCTCGCCGAGCTCACCAACCGGGAGCGCGAGGCGGTCGCCCTGGTCGCCCGGGGCATGACCAACGACGAGGTCGCCGAGACCATGGTGATCAGCGTGCTGACCGCGAAGACCCACATCAACCGGGCCATGACGAAGCTGCACGCGCGTGACCGCGCCCAGCTCGTCGTGATCGCGTACGAGTCGGGGCTGGTCGCTCCTAGAGCTCCACGCCGAGCATGACCGGCTCGTTGACGAGCACGATCCCGTACGCCGCCTCGACCCCGTCACGGACCTCTCGTGCCAGCACGAGCAGGTCCTCGGTCGTGCCTTCGCCGCGGTTGGTGAGCGCGAGGGTGTGCTTCGTGGAGAGCGAGACCCTGCCCGCCAGACCCTCGGGCGTGTGGCCCTTCTTGAAACCGGCGTGGTCGATGAGCCAGGCGGCGGAGGTCTTCACGGTGCCGTCGGGCTGCGGGTACGCCGGGGCACCCTCGGGCACGTCCTCCGGCGCGACCACGGGGTTGGTGAAGAACGAGCCCGCCGACCAGGTGTCGTGGTCGGCCTCGTCGATGACCATGCCCTTGCTGCGGCGCAGCGCCAGGACGGCCTCGCGGATCTGCTTGGACGGCACCCGGGTGCCCTGCTCGACGCCGAGCGCGCCGGCCAGCTGGGCGTAGGCGATCGGCGAGCCGGTCTCGCCGTCGGTGCCGAGCCGGAAGGTGACCTCGAGGACCACGTAGCGTCCGAGCACCTCCTTGAACCGCGACCAGCGGTAGCCGAACCCGCACTCCTCCGCGGTGAAGGTGCGCAGCTCGCGAAGCTCGCGGTCGAACACCCTCACCGAGGTGATGGTCTGGGAGACGTCCTGGCCGTACGCCCCGACGTTCTGGATCGGCGTCGCACCCACGCTGCCGGGGATGCCGGAGAGCGCCTCGACCCCGCTCCACCCCTTGTCGACGGCGGTGGTCACGAAGTCGTCCCAGGTCTCGCCCGCCGCCACCGTGACGAGTACGCCACCCTCGACCGTCTCCACCTCGACGCCCGTGGTCGCCAGCTTGATGACGGTGCCCGGGAACCCGGCGTCGGCCACGACGAGGTTGCTGCCGCCGCCGAGGACGAGCACGTCCTGGCCCGCCGCGTCGGCCGCGGTCACGGCGTCGATGATCTCCCCCTCGGTCGTCGCGGTGACGAACTCCGCCGCCGGGCCGCCGAGATGGAAGGTGGTGTGGCGGGACAGTGATTCAGACACGTACGGAGACCTTCGGCATACCGAGCACCTTCTGGGCTTCCCCGGTGGTCGAGCTTGTCGAGACCACGGTCAGGGCGATCGTCGCGAGCCCGTCCTCGACCGACTTCACGGTGCCACTGACCGTCACCGACGTCCCCTCGTCGTCGTCCGGCACCACGACCGGGTTGGTGAACTTCGCACCGAAGTCGACGACCTCGGCACCGTCGGTCCACTCCGAGACGGCTCGGGCGACGAGGGCCATGGTGAACATGCCGTGGGCGATCACGCCGGGGAGGCCGACGGCGGTGGCGATCCGGTCGGACCAGTGGATCGGGTTGAAGTCGCCGCTCGCGCCCGCGTAGCGGACCAGCGACGCCCGGGTCACGGGGTAGGTCTTCGGGGCGAGCTCGGCGCCTGCTTCGAGTGTCATCAGGCGACCTCCGCCGCTCGGTGGACCAGGGTGGCGGACGTGGTGCACACAACCGCACCGGAGTCGTCGGTGATCTCCGAGACGGTGCCGATGATGTCGTTGCCGCCGATCTGGCGCAGCGAGGCGACGCTCAGGGTCGCGGTCAGCACGTCACCCGGCGCGATCGGCCGGGCGTAGGAGAACTTCTGCTCGCCGTGCACGATCCGCGACAGCTCCACCTCGACATCGTCGAGGAACGCGTTCATCGCGTCGAAGGCGAGCACGATCGGGAACGTCGCGGGGACCGGGTCCCCGCTCTCCCAGCCCACACCGGTGGCGGCAGCGAACTCCCGCACCTTCTCGTCGGTGACCCGATAGGGCCTGGTCGGAGGAAACGCGCGCCCTACGAGCGACCCATCAACTGCCATGCGGCCAACTCTAGTGGTCTGCCGAGAAGTCGCCCGCGTCGGCCGAGGCGTCACGTACGTCGGCCGAGATGGCACCGGCCTGACAGCTCGGCCGACGGGAGCGACGTCTCGGCCGACCGGGGTGACGTCTCGGCAAAAGAACGAACGCCCCGCCTCCCGGAACTCGGGGCGGGGCGTTCGGAGCGCCGATCAGCGTCGCGCTCTACTGAGATGCTTCAGCGGGTCTCGCGGTGCACGGTGTGCTTGCGGTCACGCGGGCAGTACTTCTTGAGCTCGATGCGGTCGGGGTCGTTCCGACGGTTCTTCTTCGAGATGTAGTTCCGCTCCTTGCACTCGGTGCAAGCGAGGGTGATCTTCGGGCGAACGTCGCTGCTCTTGCTGGCCACAGGAGTTTCCTTACAGTGCTGATCGAGGTGATGCGGTCTTTGGCGGTAGCGGGGGCGGGGATCGAACCCGCGACCTCACGATTATGAGTCGTGCGCTCTAACCGCCTGAGCTACCCCGCCTCAACAGGAATCAGGCCCGCAGTATTCCTACTGCGGGTCCCGAACTCCAGAGCCCCTTTACGGAATCGAACCGTAGACCTTCTCCTTACCATGGAGACGCTCTGCCGACTGAGCTAAAGGGGCGTTGCGAGAGAGAACATTACGGCACGGCGCGATGGTCAACAAATCGAGAAGCACCCTTCGCCCGGCGACCGCATCACCGCAGGTCAGCGGGGTCCTCGGCGCTCCCGCCGGGCTCCCAGATGCGCGCGAAACCCATCGCTTCCTCGAGCTCGTAGGACAGCTCGAGGAGCATTCGCTCCTGTCCTGGCGCGGCCCCGAACATCATCCCCTGGGGCAGCCCGGCGAGCGTCTGCTGGACCGGTAGCGACACCGCCGGCCCACCGGTGACGTTCTGCCACGGGGTGAACGCGACCCAGTCCATCAGCCGCTTCATCACCAGGTCGTAGGCCTGGCTCGGGGCCAGCCGGCCGACCTCCGGCGTCTCGTGCGCGACGGTGGGCGTCAGGACGACGTCGTACGCAGCATGGAACCCCTCCGCGATCGCCTGCACCTTGCGCAGCCGGACGATGGCGGCCGGAACGTGCTTGGCGTTCCTCATCGTGTGCTGGGCCAGGCCGACGGTGAGGTTGTCGAGCCGCTGCCGGTCCCAGGTCTTGCCGCGCAGCGGGCCGGCGTTGACCAGGGCGACGGCGAGCGTGCCCCAGTAGAGGACGAAGTCGTCGGCGAAGGTCTCGGGCACCGGCGGAGGGACCGTCTCGACGGTGTGGCCCAGCTCCTCCAGCACCGCCGCCGTCTTCATCGTCAGCTCGGCGACCTCGGGGCTGGCCTCGCGCCCGAGCGCGCCGGTGAAGACCGCGAAGCGGAGCCGCTTCGAGCCGGGACCGGTGACGTTCCCGATCGGCGGCAACGAGGTGTGGTGCGCCTTCTCGGCCTCCCGGAAGAACGCGGCCGTGTCGCGCACCGACCGGGTCAGGACGCCGTCGGTGACGATCTTGAGGGGCAGCAGCCCGTAGAGCGGGTCCTGCGGCAGCCGGTCGCGGGTCGGTTTGAGGCCGACCAGGCCACAGGCGCCGGCCGGGATCCGGATCGAGCCACCACCGTCGTTGCCGTGGGCGATGGGCACCGCCCCGGCGGCCACCAGCGCACCCGACCCCGCCGAGGAGGCACCGGCCACCCGGTCGGTGTCCCACGGGTTGCGCACCGCCCCGAGCCGCGCGTGCTCGGCGGTGCCCGAGAAGCCGAACTCCGAGAGCTGGGTCTTGCCCAGCGACAGCAGGCCGAGCTTGAAGAGCAGCTTGGTCATCTCGCCGTTGCGCGACGCCGGCGGCATGACGTACGAATCCGTGCCGTTCCTGGTGGGCACCCCGGCGACGTCGGTGTTGTCCTTGATCAGGGTGGGCACGCCCGCGAAGAACCCTGCCCGGGGAGCGCGCGCCTGGACCCGGGCGCGGTCGAAGGTGCGGTAGGCCATCGCGGCGAGCGCGGGGTCGACCGCCTCGATCCGGGCGATGGCCGCCTCGACCGCCTCCACGGTGCTGAGATCACCGCGCCGCAGGGCCTCGGCGACCCCGACCGCGTCGAGAGTGCCGAGTACGTCGTCGGTGAAGGCGTGCACTCGAGCCATGAGACCAACGTTAGGGCGTGGGCCGGGTCAGAGGAGGAAGTACGCCGCCAGCGGAACCATGAGACACGTCACGACCGCGGTGAGGCCCATCGCCAGCCCGGAGAAGGCGCCCTCGACCTGGCTCTCCTCCAGCATCCGGGCGGTGCCGATGCCGTGGGAGACGGCGCCGACGGCGACGCCGCGGGCTCGCGGGTCGCGGATCCCGAGCAGGGTCAGCACCCGCGGCGCGACCATCGCGGCGATGATCCCGATCACGATCGCGAAGGCCGCCGACAGCTCCGGATAACCGCCGAGGCGGTCGGTCAGCTCGATCGCCACCGGCGTCGTCACCGCCTTCGGAGCCATCGTCCGCTCGAGCACGTCGCTGCCTCCGAGCCAGCGCACCAGCAGGATGCCGCTGACCACCGAGACCACCGCACCGGCGGTCAGCGCGACCAGGACGGGCACCACCATCCCCTTCAGCCGGGAGACCTGGTGGTAGAGCGGGATCGCCAGCGCCACCGTCGCCGGGCCGAGCAGGAAGCTGATCAGCGTGGTGGCGTCGGCGTAGTCGTCGTACGACGTGCCGCTGACCGTCAGCAGCGTGCCGACAATCACGATCGCGACCGCCACCGGCTGCGCCAGCGGCGAGTGGGTCCGCTTGCGCAGCCACCGCCCGAGCTCGTACGCAGCCACCGTCACGAACAGCCAGAGGATGACGCTCACTCGATCTCCTCCCCGGGCGCGCCCTCGGTGCCGGCGACCGACGGCACCCGGCGGAGGAACAGGCCGAGCACCCAGCCCACCGTGGCCAGTCCGAGGATCCAGGAGCCGAGCAGCGCGACCACGATCGGCACCGCCGCGTCACGGATGACCGCGACGTAGGCGATCACGCCGACGCCGGCCGGGATGAAGAAGAGCTGCAGGTGGGAGAGGAAGTAGTCACCGACCTGGATGACCGGGTCGTCCTCGCCGTCGCGGCGGCGCAGGAGCAGCACGACGAAGAGCAGCAGCATGCCCACCACCGGACCGGGCAGCGGGATCCCGGTCAGCTCCACGATCGCGGTTCCGGCCAGCTGGCACCCGAGCAGCCAGAGCAGGCCGACGATCACGAGGCGATGGATTCGATGGCCATCGCGGCGCAGCCGACCAAGCCCGAGGAGTCCCCGTGCAGCTGGGCCATGAAGGTGAGCTCGCGGGTGGCGATCGGGTTGGAGCGGGCGTAGACGCTCTCGCGCACCCCGGCGGTGTAGAGGTCGAAGGCGCCGGCCATGTCGCCGCCGATGACGACGACCTCCGGGTTGAGCAGGTTGACGGCCGTGGCCACCACCTCGCCGAGCTGTCGTCCGCCCTCGCGCAGCAGCCCGCGCGCCACCGCGTCGCCGGCCAGCGCGGCGGCCACCAGGTCGCGTACGTGACCGGCGGGGACGCCGGAGTCGGTCAGCCGCTGCGCGAGCGCCCAGCCGGACGCGACCGTCTCCAGGCAGCCGGTGGAGCCGCAGCGGCAGGGCCGGTCGCCGGCGGCGTCGATGCGGGTGTGGCCGATCTCGCCGGCGGCCCCGAGCGCACCGGTGACCACCTTGCCGTCGGTGATGATGCCCATGCCGAGGCCGGTCGAGGCCTTGATGACCAGGGCGTTGCGTACGGGATGGTCGGAGTTGAAGAGCTCCGAGCGCGCCAGCGCGTGGGCGTCGTGGGCGAGGATCAGCGGAGCGTCGGTCAGCGAGGTGAAGTAGGGCGCCAGCTGGACGCCGTCCCAGCCGCCCATCGCCGGGGTGTCGATGCTCATCCCGAGATCGGGGTTGACCACGCCGGGAAGGCTCATCCCGATCGCCAGCACCGGCAGATCGATCGAGGCCACCATCTTGGTCATCCGCTCGACGATCTCCGGCATCAGCGCCTCGGCGGAGATGCCGACCTCGTGGTCGCGGGTGTCGCCGGCCAGCTCGCGGCCGGCGAGGTCGAAGACCGCCGCCTGGCTACGGCTGCGGCCCACCGCCACGGCCAGCACGACCCCTGGGTCTGCGGATTCGTCACTCACGACTGCAGTCTAAGCACGAGCCGCGACGCCACCTAAGACCGCGAGCTAGGACCGGGAGCGGAGGCGCGCGTTGGGCAGCGGAGGCGCCGGGATGGGCCTCTGGTGGTTGCCCTCGACCACACCGAAACGCCCCTCGGCCAGCTCCTGGGAGTCCTCGACCACCTCGCCTCCACCGCGGGTGATCTGGTCCTGCCACTCCTGGCGGTAGGCCACGACCTCGTCGTGCGTACGCCCGACGAAGTTCCACCACATGATGATCGACTCGCCGAACGGCGGACCGCCGAGCAGGAGCAGCCGCGTCCACGCCTCACCGGCCTGCAGGACCAGGGTGGTGGCACCCGGAGGCGCGTACGCCAGCGAGTCCTTCTCCACCGTCGCCGAGGCCGGCCCGGACGGGCCCACGCCGATCATCGAGACCTCGCCGGTGTCCACGAGTACGCCGTGCTCGAACCGGCTCTCGACCGGGATCTCCAGCCGGGCGCCGGGCTCGAGCAGGATCTCGGCGCCGAGGAGCTCGGAGTGGGTGCGCACGGGGGACGTGGAGCCCAGGAGTGACCCCAGGAAGACCCTGACCGTCGCCCCGTCGCCCTCGATCGGCGTCGGGACGTGGTTCTCGAAGGCCGGCTCGACATCGCGGAACTCGTTCGGCAGCGCGACCCACAGCTGCGCCCCGTGCAGGACGGTCGCCTCGGGCGTCGAGTTCTCCGAGTGGGAGATGCCGCGCCCTGCGGTCATCAGGTTGACCTCGCCCGGGCGCACCATCGCCACGGTGCCGACCGAGTCACGGTGCTCGATCTCCCCGGTGAACAGCCAGGAGACCGTCGCCAGCCCGGTGTGCGGGTGGGGCGGCACCTCCATCCCGCCGGAGACCACGACGTCGTCGGGACCGTAGTGGTCCAGGAAGCACCACGCGCCGATCAGCGAGCGCGAGCGGGCGGGCAGGGTGCGGCGTACGTTCATCGCCCGAGGACCACCCAGAGGCACGTCTCGCGGAGTGATGATCTGGATCTCGACGCCTTCGTCGCCAGTGCCTCCGACACACTCGACGGGGGTGGGGTGCGCGTCCAGGTTGGTCATACCGCAAACGCTACTCCCGAACGTTCGACCCTGAACCAATACGCCACCTCGCCATGCCGACGTCACATCGAGGTCGCCGACGGGCTACCTCGATGCCACACGATGTGGCCCGTGCTCATCGCTCAGCTCGCGAACTTCGTCGGCCCCACGTCCGGAGGGATGAAGACGGCTCTGGAGGCTCTCGCCCGCGGATATGTCGAGGCGGGCCACGACCGGCTTCTCGTCGTCCCCGGCCCGTACGACGCGGTCACCTCGACCGACCTCGGCGAGGTGGTGCAGCTCAGAGCGCCACGCGTGGGCGGCGGCTACCGGCTCATCATCGAGCCGTGGCGGGTCACCGACGTGCTGACCCGCTACCGCCCGACGAGCCTCGAGGTCAGCGACAAGTTCACGATGCTGCCGGTCTCGCGCTGGGCCCGGCGGCAGGGCATCGGCACGGTGCTCTTCTCCCACGAGCGGCTCGACGAGTACATGCCCACCTACACCGGCATGGACACCACCTCGAAGGTCTCCACCGCGCTGCTCAACCGGATGCTGGTGCGCTCCTTCGACCAGGTGCTGGTCACCTCCGACTACGCCCGGCACGAGTTCGAGCCGCTGGCGGCGACCGTCGGCTGCCCGATCGCGCAGGTGCCGCTGGGCGTCGACCTGGACTTCTTCCAGCCCTCGCCCGGCCACCGCGACGACACCCTGCGGATCGTCCACGTCGGCCGCCTCTCCCGGGAGAAGTCGCCTGATCTCGCCGTCGCCACCGCCGTCGAGCTGCATCGCCGCGGGTTCGACGTACGGATGGACGTCTATGGCGACGGGCCGCACCGTGCCGAGATCGAGGCGCTCGCCGCCGGCGCGCCGATCGTCTTCCACGGGCACGTCTCCGACCGCCACCGGATCGCCCGGGCGCTGGCGGAGGCCGACGTGGCGCTCTCGGTCTGCCCGCGCGAGACCTTCGGGCTCGCCGTCCTGGAAGCCCTCGCCAGCGGTACGCCGGTGGTGACCGCCGACCGCGGCGGCGCCCGCGAGCTCATCGACCCTCGGTGCGGAGCCTGGGCCCCTGCCCACCCCACCGCGCTGGCCGACGCGGTGATCGACGTCGCCGAGCGGCCCGTGGCGGCGACCCGTCACGCGGCCCGGGAGCGCGCCGAGCAGTTCCCGTGGTCACGCACGATCGAGCAGATGCTGGAGCTCCACGAGAGCCTCGCGCAGGAGACCGCGCCGACCTATCTCCTCGCTCGTTCGCGGCAGCGGCAGGCGGCCCGGCGGGCGCGGCGTTACGCATGAGCCGTTGACTCGTTAGACCGTTCACCATGAGCGATTCAACGAAAGTCACCGCTGAAGCCGACCAGGTAACACTGCCGCAGCCCACTCACTTCGCCGACTCGTTCGGCCCGGTGTGCAGCGCCTACGGAGAAGATCCGTCGACCACCTACGACTACCGCGCCGTCACCTGCGGCGACTGCCGGCACGCCGCGCCCTACATCAGCGCCCTGCCTGAGCATCTCAAGCCCAGGTCGACGCGACGGCGCTCCTGGCCGCGGTCGATGCAGGATCGGGCCTAGGGCACGTCCGAGTGGGCGCGAATCACGGTCGGCTCCGGCTGCACCGGCGTCCACCGCTGCGCCGAGCGTGACCGGGCGAGCCCGACGATCCCGGTGACCAGCAGGGCCCCGGCGCTCACCGCGACCCACAGCGTGGGGGCGGAGGCGCCGAAGGCGACCACGGCTGCGACGTACGAGACGGTGGGGTTGGTGATCGTCATCGCCGCCATCGCCCAGGGCAGCGGCCCGGCGGCCAGTGCCGCCTGGGTGAGCACGATGCCGAGGCCGCAGGTGCACAGCAGCCCGTAGAAGGCCGGCAGCGTGAGCAGCCCGACGAAGCCGTCGGCCGCGGCCCGGTCGGCGGTGATCTTCAGCAGCACCGAGGTGGTCGCGAACGAGCACCCGGCCGCGACCGCCGTGGTCGCCGCCGCGATCGGCGGCGGGAACCGGTGCGCCACCAGCAGGAGTACGCAGATCACGACCGCCACGCACGCCGCGAAGAGCGCGACACGGCCGACGTCGGCATAGGTCCCGCCGCGATGGTCGTCGGTGACCAGCAGGATCACGCCGCCGCAGATCGCGGCCCCGCTGACCCAGTCGACGGCCGTCGGCCAGTGGCGCGCGGCGATGGACGCGAAGACGAGCGCGAAGAGCAGCTGGGTGGGCATCACTGACTGCACCACCGAGACCGACCCGAGGTGGAGCGCGACCGCCTGCACCCCGAAGCCGACGGCGTTGATCGCCGCGCCGGTGACCCACAGCGGGTTGCGCACCAGCGCCAGCATCAGCTGCTCGACCCCGGAGATCCCGCCGCTGCGGCCGGGCGCGAGAGCGCTGGCGCGCTGCTGAACGGCAGCGGAGAGCGAGAACAGGACGCATGCGCCGATGGCTAGGCCCACGGCCGCAGCATGATGCATGCTGCGACGCTAGACCTCCCCAGGAAAGCCCACCCGCCGCTCACGCGAGCATCGGATGAACCCTGGGGGTCAGTTCTTCACCTTCGCGCCCATGATCTCGCCGTACTCGACGCCGAGGACCGACGGGTCCCCGTCTTGCGGCACCAGGACCGCGACCGTCACCGCCGTCCGGATCGACAGGTTCTTGCCCGCCCGGCTGCGGAACTCGTCGTAGGGCGGGTTCCACTCCCACTCGCTGTCCTGACCACCGACGATGGAGTCGGTCGTGAAGTCCAGCATCGCGAGGGCACCCTCGGGTGTCTGCACGATGCGGGTGCTGCTCGCGTCGAAGGGCTCGGCGGTCGTCCTCACCAGGTCGACACCCATGTCCGAGGCGTACGCCGCGATCTCCTCGCCGGGGTCGGCGAGCTTCTTGAACCCGTCGAGGCCGTCGATCCTCGTGGGCTTCTCGAGGTAGGCGTCGATCGTGGCCGCGACCTCCTCGACCTGCTTCGTCACCGAGGCGGACGCTGGCGCCGCTCCCTCGACCTCGGACGGCACTGCCTTCTTCTTGACCCCGAGGCTGCTGCGTACCTTCCAGGGCGAGAGGGCGTCCTGCTGCTCGTAGACGGCCAGCCGGGTCAGCTTCCGCTTCCTGTCGCCCTTGACGTTGACCTCGATGACGGCCCACATCGGGTACTCGCTGAGCTGCACCGACCACACCCGTCCCGGCACCGCCCGCCAGGTCGGCGGGCGGTCGCGGACGTCGAAGCTCTTGTTCGCCGCGGAGGTGAGCTGGTCCTTGGCCAGGACCGGGCCGCTGTCGGCCTCCGTCCACGCCTCGGCCTTCCACTTCCCGGGCTGATTGGCCTTGATCGCCCTGTTGTTGCGCTTGTTCCAGTCCTTCATCAGGTCCGCGACCTCGTCCTTGCGCAGCGAGACCTTGCTGACCGGTTCGAGCTCGACGGCCGCAGGCATCGAACAACCGGTGAGCGAGAGCGTCAGTACGCCGACCCCCGCCGCCACGCCCAGGCGGCGGTAGAGCCCACCGGCGGGCGGTCGTGGCGGTGCGGGGCGCGCCGGGGCGGGCCCGGTCAGGCCCGGGCGAGCCGGCTGGGCCGGCCGGGTGGGCTGGGCAGGGTGGATCGGGTGGGTCGGCTGGACGTACGAAGCCGGCGGGCGCGGCGGCTGCCACTCCTCCGGTCGCTCGCGCCTGCCGGTCAGCAGCAGGACCACCGCGCCGACCAGCAGCAGGGCACCACCGCCGGCGACGCCCAGCGAGGCCGCGAAGATCCCGTCGAGCCGATACCCGAAGGCGAGCTTGATCGGTGCGCCGTCCCGGCTCGCGGCCAGGAACGAGACCGGCTCGCCCTCGAGCGTCACGTTCAGCTCCTGCGTACCGGAGCCCGAGACCGTCTCGTGCCACCACGGCGCCTGGGAGGCATCCGGCACCTCGTCCCCCGAGCCCGCGGTGCCGCTGACCCTGGTCAGCGGGGTTCTGGCGATCTCGACGGCCTTGGTGTCCTCGACGACGTCGAGGACGTCGACCGGGTTGCCCACCCCGATGTACGTCTCCCCCATCGCCTCCACGCGCACCGTGACCGGGAGCCGGTCGAAGGCGAACGCCTCTGGCGTGGAGTACGCCGCGCCCTGCTCGATCGGGGTCTCCTTGCCCATCACCACGTCGTCGGGCCCGGCCGCGATGGCCAGACCCGTTCCGAGGAGGACAAGCGGTCCTCCGAGAAGTCCGAGGAGCACCGCCAGGAAGACCCTGCCGCCCTTCCTCAACCGATCGGGACCAGGGTTCACGGGTGCGTACGTTGCCGAGCTCATCGAGGCCTTCTTCGTGGGGGTCCCGAGAAGTGGACGCGGCAATCTAGCGTCTCCGGCCTCTCGCGAGAAGCGATTAACCCAGCCGGGCACGGTATTACCGGGCAGTATGGAACGTTTACGTTGACTTGGTAACCCCGATGCCGTGTCGCTCGGACAACCGGTCGTTCAGTGTCTTTAGCGTCATGAAGCGGTCACGGACGTGCCGATGCCGATGTCGGCCGAACCGTGACCGCTGATGTTGTTTCAATTCGAATTGATCGACGAAAGGTATGAAATGAGCAAGAAGACAGGGCTGCTCCGCCGCGCCGCGGCCGTCGCCGCCTTCTCGGGTGTCGCCTTCGCGCTGACCACCGGAGCCGCCACGGCCGCTCCGGCCGACGTCGAGGTGCCTGCCGCCTCCTCCGTGACCCCCTCGGACCTCTCGCCCTCGTCGCAGAAGGCCTGGGAGGACTTCATCCTCGGCGGCTCCTACGTGACCGAGGGTGCTGCCCAGATGGTCAGCGGCGCCTGGGTCGGTGCCCCGGGCCTGCTCCTCGCCGGTGCCACCGGCGCCCCGCTGACCCCGGAGCAGCTGGCTGCCTGGGAGAACTGGGACGAGGGTGGCCGCAAGATCGGTGAGGGTGCCGCCATGATGGTCGCCGGCGCCTACGTCGGTGCCCCGGGCATCATCCTCGACCAGATCGCGGGCGGGGCGACCCCGAGCGACCTGTCGCCGAGCGAGCTCGAGCAGGTCACGTTCCTCATCCCCGAGGACAGCCCGGCTCTCGACGGCGTTCCCACCGAGCAGGTCCCGAACCCGATGGCTCCCCTCGGATCCTTCTGAGCGGCGACATGACTGCTGCCGACCGGTCGTAGCTCCCACCACGGTCCGATCGGCGCCGTCTACAGATGGCCTTGGCGTGCACTCGTGCACGGCCGGGCCATCTGCGCATTTACGCGCGGTCAGACAACAACGTTGCAGTTTGGCGAAAATTACGTCATTACATTTCTTTCGGCACTTAGTTGACACGAAAACAGCCGTGTCGCTTGCCCTGATGACCCTCGATGCTCCTAGCATCTTTTCCCGGATGCGAACGTATCGATGCGTCTGTTATCGGTCCGGGGGTCGCGTCCGTGCGTGATGTTTCAATTCGAATTGATCGATGAAAGGTACGAAATGAACATGAAGACAGGGCTGCTCCGCCGCGTCGCGGCCGTCGCCGCCTTCTCGGGTGTCGCAGTCGCACTGACCACGGGTACCGCCTCCGCAGCCGACGGCACCCACCACAACCGCACCGAGGCCGAGTGCATCAAGGAGAACTCCGCCGGCGCCTCGGACCTCTCGCCCTCGAGCCAGAAGGCCTGGGCCGGCTTCATCTGTGGCGCCGGTCAGGCGACCGGCGGCGCGGCCCGCATGGTCTCCGGCGCCTGGGTCGGCGCTCCGGGCCTCATCCTGATGGGTGCCACCGGCGGCGAGCTGAGCCCGGCGCAGAAGAAGGCCTGGGTGAACTGGGACGGTGGCTCGCACCAGGTCGGCAACGGTGCCGCCATGGTCGTTTCCGGCGCCTACGTCGGTGCGCCCGGCATCGTGATGGACAAGATCATGGGCGGCGCGATGCCGTCCGAGCTGTCCGACAGCGAGATGGAGCAGGTCTCGTTCCTGCTCCCGATGGACAACCCGGCTCTCGACGGCCTCCCCGTCGACCAGGTCCCGAACCCGCTGGGTCCGCTCGGCACCTTCTGAGGAACATGACCATGGCCGGGTGATCACCCCCTACCGACTGCTCGGCCACGTCACACAGGTGGCCCTGGGCGTGCACACGTGCACAGCCGGGGCCACCTGCACGTTTTCCGCCGTGCTCAGGCACGTTCAGTCGTACGCCAGAGGCTCCTCGATCACGTCCATCACCGCTCTGGCGACCCAGTAATGGCGGCCGCCGCGGCCCGACCGGCCGGCGGCCTCGATCCACCCCCGCCGCTCGGCGTCCTGGATCAGGTTGCGCGCGCCCTGGTTGGTCAGGCCGGTCGCGTCCTGGACCCGCTTGACGGTCAGGTAGGGGTTGGCGAACAGCAGCGTGACCAGCCCGGACAGGTTGGCGCGCGAGGTGGCCGCCTCGTCGAGGTAGGCCTCCCGGAGCGCGACCAGGCGCTCGGACCGGGTCGTGGCATCCTCGGCCGAGCGCCGCACCGCGGTGAGGAAGAACTGCAGCCACTCCTGCATCTCACCGCGCTCGCGGACGCTCTGCAGCCGCTGGTAGTAGGTCTGGCGATGCGCCTCGATGTAGCCCGAGAGATAGAGCAGCGGCGTGGTCATCCGCCCCTCCTCCATCAGCATCAGGTTGATCAGCAGCCGGCCGATGCGGCCGTTGCCGTCGAGGAACGGGTGGATCGTCTCGAACTGGTAGTGCATCAGCGCGCAGCGCACCAGCGTCGGGCTGAGGTCGGGGACGTTGACGTACGCCTCCCAGTCGGCGATCAGCTCCGGCAGGTCGGGCGGGAGAGGCGGGACGTACGCGGCGGTGGTGGGGTCGTCGGTCGGCGAGCCGACCCAGACCGGCATCCGCCGGAACTCGCCGGGGTGGCGCTCGTGGCCTCGGACGCCGGTCAGCAGCGTCTTGTGGAGCTCGAGCACGAGGCGCTGGCTGAGCGGCCAGCTCTTGATCAGCTCGAACCCCTGGCGGGTCGCGGCGAGGTAGGCCTTGACCTCGGCAACGTCCTCGCTCCTGGTCGCCTGACCGCTGGCCTCGTCCTGGAGCACCTCCTCCAGGGAGGTCTGGGTGCCCTCGATCCGCGAGGAGGCGACCGCCTCCTGGGTCAGGTAGGGCCCGATCAGCAGCTCGGGGTCCTGGATCAGCGCGCTCACACCCTGGAGACGCCCCAACGCGGCGTCGGCGTCCGAGAGCGCCTTCACGGTGAGCGGCTGGAGGGCCAGGTCACGCGGGATGTGGGCGGGCAGGTAGTACCAGTAGGCCCACTTGTTGCCCGGCTCGCGGGTCGCCCGGCCGAACTGCGGAGCGTCGTACCTCTCCGGATCCATGACCGCTGAACTTACCACTCAGATGTGGCTTGAGTTGGAAGTTGGCGGGAACTTCCAACTGAGAGTTGGCAGTTCCTGACAACCTCCAACTCCGCCCCGGACGGACCTAGGCTGGGGAGCGTGCAGTTCGGACAGTATCCCGCTCCCCGTCATACGATCGCCCACCTCTCCGACACCCATCTCTACGCCGGTGACCGGCGGATCTTCGGCAAGGTCGACCCGACGCCCGGCTTCGAGCGTGCCCTGGACCGGTTGCGCGGGATGACCGTCCCGCCGCAGGCGATCGTCTTCACCGGCGACCTCGCCGACCTGGGTGAGCGCGACGCCTACGTACGCCTCCGCAAGCAGGTCGAGCCGGTCGCCGCGGACCTCGGGGCAGAGATCATCTGGGTGATGGGCAACCACGACGAGCGCGAGGTCTACTCCGAGGTGCTCTTCGGGGAGGCCTCCGACGCGCCGCAGGACCGGGTCTACGACATCCACGGTCTGCGGCTCATCTCCCTGGACACCACCGTGCCCGGCTGGCACCACGGCGACATCACCCAGGCGCAGCTGGACTGGCTGAGCGAGGAACTCGCCGAGCCGGCACCGCACGGCACCCTGCTGGCGATGCACCACCCGCCGATCCCGCTCCCCCTCAACGAGGCCAGCGTGATCATCGAGCTGGACGGCCAGGACCGGCTCGCCCCGGTGCTGGAGGGGACCGACGTACGCGCCGTTCTCGCAGGTCACCTGCACTACTCGACCAGCACCACCTTCGCCGGCATCCCGGTCTCGGTCGCCTCCGCGAGCTGCTACACCGCCGCGCCCGCGACCCTCGACCGCTACTCCGCCTCCGTCGACGGCCACCAGGCGATCTCGCTGGTCCATCTCTATGACGAGGGCGCCGGCGGCGTCCCCGGCGCGCCGGTCGTCCACACCACCGTGCCCATCGGCGAGGCACCCGAGGTCGCCGGCTTCCCCTCCTCGGTCCTCGCGAAGCTCGGCCCGATGACCCCCGCCGAGCGCCGCGATCTGTTCTCCCGCAAGGGAAAGGCCGCTCGCGCCCTGCGGCGTCAGCTTCGAGACTGACCAGCAACGCCTCGATCTCCGACTCCAGGCTGATGCGGGCCTACGCCCGGGCCCGGAACGATGGCTGCGAAACGTCGACGACGACAGGAGCAGTCATGTCTCGGACCCTCGTCCGCACGAGCACCGCAGCGATCGCCGCGGTGCTCCTTCCGCTGACGGCCGTGCCGGCCGCGTACGCCCAGCCCGATCCCGATCCCGGTCGCGATCCCGGTCGCGGGCCCGCGGCCGTTGCGCCGGACCCGACGGCGCTGACCCGGGAAGCGACCGCGATCGCCGAGCGGGCGGCGGCCGAGCAGCAAGGGTTCAAGGCGCGGTCGTCGACTCCGGCCGCCGCGGAGCTCGACCGAGCCGTCGACGCGGTCATCGCCGACGGTGCCCTCGGCGTCACCGCCCGGGTCGAGGCTCCGGGTCTGACGTGGACGGGGGCGGGTGGCGTACGCGAGGCGGGCACCGAGCGCGACGTCCGGGCCTCCGACAGGTTCCACGTCGCCAGCAACACCAAGACGATGATCGCGACCCTGGTCATGCAGGAGGTCGAGCGCGGCACCTGGAGTCTGGACACGCCGGCCGAGGACGTACTGCCCGGGATCTTTCCTGCCGGCGTCACGATCGAGCACCTGCTCAGCCACCGCTCCGGGGCCCCGCGCGGCCCCGAGGAGCTGCTGCTGACCCGCGTCGAGGACCCCGACTCGTTGGAGCAGCTCATCGACGCCGTCAGTCAGCACTACACCGAGGCCGAGCACCTGGCCGCGATGCGCTCGGTCCCCTGGCTCTTCGAGCCGGGCACCGACTTCTCCTACTCCAACTACGGCTACGTCGCCCTCGGCGTCATGCTCGAGAAGGAGATCGGCCACGATCTCGATGACCTGCTCCACCGGCGCATCTTCTGGCCGGCCGGCATGCTCCGCACCGACTACCCGAAGACCTCGCACAACCGCGGACCGTTCCTCGAGGGTGCGGCCAAGATCGACCAGACCGGATGGCGGGCCCTGACCGACCTGGACCCGAGCGTCTTCCACGCCTCCGGCGCCGCGACCAGCACCACCCGTGACCTGGCCTCGCTCAACGAGGCGCTGCTGACCGGCGAGCTGGTCTCGCCGGCATCGGTCGACGCCATGCTCCCGCCTCGCTCGGGCAGCGCCGACCCCGACTACGGACTGGGCATCTATCGCGTCGCCGACCCCTGCGCGGAGGGTGAGTACCTCTACGGCCACGACGGCGCCCACTTCGGCACCCAGTCGATCAACTGGAGCTCGCGCGACGGCGAGCGTCAGGTCACCCTCGCCTGGACCGGCCGCGACTACACCGGTGCCACCGAGCCGCCCTACGACCTCGGCCTCCTGCTGGAGCCGATGCTGCTCGCGACCTGCTGACGGCCCGGCGTACGCCGCTACGGTCAGGGGCGCAGGATGCGGCGCTCGATGGCCGTGGCGACGGCGCCGGCGCGGGTGTCGACGCCGAGCTTGGTGTAGATGTGGGACAGGTGGGACTTGACCGTCGCCTCGCTGACCAGGAGCTCGCGGGCCATCTCCTTGTTGCCCAGGCCCTTGGCGAGCAGGCGCAGAATCTCGACCTCGCGCGGGCTCACCTTCGGCGCCGGGGAGGCCGCCCGCTGCAGCAGCCGGGTGGCGACCGAGGGCGCCAGCACGGTCTCGCCGCGGGCGGTGCCCCTGATCGCCCGGAACAGTTCGTCGGGTGGGGCGTCCTTCAGCAGGTAGCCGGCCGCACCGGCGTCGACGGCCTCGAGGACGTCGGCCTCGGTGTCGTACGTCGTCAGCACCAGCACCTGCGGGGGCGAGGGCAGGTCGCGGACCAGCCGGGTGGTCTCCGCACCGCCGGGCCCGTCGCCGAGGCTGAGGTCCATCAGCACCACGTCCGGCTTCGTCTCGGCCACGACCGCGACCGCCTGGGCCGAGTCGGCGGCCTCGCCGACCACGTCCAGGTCGTCCTGGGCGCTCACCAGGGCGCGTACGCCGGCCCGGACCACCGGATGGTCGTCGACCAGCACCACCCGGACGTGCTGCTCACCCACGAGGTTCCTCCGCTCCCAGCTGTGCCGCCGCGAACGAGGCCGCGACCACCGTGCCCTCCCCCGGGGCACTCTCGATGACCAAGTCTCCACCCAGCAGCCGGGCGCGAGCCCGCATTCCGGCCAGGCCGTGTCCCCGCAGCCCGTCCGACTCCTTGAGATCGGCCGGGTCGAAGCCCGCCCCGTCGTCGCGTACGTCCAGGGCGACCCCGCCCTCGTGGAAGGTGAGGGACGTGACCGCGGTGGTCGCGCCGGCGTGCTCGGCGACGTTGGCGAGAGCGCCGCGCAGGGTGCGGACGACGGCCGTCGCGACCCGTCCGCCGACCTCGTGCGGCTCGCCGTGGACGTGGACGGGGATGTCGAGCCCGGTGGTGGCGGCGACGTCCTCGGCGACCTGGCGTACGGCGGTGACCAGCGCCGATCCGCCGGCCAACTCCGCAGGGGCGAGGTCGCGGACGACCCGGCGGGCCTCGTCGAGCGAGGAGCGGGCCATGGTGGCCGCCTGGTCGACGTGGTCGCGGGCGTCGGCCGGGCGCGACTCCCACTCCTGGTCGGCGGCCTGGAGCAGCAGGTTGATGCTGGTCAGGCCCTGGGCGACGCTGTCGTGGATCTCGCGGCTCAGCCGCGCGCGCTCGGCCACCACACCGGCCCGGCGCTCGGCGTCGGCGACCTCGTCCTGGGCCGCCTCGAGCTCGACGAGAAGCATGCGGCGGGTCGCCGCGTCGCGCTCCAGAGCGCGGTAGGCGGTCACCGCGAGCACGGCGACGCAGACCGGGCCGAGCAGCACGGTCGGGTCGGCCAGGCCGGTCATCCGGCTCCAGGCGACCGCGACGACCGCGACGAGGAACACCGTGACGCCCACGGCCCAGCGGAAGCGCAGCACCCGCAGCGCCAGGAAGACCAGGGGCACCGCCGCCCACGAGAAGGACGGCGCGATCAGCGCCAGCACGGTCCAGCAGGCGACCACCGCGGCCAGCCAGACGACCGCGGCCGTGCCGATGAGGCGGCGGCCCGCTGCGTACGCGATCAGGAGGACGGCGGCGCCGGGCAGGACCACCTCGGCCTGGTCGCCGAGGCCGTGGCCCTGCAGGTAGCGCGCGACCGAGGCGACGACGAGCACCACCAGTGAGATGTGGAGCCAGCGGTCGAGCAACGACTGGCCGGCCAGGATCCCTCCGGCGGCGGACGGGGTTGGCCCTGGGGCTGGCCCTGGAGCTGGCTCGGCATCGGTCGACATGGTCGTTCCAGGCTAAGCCGGTCGCGGGGCCCCGGCATCATCCGATCGGCTATCCGGGGTGTCGCCGGACGGCTATCCAGACGTCGCCGGTCACCCGATGTCCGGGCCCCTTCCCGACGGCGATGGTTGAGGCACATCAGCTCGACCATCAAGCACGGAACTCAGGAGAACCACCATGCGTACGTCCCGAATCGCCGCCCTCGCCGGCCTGGCCGGCATCGCCGCCTCGGCCACCCTGTCCTTCACCGCCCTCGGCACGGGCACCGCGGCCAACGCCGCGGAGGGCCGGCCGGCGAGCTACCTGCTCGAGGGCGAGTCGTTCGCCCAGGGCGGCTCGAAGTTCGAGGGGATCGGCGTCGACCATGAGTCCGGGACGTTCTACGTCAGCGAGGTCACCGGCGGCGAGATCCAGCGGGGCACCGCCGACCGGGCCCAGGCCGAGGAGTGGCTGGCCGGTGACGGCACCGACGGCCGCTACACCGCCCGCGGCATCACCGTCGACGACGAGGGCCGCATCTACATCGCCGGCGGTCCGAACGGCACCGGCAACGACCGTCCCGACCTGTGGGTCTACAGCCCCTCGGGCGAGCTGCTGGCGGCGCTTCGCGTCCCCGACGACAACGCGTTCCTGAACGACGTCGCCATCGGACCTGACGGGGCTGCGTACTTCACCAACTCCAACGACCCGACGATCATCCGCGTCGCCGAAGGTGCCGACGGCTGGCAGGCGACCGAGTGGGCCGACGGCAGCTCGCTGATCACCCGGCAGGAGGGCTTCAACCTCGGTGGCATCGTGCTGAGCACCGACCGCTCGGCGTTCGTGGTCGCCCAGGGCAACACCGGCCAGCTGTGGCGCTTCTCGGTCGCGACCGGTGAGGTCAGCGCGATCGACACCGACGGCGCCGACCTCCGCAACGCCGACGGCCTGATCCGGCAGGGCCGCGACCTCGCCGTGATCCGCAACTTCGACAAGCAGATCGTGCACCTGGAGCTGAACCGGTCCGCAACCTCGGCCGAGCACGTCTCGTCGCGCGCGACCGATCCGGACCGCGTCTTCACCACCGGCAAGCTGCTCGACGGCCGGATGCTGCTGGTCGACAGCCACTTCGACGAGCAGACCGCGCAGGGGCCGTACGAGATCGTCACCGCACGGATGCCGCGATGACGCTGTCCACATCGGTGCGACCACACCTGCGGTGGTCGATGGCCGCCGCGGCGCTGACCGTGGTTCTGGCAGGCTGCGCCGCGGCGCCGGTGGAGACCGCCCAGTCGTCTCCGTCCAGCTCTGCGTCGGCCCCGTCCGAGGCACCGAAGAACACCCCCGACCCGGAGGAGCGACAGCGGATGAACGAGCAGCTGATCAAGGCCGCCTGGGACAACGACGTGGCGCGTGCCCGTGAGCTGATCCGGGCCGGTGCCGACGTCGACTACCAGGACGACACCCAGCAGAGCGCCTACCTCATCGCCGCGAGCGAGGGCTATGTCGACCTGCTCGACCTGACCCTGCGCAACGGTGCCGACATCAACGCCAAGGACTCCTACGACGGCACCACGCTGATCCGTGCCGCCGAGCGTGGGCACGCCGACGTCGTCGGTCGCCTGGTGCAGGCCGGCATCGACCTGGACCACGTCAACAACCTGGGCTGGACGGCACTGCACGAGGCGGTCGTCCTGGGCGACGACGGCCCGGACGCCGCCGACACGGTGCGGGTGCTGGTCGCGGCCGGTGTGGACATCTCGGTCAAGGCGGGCCGGGACGGGAAGACCGCCCTCCAGCACGCCGAGGAGCGCGGGTTCGACGCGATCGTGTCGACGCTGCGTACTGCTTCTTCCGAGGTCGCCGACGGCGATGCCCAGCTCCTGCGCGCCGCTTCGGCCGGCGATGCGGACGCGGCCGCGGCGGCCCTCCGTGGCGGCGCCGACCTGGAGGCAGGCGACGGCAACCGGCGTACGCCGCTGCTGCTCGCGGTCACCGACGACCACCTCTCCACGGCTCGACTGCTGGTGCACCTGGGGGCCGACCCGGACGCTCTCGACGGCCAGCACGACACCCCGTGGCTGGTCACCGGCGTCACCGGGAGCGTTCCGATGGCCGAGCTGCTGCTCACCGCCGACCCGGACCTGACGGTGCGCAACCGCTACGGCGGCGTCTCGATCATCCCGGCCAGCGAGCGCGGCCACGCGGACTACGTGGAGCGGGTCGCCCGCACCGAGATCGATGTCAACCACGTCAACGACCTCGGCTGGACCGCCCTCCTCGAGGCCGTGATCCTGGGCGAGGGCACCGAGCGCTGGCAGCGGGTCGTCCGCAGCCTCCTCGAGAACGGCGCCGACCCGAGCATCGCCGACCGCGACGGCGTCACGCCGCTCGAGCACGCCCGCAGCCGCGGCTTCACCGAGATCGCTCGCATCATCGAACGGCACGGCCGCTGACCCCGCCACCCACGAGCTCGAGGCCCCGACCGGGTCCCCACCGGTCGGGGCCTCGTTCATCCTTGACCACCCCAACGGGAGTGGACCTACTCCACCGGCAACGGCCTGGCGTCGTACGTGACTCAGTCCTGGGTCAGAGCTGCGCACATCCGCAAAGCAGACGCCGAGCCGCCTTCCTCGTAGGTGCGAGCACCCAATGCCCGCCATACCGCATATGGAGTACGCGCATTGCGCAGACTGCGAGTTCGCCCGCGGCACACGGAGTGGCGGGGGCACGATCAGAACGTGAAGGCCGACCCGCAATACCTTGCTCCAGTCATGGGCGCTGTGGACGCGCTGACACAGCTCTCGCAAGCGATGCTCGACGACCTCGACGAAGACCATCACGGCTTCACATGGTGGCGCGGATACGTAGACGACAAGAGGCTCGCCCTGATCGCCGAGTACCTGATGGCGTCCGTCGATGGCATCAAGATGTCCCTTGGAGACGCAGCGTTCTTGGTCGACGAGTGCAGTCAGTTCTCATTCGCTGATACCAAGTGGACGCGCGACAGAGTTGAAGCCGTGCAGCGGATGGGAGGCGGGATGGACACGATCCTTCGCGCCCTGCGCCGCTCAGGTGTCGATGAGAAGCGAGAGCGCCGCATCCGGCTCGCGAGGGAGCATGTCTTCTACCACTTGGCCCAGGTGCTCGACCGTCTTGCCGCCATCATCGTTGGTGTAGGGGCACTCAATACGCCGATTCTCAAGGCCGACTGGAAGATCATCGGCAACGAAGAGACTTGGAAGAAGAGCCAAGGGAGGGAGAAGAGCCATTGGACCCAGCCTGCGATCGGACGAGACCGGCAGAACTGGTTGCGCACCTCGATTCTCAAGGCAGTCGACGCGGCGGGTCCAGCTGATTGGCTTGCGTGGATCGATGGGACGCGGAACACCAACGCCCATCGAGCCCCGAAGATCCAGATGCACGCGGTAACGAAGCAGACAAGGACTGAACCTGAGAGGTTGGTCTACTTGTTTGATCGCCAGCCGAAGTGGTCCATGACTGAGGCGATCGTTGGGAGCCAGAGTCTCCGTTTGGACGCTGTCTGGCTGCTGGAAGATCCACTCGGCTTGATGCGAGGGGCCCTTGGGGCAACCGCATCTGTTGCTGAGGCTGTGGGGAACCTGCTCGCCTCGCTGTGGGCCGATCGCCGCAGCGACCCCCAGCTTCTCGTCCAGCCTGCTGGCCAATGGCCAACCGTGTTGGAGGAACCTGAACTCAGCTTCGCGGGCTTCGGGCACCCTGTACAGATCACAACTAAGGGTGGTGCATTCCGAGTGTCGCCAGAGCAGGCACGCAGGCTTCGGGCTTCCGGTGTCTTTTCTCCGGAGCTCTGGAAGTGAGCCCCGAGCCTGGACCACCACAGGCTGAGCACACCGGGACGGGGGACTCAGGGGCGCGTGCGCTCTCGGCTGACAGGTTCAAGTACTGGATGGTGAACTTCCGGGACAGGACTATGAAGGTTGTCTTCCAAGACGGCCAGACCGTCGAGGAGGCCCTGGAGGCGCGCGACACGCCTGAGGAATCGCTGGTGGCGTGCACCGTCTTTGATTGGGAGAAGTGGTGGATCCACTCGTTGACGACGCAGGATGACTGGATCGTCGCGGAGGGCTTCAACCCACACTCGCCTCCACCATTCAACGGCCGCCTATCCGTCTACCTGGACCAGAACCGGTGGCGGACGGTCGCAGATGCCCTCCTCGACCCTTCGAAGGTGAAGGACCCCGATGAACGGCGTGCGGCCCTAGACCTTATTCGTCTGTCCACAGACGGAGGGATCGTCATGCCGCTGTCTATGGGGCACCTCATCGAAGTAGCGGGCCTGTACGGCGAACTCCGATACCGAATCGGCGTGGCGATGGCCCAACTAGCGGGTGGCTGGCAGATGCGGAACCCACTAGACCTGTGGAAGCACGAGGCCGACCTCACGATGCGCAAACACCTGGGGACGGATCAAAGTCGACATGTGCTGCATCCGATCACAACAGAGCCAGGTGCATTGTTCGGCAGGGACACCGGTCTGGGCGTCACCGAAGACACACCTGAGTACGACATCTTCATGGCGATGCTCACGATGCCAAGCGTGATCCTGGACGCCCTCGTAGAGCCCGAGAGAACGCCCAAGGACCCCCTGGAGAAGTGGACTGAGCACCACAGGAAGATTACGTCACACATCCATTCTCAGGGCATGCCCAAGGAGAGGCGCAACAACCTGGCACGGCGTCGATACTGGAACGAAAACATCGCCTTCTACACCTCCGCCTACCGGCGCCTCACCTCTTCGGCCGACTTCCCAACCTTCTCGGATCGCGAGTTGAAGAGACTTCTTTCAGCCTCGCCGATGGTGGGGCTGCTATCAGAACTCTTCGTTCGCCGCTTCGTCGACCATCAGGTCAAGTGGTCGCGCAACGACCTCATTGACATGTTCCACCTGTCCAGCGCAGCCGCGTATGCCGACCATGTTGCAGCGGAGACTCACACCGGCACCCAGCTCCGCGCGGCCCAGCGGGCACTTGGGAGAGCTGAGACGGTCCACACAACGCTCGATGGTCTCGTGACAGCGCTTCGTCGAGACGGCGCCCGCGCGGATTCGGAGAGGGCACTGTCCAGAGGGCTCTGAGGTGACCTACTCGATTTCCCACAGGTAACGGGAACCTGGGCCCTATCTGGCACTCGTCTTGATCACGGTCCCGATCGCATCCGTCTGATCCTGGCCCCGAGGCCGAGGAGAGCGGTAGAAGTCCGTTCAGGCACCGTCGGAGATCTTCGGCGCGCGGGCGCTGGGCTGCGGGGAAGTCTTCCCCGGCAGGACGCCGATGCCGACGGCGACTCCGGCGGCGATGGTCCCGACCGAGAGGGCCACGCCGCAGATGCCCACGAAGAGAGCGCCCACGACGATGGAGCCGGTGCTGTCCGAGTAGTTCATCAGGCCCACTCCGAAGCCACTGCCGACGAGTCCGAAGACCAGCAAGGCCATAATGTAGCCGGTGTCGGTCGGGGGCAGGTTCATCTTCTCGTTGCGCATGCCGCGAACCGTAAGGATCCGCGCCGTCAGCGACTCCGGGAACCGGCCGAGGTCTCCCCCAGACTGGGTACGGGCTTATGCCTCACAGGCTCCCGCGAGATCGCCGTCGAGATCTTCCGCATCGGTAGGCCGGACTGTCTGCTCTCCGGTACGGAACAGGTCCTCCCAGCCAGTGGTGGAGCCCTCGCAGGCATGCACAGCGGTCCGCACCGCCACGAGGCCGGCGTTGAGCGCCTCTGGCGGGGTCTTGGCGTCCACAAACATCGTGTAGACGACCTTGGCGTCGTTCTGGCCCTTGCCGAGATGAGCCAGCAGATCCGGGTCGATGACGCCGTCAAGTTCGTGCAGGTGGTCGAGGACTGCCCACAGGTGCTTTTCGACAACGTCTGTGTCGGCCTCGCTGGAGATCAGGAAGGCCATGTCGAGCCCATAACGGTTCACAGGTCATCCTTCCAGCAGGTGTCTCGTGCCAACTTCTTCCTCGTGTTCAGCAGGTAGTGCGGGTTCGAGGGGGTCAGGTGAATCGACTTCATCGCCTTCTCCTCGCACGGGCATTTAGCCCGGTAGTACTTGCTCCCCTTCTCCACCACCCAGCCCTGTTCCTCCAGGCTCTTGAGCAGTGCTTCCAGTTCCTTGATCGGATGCCGGGGCCGTCGCTTGTCCGGTCCCTTTTTCGAAGGCTGAGTCATCGTCAGCCATCCCCCTATGTCGCAAGAATGACACGTGCCGGGCGGTTGCGGGTGTAATTCCGCGCCTGTAGTTCTGGCCAACGGCACGATCCTTGAGCCGGATCCTAACGGCGCCAGGCCCATGTGGGCGAAATCACTCTGGGGGTATATGGCTACGGAGGTGCTTGAGCCCGAGGAGCCGGGCGTCGATGCGGTAGCGCTGCTCGCCGTTGGGGGGACTCCTCGCCCGACTGGGCATGCCCGGTCTCGGTCCAAGACCCAGGCACCTGGACGTGGACGACCTCGTCGCGGTAGCCGGAGGTCGAGGAGTCCGAGCCCTCACCGCTCTGGGTCGAGAAATAGACCGAGCGGTCGTGCTCCTTTGGAGACGAACCTCCCCGCCGCCCGGATCTACTCTGCTGCTCGGCGATCGATGCCTCCAGTAGAGCGCGAAGCAACTTCGTACGACCCTCACGCCGGCCAGTGGCGATACTGGGCAGCCAGCCCCGGACGTCCTCGGGTTCTTCGGTCCTAGATGCCGTCGAGCTGGTCCAGGAGGGTGTCGGCGGTCTTCGCGACCACCTCGATACGGGCCTCACCGACGCCGCACAGCCGCAGACACGACGACGCGATCCAGGCGGCTTCATTGGTATCCACCAGGCCGCCAGCGGCCCGGATCTCGATGACCCTCCTCCACGGAATGGACCAGCTTCTGGCCCAGACGGATCCCCCCAATCGGGTCCAACAGCTCGGGTCCGGCGATTGCGGCAATCAGACGGGCGTACGTGCCCGCCAGCTCGTCGCGGGCCGCGACGAACTTGTCGAACCCCTACCTGGGCGACGTCGGCCGCACGATGGAGCGACACGACATTGTGGGGTGCTCGCGCCAAGGTCCGTACGTCGGTGAGCGCCAGGAGGTACAGCGCCGTCTCCGGATCATCGGCCAGCGACTCGATACGAGCCACGGCCTCCACGGCCGGCCGGATCGTCTGACTCAACAGCTCAGTCACGATCTCGCCCTTCCCAGCGAAGTAGTAGTAGTAGAGCGACGCCTGCCTGATCCCGACCGCGTCAGCGATCTCCCGGGTCGAGGTGGCCGCGTATCCCTTGGTGGTGAACAGCCGAGCCGCTGCTTCGAGGACCTGCTCGCGTGGCAACCCCGGAAACTGGTCAGAAACGAGACGCGGCCGACCTGGCCGGCGGCGTCGAGGACCGATTGGTGGTGGGCTCACGATGCTCCCGAGACTGTCTGAATGGGATGGCGGGTCTTCCTTTTTGCGGACCCCGGCACCAGCGACTCGTTCGTTCTGGCCGCTGCCGGGTGTCGTTCTCAAGCCTCCTCAAGGTTCGGGCTCGCAGTAACGTCCAGGTGTCGCCCTTCCGTCGCCCTTACCCTGCCTTTCGGTACTCGGACCTGGTGTGGTGCCAGAGATGGACACCTGGACCGGGGCGGAAGCGCGGCTGCTGCGAAGAGTGGCGCTGCGCCTCAGCGTGCGCGATTTCGCCGAGCTTCTGGGCGTACCGGCCCGCACGATCTCCACCTGGGAGCAAGCGGGGTCGGCTCGGGAGCCGCGGCCGCATATGCAGGCCATGCTCGACACTGCCTTGGCGCAGGCGACGCGGAGGCCAAGGCCCGATTCTCGCGGGCTCTAGGTGCCAACCGCCCGGAGGACTCGCAGCCGGTTCATTTGCCGGTAGCCAATCCGGCCCCGAACTCCGACCTCTCAATTCCTGATCAGTTCGACGCGAGGGTCGATCCAGCAGGTCTATGGCGTCCCGCGAGTACGGCACGCGAAGCTCGTGACTTGCCGTGAGGGACTTCGTGTTCGATCGGCGTTAAGTGATCACAGGCGGAATGGCAGTTCTTGCTGTGGGAAGCCGTCTGACGGAGCCCACCGACGGTTGGGCGGCAGGCGTCCCGCTCTACTTCTCGGCGAGCAAGACCCAGTCTGTCACTGAAGAGGAAGTCCATCACATCGAGATGACCGGACACGCGCTCCGGCGGTGGGAAGGACGGTTCCGTCTCGAGGAGCAGGTCGCGGATCAACGAGCCTCGTCGCGGGTGAAGGTGAGCTGCTGGACGTCGATGTAACCCGCCGCGAACCCGGCCCGGGAGTACTCCAGGTAGAAGTGCCACATCCGCAGGAAGGTCTCGTCGAAGCCGAGCGCCCTGACCTCGTCGGCCCGGTCGCGTACGGCGAGGTCCCAGCGCCGCAGCGTCTCGGCGTAGTGCGGGCCGAAGGAGAGCCGGCTGCGCATCCGGAGCCGGGTGTGCGCCTCGGTGGCAGCGGTGATCGCCTCGGTCGAGGGCAGCAGGCCGCCGGGGAAGATGTACTTGGTGATCCAGGTCTCGATGTTGCGGGTGGCGAGCATCCGGTCGTGCGGCATGGTGATCGCCTGGATCACCGCAGTGCCGCCCGGGGCCAGGACCTCGTCGATCTTCGCGAAGTAGACCGGCCAGAACCGCTCGCCCACGGCCTCGATCATCTCGACCGAGACCACCGCGTCGTACGTCCCGTCGACGGCCCGGTAGTCGCGCAGC